>JBHELX010000025.1:0-45777 GCA_046262875.1 Gemmatimonadaceae bacterium | reverse complement strand
GTCATCATGAGCGGCGGTGACCCGATGATGCTGAGTGACCGCAGGCTGGAGTACTTCTTCCAGCAGCTGCGCGCGATCCCGCACATCGAGATCATCAGATTGGGGAGCCGCATCACCTCGCACCTGCCCGAGCGCATCACGCCCGAGTTCTGCGAGATGGTGCAGAAGTACCACCCGATCTACATGAACACCCACTTCAATCACCCGAGCGAGCTGACGCCGGCAGCGGTGGCGGCGCTCGACCGGCTGTCGCGCGCCGGAGTGTCGCTCGGCTGCCAGACGGTGCTGCTCAAGGGCGTCAACGACGACCCCAAGGTGATGATGAAGCTGATGCACGAGCTGCTCAAAGCCCGGGTCCGGCCCTACTACCTATATATGGCAGACCAGGTGGCGGGTGGAGAGCACTTCCGCACTACCGTTCAGAAGGGTCTCGAGATCATGCAGGCCCTGCGCGGCTGGACGTCGGGCCTGGCGGTGCCACAGTTCGTCATCGACTCCCCGGGCGGCGGCGGCAAGGTGCCACTCCTGCCCGAGTACCTGGAGTCGATGACCGATGAGGAGGTGGTCTTCCGCAACTACGAAGGGAAGCGCTTCGTCTACAAGCAGCCGCGCCCAGTTCCGGCGACGCCGGGCGAAGTCGAGCGCGCCGCGGAGCTGAACGTGGTCCCGATCAGTCGCAAGAAGTCAGCATCACCGCGGCGCACCAAGCGTCGCCGCGCAGCAGGGGAGTAGGCCCACCCGAAAAAAAAAGACCACCGATTTCGGTGGTCTTTTTTTGTTCTCCGCAACCCTCAGGGCAGTATGCTGGTTGTGCGCCGGGAGGGTTGTGTAAGGGCGTCGTTGAGCGCCTCGAGCTCCGCCTGTATTTCGGCGCCTTCAGCATCGTCGCGGATCCGCGCGGGGTCAGGCGAAAAAAGAGCACGAGCGATCGCGATGGAATCCTGAGGGCCGGCGACGGCGAGTACGTCGAGCGATCTGACGACCTCCCTGCCCAGCGGAGTCGGGATCTGCTTGTCTCCCCGTTTTATCGCCAACACCGTCGCGCCCGTTGCTCCACGCAGGTTCATCTCCGCGAGACTTCTGCCCACGGCGATGCTCTGCGGCGAGACTCTGATCGCCACGGGCTCTCCGAGTCCGGGAAGAATCGCGTTGACATCGTCGAGCTGTCTCGGTTCTTCCGACACGCCATCCACGGACGCCATCTGGTCTGCGAGAGCGGACGCTATGATCTGAGCGCCCGCTCGCGCGTGTCCCTGAAGATTCGATGCGTTTCGCCACAGCGCCACCAGAAGTACCAGCGTCAGCACCATCAAAACGAACGCTCCCTGATGCGCGGGCAGGAAGGGCTGCGTGATCGCGACGACCGGGATTCCCACCGCCAACACCACCGCGATCTGAACGAGGATCACCAGTGCGCGGCGTGGTGCGTCGGCAGGATCCACCCTGCCCTTCTGGGCATCGGCAAAGGCGCGTCGAGCCAGATGCATTCCCAGTGAGCGCGCGCTGGTGATCAAACCGTAGATCAGAGGCGCCGCGATGAGGCCGCTGATCAGCACTATCAGAAATCTCACGCGCTCGACGGGCAGGCTTATCATGCCGCTGACGAGCACACTCAGCCGCCCGATCTCGAGGTCGACGCCGATGACGAGTGCGATGATGAGCGCCGCGTCGAGGAGGATGATGCGAATCACCCGGTTGGTCGCCGACCGCTCCGTAGAAGCGCGCGGAGAACTGCGCACCCGCTCGATCCAGGAACCGTAGAGCGCGGCGACCGTTTGAATCGGCTCCGGCAGCCAGTGGTCTATCGACGCCGCGGCGCGAGTAGACAGCTTGATCAGTACAGGCGTCGTCAGAGTGGTGATCGCCGACACTGCTATCGCGACTGGATACATCCAGCCGCCGATAGCCCCGGATGCGACACCGACGCCGGCGATTATAAACGAGAACTCACCGATCTGGGCGAGACTCATTCCGGCTTTCATTGCCGTGCGACGGCCGTGACCGGCGAGGAAAGCGCCGACTGTGACTGCCAGCACTTTCCCGATGATCACCGCCAGCGTCAACGCCAGCGCCGCCAGCCAATGCTCGCTCAGCGCCACTGGATCGATCATCATTCCGACCGACACGAAGAAGATTGCGGCGAACATGTCTCGTACCGGTCGCACCAGACGCTCGATCTCGATCTCGTGTCCGGATTCGGCCACCAGCGAGCCGGCGATGAAAGCACCGAGCGCCACCGAGTAGCCGAACGACAGGGCAAGGAGCGCCGCCGCAAAGCAAATCCCAATGCTGGCGACCAAGGTCGTTTCCGGATTTCCCAGCCGCTGCACCGCGCGCACTGCCCTCGGAACGATGAAGAGGCCGAACCCGATCAGCGCCGTCAGAAACATCACCAGACGCATCGCCGTCAGTCCGAGCTCGCTCGCTGACACGGCTCCCGACCGCGATACCGTCGTCAGAATCGTGAGCAGGAAAATGGCGATCAGGTCTTCGATGATGAGGATGCCAAAGACCAGCTCGGTGACGCGGCCCTTCACCTTCTGCTCCTGGAACGCCTTGACGATGATGGTGGTGCTCGAGATTCCCACGATCGCGCCGGCGAAGATACTCTCCATCCTGGTGAGGCCGAGCATCTGCCCGACGAGATAGCCGACCGAGACCATCACGCTGCACTCGAACAGCGCTACCACGCCGGCCTTCTGACTGACCTGGACGAGCTTCCTGATGCTGAACTCGAGGCCGAGCGAGAACATCAGGAGGATCACGCCCAGCTCGGAGATAGCGCGTACCGTCGGAAGGTCCGCGACGAGGGGAATCGCGATGTGCGGACCCACTATCATCCCCGCCAGCAGATAGCCGAAGACAACCGGCTGGCGCAGCCGCTGGAATACCACGGTCGCCACCGCCGCCACGCACAGAACTACCGCCAGATTCTGGAGGAAGGAGTGCGAGTCCATCAGAGCGGCGGGCAATTCATTTCGAAAATTCGCCACAAGACGACGTCACCGGAACCATTCTTGATGAATCTTGATATCCCACCCAACGACGCCCGCATGTCATCGAGATATCCCGCGCTAGCTGTCGCTACCGCACTCCTTTTCCCTTCTTCAGCGGCACTCTGTCAGGCAGTTCCCACGGACGATTGGACGGCGGTAAACAACGCCATCGGTCGAGCAGGGTCCCTGCAGGCGGACAACGCCATGAAGTTCAGCTTTCCGCGCAGGGATCTCGACGTCACTCTGGATGGCGTCAAAATCAAACCCGCCCTGGCGCTCGGATCGTGGGTGGCGTTCAAGCGCACCCGCAATGGACGCGCGATGGTCATGGGCGATCTCGTCCTCACAGCTGAAGAGGTGGGGCCGGTGGTCACCACTCTCGAGGAGGGTGGGGTCAATCCTTCAGCGGTTCACAATCACCTGCTCGGTGAGTCCCCGCGCATCGTTTACGTGCACATCGCCGCCGCCGGCGAACCGGTCAAGCTTGCCACGGTGATCCGCGCTGCGCTGGGCCAAACGAAAACCCCGCCCGCCGCCTTGCCGCCGACGGTGGCCCCGCCACCTATCGATCTCGACACCGGTCTCATCCATCAAACCCTCGGCAACGCAGGAAAGGTGAACGGAGGCGTCTATCAGGTGAGTGTCCCTCGTCCCGACAAAATCAGGATGGGCGGGGATATTATCCCGCCATCGATGGGCGTCTCTACCGCCATCAACTTTCAGCCCACGGGCGGCGGTCGCGCGGCCATCACTGGCGACTTCGTCATGGAGGCGAAAGAGGTCGATCCGATACTCCGGACCCTGCGCTCCAACCGCATCGCCGTCACGGCACTGCATTCACACATGGTAGGCGAGACCCCGCGACTTTATTTCATGCACTTCTGGGCGAACGACAACGCGGCCACCCTGGCGTCGACGATTCGCCGCGCCCTGAATCAGATCAAATAAAAAGGGCCACCGAATCGGTGGCCCTTTTTTCTGACGAAGAGAGGCTTACTCGTCACCTTCCTCGCTATCGAAGGTGAGCGCATCCGCCTCGCGAACGCGGTCTAGCATGGCGCTGACCGGCAGTGCAATTCCCCGGTCGTTCAGAGCTGACTCGTTAGTCGAGCCGCGCTGGAACCAGCTTCCCACTTCGGGCGTCGTCTCTGTACCGCTCGCTCCACCCGCTTCCTCGTCAGGGGCGGTATCCGAACCATACACATCCATTCAGCCTCCACGGGTTCAGTGTTCCCTGCCATACTTACGGTACCCCAAAACAGTAGTTTCGAGCCTCGACCTAAAGTACAATCGGTACCGAGACCCTCCAATAGTTTGACAACGCCTCGCATCAAACTCGTCACATCGCTGTAAAGATTCTTTACCGGATGCTCTTCGGGTCTATCCCTCTGGTAGCGAAAATCCGGCCAACCGCCTCGCCGATCTTGTTGTTGGGGGTGCTGGCACCGGCAGTCACGCCGACTCTTACGGGTCCGACCTCGGGAAACCAGTGTGAAAGCTCGGCCTCCTCCTTCGCTCCGAGGGGACGATGGCGAATTGTCGCCGAGCCAGGGTCGATGTCGTCCGCATCCTCGACGTGGAAAGTGCGGACAGTCTCGGAGCACAGAGCCGCCAGCGACATCGTGTTGCTCGAGTTGTAACCGCCGATCACCACCATCACATCGAGGGGCTCCCGCAACAGCTCGACCACGGCATCCTGCCGTTCCTGGGTGGCGCTGCAGATCGTATCGAAGGTGCGGAAATTCTCCTTCGCGTAATCGGTGCCGTGCGCCCTGGCAATCGATTGTCCAACCAGCTCCCCGATCGCCAGCGACTCGCGCGCGAGCATGGTGGTCTGATTCGCAACACCGATCCTACGAAGATCCCGGGCGGGATCAAAATTCGGCGACGCAGCGTGCGCGAAGCGCTCCATCAGAGCGTCCGCACTCAGGCTTCCCTCGATGAACTCGCACACCAGCTGCGCTTCGTCCAGGTTGCGAACAACGAAATAATGCCCACCCGGATACTTCTCCGCCTGGGATGCCGTCGCCCGCGTTTCTTCATGGTAGTACTTGCCGTGAATCAACGAAGTGAAGCCGTCGCGAGCGTAGCTCTCCACTCGCTTCCAGACATTGAGCACCGAGCCGCAGGTGGTATCAACCATCACGCAGCCGATGCGCCGCAGCACCTCAAAATCGGTGATGGTTACTCCGAACGCGGGAAGAATCACCACGTCTTCAGCCCGGACCCCGCTAAAGTCGATTTGACCCGCAGCCGGGCTCCCACTTCCCGCTTCCCGCTGCCCGCTGCCCTCCGTCCCCGGCATCAAAAACGAGATCCCCATCGCCCGGAGTTTCGAGTTCACATGCGGGTTATGGATGATCTCGCCCGCCAGGTAGATGGTACGATCTGGGAACTTCTTTCTGGCTTGGTAGGCGTATTCCACCGCCCGCTCCACCCCATAGCAGAACCCGAATTCCTTCGCTAAACGGATAGTTACGTCACCGGCAGTCAGGGTATACTCCCGGTCCTTCAGGAGGTCCACCAGATGACCTGTATAGTCGGAATCCAGTTCGGACTGTATCGCGGATTTCAACCCGAAACCTTTCCGAAAGTAGGTGGCTGCCCCAGTACCGTTTGGGCTGGTGGCCTGCATATTCCGAGGGGAGGGGTTGGTGGTCCCTTCCGGACCCGGCGCCTTCACCGAAGTATCAGACATATCCTGAATCTAGCAGTGGCCAACCGATAATGCGCTTCGACAAACGACGATGAGCGAGTCATTCGGAGCGTACCCCGCAGAGCAAGAGATGGCGTCGATTGACACCGCGCCGTCCCACCCTTTCTCTTCGACCATCACGCGGTCGCCGGGTCTCAACAGACCAGCGCCGCTCGTGAAGGGAGATGCGATCGGGGTCGTCGCCCCGTCTTATGCACCGCAGCAGGGCTGGCTTCTGCGCGGCGTTAAGGCGATGGAAGAAGCCGGCTTCAAGGTCATCCTCGACGCCGAGATCGACCGCTTCCGACGCTTTCAGCAGCGCGAGGACGAGCGACGCGCGGCCTGCCTGATGGCGATGTGGAACAACCCGGAAGTAAAAGCCGTTATCACCGCCACCGGCGGCTACGGCGCGGTCAGACTGCTTCCTTACCTCGATCCCGACATCTTCCGGCGCAACCCAAAAGCGTTCGTCGGCTACTCCGACATCACCGCGCTCCACCTGTGGCTGATGCGCCGCGCCCAGCTCCGGGTTTTCCACGGCCCAACACTGGACGATCTCTCGCCCGGTGGAACCGACGCGACAGCCCTCTCCCTGCTCTCCGCCCTCACCACTCCGCGCCCCGACATCAAACTCGGCAACGACATCGCCCGTGCCGTGCGCCCGGGTGTCGCCGTCGGTCGTCTGACGGGCGGAAATCTGTCGCTCGTGCAGCAAACCGTGGGCACTCCGTACGAGATCGATACCAAGGACGCAATTCTTTTCCTCGAAGAGACCCGGGATCCCATGTCGGTGGTCGATGAGCGGCTGCTTCATCTGCGCGCCGCCGGACTGCTACGCCACGTGCGGGGAATAGTGTTCGGACAGCTTTCGCTCGACCGGTCTGAAGAAGATGAATTCGAGGATTTCCTCCTCGACCTCGTCTCGGATCTCGAGGTGCCGATTCTGATGGACTTCCCGGCCGGCCATGAAATGCCCAACCTCACTCTCCCACTTGGTACCGAAGTCGAGTTGGTGGCCGATGACAAGACCGGCTGGTTGTCCTACCGCGAGGACGCGCTGGCCGACGAGCGGCCGAGGCTCAGTCTGGTCTAGAGCCGGCCCGCCTTGATGGTGGCATCGACGGCGATGCACCACAGGTGGATGAGCATGAGGTGCACTTCCTGGATGTACGCGCCCCCCTCGCTGGGAACGGCGACGATGTAGTCCGCAGACCCATTCTCGAGGCCGGCCTTCCCACAGAGTGCGATGGTCACCGCACCTTTGTCCTTCGCGGCCTTGAGGCCCCGCAGCACGTTCTCCGAGCGGCCACTGGTCGTGATGCCGACGACGACGTCGCCCTTGCTGGTCAACGCTTCGACTTGCCGCTCGAAAAGAGCACCATAGCCGAAATCGTTGGCGATGCAGGTGACTACCGCCGCATCACCCACCAGTGAAATCGCGGGCAAGGGCCTTCTCGTCTCCTGGAATCGTCCGATCAGCTCCTCGACCAGATGACTGGCCTGCGTAGCGCTGCCACCATTTCCGAAAGCCAGAACCTTTCCGCCGCGACCGAGCGAGGCGATGATGGCATCGGCGGCCGCGTCGGACGCAGGCTGAAGCGAAGCGATGGAGGCCTCTATGACTCTCTGATGCTCGCTGAAATGTTTGGCGAAATGTTGTGCAGGCATGCGCGGATTATACGAACGGCGGCGTCGCCCGCCAGTGCACTGGTGCTACCGCCCGCGACGGCGACGTCGGCCGTGGGATTTCCCCCGCTGCCCGTGCCGTGCTCCATGCCGGAAATCGCCGCCACGTCGATGCCGGCGAAACTCCGACGCGATTTGGCGCACATCGCGCTCCGCCTTCGACAACAACGCCCGATCCGCGGACGATTCTTCGACTTCGTCCGGTGACCAGGGCTGCGCCAGACGCTCCTGCAGCTCCTCGAGGGTGTCGGCGCGAACGGCTCCTCGCTGGCCGCGCAGAACCACGAACCGGATTGGACGATCGAGGCGCGGGATCTCGAGCTCGGTGAGTGTGCGAGCAATTTTTTCCGGCAATCGCAGTCTCGCGACCCCGCGACGCTCGCCACCCCGTTCCTCGACGTCGTAATCGATGTCCACCTCTCGATCGCGAATCATGACCTGGGTTGGCAGAGTGTCGAGACGATCCTGAATCTCGCTGGGAACAAACTGCTGCCTGTCGATCCTGAGGCGCGCCGACCGGAAATCGTCCATCGAATTCACGTCGGCGAGCTGTTGTTCGTAGAGTGCCGTCAGCTCGGACAATCCGAGTCGTCCGGTCTCGCCCCCGGAGCGCTTGTACGCCTCGCGGATGTCCTCGATCACGTCGCGATTCTTTTTCACGGCGAAGTGCCGCGCCTCCCCGCGCGCCAGCGCTTCCGCAAGAATGTGTCGCATTTCGCCGGCAAGTTCGGGCGGGAAGCTTTCGACCGTCTCCATCTCGCTCTCGAGCTCGAAGCCGAAGTAGTCGAGCGTCCGCTTGATTACGAGAGGCCCGTGCTTTCGCCGCGGATCGTAGAGCACCTCGATTTTTCCGCGCGTAGCGTAGCGGCGGATAAGCTCCAGCGGAACCTGGGTGCCTTCAATAGCCGCGCGCGGAATCCCCGATCGGTCGGCGAAGTATCGCAAATCGCCGGCAATCGCGCCCCAGCTGCCGGCAACGCTGGTCTTGGAAACCCGCGCTTCGGTGCCGTCGGCGGTGTGCTCGTCGATCACCAGATCGAAGGGCATGAACTGCGCGAGCAGCTGGCCGAGCTTGCGATAGATGTGATCGCGCGCGTTGACCATTTTGGTGGGGAGCTCGAGCCCGAGCGACCGGTAAATGCTCGCCATCGCCAGCGCCGCGTCCTCGATTGCCTTCACCAGCACGCCACGACGCTCCGCCCACCTCTCGATGGTTTCGTCGAAGAGCTGCCGCGGCAGGCCGTAGACCTCGCCGATATAGCCGCAGTGCGCGAAAGCTTCGGCGTACAGATTGTAGGCGGTCAGGTGGTCACTGCCCGGCACCAGCACTCCCGACAGATCACGCTCCTCCCGCGTCATGCGGTGCAGCGATTCGATCGAGCTCATGACGGCGAGGTAAGGCACCAACTCGTCGTCGGCATTGACCAGTAGCTCCGCCCACGGGCGGTCGACGGGCATCGCTTCCACAGCCTTGCCGTAGCGGGAAAGTCTCCCGTTCTCGATGATTCCGCGGTGCTCGAGCAGCGTCACCGCTTTTCTATAGGCGACGCGATCGAGGAGCACCGGCAGCTCGAGCTGGTCGGCCGCGACCCCAAGGTCCGCGCAGGTCATCGCGACGCGCTCCGAGTCCCCCGCCAGCTGGAATTCGGGCGGCGTCGGCCGGAGCGCCGAGAACTGGATGTCGCGATCGGACAGTATGAAGACCCTGCCGCCCGCGACCCGGCCGTGGACTCTTCCCGCCATCTGCAGAATCTCGTTGGCGCCGAGGTGCAGACGGGTGAGGACGTTCTTGCCGCGCTCGATGATGTTGCTGAAGCGCGTGTCGTCGATGACGACGGTGTCGAGCCCGTGAACGTTGAGCGCGCTTTGCCCGGCGGCCGTCATCGCCAGGAAGTACGGCTTCGTCTCTTCGCCTTCCAGAAACGGACGGATGATGCGAATCGGCTCGCCGCCGTGGTAGAACGCGCTGTTGATTTTGGGGAAACGCTCACCGACCAGCTCTGCCGCCTGTTCCACGCCGGCGCGCGTCGGCAGGAACATTCCCACGCCGCGGCGCTCCTTCACGACTTGCTGGAGGAACCGGTCATCGAGGAAGGTGAGCGGGTCCTTCCTCACCACTTTGACGTCCGCCGCTTTAGCCGGGTCGAACGCGGAACTCTCGAGCACCGTCGCCGCGTTCAGGTAGCGGGCGTAAAAGCTTGGATCGACCGTTGCGGAGAGCCAGATGTAGCGGCAGCCGACCCGCTTTCCGAGCGCGAGGCACAGCTCGAGCTCCGCCGATGTCTGGTGGATCTCGTCCACCACCAGCGTATCGGTCGGCAGAAGGTCTCCATCCTGGAACCAGCGCCGCGCGATGCCGGTGGTGACGACGATCACGTTCCAGGTCGGCGTCTCGGGCGTGGCCTCCCGCTCGCGATTCACGACGCCAACTTTCAATTCCTCGGTGCCGAGGATCGTCTCGGCGATCGGACGGATGGCGAGCGTTTTCCCGGTACCGGTTCCGGCGACGATGCCAAAGCCCTTGCCCGCGGCGGCCAGCTCGCGGATTTCGCGGCCGTGCTGTTTCTCCAGAACCGTCGGAATGTGCAAGCCGAGCGCGAGCTCGATGGTCTCGCACGCAGCGCGCGTGGGCGCGATCACGATCAGCCGTCCCGTCGGCGGCTCGGCCGCGACGAAAGCGGCGTGGTCCGGCGGGAGGTACCTGTCGGTTACGATGCGCTGCATTCGCCGTGGAAAGTGCATACATCGCACCGGATGCGAAACGGCCCCGGAGAACTTTCGTCCGCCGAGGCCGTCGCTATGACTTCAAGAGATCTAGTCTCTGCCCTTGTGTCCTTTACCCCGACCGTGACCATGGCGTTCCGAATTGCCCTTGTTGTCGTGGCTGGAGCGGGCGTTGTTGCTCCATTTGCCGCTGCGGTCGTTGTCGCCCTGATCATCGTTGTCGCCGTCGTTGTCGCCGCGATCGCGATTGTTGTTGCTCCACGTTCCGTTGTTGCCGATGTTTCTGGAGCTTATGATCGTCATGTTCCCGTACGAGTCACGTCGCGCCCGCTGGATGACCAGGTTGCCGTTGGCATCGCGAACACGCCGCTCGTAGATCGTATTGCCATAGTTGTCCTGGCCGACCTGATACCAGGAGCCATCGCTCTGCGTGCGGCCACTGCGGCTGCTGCGGCAGTTGCTGCTGTTGGTACGGGTGCCGTTGCGGCCGAAAATCACGCCTCCGACCGAAGGGTTGGTCTGATTGTAAGCGCAGTCCTGGCGGTTGGTGGTGCTGCCAGGGATGATTCTTGTCGAAGTCGTCCTTCCCTGCGCGCTCAGCGGATTCGCGACTGCAAGTCCGGCCAGCGCAGCTGCAATTATCAAAGATTTCATTTCGGGTCCTCCGAAAAATCGCCCCGGTAGTGGTTAACTCCGGGGCGATCTCGAGTCGAGTTTAGCGGTGCTTGTTGTACTCTTTGTCGGCTTTCCGTGCGGCCTTCTGTTCGGCCTTCTGCTGCTTCTCCCAGGCTTTCTGCTGTTTGTCAGCTGCTTTCTGCTGAGCCCTCTGCGCCTTTCTCCACTCCTTGTCGTTCGAGTTCGCGACCCGCGAGCTCAGAATGCTGAAGGTGCCGTTGGGATTGCGACGTGCGCGCTGGATCACGAGGTTGCCGTTGGAATCGCGAACGCGGCGCTCGTAGATCGAGTTGTTGTCGCGGCCACGGCCAACCTGATACCAGGCGCCGTCTTCACGGCTGTACACATCGCGGCAATTCGTGGCGGTGTTGGTGCGACCGAAAATGATGTCACCGACGCTGTTCGAAGTGCGGGCGTAGTTGCAGTCAGTGCTTCGTGTGGTCTGCCCGGTGATGATGCCCGAGCGGGCAGGAATGGTCTGAGCGTTGAGCGAAGCCGCTGATGCGACTCCCGAGACTGCAAGCGCGATTGCAAGGAACTTCATCGCGAAATCCTCCGTGTGATTAGATCGACGAGCTCGTCGGTGGGACTCGACTTGCCCTTGTCTGATTTGCCTTTCTTGCCTTTCGGCGGATCGTCTCCGAAGAGAACCTTCGCGTTCGCCGGCCGATTTCTGACTGCCGATGCGCAATCAGTAGGCGCTGGCTGCTGGCCAGCGGGTACACCGTTGATCCAGATCCGGCACATGCCGGCTGGCGGGAAAAACCCCGGTGGTACAATCTGATCGACGCGCCCCTGCGACTGCTTTGCAGGGGTTTGCGGTCTGACCGGGACGGGTCGTTGTGCCTGCGCCGCGCTTGCCGAGAGCGTCAAACAGACCGCGGCTGACAGTGCGAAACGCACCAATGAAGGGAGCTGACAGATACGAAACCGATGAATCATGACCGTATGGGGTGCACGGTAGGTGCCAGGTCGGGCTTAACCAGCCAAGTGGCTGTGCTACAAAGACTTAACCTCGGTTGGACCACGCCCTAACCCGGTCGGCTGTCCTCCCGAAAGGACGTATCCGTGATACACCCCAACAGTTCAAGCCGAGCCGTCAGGCGTCTGTGGCGAGGCCTCGAAACGACAGCTCAATCGCCAAAAGAAATCCCTGTTGCCCGCGCCGTCAATACAGTGTCGTGGTTGATCTCGACCCGCTTCGGCGTCTTCAATACCTCCGCCAATGGAACGGTGACGATGTGCGGAGACTGCAGCGCGATCATGTGATCCCATTTCTCTTCCGCGACAGCCCGTACGGCGGCGCCACCGAATCGCACCGCCAGTAATCTGTCGTAGCCGGTGGGCTGGCCACCGCGCTGCAGATGCCCGAGGATCAGCGAGCGGGTCTCCTTCTTGGTGCCTCGCTCGATCTCTTCGGCTAGTCGCTCGGCGACGCCGCCGACCCGCACGGCCTGGCCAGGCATCGACTTGCCGCGAATTGCCACACTTTCACCTTGCGGGTGTGCGCCCTCGGCGATGACTACTATGGAGAAGTGTCTGCCGGAGCGGCTGCGCGCCGTGATCTTCTCGCAGACCTTATCGATGTCGTAGGGAATCTCCGGGATCAGAATCACGTCCGCGGTGCCGGCGAGTCCGGCGTGGAGCGCGATGAAGCCCGCGTGCCGACCCATCACCTCCAGCACCATGACGCGGTCGTGGCTCTCGGCGGTAGTGTGCAGCTTGTCGATCGCCTCGAGCGCGGTATTGACCGCCGTGTCGAACCCGAAGGTCGTGATGGTCCCGCTGACGTCATTGTCGATTGTCTTAGGCACGCAGACGATCCGCATGCCTTTCTCGCAGAGCTCGTGGGCAATGCTGAGCGATCCGTCTCCGCCGATCGAGACCAGCGCATCGATGCCGAGCTTGCGCGCATTCTCGATCAGCTCGTCGGAGCGGTCCTTTTCGACGCAGCTGCCGTCGGGCAGATAAACGGGATAGCTGAAGGGATTGCCGCGATTGGTGGTGCGCAGAATGGTGCCGCCGAGATGGGCGATTCCGCGCACGGTGCCGGCGGTCATGGGAATGACTTCTTCCTCGCCGAGCAGTCCCGCGTAGCCTTTCTTGACGCCGAGGACTTCCCAGCCACGATTGCACGCCGAGAGCACCGCGGCGCGAATCACCGCGTTGAGCCCCGGCGCGTCACCTCCTCCGGTGGACAACGCGATTCTCATGATTTTACGATTTCTGTTCTAGTAGTGATAGAATTTCGCCCGGCTTGGCGTGCCTGCCGAGTTTTGACTTCTCGAACACCGGCTGTCCATCGGCGGTCACCTCGAATCGACCGCCTTTCGATGGAATCATCTGCAGCTCGGCGGCGGGGAATCGCTGGCGAATCTCAGCCGCCAGACTGGCGGCTCGGGGCTCGTAGTTTCAAACGACGCAGTACTCGATGCTGATCTTCATGGTCGAATATTGAGGATTTTCTTACTGGGACTGTGGCGCGTACTGTTGCGCGAGAGCGAGTGCTTCAGCGGTGCCGACGGCCTTCAGTGCATTGACCGCTGGCCCGCGTATCACATCCTGCCACAGCTGCTGTTGCATGAGCTGCCTGGCCAGCGGGAGTGCCGCGTTCTTTTCGAGCCGGATGTCGGATGCGAGCGCGGCACCACGAACGATGAAATTCGGGTCCGTGCGGACGATCTCCTTCAGTCGGATGGCGACATCACGAGCGGTGGTGCCGCTGACAGGAAATCGTCCCAGTGCGCTGGCGGCTTCCTGGCGAACGCGGGCGTCGGGGTCGCGCGTGGCGGCGACGACGGCCGCGACGACGCTTCGCATCGGCGCCAGACCGGCGCGGTTCGCTTCGGCCCCCCAAGCACCAATCGCGTCCACCGCGCGAGCGCGGACCGACCAGAACCGGTCGTTTCGCGTGGCGAGGATGAGCGCGTTGAGGGCATTCCGGTCGGCGGGTCGCTGAGCGAGCACGTCGACTGCTTCGATGCGTCCAAGAACGTCGTCGTCATTCACGAGCTGGTACATCATCATCGCGGTGGACCGCGGGAAGTCGGTAAGGTCGAGAATCCAGTTGCCCTTGTCCCAGCGGATGGAACGGGGTGGCGCCTTGAGGTTGGCTCCCGCTTCCCCGGTGCCGTTGCGAACGGGAACGACGAAGCGGACCGCGCCGCTGTCGGTTCGCGCCTCCACATCCACGTCGACGTCGAAGAACCCGGTCAGGCTGTCGCGCGGCTGCACTTCGCGCGCGCTGATCACCAGGCGCCGAGCGGTTCGGTCGTACAGTGACGAAACCTGGAAAACCGGAAAGCCGGCGCCATACACCCACTGGTCGAAAAACGTTTTGTAATCGCGGCCGGTCGTCTCTTCGAAGGCTTTGCGAAGATCGTCGGTCACGACGTTGCCGTACGCGTGGGCTGTCGTGTAATGGTTCATCGCTTTCCAGAACAGATCGTCGCCGAGCTGATGGCGAAGCATCTGCAGGATCGTCGCGCCCTTCGGGTAGATGTGTCCGCTGAAGAAGACCTCGATCGGATCGTTGACCCATTTGTTCCAGACAATCGGCCGGCGAGCTCGTCGATCTGCGTCGATCGTTTGCTCCTGCGCGCCGAGGCGGTCGATGGCGGCCTCATCGATGCCGGCGTCGGCCTCGCGAAATACCTGCTCCATGAAAGTGGCGAAACCTTCGTTGAGCCAGACATCGCCCCAGCGCCGGGTAGTGAGAAGATCGCCGTACCATTGATGCCCGAGCTCGTGCGCCATCAGCCCGGTCGAATTGGCCTGCGGCTCCGACCATGCGGGATGGAGAATCTCGGCGTCGTTCTGTGAAGTGGCGGTCACGTTCTCCATGCCACCGTACTGGAACTCCGGGATCACGATCTGATCGTACTTGTTCCACGGATATGGGACGCCCGTCTTCCGTGAGAAGACGTCGACCGCCTGCGGTGTCTTGGCGAACCCGCGCCACGCCGCGTCCACTGAATCAGGATACGTCCAGTAGCCGATGGTCGCGTCGCGCCAGGGTTTGTCCTGCAGGACCGTGTAGTTGCCGACGACCGTCGTCATCAGATAGGTCGCTGTCGGCTTTTCCAGCACCCAGTGCCATTCGATGCTGTCGCCGACGGTTCGCGAGCCGGCGAGCCGCCCGTTGGAGAGCGCGCGCTCACCTTTCGCCGTCCAGATGAAGAACTCCCAGGTTGCCTTGTCGTTGGGGAAATCGTAGGTCGGCACCCAGAAGTGATTGTCCTCGGTCTCGCCCTGGGTCCACACGATGTGTTTCGCGGGACGGAAATAGGCGCCCTTGGTGCGATTCGCGCCGTCGTAATCGATGGTGATCGACGCCTTCTGTCCCGAGCGCAGTGGCGTAGCGAGATGAACGGTCAGCGTGCGGCCGTCGTAGTCGTACTTCAGGGTGGTGTTGCCGACGGCGACACGCGTGAAGGTCATGTCACCAGCATCGATAGCCACCGACGACAGGGGCGCGGCGTCGCGAAGGCCGGCGATGGTGAGGGTGGTAGTTCCGACGACGGCGTGCCGCGGCCAGTCGAAGCGAATCGTCGTCACCTGATGCTGCAAATCGTATTCAGGAACCCGCTCCGCGTGCGCGACGCCATCGGGCGGCGGACCCCAGGTGATGAGCGGCTCCGTCTGGAAAGGCGGAACGCGGTCGATGGTCAGCGAGCTGTCCATTCTGAATGGAGGGGCTACCGTCGGATTGGGCTGCGGGATTTCGGTCGGCGGAATCCGCGTCGCCGGAGTCGCGCAGGCGAGCATGACCGCGCTCGCGGCGACGGTCGTCAGAAATTGGACTTTCATTTTTCGCGGGGACGGAATGAATCCACCCGAAATTGTCGGAGCAGCTGCGTCGGATGCATCTACCATATGCTATCTAACCAGCTGACTGTGGGGAAGGACGGTTGCACATGCGACGCGCATTCACGATCATCGAGCTCACGATTACGCTCTGCATACTGAGCGTGCTTTCCGCCATCGCCGTGCCATGGGCAGGCAAACTGCTCGACAGGGTCCGCGTTCGTGGCGCTGTGGTGGAGATCGAATCCCTGTTCGGCAGCGCTCGGCATATCGCAATCGCGCGCTCGGCGCAAACGACGGTCGACATCGACACCGTGAATCAGGCGCTTCACGTCAGCGTCGGCGCCGATACGGTGCGAACCGCGAGGGTTGGCGCGGATCACGATGTCCGGATTGGCGCGACGCGTTCTCGCATGTCGTACTCGCCGACGGGCATGGGCTACGGCGCCTCGAACCTCAGCGTCTTCGTGCAACGGAGCGCGGCCGTCGATACCGTTTTTGTGTCGAGGCTGGGTCGGCTGCGTCATTGACGGCCTCGGAGCGCGGGACCACGTCGACCGGCTGCGATTCCGAAAGCAGTAACACCGTAGCATCCGACGTCGTGCCGAAATCGTAGCCCGGCACCGAGATGCGCGGAATCTGCTGACCGATGGTGCGCTCGATGGTGCGCACCATCGCGATTTCGTCGGGCGACATGAAGGTGTACGCATCGCCGGTCGCTGCCGCGCGTCCGGTGCGACCAATGCGGTGGACGTAATCCTCCGGCTGCTGCGGGACGTCGTAGTTGATGACGTGGCTGATGCCGGAGACGTCGAGTCCGCGCTGGGCGATGTCGGTCGCCACCAGCACGCGTACCTTGCCTGACTTGAAGTCCTCGAGCGCGCGCGTGCGCTCACCCTGCGATTTGTCGGCGTGCATAGCGGTCGCGGCGATTCCCTCGTCTTCGAGATGTCTCACCACCCGGTCGGCGCCGTGCTTGGTACGGGTGAAGATGAGAACCGAATCCATGTCGGGGCGCTTCAGCAGCTCGGCGAGCAGTGTGCTCTTTCGCTCGCGCGGCACCGGGTAGACGGCGTGGGTGACCGTGTTCGCTGCCTCGGACCGGCGGCCCACCTGCACCACTACCGGCTTGCGCAGGTATTTGCGGGCGAGGGCCTCTACTTCGGGTGGCATCGTGGCGCTGAAGAGAAGCGTCTGGCGGTAGCGCGGGATCTCGCTGACGATTCGGTTGAGCTGGGGCGCGAAGCCCATGTCGAGCATGCGGTCGGCTTCGTCGAGAACGAGCACTTCGAGGTCGTCGAAGTTGACGTTCTGTCGCTCCATGTGGTCGAGCAGCCGGCCGGGTGTCGCAACGACCACATCCACCCCGCGCCGCAGCGCTTTGGACTGCGGCTCGAGTCCGACACCGCCGAAAACGGGCACCACTCGGAGATCGGTGTGCTTCCCGTACTTGCGGAAGCTTTCCTCGACCTGGGCCGCGAGCTCGCGCGTGGGCGTGAGGATCAATACGCGAACACGGTGCACGGACTTACCCCCGTCGTCGGTTAGCGGGGCGGAAATCAGGTTCTGGATGATCGGCAGCGTAAAGCCGGCGGTTTTCCCCGTTCCGGTTTGTGCCAGCCCGATCAGATCCCGTCCCGCCAGAGCGAGCGGGATTGCCTGTTCCTGGATCGGAGTGGGGTGGGTGTAGCCGGCATCGCGGACAGCATCGAGCAATTCCGGCGCGAGGCCGAGCGCGCTGAACGAGAGCCTCGGCTCGGGAGATTCTTCGGGCATCCAGTTGAATATAGTGCGGGGGAGAGACATGCCTCTGGCAACAGGCACCAGTTTCAGTTGCAGTTCAATTCAGTATTCCGCCCGCTTGAACAATGCGATCAGCCCCGCATTTACCTCGTCCGGTGTCTCTTGCGGAATGATGTGCCCCGCCTCGGGAATGGCGCGCAGGACCAGCTGGGGCAACAGCGGAACGTAAACACCCATGCCGTCGTCGGGCATCATGTGGTCGAGGCTGCCCCAGATTCCGGCGGCGGGGACATCCACTCTTGTCAGCTTCCGGTGCTCGGCGGCGTTCCAATCGTAGTTGTGAAGCAGCTCGCGCAGCGCGATCGAGTACTCCGGGAATTGGGTCGGTGCCACGAATTCATCGACATCGCGCTCGGTGAAATGTCCACGCCGTCCATAAACTCTGCGCAACGCGAGCTTGACGACGAATCGCGGCCTGAGTTTATGCACCAGCGGAGTGAGCGCGCGGGGAGTGAGCGATCGGTAAAGCCACATCAGCGGTACTCCCTTCAGGCCCACCGGCGACAACAGGCCGAGGCACCGCGCGCGCTCCGGGAAGCGCGATGCAAAATGGTATATGAGTGAGCCGCCCAGGGAATGGCCCGCGAGCGCCGGTCGCTCGAGTCCGAGCGCGTCCAGAATGTCGCGTACGTGTTCGACGAGTGAATCGATCGTGTACTCGTGGGCGCTGCCAGGCTTGTCCGACAGCCCATGACCTTTCAGATCGACGGCCATGACCCGGTAGCCAGCCGCCGCCAGAGCCGGCATGTTGTGGCGAAATACGTAGGCCGTGCACCCCCAACCGTGAATCAGCAAGACCGGCGGCGACGCCGGATCGCCACGCTCCACCACTCGCACTTTGAGGCCGGATCGCAGTCGCGGGAAGCTCGCACGATAAGCCGGATCGCCGGCGGGAAACATCTCGCCGGGGCCAAGGTTGCGCCGGCGACGGAAGCCGATCATCGGATCAGATCAACTCGATTTCTCTGCCGAGAAGTTTTCCGATGAGTCCGATGCGGAAGGTGACGTCGGTCCAGCGCGCTTCCGCTTCGACGCCATCGTCGAGCGGAAACATCGACCACGCCCACGGATTGGTCGTCGCCGGGCGATCCATTCCCTTGTGCGGGTGCCAGATGCCGTTGCGGTCGCGGTCATCGACGAATCGCTCGTACAGCTTCATCCAACCGTCGTTGCGACGGAGGAAGTTGAGCCGAGCCATCGTCTCCAGCCAGAGCAGTGAGAACGGCACATCCGCTTCGACCGCGTTACGGTGGGGCAGAACATCGCCCATCACCAGGTGCGGCTGCGGCACCATTTTCTTGCCGAAAAGCTGAACCGCTTCCTGCCGCGGCAGCGGCTGGGTGATCCAGTCATAGATCCGCTCCACTTCGCTGAAGTGCTCGTGCCGGAAGATCGGCATGTAGGCGAGCATCGTCAGTGTGTAGATCGATGGCGGCGCGGATTCCGGGGCCAGCACGTGGGTGTTTCCCACTTGCATCCACGGCTTTTCGCCGAGCGGCGAGTTGAGATAGGAGACGGTTCGCTCGAGGATGCGGCGAGCGGCGCCCCGCAGTCTCGGGTCGTTCTCGTAACCCATCTGCGCCAGTGTCGCGGCGGCGGCTTCCCGAAAGAGCCCACGAGTGCGGCGGACGAGATCGTCGTCCCTTGTCTTCGTGGAAAGCTCGAAGGTGAAGGCGGGGTCGTTGTCCTCGGCCAGCAACCTGAAAAGAATTCGTCGGGCGAGAACGAGCGGCGGTGATTCCCGTTCCCAACCGTATTCGGCGAGCCGCCTCACCGCGGGCACCGTTCCGATCCCGCTGAAATCCGAAGCGTGCTTCCCGGGCATCGACAGCACAGACTTGTTCCACATCCCGTCGCGGTTCTGGGTGACGGCTAGCCGAATTGCGGGTCGGTGCGAGTACGGGAGCCAATCGATTCCCGTCGCGGGCGCGTCGGCGGGACGAGCAATTTCGGTCAGCGCCCGATACTTGATCGGTGCGGCCGCGTGGTCGAGCAGCCAGCTCAGCGGGAAGGTGAGCTGCTCGGGAGCAGGAGTTGGTGTCGTTGGGGCTAATTCAGCAGTGCTACTGGGTACGGTCACAAGCGGCACTCGGCGCCCTGAAAGGCAGTGAGCCTGCGAAGCCGGCGGGCGTATGAGCCGGCGGTTAGCGCGGGGAAGAATAGCAGGTTTTCGGTCGGGCGCTAGCCCCAAGCTGGCAACTCGTTGCAGTTTATAGTTTTAGGTCAACTGCAGCTGAACAAGGGCTCAGACGTTGCCCATAGCGAGACCGGTGTCCGGTTGTGGTTGATCTTCCCCAACCTTTTCTCCGACTTTGGCGTATAACTCTTTGCGCCACGACCGGCGCAACACCCACTTCTAGGAGAGTAGGATGAAGGTTATTCGCATCGCCACGCTGGCCGCTGCCCTTTGCGTTGGCTTGACTTCGACCGCTGCAGCGCAAAGCACGGAGCCGACACCGCAGGGTCAGGGCGAAGCACGTCGTGGGGGCGGAATGGGCGGCATGCTGCTCAAGGACATCACCCTGACTGACGCCCAGAAGGCACAGGTCAAGACGATCCGCGACAAGTACGTTCCGCAACAGATGGAGCTGCGGAAAGCCGCTCAGGCCACTGGCTCGATGGACGACGCGACCCGCGCCAAGATGATGGATCTGCAGAGCAAGCAGGCCGCCGAGATCCGCGCGGTTCTTACCGCCGATCAGCAGGCACAGTTCGACAAGAACCTCGCCGATATGAAGGCGCGCATGGACGCGCGTCGCAACGGCAGCAGCTGAAGCCGCTACGATCGCGGCTCGAGGGCCGCGATGGTGTAGTTGCTCTTCGGGTTCCAGAGGATCCAGCTCTGGAACCCGTTGTCGTATCCGGCCTTTTTCTGGGCGCGGACATGCTCGGCATAGTAGTGCGGAGGGCCGAGGGTGAAGTCTTGATACCACGGCACTATCTGCGCGGCGTTGGCGACGGGCTTGCTGCGCCTTATCGCATCCTTCAGGGCCCTGTCGATGGTCTCGTATGGATGCGCGTTCGGATTGCGCAGCTTATAGGTTCCGCGCGCGAAGTGCGATGGATAAACCATCGGCAGCACGACGTCGACCTGGTCGACGAACATCTCCCACCGCTGGCCGATTCCCATGTCGGTGGTGTCGGTGGCAGTGAGGCCAAATACGTCGGCGGTGACGCGAATTCCCCGCGGCCGGAGCGAGCTGCGCAGGAATCCGAGCTGCTCGCGAATCACCTGCGCGCGCGGCCGACCATTGGCCAGCGGGTACACCGTTTCAGACACGAGCCGCTTCTCGTCGGGGAATCGCACGTAATCGAACTGCACCTCGCTGAAGCCCAGGTCGTAGGCCTCGCGCGCCAGATCGGCGGCATACTGCCAGACGGCCGGTTGATGCGGGTCAAGCCACGGGTTGCCGTTCTTGTCCAGCCACGGCTTGAGATCTGATTTGCGCTTGATGGCGAGCTCGAGCTTTTTCTGCGCCAGCAGCGGGTCCTTGGCGACCACGATTCGGGCGATCGGATAAATGCCGTGCGCGGTCATAGTGTCGAGCACCGCTCTCAATCGGGCAGCCGACATCCAGTGACCGTCGGCGGTATCCGCGCCGATCTCGCGAGCGAGCGGCACTCTCGATCTATAGAGCACGAAACCGCGATCGTCCTTCACATCGATGACCAGCGCGTTGACCTCGGTGGTCTTGGCCAGGTCGAGCAGACGATTCAGTCTGCTGCCGAGCGCCACCCAGCGATTCACGTATAGGCCGCGCAAGGTGTCGGGGGTGGGAACGTGTGCTACGGCCGGTACGACTGAATCACTCCGGCGCGCGCTGGACGCGGTCGTCGACGCGGGCTCGCCGCCACGTGCTTGCAAGCCGCCGCGCTCAGCGCACCCGGTGGCCGCAAGGCAGGCCAGCGCCAGCGCCGGTATTCCGCCGCGACGAATCACCTTTTGGCGTGATGGCGCGATGCGCCGGAGATCAGAGCGCGTTGAGCTCGGCGTTGGCATCGGAGAGATAGCTCATCTCCCGCACCACGCTCTGTGCCTGCTGGGTGACCATCGTCAAGCCGGTCGGCTGCGCGTTTAGGCCGCCCGTTCTGAAGCGCACGAGCTCGAGACGCATCGACCTCAGGAGTTGACGACAGTTGTCGAGCTTTTCCTGAGCTTCCTTTTTCTTGCGTGCGACTTCGGTGAGTGCGCGACGCTGCCGTCGGAGCATTGCCAGCCTCCGCACGCGATCCTCGCTCGCCCGGTAGTCGAGCGGGTTGGCCTGTGACTCGAGCGTCGAGATTTCCTTCTCGACGCTGTCTGCAGTGTCGCGTCCCGCACTCCTGTCGATGTCCGAGAGCGACAGCGCGAGCTGCTGAACCCTTCTGAATACCGCATCGGCCGACGTCGCCACCTCGGGGATCTGCTCGCGCTCGTCGGGCGGCATGTTCAAGAGCTGGCGGTGGATCTCGCGGTGATCGCTCTCGGCGTCGCGAATCGCCGACCCGTAGCGGGAATCGGCAAATGCCGCTGGGGGTCCGGCGGGAATCGGACTGGTGGTCGGCCCACCGGTGCGGGGATACGGCTGAAACGGCTGCATCGTCGGAACGGGGGACATCGGGGCGAACAATCCCTGACCCCGAGCCCGTGCGCGTGCCCGCACCTGTGCGCGCTTCTTTTCGTCGAACAGCGCGCGCGCGTCATCGATCGTCTCGGCGGCAACGTCGAAGATCAGCCGGTCGCGCGGCTGGCGGAACACATCGCGCCAATCGTAGCCGGCCGCCCAGAGCTTCGAGTACTTGAACGCGAGCGCCACCGTCCAGATCACCGTCAGGGCGATGAAATCGTGGTTCGAGAAGAGAGAGATCGGAACCAGAATCGCATTGACGGCGAGGTACGGCGCGAGCTTGCGTCTGAACGAGACCACCATCGGGGCGTTCCATTTGCTCAGCTCTTCGGGCGACGGCTGCGATGGCATGTACGACTGGCTGCCCGAGCCGTAGCGCTCCCGCGTCGGCTCGGTAATCGGTCCGCGCAACGACTCCCCGGAATCACGCTGCCGCGATCCAGTGCGCGATCCTAACGTCGGTGCGGCCGGCTGGGCGCGGGTTGCCAAGGTCGGCATCGCGCCGCCGTCCAACGCGGACGCGAACGCCGCAGCATTGGGGAATCGATTCTCGGGATCTTTTTCCAGGCAGACCATCACCGCCCGCGCCAGATCGGGCGGGAGATCGGGCCATCTCTCATCCACCGGAATCGGCTGTTCCGACAAATGCTTGACGAGCATCGAGGGAGTGTTGCTGGCGACGAATGGAGTCTGGCCGCACAGCATCTGATAACCAACGACGCCGAGCGAGTAGAGATCACTGCGACCGTCAATGGCGCGATCGCCGGCGGATTGCTCGGGCGACATGTAAGCGGGGGTCCCAATCGCCATGCCGGTGGCGGTGAGCCGAGAGTCGCCGCTGTCGGTCAACGCGCGCGCGATGCCGAAGTCGGTAACCATCGCGCGGCCGGTCTCTTCGTCGATGATGATGTTGTCGGGCTTGATGTCGCGGTGGATGACGTTGCGGCTGTGCGCGTAGGCGAGCGCGTCCGCGACTTCGCGCAGAATCCGGCGCACTTCGACGGGCGCCATCGGGCCGTGCTGCTGAAGACGCACCCCGAGGTTGTCACCCTTGATGTACGACATCACGAAATAGACGAGGTTGTCCTTCTCCTCGACGGTGTAGATCGGAACGATGTTGGGGTGATTGAGCTGCGCGGCGGTCTCGGCTTCGCGCAGGAATCTCTGTCGAATGTCGGCGCGGAAGCTCAGCTCGGGGGGGAGAACCTTGATCGCGATCTCGCGTTTGAGCCGCCTGTCGCGCGCGCAATACACGATGCCCATCCCACCACGACCAACTTCGTCCTCTAGCTCATAGTTTGCAGAGAGGGTTTTCGCCACATGGGTGCCCAACTCGTCTTCAGGTCTAATTGGCATGTGGCCGCGTCGAATCAGCAGTTCTGGTGTTGCAGATCATGCCCGGGTGGCGTAAATCCACGAGAGCAAAAGATGCAGTAAGGAAAGCCGGTGGAGTAGTATCTAAATAAGAGTTTTGTCCCAGGAATGACAATGGCACAGCGTCAGACACTACCGGTTCTCCCACTCAGGGGGACTGTAATATTTCCCGGCCTTACCCAGCCGATAGCGGCCGGCAGGCCTTCAACTCTGCGAGCGATCGAGGCCGCCCTCAAGGGTGACCGTCTCGTTTTCGCAGTCGCACAGCGTGACAACACCGAGGAGCCGACCGCGGACATTCTGTATTCGATGGGCGTTATCGCGCGCATCGGTCAGATCCAGCGCGGGCTCGGCGGCGTGCAGCTGCTGTTGCAGGGCGAGCAGCGCGCTACCGCTCTCCAGTACACGACGACGGACGGATATCTGAGTGCCGTAATCGTTCCAGCCGAGGAAATGAACCCTCAAACTGAAAACGATCCGGCATTCACCGCGTTACAGAAAGAGACGCGCGAGCGGGCGGCTGAGCTCGGTGAGCGTCGCGGACTTCCGGAGGAAGTGGTTCACCAGGTTCTCGATTCCGTCACCGATCCCGGCAGGTTCGCCGATCTCGTCGCCGGTTACATCGAGCTTCCCGTCCCCGAAAAGCAGGGATTGCTGGAAACCCTGAGCGTCGAAGAGAGGCTGCGGCGTGTGCTCGTTCACGTGCAGCGACAAGTCGGTCTGCTCGAGGCCCAGGAAGACATCAAGTCGCAGGTTCAGGAGGAGCTCGGCGAGCGCCAGCGCGAGATGTATCTGCGCGAGCAGCTCAAGGCGATCCAGAAGGAGCTCGGCGACGACGATTCGAGCAAGGAGATCGTTGAGCTTCGCGACAAGCTGGCGAAGCTCCAGCTATCCAAGGAAGCGCGGGCCGAGGTCGAGCGCGAGCTCGGCAGGCTGGAGCGCGCTGGCCGCGAGTCGATGGAAGCACAGGTGATCCGCACCTACCTGGAGTGGATCGCCGAGCTTCCGTGGAACAAGAGATCGGACGATCAGCTCGATCTCAAGCACGCCGAAACGGTGCTGGAGGAAGATCACTACGGACTCAAGGACGTGAAGGACCGCGTGCTCGAGTTCCTCGCCGTGAGACAGCTTCGCGCATCGCAGCTCGCCGAAGAGGTCGAAAAGACCGGTGAAGTTCCGGCCGGAAAGCTTTCCGTGAACAAGGACGACGCAACTCCGTCGCTCACCATCGGCGACCACGAGGAGCGACCCATCACCGACAAGGCGGAGGCCAAGTCCCGCGCGATGGCGAAGGGGCCGATTCTTCTATTCATCGGACCGCCGGGCGTCGGCAAGACGTCGATCGCCAAGTCGATCGCGAGATCACTCGGCCGCGAGTACGTACGCGTCGCGCTCGGCGGTGCCAGAGACGAAGCCGACATTCGCGGCCACCGTCGCACCTACGTCGGCGCGATGCCGGGCAGAATCGTGCAGGGCCTCAAGCAGGCGGGAACCAAGAATCCGGTCTTCCTGTTGGACGAAGTCGACAAGCTCGGCACGTCGTTTCAGGGTGATCCGGCCAGCGCGCTGCTCGAGGTCCTCGACCCGGCACAGAACGACACCTTCACCGATCACTACCTCGGCATTCCCTTCGACCTCAGCGAAGTGTTGTTCATCGCTACGGCGAACTTCGTCCAGAACATCCCCGGTCCACTGCTCGACCGTATGGAGGTCGTCGACTTCGCCGGCTACACCGAGAAGGAGAAGGCGGAGATCGCCAAGACGTATCTTCTACCCCGGCAGCTCGAGGAGTCCGGACTGAGCGACAAGGAGATAACGTTTACCGACGAAGCGATCATGTCGGTGGTGTCGAGCTACACTCGCGAGAGTGGAGTTCGTCAGCTCGAGCGCCAGATCGGAGCGGTTGCCAGGAAGCTGGCGCGCAAGATCGCGGCGAGCGAAGAGGTGAAGCACGTGGTGGACGCGGATACGGTGCGGGAGCTCCTTGGGCGCCCGCGAGTGCACCCCGAGCACGCGCTCGCCGAGAGCGAGGTCGGCATCGCCACGGGCATGTACTACACGCCGATGGGCGGTGACATCATGTTCGTCGAAGCCTCGATTCGCCGCTATTACGGGAATCGCGAGGGCGACAGCCAGACGCAGGTCGGACCGGGCGGAGCCGTGTCACTCATTCTTACAGGCCAGCTCGGCGACGTTATGAAGGAATCGGCGCGAGCCGCGTTCACCTACGCGACCAACAACGCCGCCAAGCTGGGGATCCCGCGCGACCGGCTCGGTGCCATCGAAGCGCACATCCACGTCCCCGCAGGCGCGATCCCGAAAGACGGACCATCTGCCGGTATTGCGATTGCCACTGCGCTCGTTTCAGAAATGGCGGACCGACCGGTGAAGCAGGACGTGGCGATGACCGGTGAGATCACGCTGCGGGGGAGAGTCTTACCGATCGGCGGGCTGAAGGAGAAAGTCCTCGGCGCGCACCGCGCTGGGATCAAGACCATCATTCTGCCGAAGGGAAACGAAGCGGACATCGAAGACGTGCCGGAAGAAGTTCGTAGCGTGCTGTCGTTCCATCCGGTGGAGACGCTGAACGACGTTTTGAAGATCGCGCTCATTCCGGCCGAGCCGGGCGAGGAAGCGCCGCCCCTCGAGATGAAGGAAGTCGCCTAGAGCCTAGAAGATCAGCGGCCCCCAGCCGAATAGCTTCCACGGATCCGCGCGCAATGGCGCCGGTTCTGTGCCTTCCACGAAATACTCGGTGTAGCGTCGGTCGGCGGGAGTGACATCGGTCGCAAGCTGGCCCGTCTCGCGATCGACATTGCCGATGATGACACCGACGGGAGGCGTCCATTGTTCTGTTGCGTGCGAAGTCATCAGATCGGGGCGGGCGGCGTAGTACTGCGCCACCATTTTCCCCCACACCGGTGCGGCGAGGGATCCACCGCCGGCACCAGGCGCGATCGACGTCGGCTTGTCGAATCCGAGCCATACACCAGCGACGAGGTCGGGTGTGAGTCCGACGAACCAGACGTCCGAGTTGTCGTTCGTCGTGCCAGTCTTGCCAGCGACGGGAATCGATGCGGGTAGATAGCGGCGGATCGCCGCGGCTGTTCCCCGCTCCACCACGTCGCGCATCATGTCGCGCACCACGTAGGTCACGCGGGGGTCGAGAGCAGGCGGGAGTGCGCGAACTTCCCGTGAGAGCACCTGACGTCCGCTCCGGTCTTCAATGGTGTGTATGAACCGGGGCTCGACCGGCGTGCCGAGGTTGGCAAACGTCGTGTACGCTGAGACGAGGTTCAGTGGTTGCACGACCGATGCTCCAATGGCGCTCGAGGGAAACGGCTCGATTTTCGAGGTGATTCCCATTTTCCGCGCGAGATTCGCGATGGAATCGATGCCGAGCTTCATTCCCAGCTCCACGGCAACGATGTTGCGCGATTTGGCGAGGGCTTCGCGTAGGGTGATTCGATCGAGGAACTGGCCGTCCGAGTTCTCGGGCTTGTAGACCGAGCCGTTGGGAAGATTTATAGTGAGCGCAGTATCCGCGAACATCGTGTTGGGCGCTATGCTGTCGGCAATCGCGGCCGCATAGACAATCGGCTTGAACGCCGACCCGGGCTGACGTTGTGCGTCGACGGCACGATTGAAACGCGATTCCGTGTAGTCGCGTCCGCCGACCATCGCGCGGACATCGCCCGAGGTCGGATCGAGCGCGACCACCATTCCCTGCAGGTAGCCGGTATTGCGTCCGGCACCAGGCACGTATTTCGGATGCGCGTAGTCCGGCTGCGATTCGAGCGCCGCCGTTTCCTCCAACAGAGCATTGACCGCCGCGCGCTGCAGCACCGGATCCAGACCCGTGCGAATTCGATACCCGCCCTGGGTGACGGGTATTCCCGCGCGCTGCGCCTGCACGCGGACGACGTCCACGAACCACGGTGAGTACGCGGAATAACCACCATTGGGAGTCGTCGTGATGCGCGACGCCTGGGCGCTGGCTGCCTGAGCGGGAGTGATGAATCCCTGGGCGGCCATCAAGCCGAGGACGGCGTTCCGACGCTGCCTCACGCGATCAGGGTATTTGAGCGGGTCGTAGAGTGCCGGCCCCTTCGGCATCGCCGCCAGCGCAGCGGCTTCCGCCAACGACAGCTTCGACGCGCCCTTGCCGAAGTAATGTCGCGCCGCGCTCTCGATTCCGTACCAGCCATGCCCGAACGGAATCTGATTCATATACGCTTCGAGGATTTGATCCTTCGTATAGTGCTTCTCCATTTCCCGCGCGGCAGATTGCTCCCTCAGCTTGCGACCCAGACTCATGTCGGTGCGGTCGATGAGACCGGGATGCATGTTGCCGACTAGCTGTTGAGTGATGGTGCTGGCGCCGCGCCGCTCGCCGAAAATGTTGTCCTTGAGGGCTCCCGCGATGCCAACGACGTCGACCCCATCGTGCTGGTAAAAGCGGTGGTCTTCTATTGCGACAAAGGCCTGGGGCAGATACTTCGGCAGCGATTTGATCGAGACATTGGTGCGGATTTCCTTGCCGATCTCGCCGATAAGTGAGCCATCGCGCGCCAGAACGACTGACGCCTGTGGCATCGGGACGATTTTCCAGGCATCGACATCGGTGGGAATCTGTTGCTGCGCGCCCGCCAGCGCGGGCACAACCAGCAGTAGCGACACCAACGCGCGCCGCGCCCGTTGATTGTACCTCTGCGTCATGGCAACTTCAGAAGGATGGATCGGGCAATTCATCTCGCAGTAGTTCAGTTCAAGCCGCGGAAGGGCGACTATGCAGCAAATCTCGGCCGCCTGGCCGGGATTTTTTCGCAGATAGACGCGCTTGATCCGCGCCCTGACGTCGCGGTATTCGCAGAAACAGCGCTCACGGGATATTTCCTCGAAGGTGGTGTCCGCGACGTCGCGCTGACCGCGGGTGCCCTGGCCAGAGATCTTCAGGCACAGTACACCGCGGCGGTTAATACCCCGCGCCCGCTCGATGTGTGCATTGGGTTCTACGAAGTGTGGAACAACGCCTTCTATAATAGTGCGCTTTATGTAACGCTGGGGAGTGGAAGTGCGGAGCCACAGATCAGGCACGTGCATCGCAAGCTCTTTCTTCCCACGTACGGTTTGTTCGACGAGGAAAGGTTCGTCGATCGTGGCTTCGAGGTACGCGCGTTCGATACCAACTGGGGACGCGCTGCGATGCTGATCTGCGAGGACGCCTGGCACAGCTTGACTGGAACCGTAGCCGCGCTAGATGGAGCCTCCGCGATCTTCGTCGTATCCGCCTCCCCGGCCCGTGGTGTCTGGCCGCGTGAGGATGAAGGTCCGATTCCAGCAAATCTCAAGCGCTGGGAACGACTCGCCCGGGACATTGCGGAAGAGCAGGGCGTATTCGTAGCGCTGGTAAATCTTGTTGGGACGGAGGGTGGAAAAACGTTCTCCGGCGGCTCGATCGTGTGCGGCCCGCACGGCGATGTACGCGCCCAGGCACCTCTGTGGGACGAGACGATCATGACAATCACCCTCGATCCGCAGGACCTCACACGCGCGCGTTCAGATGCACCTTTGCTCACGGACCTGCAAACAATGATGCCTCACTTGATGCGCACGGTCGATCGCATCCAGGCAGGAGAACGGCTGGAGCTGAGTTATGACGATGCACCGAGTCCGGGCGGCCCACTCACTCCGGCAGGTAAAGCCGCGGACGGCGAGCATCCCGACGCTCCTTCGAGTGAGGAAACGTCGCGATCCGGAAAGGCTTCACGCGCCAAGGCCGGACCGAAGCGGAGCAGGGCGCAGAGCGTAACGAGTAAAGCACCCGCGGCGCGGCGAAATGGCAGCGAGCCAATTCCGGTGGTCAAGGCGCCCGAAGCTCCGGCCGGCCCACCACCACTCGACATCGACGTCGAACTCACGACAGACTGGCTAATCTCATTTCTGCGCGAGGAGTTCGAGCGGCGCGGATTCGAGAAAGCCGTGGTTGGCTTGTCCGGCGGAGTCGATTCTGCCGTGACGACTTATCTCGCGACACGCGCTTTAGGCGCTGAGAACGTGGTCGCGGTGCGAATGCCATATCGAACATCGAGCAAGGACTCTCTCGCCCACGCGCAACTCGTGATCGACAGTCTGGGAGTGCAATCGAGGACGGTCGATATTTCTGCGGCAGTGGACGGCTACTTGTCGCAGGAACCCGATGCGGATCCGGGGCGCAGGGGAAACGTGATGGCGCGAGAGCGGATGATCGTGCTATTCGATCTTTCTGCCAAGTACCGTGCGCTTCCTGTTGGAACGGGCAATAAGACGGAGCGACTCCTCGGATATTTCACCTGGCACGCCGACGATTCGCCACCAATCAATCCGCTTGGCGATCTGTTCAAGACGCAGGTCTGGCAACTTGCTCGTTTTCTTGGCGTCCCCGAAGCCATAATCGACAAGCCTGCTTCCGCCGATTTGATCGAGGGTCAGACCGACGAGGGGGATTTCGGAATCGGCTATGCGGAGGCGGACAGAATCCTCAACTCGCTTGTGAGTGGATATAGTCCTGCGTCGCTGATCGCCCGCGGATTCGACCCGGAACAGGTCGAGCTGGTAAGAAAGCGATTGGCTGGAACACACTGGAAGCGAAAGCTGCCTACTGTCGCGATGGTAAGTGCAACGGGAATCGGTGAAGCGTATCTGAGGCCCGTCGACTACTAGTAGTCTATGACGGCGCGCGACCTGCTATTTTTGGAGTCGAGGTTCATTCCGGAAAGCCATGGCAACCAGGACACTTCCCGAACGTAAATCGTCCGCTGGCGGCAGCGCGCAGCTCACCTCCGAGCAGCTCGTCGGAGCTTATCGCACGATGCTCCTGTCGCGCCGGCTGGACGACAAGGAAGTCCAGCTGAAGCGCCAGAACAAAATTTTCTTTCAGATATCGGGCGCCGGGCACGAGGCGATTCTCACCGCCGCGGGCATGGTGCTCAGGCCCACGTACGATTGGTTCTACACGTACTATCGCGATCGCGCGCTTTGTCTGCAGCTCGGTGTAACGCCGGCGGAAATGTTGTACGAGGCGGTGGGAGCAGCGATCGATCCTGCGTCCGGCGGGCGTCAGATGCCCAGCCATTGGGGGCACAAGGCTTACAATATCGTCTCGGCCTCTTCACCGACCGGAACGCAATTCCTCCAGGGAGTGGGCTGTGCTGAAGCAACGCTTCGCGCCAGGCTGCTCGGCATTACCGATGGATTTCAGGACGACGAGGTCGTACTGATCACAACCGGCGACGGCACGACGAGCGAGGGTGAGTTCTGGGAATCCCTCAATACAGCCTCGAATCTGAAGTTGCCTGCCGTGTACCTCGTCGAGGACAACGGCTATGCAATCTCGGTCCCGGTGGAGGTCAACACCGCTGGGGGAAGCATCTCGAAGCTCGTGCGGTCCTACCCGAACTTCCTGATTGAAGAGGTTGACGGCTGCAACCTGCTCGCCAGCTACGATGCAATGCAGCGTGCCGTCGAGTACGCGCGACAACGGAAAGGACCATCGCTGGTTCACGCGAAAGTCATTCGTCCGTACTCGCACTCATTGTCCGATGACGAGACGATGTACAGACCACCGGCTGAGCGTGAAGCAGATGCGGCTCGGGATCCTGTGACGCAGTTCCCAAAGTGGCTGATCAAGGAAGAGCACGCCACCGAAGACGAGATCAAGAAAATTCAGGAAGAGGTCGATTCGATCGTGCTGGCCGCTACGGATGACGCGCTGGCGCAACCACAGCCCGGTCCGGAGACGATTTATTACGGAGTCTACTCCCCCGACGTGGATCCGACCGGCGAGCAGTTTGATACCGAGGATGATCCACAGTTCTCAGGAGAGCCGACGACGATGGTCGATCTCCTCAACGCCTGCATGAAAGACGAGATGCGGCGTGACAAGAAAATTCTCGTTTTCGGACAGGATGTCGCCGACGTCTCGCGCGAAGAGTATCTCGGAAAGGTCAAGGGAAAGGGCGGCGTGTTCAAAGTCACCTGGGGCTTGCAGAAAGAGTTCGGTGGCGCCCGCGTCTACAACTCTCCTCTCGCGGAAGCGAACATCGTCGGCAGGGCGATCGGTCTGGCGGCTCGTGGTTTCAAGCCCGTCGTCGAGGTCCAGTTTTTCGACTACATCTGGCCCGCCTACATGCAGCTGCGTGACGAGCTGGCGACGATGCGTTGGCGGTCGAACAATAATTTCTCTGCGCCCGTCGTCGTCAGAACGACTTATGGTGGCTACATACGTGGCGCGATTTATCACTCTCAAACTGGGGCGTCGATCTTCACTCACTGCCCCGGATTGCGGGTGGTGTGTCCTTCAACAGCCCTCGACGCGAATGGGCTGCTGAGGACCGCAATCAGGTGCGACGACCCAGTGCTATTCCTCGAGCACAAGCACTTGTACCGGCAGACATACAACAAGGCGCAGTATCCCGGCCCCAACTTCATGATTCCCTTTGGCAAAGCCAAAGTGGTGCGTGAGGGAACCGATGTGACCGTAGTGACTTACGGCGCGACGGTTCAGCGGGCGGTCACCGCCGCGAACGCGGTAGCGGACAATGGAATTTCGGTGGAGATCCTGGACCTGCGCACACTGAGTCCATGGGACCGCGAATCTGTCATGGAGTCCGTAAAGAAGACCTCACGGGTCATCGTCGCTTATGAAGATTCGATCTCCTGGGGTTACGGCGCGGAGATCGCGGCTGTCATCGCCGATGAATGCTTTGCCTGGCTCGACGCGCCAGTGAAGCGCATTGGCTCGACCGACACTTTCGTGGGATACGCCCCGCGCCTGGAGGATTCGATCCTACCGCAGGTAGAGACCTTCAAGCAGGCGTACGAAGAAATCGTGAAGTTCTGATCGATCCAGTTACAAAAAAAGGGTGGCTCGATTTGAGCCACCCTTTTTTGCATTGCCGAGACTATCTCGGAGGAATTGTGCTCCCAGTCCCCGTATCGCCCATTCCGGGCGCCGGAGCCAGCGTGTATGTCGGTGGAATCTCGAATGCCTTGGGGTCGGCGTTCACGAGCTGTACCGCAGTCACTTCCGCCCGACTGTTGGTCACGCGAGTGGCTCCCTGGGAAACGATCGTGGTGCTGGTCGATGCGCGGAGCGGCGTCCCCTTGGGGAGCTTTTCCTGCATCGCCTTCATCTTCTCCGCAAAGTCCTTGTTGGATGCGCCGAACATCGTGACCATGTCGCTACCGCTCAGGCTCACGAACGGGTTTAGAGCGCCTTTGAGATCGGTGGCGTAGAAGTAGTCACCCGTCGTTGAGAACTGAATGCTCTGCTGCTGGCCCATCGCGCTCATCGTCATTGTCATGGCAGTCCCAACGCGGTAGTGCGACGTTGGATGGCCGAGTATGGAAGGACCGGGCCCGACGCTGTCGACTTTGGTCGTGGTTCCGGAGAAGTCCATCTTCATGCCGCCCATCGCCTGTGCCTGCTGGACCATTTCAACGGGGCGGACGCGCAGGTACTGATTTTTTTTCGCGTCAATGTAAGTGATCGTCTTGCCGGTGTCGGTGATGACCATGCTGACCGGGCCCGTCGAGGTGAGCGGACTGATCTGCGAATTGGTCCCGGTCGATGTGACGTCGATACGCATCTTGTCACCCGAGCCGACGGCGTGACCTGTCATCACCATCGTATCCTTGATGCCTTGGATCGAAGTCGTTACGCGAAAGTCCATCGCCAGATTTTTTCCGGCGTTTTGCGCGGTCAGGTACGAAGCGGGTGTTAGCGCGACGACGGCAGCAGCCGCCAGGCGTTGAGCGAGTCTCATAGAAGCTTCCTGCTTGCCAATTGTGAGGAGAAATACCATAGAGGGACGCGCCCCCCGCAAGCGGCGTAACCCTTCAGGCGGGTTTGGTGCCGCCCGGCCATCTAAGCGACACAAGGATGGAGGCACCGAGAACGAGCCCGACCACCCCGAGGGACAGCAGGATGGGGATGTGCAGAAACGGCTCTGCCAGCATTTTGACGCCGATGAAGATCAGTACGAGCGACAAGCCTAGCTTCAGGTAAACGAACTTGTCGACGATGCCGGCTAGCAGGAAATAAAGGGCTCGCAGCCCCAGCACCGCGCAGATGTTGGAGGTGTAGACGATGAACGAATCGCGCGTCACCGCGAAGATGGCAGGGATGGAATCTGTCGCGAAGATAATGTCCGTCGTGTCGACTATCAGCAGCACGATGAACAGCGGCGTTGCCGCGAAGTGCTGTTTCCCGGTTTGGTCCGCCTGCCGAACGAAGAAGTTGTCGCCGTGGTAGTCTTCGGTAACCGGTAGCAGCTTGCGGGCCAGCCGCAAAACCGGGTCCCGGTCCGGGTTGTAAGCAGTCTCAGCCTTCTGAAGCGCCATTTTGATTCCGGTAAAGACAAGGAATGCCCCGAATATGTAAAGCGTCCAGGCGAATCTCGTGACCAACGCCGAACCCGCGACGATCATCACCCCACGCAGGACGAGCGCGCCGATGATTCCCCAGAACAACACGCGGTGTTGGTATTTCTCGGGAATGCCGAAGTAGGAGAAGATCAGCACGAAGACGAAGATGTTGTCGACGGACAACGCGTATTCGATGAGGTAACCGGTGAGGAATTCGAGGCCGGCCTCGTGTCCCATCGTCCGGTAAATCGCAAACGCGAAGCAGAGTGAGAGCGCGACCCAAACCGCGCTCCAGGACGCCGCTTCCTTTAGCGATACCTTTGCCGAGCGGCGGTGGAGCACGCCGAGGTCCAGCGCGAGAATGGCAAGGACGACGACATTAAATCCGATCCAGCCCCAGAGGCTGTTCACAACCCCGGGGTCTCGGGGGGATCGTGCTCGATAGTCAAATCAGCGGCGCTCGAGTGCGTCGCGGACGTCGAGGAGTATCTCGAAGTAGAGTTGCTCGCGGCGATACGCGAAATCGAGAGTTGCCATCTGGGCCTGATCACCTGAAACGCGGGCTCGCTCGAAAGCTTCTCGGTACATCTCGTCGAGATTGTTCAGAATCGTGGTTCGTGTGCGTGACATTGAGCTGCTCTCCGCCCTCGGAATATTTCTGTCGATCGATTCGAGTCCCGCGATGCGCTCCAGCGCCGTTTCCGGGTCCTCGTTATCGAAAATCAGCTTCTTCGCAGCTCCGAGCGCGAGCCGCCGTGGATTGAACGGTGGGGTCACTGCATCTGGTGCTTGAATAGCCTGAAAGTTAAAGCAACAACGCGGGTCGGTGCTAATCCTTGACATGCGAGGGTACTCAAACAAAAAGGCGGGAGCCGATGCTCCCGCCCTTGGGATTCGTTTTTGACTACTGTTCCCTGTCGCCCTTGTCGCCCTGTCCGGGCTTCGATTCGGTTTTCGCCTGCTTCTTCCGGTCCTGCGTCAGCGAGCGTCCAACATCGTCGGATTCCTTGAACTGCCCTTCCTCATCGCGGCGTACAAATCTTTTGTCGCCTGGGTTCGGTTCGATGAGCTCTCTCTTTTCCGCCACGCTTCCTCCGCGTTTCAGGTGGAAGCAGGAGGGGCATTAGGCATGCCATCCGGAGACGGCTGAAGTCGATGAAAAACCGCTTCAGTTACTGGCTTCCCGAGCTTGAGGTGCTCTACGACAATGCGCTCGAGCAGCTCAGGAGTAACGTTGGAATACCAGATCCCTTCCGGGTACACGACAACTATAGGTCCATCGCTGCACACTCCGAGGCACGGAGTCTCTCCGCGCTTGATCCGGCGAGGACCGAAGAGCAGCCCTTCACGTTGCAGCAACTCAGCGAGCAGCGCGTAAAGCTCACGTCCTCGCAGCTCCGGCGAACAAAAACCGCCAGTGCAAACGAGCACGTGCCGCGAATACGATTCCATCCGAGGCCCCACGGTATCCACCATTCCGCAAAGATAGCTCTCGAGCATACCCTTCCACTTGCCCCACTCTAATCAGCGGCCGATTATCCTGAATAGCTCTCTCCTCCGGAAGATTTAATGACAACAACTACATCCTCGAGCGCCCGATCCGTCGACCCAGAAGTTTCCACCAAGGGTTACGTCCACCCCGAAGTTCTAGTGAGCACGAGCTGGCTGGCGGAACATCTCGACGATCCGGGAGTGAGGATCATCGAGAGCGACGAAGACGTGCTCCTCTACGATACCGGTCACATCCCCGGCGCTCAGAAAATAGACTGGCACCAGGATCTGAACGATCCGGTGCTGCGCGACTACGTCTCGTCGGAGCAGTTCGAGAAGCTCCTGCGCGAGAAAGGCATCGATGAGAACACGACTGTCATCTTCTATGGCGACAAGAACAACTGGTGGGCAGCATATGCGTTCTGGGTGTTTCAGTTGTTCGGCTTCGAGAACGCGAAGCTGCTGGACGGTGGACGCGTGAAGTGGGATCAGGAAAGCCGCGCCTTCACAACTGACGTCCCACGTTTCGCCAAGACCAACTACAAGGCACCGAAACGGTCAGATGACAGGATTCGTGCGTTCTTCCAGCAGGCCAGGCAGCATTCAGAGAGTGCCAAACCGCTGATCGATGTTCGCTCTCCGGAAGAATTCACCGGAGCGCGGACCCACATGCCAGAATACCCGCAGGAGGGAACACTGCGGGGCGGACATATCAAGGGCGCGCGGAGCGTACCGTGGGCACGGGCCGCCAATCCCGACGGCACGTTCAAGGACGCCGATTCTCTACGGGCGATCTACGAAAAAGAAAAAGGCCTCAGGAAAAGCGACGACATTATCGCCTATTGTCGGATCGGCGAGCGATCCTCGCACACATGGTTCGTGCTCACCTACCTGCTCGGTTACGACCGGGTGCGCAACTACGACGGGAGCTGGACAGAGTGGGGCAACGCTGTCCGCGCGCCGATAGAAACGGGACCTGAGAAGTGACTGCTCCCGCGGCGCGCCAGACTGCCAGACCGCCATCGCTCATCCATGTAACCTGGGCGGGTGATCATCGGTTCGATGCGGGTCGGCCCAATGGCCCGACGATGCGCATCGATGGCTCCGGGGAGACAGGCCAGAGTCCACCCGACGCGCTCCTCAGTGCTCTTGCGACCTGCACCTCGGTCGACATCGTCGATATTCTGGCCAAGCGTCGCACGCCGGTCGAATCGCTCGAGGTAGATGTAATCGGCGTCCGAGTTGAAACTGTTCCCCGTCGGTTCAAGCACATCACGCTGCAGTACCACATCTCCGGCAGCGGGATCGAGCGCGATCAGGCAAATCGGGCGATCGAGCTCGCGGTCACGAAGTACTGCTCGGTCCGAGACTCTCTTTCCCGGGAAATCGTGATCGATTGGAAGCTGGACCTGAACGGAAGAGGCTTGTAATCAGCGTCGTTTCTGTGGCCGGGAGGCTGCGGCGTAGGGGGCCCATTTCCTTTCAGAATCCTCAATCTCATCGCGCAGCGTCTCGTAGCTAGCGAACCGCTCGGCGCTGATTGCGCCGGAGGCCACGGCTTCGCGAACGGCGCAACCTGGTTCGACGCGGTGAGTGCAGTTCCCGAAGCGACAGGCGGGAATGAACGGTCGGAATTCGCGAAAGCATTCGTCGAGGTGCTCCGACGCCAGTCCCCACATCCCGACTTCACGCAGCCCCGCTGTATCAACCACGTAACCGGCGTCGGGCAAAGGATGCAGTAGTGCCCCGACAGTGGTGTGGCGGCCCTTGTTGACGGACTCGCTTATTTCTCCCACGCGAAGCTCGAGTCCCGGATACATCGAATTCATCAGAGACGATTTGCCAACGCCTGACGGACCCGTCAATACGGAGGTTCTTCCCGCCAGCTCGTCATGAAGCTCGTCGAGCCCGATGCGCTGTTTCACGCTGGTGAAGTGAACCGGATACCCCGCAGCAGCATAATCCGCGAAGGCTTGTTCGGTCTGCCGCCTCTCCACCAGCTCGATTTTGTTGATGACGACGCGGGCCTGGAGCGAATTTCCTTCTGCGATGACAAGGAAACGATCGAGCATTCTGCGATGCGGTTCAGGCTTTGCGGCTGCAAAGACTACGACGACCTGATCGACGTTCGCCGCGACGATACGCTCGCCCTGGCCCGCGCCTGGGGCGCGTCGAGCAAGCTTGGAGTGACGCGGCAGAATCTCGGCAATCGCCCAATGCGACCCGCGGACATCTTTCTCGAGTACCACGCGATCGCCGACGGCCAGTTTGTTAGCTTCGTCGCGCTCCTGCTTCAATTTCCCCCTCAGCGAAGCCTCGAGGGTCTCGCCTGAAGCTGTCCGTACGTGCCAGATCCCGCCTGTACCCTTGAGCACTACTGCCTCGGTGCGTCTCAAGCCTCATCCTCTTGGCGCATCACCTCCCACCAGGGACGTTGCTCCGCGCTTTTTAGCCTAATGAGTGCATCGAGTCGCGACCTGACTTCGTTCAGCATCATTGCGCCAACTTCTGAGCGTGCTTCCTCCTCAGTGTCGGCAAACGCGAGAAACTCAGTTTCCAGGTGACCGCTGGCTACGGGGTCTCCCGCACGCCAGCGAACGAACAGGAGATATGCCGCAAATGGTCGCTTGGTCTCGCCTGTGGTATCGCTGACGATCTCGACGCTATAGGATGCGCCATCGCTGCCTTCGAAGGCAGCGGGCCGAGCGTGAACGGCCATGTACCCGCCAATGGTGTTGGGATCCCCTTTCGAATGATCGGCCGGTAGAAAGCGACCCATATCAACGCCGGCGCTTGCCGACCATTTCCTTCAGGACGTTGCCGGTGATGAAGGCGACGTTGGCAGGACGCTCAGCAAGACGACGCATCAGGTACGGGTACCACTGGGTGCCGAACGGCACGTAGACGCGCATCCGGTAGCCTTCGCGCACAAGTCGGTCCTGGAGATCGCGCCTAACCCCGTACAACATCTGGAACTCGAATCTGTTCGTCGGGATCCGGTTCGCCTTCACAAACCGCTTTGCCTCTGCGATGATCGCCTCGTCGTGGGTCGCGATTCCGGGATAGTTGCCGCGCTCCAGGAGGGCATGCATGCAGCGCACGTAGTTCGCGTCGACATCTTTCTTGTTGGGATAAGCGACGGTCTCCGGCTCCTTGTACGCTCCCTTGCACAGCCGCACACGCGCCTTCAGCTCATTGGCGCGCTCTACATCGGGGTAGGTGCGATAGAGATAGCTCTGCAAAACGATGCCGACGTTTTCGCGGAATGCGGGAAACAGCCGCTGCTCGAATAATTCGATCGTGCGTTGCGTGTATGCGCTTCCCTCCATATCGATCCGCACGAAAGTCCGGTACTCGCGCGCGCGCTGAAGAACTTTCTGCAGAGTGGCTACGCATAGGTCTTCGGAGATGTCGAGACCCATTGCCGTGAGCTTCACCGAGACGTTCGCGTCCACTCGGCGCTCGTAGATGCGGTCGAGCATGTTGACATAAGCTTGGCCCGCAGCACGTGCCTCGCTTTCGTTGTGGACGCTCTCACCGAGCAGATCGAGTGATGCCGTTATCCCTTTCGTATTCAGCCGGGTGACTGCCCCCAGCGCTGTCTCGAGCGTCTCGCCGGCGACGAACCGGTTGGCGAAGCTCTTGGCGAGCCTGTTGTGGCGGACGAAACGGAATACCTGCTTCTGGTCGGAGAGGTAGAGCAGCGCGCTACGAAGCATCTAATTGGCGGAGGGTTGGACCGTCGTGAGCGTGCGTCGTTGCAAAGCGCCCCGTCGTCGGAGATCGAATATTCTCCTGACGGGGTATCGGGCGCCTTTCTGAAGCTTGCGATCGAAGAAGTTCCAGGTCGTGAAACCGTCATCGCTCTCCGGCTCCAGCAGATAGACGACGAGGGCACCGCGCGGTTGGGCAGTCGAAACTATGTAGGATGCCGGTGGCAGATATTGCGCACCGCGTTCCCAGCGTCCTCTCAGCCTGACCTCGTGATGTCCCTGGAACGCGCGCTCTGATGTTATGACGGAATCGATTACGAACGATTCCCCGCGTGCAGTCCACGCCGTATCCGATCGATCGACCCTGATGCCATGGAGGCGGAGCAGCGAGACGATAGCGGTGTCGTCCGGCGCGACGATGTACGCAGCGGGGGGCGTACGGTCAAGCGTCGACGTGAAACGGTCGTAAACCGGCATTGTGATGGTAGTGAACCGGCCGCTGCGACGCTGACCAAGCGGAACTCCCGGTTGTGTCAGCGCAGAGTCCCCGGTCTTTTCCAGACTTTCCTTGATGACGCCGAGCAATTTCGGTGTCGCAATCAGCTCAGACCGTACCGCGACCATCTGCACCGAATCGGGTGAGCGTCCCCAGGCAAGAGGCAAGCTGTCGGCGCTGGCCGAGAGCGCACGAATGGCTCGAGCCTTTTCCGCGACGAGCGAAAGAATCTCGTTCACGAACGCGTACGTCGAAGCGATTCTTCGTTGCAACGGATCGTGCGAGTATGCCTCGCTCAAGATCGCGATTCTGCCTCGAATACCATAGTAGTTGGTGCCGAAGCGTGGTCGTGCATCGTAGGTGGCCCAGCCGTCACGCCTGGAGGTATCGGCGGGCCCTCTCTCGTCGGAGAGGAAATTTCCGTAATCGAAGACCTCGAGTCGATCGCGCGTGCGCATCCTATCGCGGAGAACGGGAAGCAAGGAATCCCGGGCGTACACTCCGCCGAATACGGCAGCCGGGCTCAGTGAAGGCGAGTAGGTGAGAGCGTACCCGTGAAAGCTGCCATCGGTCGTGTGCAGATCGACGAAGACATCCGGGTCCCAGGCATTGAACATTGCGAGCGAAGCCCGGGTTTCCGGGGCCTCCGCTTTTACGTAATCCCGATTGAGATCCAGGTTCTGCGCGTTCGCCCTGATTCCGACCAGCTCCGGCCCGTTCTGCTCGGTTCGATTGATCGATTGCGGCGCAAACCGTTCGTTGCCGTCGGCGTTGTAGACGGGGACCGCGATGAGGACGATCGAGTCCAGCGCGTTTGGCGCCGGCGATGACACTAGATCGCGCAGTAAGGCAAGCAGCGCGTCTTTCCCTTCGACCTCTCCTGCATGGATGTTGCCCTGCACGTAAACGATCGGACGCCCCAGCAGCTTTGCTTCGGCTGGTGTCGAGACACGCGGTCGAGACGCGATTACGTAAGGAATTTCGCGACCTTCGTTGGTCCGACCAATCGAGCCGAAACTCAGAGGTGCATTCAAACGCCGCAGCGAGTCGAGGAACTTTCTCACATCTGAGTAGTGCGATGTCTCCGTATATGCGGTGAGCTCGGGGCGCGTGCGCGGAAGTACGGTAGAGGCCGGCGGCCATTGTCCGACCTTCGCGCAGGCGGTGGCGGCGCAGACGAACCCCGTAAACGCCACAGTCGCTTTCAACGCCACGACTCCACGTTCAGACGCGCTCGTCTGCGTAAAAGACCTGATTGCGTCTCGCCATGTCGAGCAGCAGCTCGGCGGGCTCGAAGCGACCAGGGAAACGCGCGTTGAGATCCTCCAGCCGCTGCACCACGATCTTTACGCCGAGCGCGTCCATGTAGCGGAACGGGCCGCCTCGAAACGGGGGGAAGCCGATGCCAAACACAGCGCCAACGTCGCCGTCGCGCGCCGAGCGAATGATTCCGTCGCTGAGGCACCGGACCGCTTCATTGAGCATGGCGAGCACAGCTCTCTGCTGGATCTGCACCGCCGGCATCTCTGGCGAAGCAGGAGGGTGGTCGGAGACCGGCGCGATGGACTTTGCCATAGGAATCGTTCCGGGTGCGAGAAACAATCCATACACCGAGGGATCTACGTCTCCCTTCTTCCCATCCTTGTCGTAACTGTAGAACCCCTTTTTCGATTTGCGTCCGTAGCGCCCAGCGGCCACGACCGCCTGAATTGATCGCGCGGGTTGCATCCTCTCCGGGTATGCTTCGGCCATGATTTTTCCTGCCTTCGTCGCGACATCGAGACCTACTTCGTCGATCAACGTGATAGGTCCGACCGGAAATCCAAATTCAACCAGAGCCCTGTCGATGATGTCGACCGCAACACCCTGGTCCAAAAGCAACCCGGCTTCGTTGATGTAGGGAGAAAGTATCCTGTTGGCGTAGAAGCCCGGCCCATCGTTCACAACGATAACCGTCTTGCCGAGCTTTTTCCCGTATGAAACGACCGTAGACGTAACCTGAGGGTGCGTCTCAGCGGTTGTGATCACTTCCAGCAATGGCATCTTGTGCACGGGCGAAAAGAAATGCATTCCGAGCACACGCTCAGGGCGGCTGGAAGCCTGCGCGATCTGTGATATCGGAATTGTGGATGTATTCGAGGCGAAGATCGCCGTGGGTCGAATCGATGCTTCGGTCTCTCGGAGCACCTGATGCTTGATCGCCAGGTCTTCGAACACAGCCTCGATTACGAGATCGACGTTGCCGAAGCCGGAGTAGTCGACCGTACCGCCCAGCAAAGCCATGTAATCGCCGAACTGAACTTTGGTGATCTGCTTTCGTGTCAGCCTCTCTTTAAGAACGGCGCGGACGGCGGCGTATCCCTTTGCCACTCTTCCGTGATCGGCGTCCTTCATGCGGACGAGGCTGCCGTGCTGGACCGCCACCGATGCGATCCCCGCACCCATGAAGCCGGCGCCGAGTATTGCGATCTTCTCCACGGGCAGCGGCTCGAATGAAGAGACGGGCAGGTCCGGGTAAAGCGATGGGTCTACTCCCGGATCTTTCTTCAGCTCATTGGTCGCGAAAAAAAGAAAGATCATCTGTCGCGAAACATCGGTCATCGCCATCTCGCCGAAACGGCGGGACTCCTCGCGATATCCGTGCGCTACGCCCTTGGCATAGCCGTCAGCGATGACGTCAATCGCCGCGATGAGTGCCGGGTAGTGTCCGCGCGATTTCTCCAGCGTTCTCTCACGCGCCTTGCGGAGGACCAACGCTCTGCCGGCGGGGTTGGCGTCCACCATGAAGCCTTTCACACCGCCTGTGTGACGCTCGCTCTTCCTTCTGCCGTCAGCGACTTCGCGCGCTCGCTGCAGCGCCACCGTGCGAAGGATGGATGGATGTACGAGCTCGTCGATCAGCCCGAGCTGGAGCGCTTTCTTTCCGCGCACGTTCTTACCCGTAAGTATGAGATCGAGCGCATTGGTGAGGCCTATTCGTCGCGGCAGACGTTGTGTTCCACCGGCACCGGGAATGAGGCCGAGCTGAACTTCGGGAAGCCCCATAATGGTTTTCGGATGGTCGGTGGCGATGCGGTAGCGGCAAGCGAGCGCCGTCTCGAGTCCCCCGCCCAGGCAGGCGCCATGTATCGCTGCAACCAAGGGAATGCGCAGGCGCTCGATCGAGTCGAGCAGCATCTGTCCGTCCCTGCTCAAGCGCTCAGCGTCTGTCGCAGTTTTGAGAGTAAGGAATTCCTCGATGTCTGCGCCGGCGATCCAGATGTCCGGCTTGGCGCTGATGAGTACTGCTGCGTTGACGGTCGTATCGCGCTCGAGCCGCGTGACCAACGCGACGAACTCGTCCTTTACAGCCCGATTCAGCTTGTTGACGGACTCGTTGGGCAGATCGAAAGTGATGAGTGCAACTCCGTCGTGCATCTCGACCGAGAGCGCCGGCTTCCAGCGTGTGCCGACGAGTCCGCCGATCGAGACTTCCGAAGTGGAGCTCATCGCGTTCTCTCAACGACCATCGCGAAGCCCATCCCCCCCGCCGCACAAACCGTCATCAATCCAAACTGACCTCCGCGACGACGCAGCTCGTGCAGCAGCGTCGTGGTAATCCGCGCACCTGTCGCACCGAATGGATGGCCGATTGCGACCGATCCGCCCATGACGTTCAGCTTTGCCCTATCGACCTCACCCACCGGCTGGGAATATCCCGCTCGCTCCGCCCAATACTTCGACTCGAAGCCCTTGAGATTCGACAGCACTTGTGCAGCGAATGCTTCGTGCATCTCGACGAGATCGATGTCTTTCAAGGTCAGCCCCGCGCGCTTCAGCGCCACCGGCGCGGCGAGAACCGGTGCCTGCAGCAGCTGTTCTCCCGGGTCGAGCGCCGCATAGGCGTACGATCTTATGATTCCAAGCGGCGGATATCCCAGCGACTTAGCTTTCTCGTCGTTCATTAGCAGCACACACGCACCGCCATCGGTCAGTGGTGAAGAGTTACCAGCAGTCACACTACCGTAGTTTCTGTCGAACACCGGCTTGAGTGCGGCGAGCTGCTCGTAACTCGTGTCTTCGCGGATGCCGTTGTCAGAGGTCAAAACGCTTTCGTATCGCGGCGGCACGTAGACGGGCATGATTTCGGCCGTCAGACGACCATCGGCCGTTCCAGCAGCCGCCAGCCGATGCGAGCGCAACGCAAAATGGTCCTGCTCCTCCCGAGTAATCGCGTTGAGCTTCGCCATCTTCTCGGCCGATTGTCCCATAGTCTCGCCGGTCGACGGTTCCGCGATGGCCGGTGTTATCGGGACTAAGTCCTTTGGACGAATTCGCGCGAGTGCCCTGAGTCTGCCGGGGAGTGACTTTGCCTTCGCCGCCAACACCAACGCTTCAGCAAAACCCTGAGAATGAAGAATCGGGATGTTCGAAAGCGATTCCGATCCTCCGGCAACTGCAACATCAACCTGCCCGAGGGCTATCTGGTCGGCAGCGTCGGTGATCGCCTGATTCGCCGACGCGCACGCACGGCTGACACTGAAAGCCTGAACACCTTTGGGCAGAAGTGGAAGGAGCGACACCTCTCTCGCGATGTTGGGCGCGATGACGGACGGAATCACGGTGCCGAACACGAGGGCCTGGACTTCTTTTCCGTCCAGATTGGTGCGCTGCAGCAGCTCGGCAACGCAGAGCTTGCCGAGATCGATTGCAGAAATGGACTTGAACGCGGTTCCTGCTTTAGTGAACGGCGTCCGCACTCCTGCAATGATCGCGACCCGCCGTCCGTTCCCAAACGTTGCCATGGAGGGAACTTAGACGGGGGTCGGAAATCTTTCTAGGACGTGCGGCGCACGCTCGCGCTGTGTTCTTTCTCGAGCAATTGCTTCTTGCGCTCGAGGCCCCAGCGATATCCACCGAGCGATCCGCCGCGCCGAACGACGCGATGGCACGGTATCACCACTGCGACGCGATTGCTCGCGCACGCGCTCGCAACCGCGCGGACTGCCTTCGGAGAACCGATTGCATCCGCGATCTCGCTGTATGAACGGGTTTCACCAAAGGGTATCTTCTGCAGCTCTTGCCACACTCGCCACTGAAATGCCGACGCCTGCAAATCGATCGGAACGGAGCTACGCGCGTGCGCGCCGTTAACGCTCGCAACAATGTCTTCCACCCACGCGCCCATGGTACTCGATGGCGAGGTTACCCGGGTACGGCTCGCGGAGGGATACTCTTTCTCCAGTCCCGCTTCGAGGCTTTCGGTGTTGTCGCCGAGGGTGACGGCACAAATGCCACGTTCTGTAGCGCCGACGAGGAGATTTCCGAGCGACGTTTGTACGATGACGTACTCAATGTTCATTCCCGCACCGCCGCGCCGGTAAGTCGCCGGCGTCATGCCGAGCCGAGCGTCGGCGTCATCGTAGACTCTGCTGCTGGAGCTGTAACCGGCACCGAACGTCGCACGGCTCACCGTCTCTCCCCGCTTGAGCTCGCTCTTTAGCCGCTCACTTTTTCTGGCGCGGATGTATTGAGCCGGAGTCAATCCCACCGTGTCCTTGAATTTCCGCTGGAGGTGATATGGGCTCAGGCCGGACTCCTCGCTGAGGACAACGAGAGTTATCCGCTGCTCGTCGATATGGGCGATGTGCTTATCGATGTAGTTTCTCGCTCGCTCGATTGCCGGGTCTGTCGACCGGGACGTGTTCGGCTGACAGCGCCGGCAGGCCCGGAAGCCGGCACGCTCTGCTGATTCCGCGGAAGAAAAAAAGGCGACGTTGTCGCGCTTGGGTCGACGCGATGGACAAGAAGGCCGGCAGTATACACCCGTAGTTGTGACACCGTAGCGCAGGTACTCATCGGCAGACGCGTCTCTGCGGAGTACTGATTCCCAGGCTGAAGCATCAAGCATTGGCCTCGCCTCCCTGGTCGACTTTGTTCGACGTTCTCCCCTCATCGATTCTTTCACTGATCTTCTCGATGCTGAAGTCATAGCAGCCGGCCGCCGTGTCACGCACGTGGATATATGATACATCGCTTCTCTCTAGCAGTCGCGTGACCTCGGGGTCCACTCGCCCATTGGAAACATACTTCTGCGCGATGAGTCGGCGGCCGGTGGCGTACGCGTTGAGGGTCAATGGATGGGACAACATATCAGGCGGAAAGCCCCCGGACTCTGGATAGCGTTCGCAATCGTGCTCGTGAATGAATACCGGACCCGGCAGCGGAAGCAACTCTTTGCCATGGAACGGATCGTAGGTGAAAAGAATCCGCCGATCCGAGCCCACGGCGAAAGTTTTCAGACATTGGCGGCACGGTCCGTAAC
>JBHELX010000024.1:0-50307 GCA_046262875.1 Gemmatimonadaceae bacterium | reverse complement strand
GACATCCACTCACATCACTCGATGCACCCAGTGTAGGAGCGATCGGCGCCGCTGGCGCGACTGAATCTCGCGACGCCGAGTCGGAGCGGCCGCCACATGCAACGACAGCTGCGCAGAGTAAAAATCGAAACTTCATTGGAAGATGCGACTCACCGGTTGGGTTGGTTGTTGGTGCGGTCATCTCAAGTCGCCTGATGCGTTGGCCCAAGCTTCGCAGGGATGATGCCTCAACCATGACTGATCCGAAAGACTGGGCGGCAGATGTGACATCGCTCGTTGCAGGCCTTGGGAAGAATCTCCTCGGTGCTGCTGCGCACGTCGTTCATGCCGTGGTGGGGACCGAGCCGTTCGAGATTATCGCGTACCGAGGCTACGGCAACGGTGCCCGAGCGCACGTTTACGGACGTGTTATCGAAAAGCGCGACATTGGGACCAGCACGGACGCCGACTCTGTCCTCAGGAATCTTTATAACACGTACCGGCGGGCCGACAGCGATCCGCTTCCAATGGCGCAAGTCAACGTCGAGTACGCCGATACCAAGCTCGAAATGAAAGCCGATAACGAAGGATTCTTTGGCGGATGGATCGAGTTGGCGACTGCGACCACGAACGACGACGAATGGCAGAAGTATTCCGTCGAGTTGATACGGCGGATCTCGGCCGACACGCCGGTGGCGCCACTGACCGTCAAAGGCTCGGGCGAGATCATCGTGCCGCCACAAACTGCCCGTTTTGGTGTTATCAGCGATATCGACGACACAGTGATCCAGTCACGCGTCTCGAATTTTCTCCAGGCGGCAAGAACAGTCATACTCGGCAATGCTCGAACTCGTCTCCCCTTTCCCGGAGTCGCGGGTTTGTATCAGGCGTTGAGGAATGGCTCAACCGGCGCCGAGAAAAATCCAATCTTCTATGTGTCGGGCAGTCCGTGGAACATCCATGACGTGATTACAGAATTCATGGACCTTCAGAAAATTCCGAAGGGGCCGCTCATCCTCAGAGACTGGGACATCGGCTGGAGCTCTCTTTCATCATTGCGACATGCAGATCACAAGAGCGAAACGATTCGGAATATTTTCAAGTTGTATCCCAACCTCGAATTCATCCTTATCGGCGACACGGGTCAGGAGGATCCGGAGATTTACAGCAGGATCGTGAACGAATTTCCGAACCGCGTGAGGGCGATTTACATTCGCGATGTCACCCGGACAGCGGCGAGATCGGCTTCAGTGCAAAAACTTGCGGATGAAGTATTGGCCGCACACTCAACTTTGATGCTGGTGGAAGACTCTTTGAGTGCGGCGTCACACGCGGTCGAGCACGGCTGGATCAGCGCAGATGCCCTTCCGAATGTACGTGAGGAGAAGCGCGCCGATGAAGGAAGAGACGATACAAAGGTTGCCGCTCCCTCGGCGACAATCCAGAATTCACCTTAACTCCGACTGCCATGGCAACAACTGCAAATCCCACGACTGCTCCGCTCCTGTCACTCCTTCTCGTCGATCTTGACGGGGAGCTCGCTTCCACGCGTCGCGTATTAGAGCGTTTTCCCGCGGGTAAGGGTGACTGGAAGCCGCACGATAAATCCAGATCCATCGGCGTTCTCGCGACGCACATCGCGGATATTCCAGCGCGCGGAACGTCGCTTCTCGAAACTGATGGCTTCGACTTCATGAAGCGTACGCCACTCCCAAACCTCGACTCGCCCGAGGAGCTGGTTGCTTTGTTCGACGAGCGCACTGAGGAACTGCGCGCAGCTCTCGCAAAGGCAGAGGACGGTGTTCTGGACCAGACGTGGTCTCTTCGCGGTGGTGATCGCGTATTCATTACAGCACCGAAGCGCAATTTGCTGCGATCGATGTTGGTCAATCACATCATTCACCACCGCGCACAGCTCGGTGTCTATTACCGCTTGCTCGGCGTGCCGGTGCCGGGAGTCTACGGGCCTACTGCTGATGAACCGATGGGATAGCGACTATCGCGATTTGATCTTCATTGGAACGACAGTCTTTCCCCAATGCAGATTGAGCACAGCCGAGTCGGCATCTACCATCGGGAAATAAAATCCGAGTGTCTCCATGTGTTCGCCTGCGCGAGGAACGACGCGCAGGCGCAGCACATCCTCGGCTTGCCGGTACCGCAAATGAAAAACCGGAACGCGTGAGCTGAAGATGATCGTCCATGCATCCTTGCCGGGCATGGCCCACAAGCTGTAGCGGCCGGCATGGAGCTTCGAACCTTGAATGTCGAGATCGGTACTCGTTGAAAAAATCGCCGCCGTATCAGCGCTCGGCGACCACACTCTGTCGTAAGGAACGAGCGCGCCAAAAAGTTCCCGCCCACGCGCGACCGGCCGATGATAAATGATCTCGATCTGCGTCGGCCCGACCATTTGCGTAACCGTTGCGCGCTGACTCTTTGGTATATCCTGAGCATCGCTTCTACAGCCGATGATCAGGATACACCACATTGCCAATACGACCGCTCGAGGCTTCATAGAATCTGCCCGAACATGCGAGCCGTTATGAAGGAGTGCAAGGCCGAAAAACTTACGGCTCAGGCTTCGGTCAGTGCTCGGCGGCAGCTCCGTTGATTACAAAGCCGGCCCAGTAGAAAGGGCGCGCGGTGCGAGGATTTCGAAGAAGGATTCGTTGCGCCTCGGCCAATGCTGCGATCGGCGCCTCACCTTTTGCAACTCTCTTGTGAAATTCTTCCATTAGCGTTGCAGTTGCTCGGTCATCGACCGGCCAGAGAGACGCGAGCACGCTGCCTGCGCCCGCTTGCAGAAACGCTTCGACAAGTCCGACCCAATCGTCTCCCGGCGGAACGTCAGCGATTGCACCAGACCCCAGCGCGGTCTGACACGCGCTGAGCACGACCAGTTGTCCCTTTAGCCCGAGCCCAAAGACTTCATTCACCTCGAGGTGACCATCATCTTTCCCACTGGGTGCAAGCTCGACGAATGAAAAAAGCGGATTGTGTTTGTTGAGAACACCAAACGTCGCAAGGTGCACCGTTCCTGCTCGCGGAAGATCGCGCCGCAGCTCGCTCTCCGTCGCCTGCGCGCCCATTCTGACAGTCGCTCCACTACCATAGATACGCCCTATTGCCAGCACTTCGTCGCGGGAAGCGGGCAATCGATCGATGTGCGGGGCGAACGCAAGAACATTTTGACGCGAAGTCGTTTGTGGTCGCGCGGCCATCTGGACCCATGCGGATGCCGACGGAGTGTACACGATCTGCACTTGTTCGGCGAGGAAATGGTCCGCGCGACCTGGTTGGATCAAGGCACCGAACGGCAGAAAATGCAGCTCACTATGCGGGGCGATGACGAGTGTGCGCTTGCCGCGCAAATATCCACGCTGCTCGACGGGCTGAATCAGCTGGAGATACAACCGGCGTAACGGAACTCGCCAAAGCTCGGGAGACGATGCGCTTCCAGGTTTCTCCATCGTGCGTCGCGCGAACTCCACCAGATTTGCGAGCGCATAATGGCTCGCTCTGAGATCGATCGCTGCAACGGTATCGCGCGTTATGATAAACACGCTCGACGCTGAATCACCCAGGAGGTATTCAAGCAAAATCTCGTCCGGTCGCAATCGCGACGCGACTGATTTCCATGACAACGTTTGCGGTGCGATTACGCGCGCGTATTCCGGAGCCCGCTCTCGCAGCTGAACCAGCAATCGCATGTACGCCTTCTGCGCTGTATCAAGTTCTGCGCGAAGTGCATCATCCGATCGGAGAAGGAGTGCCGGCTCACGAGTAGCGGATCGTTGCGAAGTGCGGGCCTCGAGCTCTCGCGTGAGCTCGTCGATCCGTCGTCGAAGGTCTTGCTCTTCCCTCGATGCAACGTGAGGGGCTGCAACACTCCCGCGTGTGAGAAGGTCGCTCATCTGTCGCGCACGCATTCGCTCACTTACCACAAATGCCTCCGCGGGACGGCCGCGCGATTGCTCCAGGAGTGCGAGCTGCGTGTAAACGCTCCACTTGTCGGCGAGGAATCCCGATTTTCGTTCCTCCAGCCGAATGCGCGACGCCGTCTGTTCGGTTAGAGCTATTGCTGAATTCAACTCCTTTTCTGATGCGTCGAGGGCGCCGTTTTGTCTGAGCGACTCCGCAAGACCGGAATGCAGGCGCCAGCTCACATCGGTCGCCGGTCTTTTTCCAATAATGGCAATTCCACGCCGATAAAATTGCTCGGCGTGGTGAGTCGATCGCCGCTGCATCGCCAGGTCACCGAGAGCGTTGAATGCTGCTGCTTCTCCGACTGCATCGCCGAGCGTGTGCAGGGATTGCTGCGCGCGGGCGAGAGTTTTCTGCGCCGATGCAAAATCACCGCGAGCACTCTGTACGTCGGCGAGAAAGAGCGATGACAGCGCGGCTGTTCGGCCGCTGAATTGCTTTTGAACTGTATTGAGTAGCGAGAGCGATCCGGCGTCGTCACCTCGAAGGTGAAGAAGCACCGCACGCGCCTGTCGCGCCTGGAGAGCGCGTGCTCCGGGAGACAGTTTTTCTGCGCGGAAATACTCCGCGTTCGCCTCATCGAAAGTTCCGAATTGAATTGCGAGATCGCCACGTGTGATCGCCAATTGCGCCCGCAAGTCGGGCGGCGCACTCATCTTGTTTAGATCACGCTCGGCATCCCGAAGAGTCTGTAGTGCGCCCTCTGGATCTCCGGTCGCAGCGTCGAGTTGAGCAAGATCGTTTCGTACTCGAATCGCCTCGAGCATCGCACCACTCGATTGGTCAATACGCAAGCCTTCGAGAAGAGTCGCCTGAGCTTGTCTGTAATCGCCACGCCGCATCTGAAGCTCGCCCAGGTTTGCAAGCGTGGCCGCACTTTGCGCAACGTCGCCGGTTTCATGCTCGAGAGAGAGAGCCTTTTTCAGCAACGAGTCCGCTAGCGCGTAATCGCTCCTGCTGCTGGCGACCGAAGCGAGGTTGCTCAAGTTCACCGCAGCAACCGATTTCCGACCATCGCGCTCGTTGATAGCGAGAGCTTTTTCGAAGGCGCGAGTTGCCTCCGGAAGGTGGCCCCTTTCCTTAGCAATGAGCCCGATATTGTTTTGATCCGCAGCGATTCCGCGGGTGTCGCCGCTGCGCGCGCGAATAGCGGTGGCTTTCGTGTATTGCTCCACAGCCCTGGAAAAATCCGCGCGGTCCTTGCTGATACTGCCGAGAATTCCAATCGCGTTCCCCGAGGTTCGAAAATCCCCGATTCGATCCGCGAGATTCTTACCTCGCTCGACGTAGGCTGTGGCGCTATCGAATTTGCGATCGATGTAGAAGCCCGCTCCGATTGCGACGAGTGACGGCGCGATTACGGCTGTATCGTTCAGAGCAATTCCCCGCCGAAGGCTTTCGCGCCACAGAGACACGGCCTTCGGCAAACCTTCACGTCCGAGCGAGACATTACCCGCGACGCGAAAACTGTCGGCGAGTGCACGAACTTTTTGTTGAGCCGGCCGCAATTTCTCGAACCGAACGACCTGACGAACGAGAAATGAATCGCTCCAAGCAGTGGCGTACGCGCTTGCAAGGTTGCGTGCGTGGAGAATGTGCGCGCGCCGTTCACTTTCGCTGGTAGCAAAAGCTGCATTCGAAAAGCTGCGCGATAATGCCGTGCGCAGAGTATCGGGTTGCTCGCGCGCTTGAGTAACGAGTAGCTGAGCGAAAACGAATAGGATTTTCATCTCACATCAGCCGATCGTCTACCGTTTCAGCTCGATATCGACTGTAGTTTCTGTGTCTCCGTAGGCAGAAACGTCTTGTCCATTGGTCACATAGCCGGCCTTCACTGCGTCGATTCTCTGACCCCAACCAGGCAGGGCTGGAGTGACGTTACAAAAAGCGTATCGACCGTTCTCATCAGTTGTCGTTATCGCGGCGACGAGACCCATCCCTCCCATCGGATCGAAAAAGACTCTTGCTCCCGGGATTGGTTTTTTGCCATCGACCGTTGTTTCGTAAACCACTCCCTTGATCACGGGACGCGTGGTGGCAGCATCCGGCATTGGATGAGATTGCGCGACGAGCTCGATGTTCTCGGTCGCAGTGCTGCCATCGAAGGTCACGGTGTTTGCACAGGGATGATCGTAACCCGGAGCGTATCCCTCGAGTATTATCATGCCCGCCGGGAGCAATGTCACGGTGAACTTTCCGTCTGAATTGGATTGAGTTCCACCGCGCGCATATCCGCTTCCGTCAGGATTCTGAATCCACGCGAATACGGTTGCGTCGCCCAGCGCCCGCAATCCATTGGGAGTGCGCTCCGAGATTACGCCCGAGATGGTACCCCTTCCGCCGGTTGGAAACGGTGGACATTCGCTGGGGATGGCGTACCCCGGACAACTTGTCTGCTGTGTTCCAGTGACGAAGTTTGCGCTGTACGATCCGTCGAGTACGTCCCCGTCGAGATCACGGACGTTGGGTGACACGACGAGCTCATAACTGGACTGTGCGATAAGAGGTGTGTCCGGTTCGAACTCGGCTGTCCAGGGATTGTCGGGGAACTGGACAGTTCCCTTCACGCGAGTCCCTTCCTGAAGCAGGTAGATCGATTGTCCAGCGCTTGTTGCGTCGACCGGCTCGCTGAATACCACAGTCACGAACACGCTGAGCGCAACGTCCGTCCGTCCCTTGCCCGGGTCCGAGCGAACGATTGTCGGAGGACGGCGCGCGGGAACTTTGAGTGTTCTCACGAACTGCAGGCCATCCGGTTGATTGACAGTGAGCTTGAGCCCGTCGCCAGCTCGGGCGGCGACTGCAACCGGATCAAACCCGCCTCGAATAAGCGGAACGGTCACAAGGCCGTCGTTATCCGGAGTCTCAATCAGAACAGTCGCGGCTTCGGGAAAAGTATGTGGAGGTAGCGAAACGTAGACAATCGATTGGCTCGAAGCTGAAAGCGATGCTGCGCCTGTGTTACTCGAGGTAGCGGCAACGATCATCGGATTTGAAACGACGAAATCCGTCGGAAGATTCAAATCAGGCGTGACCACGCCTCGATCGGCGCATGTCATCCCGGCCAGCGCGATTGCCACAACCAGCGACGCATTGACGATTCGCATCACTCCAATTCGGTCGATAATCATGGCGTGTGAGGCTTGACGTTCATCTCGAGAAAATCCGACGACGCCCATCGGTCCCAACCTGTTCTCGCTTTCACTTCCCAGAGATATGATCCGCCACTAGCGATCGCCGGAGGCAATAACAGCGTCGTATCTCGCGTATCTGTTGTAAACACGACGTCGCCTTCACGATCCCAAACCTGGACGCGATAGAGATCCGCACCGCGAACGCTCGTCCAGCGGAGTGACTCGCCCATGCTGATCGTCGGCGGCGAAATTATCCGCGGAGGTGCAGTCGTCGTGACCGTTGCTTCGCGGTTTACTGGAGATGTCACAGATTCCCTGGGAGATTTGTTTGGTCGCGTGATGACGATCGCCACAACCGCAGCGGCAGCAAGCGTCGCCACTGCCGCCCAGCGCGCAGGCGACCAGCGGAGCGCCGCAATTCGCTTCACCGCAGGATCGAGTGCGTTGACCTCTTCGACGATAGCGTCATCGTCGAGAAGATTAGTGACGGCAACCAGTCTCGCCCGACATTCGCTGCACTCGCCCAGATGAGCAATCGCTTCACTGTGATCGCTATCATGCTCGCGTTCTGCGAGGGTCGCAATGACGGCATCTTGGAGGTGCTCAGTCATTCGGGCTCTCTTTGGCGAACTCGTAGACATGAATAAGATCGGAGTCATCCCAGACTCCCAAAGTCAGCTTATCTCCCTCGAGCTTGCCGTCGATCCACGGAAATCCGTTTAGATAAAATGAAAAACCGTCGGCCCCTTTCGGGGCAAATTTCCCCACGGTCTCTCCCTGAATTTCAGCCCCATCAACTGTGCGAACCCTTTCCACGAAGCTGTAAGCCTTGGCGCCGGTAAGTGTAAACGTTCCGCCGATGATAAGGTCTTCGTTCGGCGGCCACCGGAATGGCAGAGGAAAGCCGTCTATAGTTGTAAGCTGAAACGTTCCTGTCGGCACAGGCACTCCCTCTGCCTTGAAGCGTATCGATCCAACTCCGTCAACACTTCCCACCACTGCATTTTCCCCAATTGAAGGTCCAAGCGTCCACGCTCCGGCGCTTGCCCTTCCCTGTGGGCCCGAGATGGTCGTGGCGTTTGAAACGGAGCCGCCTCCTTCAGTCACAGCGAATTTCACGGTGACACCCTGCACCGGCTGACCACTGGCGTCCAGCACCAGAATTTCCGGATTTTCGAAGACAAATTCTCCCGCGAAGCCCTCTTGGTCGGCAACGGAGTTGATCACAATCGTCGCTGCGCTCGGTGGCGCAACGGAATCACTGCACGCAATTGTCAACGACGCGACGATGACCGCCAGAATCGAGAGCTTTCTTTTCGACATTATACCATCCGCTCGGAATTTTTTTGACCAAAGCACCCCGGGAAACCCGCTACCCCGGGACTGACAATGTGACGGACAACACCCACCGATTTGCTCGGATTACCTGCCGACGCGCTCTATTCCCCGGCGCTCGAGGTCTTTGCGCAGATCCGCAAGTGCCCGGTACACTCGGTTGTATACTGCCTTCGCGTTCGGCCAACCAACTATTCGAGCTACACGATCAGCCGAGACTTCATCGACAACGAACAATTGGACAGCGAGTCGCTCATCGGGTGCAAGAATATCGAGAGCTGTCATGAGCTGACTCTGCGATTCTACGGCTATCGCGGCATCTTCAGGCGTCTCGTCGATTTGTTGACTGATGATCGGTGGACCGGCGAAATAGTGCATTGCCGCTTTCCCTCGCACGCGCTCGACGACTCGATATGTGTTCGTGACTTCTCTAATGAAGGCAGCGAAGGTCATGTCAGATGCGCCGCGCTGCCGAATGAGCTCGTAGGCCTCCACGTGAGAGCGTCGCTCATCAAACACGTGCTGAAAGATTTGTTGCTGAAGCGAGGACAATCCGGCCGGTGGACGAACTCGATGACGACCTTCGCGCTGGCGCACCCAATCGATCGTCTGATGATGCACGACGGTTACGAGCCACGTAGAAAACCGGGCGCCGGCAGAATCGCTGTGCCGATGCAGCCGAGCAAGATTGTCGGCGGAGAGATTTGCGCAGACCTCCGCGAACACATCGACGACATCGTCGTCGTCGCCCAACGTGCGCCGGATCGTCGCGAGGATCAGCCTGCGATAACGCGCGATGAACTCGTCCCACGCGCGTTCACTATTTCCTGACACCAGCTTCTCCCGCCAAGACTCCACTGCGGAGCCCCCTCCTCTATCGTGGTCGGCAATGTATGCGAGATTGCGAATGCGCGTCAAATTCTCGTCCGTGCTATTTTCGCAAAGTATGAGAATCACTTCTTCGCTCCGCGTTGCGGGAGATGTTCCGCGGTTGCTGCGACACCCTCACTCGTCCCGCGAACGGATTGTCGCATTTCAGGAGCAACGACTCCGTCAGCTAGTGCGCCACGCGTACGAGAACGTTCCTTACTATCGACGGCTGTTCGATGACGCCGGGTTGAAACCCGATGACATTCGCGGACTCGCCGATCTCAAGCGAATTCCGATCACCACCAAGGCCACACTTCAGTCACTCGGCGGATCTGACATGCTCGCGCGCCGCCTTCCGAAATCGGACCTCATCAAGCGCGAGACCAACGGATCAACCGGCATCCCGCTGCGCGTTTATCGCAAGCGCGTCGAACAGGTGATACCGACCCTTTTGCTCTGGCGTGTAAGACGCGACCTGGGATTGCGCCGCGGCCTTCGTGTAACATTTCTTGCGAAGTACGGGCCTAACCAGAGACCAAAATCTCTTCGGGGTCGAATCCGCTCTCGCCTGCTCCGTGCGCTTGGATTGAAAACCTGGACACGCGTCGAATCAACTCTGCCAATGGACCAGGTTGCGGCGGGAGTTCGCGAAAGCAAACCCGACGTAATCGGGGGCTATGCCGGAGTTTTGAGTCGACTTGCGCGAGAGATCGGCGACGATCAAACAGATTTGCGGCCGCGACTCATTTTGTCAGTATCGGAGGTGCTGACCCCTGCGATGCGGGCGCGAATCGAGAAAGTATTTCGCGCGCCCGTTCGCGACACATATGCGTGTTACGAGCTCGGGATGATTGCGTGGGAGTGTCCGCAAGGCGGTACGTATCACGTGTGTGATGACAACGTGATAATCGAGATCGAAGGTGGCAAAGACAAGGACTCCGGTGAGCTGATCGGAACCAATCTGCATTTCACGGCAATGCCCATCATCAGATATCAGCTTGGCGACGTCGTGACGCGTGGCCCTGAGCGGTGCGCATGTGGAAGTCCATTCACGACGCTGTCTGCGATACACGGAAGAATGAACGACTATTTCTCGCTCCCCGATGGGCGGTTCTTGCACCCCTACCGAATCGGCACTGCTGTTTGGTCTGCATCGTTCGCGTGGATGCATCAGTATCAGGTGATTCAGGAAACGCGCGATCGCGTATCGATGAAAATCGTTAGTCGCCGCGATCCCACTTCGGAAGAAATAATCGCCCTCGAGAACGCTGTTACTGCGGTGCTCGGCAGCGATGTCGAATTTGTGACTGAGTTAGTGGAGGATATCAGCGACGAAGTGAATGGAAAATTTCGGATTTATCGATCGTTTGTTGAGTCCGATTACGGAGTATGACCGCGGCCGTCGTGGCTCGTGGATTGCGAGGTTGTTTTGGAATCAGGAGGGAACCATGGCAGCAGTTAAAGATCCAGTTTGCGGCATGACAATCGATTCGGAAACAGCCGCAGGCCGCACACAGTACGAGGGAACGGAGTACTTCTTCTGCTCGACGGAATGCAAGCGTCAGTTCGATCAGAATCCGGCGAAGTATCACGAGCCGCGCTTCACAAAGAAGGGGCCTATCGTAGCGCCGAAATTCGGGTCTGCAGGAAGTGGTGGGCTGGAGTATGAACCCGGGCCGGACGAGCGGGCGTAAATAACCGATTAGACGGATCAGAACGGATTAGAGGCACTTTCGCTTCTAATCCGTTCTCGTTTATTCGATCCGTTTTCTCAAAAGCCTTGTCCGATTCTGCCTGTGAGCTTCCAAGGTCCGGATCGATCGATAGGCCGCGCGACACCAATTCCCACCGCGCCGCTGAAAAAAGTCACGAGAACTTCCGCTGATGCGCGAACACCGTCGGTAGGCCGGGACAGCGGAATTCCACTTCTGGTTCCAAGCTCGAGCAGCGCGCGCTCGGCTGCATCAGTCGAAATTTCGGTCCACGCGGCGTGAGCCCCCACCGCGATGCCGGGCGCAATTCCGGGGGCAATCAACTCATCCGGCAATCGCATCGGCGCGCGCAAAAACGGAAACGTATAACCGATCACTGCATCCGCAGTCGCGGCGCGGTCGCCAGCGAATTCCTTGTAACCATACGCATTCAATCCTTCACTGCGCCCGATCTCGAATAGCTCCTGCGGAACAGGACCACTCAAAATCGCGCCGGCATTTGCGCGCGAAAAAAGCTGAAACGGTCCGAGCTCACGACGCGCCGCAGTTCTCAGCTCGACACGCTGCCATCTGAGTTCTCCATCCGCCCTCTCGTACTGTAGCGTCGCGCCGACACCACGGTCGATGAACATTCCGGTTACCTGTGGATTCAGCTCGAGCGTCGCAACACTTCTGAAATATTTTCCAGGGCGAATTCCGCGATTCGGTTGAAAGCCGTCGCCCTGCACGTAAAGTCCGCGCGACGCGTGTTGTTCAACAGCTCGATCTGATGCTGGTCCGAGCTCCAGCCTCAGCGTCGATCGACGCTGAACACCGATTTTCCGCGCCACGAAAGCTGTAATGCCTCGGCGATCGAGATAGTCGAAGTCATCGAGGCTTCCGAGTAAGGCAGGAACGGTCGCACCACCGGAGAGCGGCAGCTGAAAATCATTTGTGCTTACGAGTGACCGCTCGACTCTCAAACCGGCGAGTGTACGCCCGCGCAAATGCTGAATAGTCGCTGCGCCGCGCGCTGCCTTTTCCGACCACGCCCAGCCAAGTGATCCTCGAATGGAAAGCCCCGCTGCTGCATTTCGGAAGTCGTGCTCCGCCGCAATGCCGGTGAATAATCCCTCGATGCGATTGAAACGAAGAACGTCGCCGAACGCTCTTGGCTGAAAGCGAATCGTCGACGATCCAACTGTGCTCCATGATGCTGGAGCGACATCATCGAAATCCCCATACTGCGCATCAGTGCTCGCTGCGCCGAGCGGCCGTTGCCAATCATTGAAATGTGTCAAGGCAGATGAAGGCGCAAAAGACAAATAATGATCCGCGCCCTCCGGCGCCTCCGCGTTCGCGAACCATGATGAATCATTCACACGATAATCACGAAATCGAGAAACGATGCGGACGATCGCACGAAAATCGCCGAACAAGGAGATTCGCGCTTGCAGCTCGGTTCGCTGATAAGCGGGCAGCCAGTACTGACCGTTGACTTCGACATTCTCCAGCTCGACAAACGATGCACCGCTTACTCCGGGAATGTGACTTCCCCCAGAAAGCGTCTGCCTCCCTTTTCGTAGCTCGACCAATCGTCCGCGCATGCGGACGAGCTGTTTCCTGTCGGCGTCGAGGTACATATCGCCGAGAAACAAAATCGCATCGCCTTTCGCATTTGCACTCGGCGTTACGTGCACGCGAACTACGGGAATCCGGCGCCCTCTCGAGTAGAGCACAACTGCAGTGTCGCCACCCTCGAACGTGTAAAAGCTGTCTCGGACTGTCGAGAGCGGATGAACCGTCAGGCTCGATGTGTCACGCGCAATTCTTTCCTTTGCGATTCTAGCCGACATCGCCGGCGTCACACCGAGATGCAATTGATTGCCATAGAGCGTCGGCGTTGTCCATCCGCCGAAGATGCTCATTAAGGAGAACATCGGCCCCACAGCCTGCGAGCGATATCCGACGACGCGCTGATCGTAGCGATCTTCTCTGCGCCACCGTACATCGCTCTCGATTTCCTCGATCTGTCCGGTTCGTTCCTGCGCAGCCGTGTCGATCAAGACGAGTGACATTTCCGTTTCAATGCGCGCGCGATACGCCCGAAGCTGATCAGGAATCTGTGCGTTGATTCTGGACGCTTGCGCGACGAGAGAATCGAGTCGCTCGGTTTCGTAAATGGGACGGCTGCGCGTCGTGTCCTGCGCCGACGCGATGGCGGCAGTCGCCAGGATTACCGCAAGAACCTGAGACATCGCGATGGAATGATAACCGCGGGGACAGACCTCGGGCTCGCCATCGAGCTAGAGTGAGCCGTATGATTGTCTGGCCAAACAATCAGAGATATCACTATGCTCACCATCCGGTCGCGCTTCTTTTCAATCGCCGCGCTTGGCCTGCTGTTCGGGTGCGCGCCAGCGACAACGTCCAAATCGGCACCTGCTACTCCGGTAGAATCAACATCGCTGCCGGCGCAATACACGATGGAGGATTTCTACGCCAATGCATCGTTTGGCGGCGCGTCGTGGTCGCCGGACGCAAAGAATATTCTGGTCTCATCGAATATCAGCGGAATCTGGAACGCGTATACCATCCCCGCGGGCGGTGGCACTCCGGTTCCTTTGACCCGGTCGAAGACAAACTCGATTTTCACGATCTCTTACTTTCCTGCCGACGAGCGAATCCTGTACTCGAGCGACGAAGGAGGAAACGAGCTCACTCACATCTACGTTCGAAATCCGGACGGAACGACGCAGGACCTGACGCCCGGTCCCAAGCTCAAAGCCAACTTCCAGGGATGGGCAGGAGATGACAAGTCGTTCTTCGTTTCAACGAATGAGCGTGATGAGCGCTTCTTCGATCTCTACGAGATCACGCTCGACGGTTACAAGCGTACGCTGGTTTACAAGAACACCGATGGTTTCGATCTGGGACCGGTGTCGCGCGACAAGCGATTCCTCGCAATGTCGAAGTCGAAAACCAGTACGGACGCTGACATTTATCTATACGATCTGCGAGCGAACACCACGCGGAACATCACGGAACATTCCGGCGAAATGACCAACGCTCCGGCCGATTTTTCACCCGATGGCTCCAGGCTTCTTTACGTCTCCGATGCAGGCGGTGAGTTCGCTTCACTTCGCGCGTACGACATCGCATCCGGCGCAAAAACCGTCGTATACGCGCAAAGCTGGGACGTACTCGGCGCTGAGTACTCGAAAGGCGGCAAATATCTCACCGTATATGTCAACGAGGATTCGCGCTCCATTGCACGACTACTCGACGCGGTAACACTCAAGCCTGTCGTTCTTCCCGACATGCCGACAGGTCTCGTCAAAGACGTAAGTATCTCGGGTAAGGATGACGCACTCGCATTCTACGCGACTGACGGGAGTGCGCCGAATGACCTTTATGCCGCCACGATCGGTTCGGCGCCGAAACGTCTCACGAACGCGCTCAATGCGAAGATCCGTCGCGAAGACCTGGTCGTTCCACGCGTTGCACGATTCAAATCGTACGACGGACTCGAGGTACCGGGAGTGCTGTATGTGCCGCATCAGGTGTCGTCACAGAACAAGGCGCCCGCTCTCGTGCTTGTACATGGAGGGCCGGGTGGTCAGGCACAGGTCGGCTATTCCGCTCTCGTCCAGGGGCTCGTCAATCACGGGTATGTTGTCTTCGATATTAATAATCGCGGCAGCTCCGGTTACGGAAAAACTTTTTTCAAGATGGACGACCGCAAGCACGGCGAGGCAGACCTCGGTGACGTTGTCGCAAGCAAAGCCTTGCTCGTTTCAACAGGTGTCGTCGATCCTCAGCGAATCGGAATCCTTGGCGGCAGCTATGGCGGCTACATGACTCTCGCCGCGCTAACGCTTCAACCGAATGCATTCAAAGTGGGAGTCGACATGTTCGGTATTTCGAACTGGATACGAACGCTGACCAACATTCCGCCGTGGTGGGAGTCGTTCAAGGCCGCACTATATATGGAAATGGGCGACCCGAAAACGGACAGCGTGCGCCTTCACCGCATATCGCCGCTTTTCAACGCCAACAATATCAAGGCGCCGCTAATGGTTCTTCAGGGAGCGAACGATCCGCGAGTTCTCAAGGTGGAGTCGGACGAGATTGTCGCGGCCGCGAAGAAAAACGGCGTGCCGGTCGAGTATATCGTTTTTCCTGACGAAGGCCACGGTTTCGTGAAAAAGGCGAATCAGATAACGGGTTATACAGCCGTCATCGCGTTCCTGGATAAGTACCTAAAAGGAGGATCGCAGTAGGAGGCCTACCCTCTCAGCGCCGCCAAAAAAATTCCGGGAAGATGTTTCCAACCGGGCCGAGCCTCGAAACGTGAAATCCGCCGGCCGACTGCGTGAGCTTGTTTGTTCGTCACGAACCAGGGCGGCTTGGGCGAGAGATGCAGCTCGCCGTGCATAAGATTGCGCGGGAACGGATAAAACGGTTGTCGAACAACAGACTTCTCCGGCTCGTCGAAGAAAAGCGAATTGTGCGCGACTCCGATTCCACTTCGAACGTCAGTGCGAGTGTGTCCCGGATACGCGCCCCATGAAGTTTCCGCTAAAAGAAATCCAACCCCAATCCAGGCATTGATTCCGATGCAGCCGTAACGCAGCTCGGCAATTGCGTCATCCAGCTTCGGACCGAGCTCTTTTATCGTCTTCGGATGAATGATTATGTTCGCGCCGAGCGTACCCCACAGATTCCCGTTCGCGAAGCGAACGGCCGACTGAAGAAACTCAGCCGCCGTTTTCCCGGGGAGTGTCGTAACTGAAAGAACGTTCGAAAAAAATTCGTGCGTGAAGCAGTATTCGTCGTTGTTCGTTGCATCCAATCCTGTGATGAGCGCGCGTGAAACTCCGCCAGAAGCCCCATCGAGCAGTTCCGCTTCAGGATGAGCGGCGATTGCCGCGCTTTGCCGCTCTGCCGCGCCCGGATAATACGGCTCGCGCGGGGGAATTCGCTTCATCGTTCTCCGCACTGCCGCCACAAAATCATTCGAGCGATCCCACTGTTCGGGCAGCACCAGAACTTGTGCGCCGACGCAGTTGAATCCGCCGTTGTGTTGCTTCTGTGTGACGACATGCTCCGCCTGATAAGCAATGTCGGCATCGCTCCACGGACCCGGCACGATGATAGTCGGCGAAATATTTCCAAGTTCGGCAGTTACACGCTTCGTAGTAACGGGATCATCGCGCTGTCTGCGCTTTTCACCTTCGGCGCCCGTGCCGAACACGATTGCATTGTAAGTCCTGTAATCGCCGGTAACGTGAACTTCATCGACGCCTTCGTGCGCAACGAGATACGCGCCAACGTCGGCGCCTCCATATCCAAAGCCAATGAATCCGGCTGAAACCATCGACGAAAAGATCTCCTCGAAAAATTTGCCGAGGTAGTCGTTGACGGGGTTCATCTTGAGAACGCACACCATTCCTTCGGCGAACATCTTGTAGAGAACGTCGAGCGGCGCGATGCTCGCGATGTTTCCGGCGCCGAGTACGAGCGCGACTTTGCCGGCGGGCGATTCCTCGCGATAAAAGGACGCAATGCGGTCCGCGAGATTCTCGCGCGTCACGCCTGGCCGCATCCACACTTCAGCGGAGAATCCACTTAGTAGCAAGCGGTCGAACAGAGTCGTTGGAAATACATCGACAATGATCTGGCCGTTTGACGCTGTGCGCACGGAGTCGGTCGAAACCACGGGCTTCCCATTCTCTATTTTCTCGAGCGTGCTGATCAAAACATTCAGCCCCTTGAGCAACGCCCACGGTCCGGAGATCCATTCTTCACCGACTAGCGGCGAATCACTCGGGATTCGTTTTGCCTTGACTGCCGCGTCCACCCAACGTTGAGACACTTCATCAGTCCGCGATCGCAGCTCCTCGAGGTATCGAATCCTTCGCGCGATCGGCAGCCTCGCCCACTCGTCTTTGTGCGCAACGAGTTTCTCGACCGTCCGCGAATCGCTCAATCCGTCAATCTGTCTATCCGTCAATCTGTCTATCCGTATTCCGGAATCTCTCGAACCGAGACGGCATCAGCGGCTTGAGGATTCGGCGTAAGCAATCGACGATGATAGTCGATTTGCCCAAGGTGGTAACCGATGTGAGCGCTTAGATGCACAAGCCAGTCGACCGTCCGCACCTGGCGTTCCTGAATCAATATTGGATACGGAGACTCGAGCTGAGCTACAGTGATTTTGTCAAACGTACGCTCGAGGTCGGAGATTGTCGCTTGCACCTCGGCACGCAGCTGCTCGCGTGACAAATCCTTCGTCGAGAATTCAGCTTCGCGATTTCGTTTGTACTCGGATTTACCGAGGGCAGTGCCGATGAAATGCCGGAGATTGCCGGCTAAATGAAGAACGAGTGTGCCGGCAGAATTTGTTATACCCGCTGGGGTTTCCCACAGCGATCGATCATCAGGATATGCGGCCACCTCGCGATCGAGAGTGCGCAGCTCGCGCAAAATCATTACGCGAGACGCATCGCGGAGAACAAGAAGGTCCTGGGGCACGATGTCAGAGAATCTCGGGCCACCCGAGGGCGCGCGATAGACTACGCAGGAGGCGGTGGAGGTGGCGGCGGGGGAATTATAGGCGGGGGCGGGGGCGGCGGCGGAATGATGACCTGTGGCGGTGGTGGCGGCGGTGGCGGCGGAGTAGGAATCACGCGAACACGTTGACGTCGCGTGGTATCAGAGCCTTGGCGAAAAACCTGAACCGAATCTGCCGAGCTATCCTGGTCCGACGAATCTTCGGCCGACATGTCCGCCGAATCAGGATCGTGAATCACTTCCGGCGGTTTCATATCCATGCCCCGAGACATCTCCTGCATTTGTTCGTCGGTCATCATTGGCGGTTCGGTGAACTCGCCCATCGCGAACGACCCCTCGAACGGGCCACCGCATCGCTCATTCGGCTCAGTACCCGTCAGAAACACTTCGGTGACGCTCGGGCCGCATTCCGGCTGCCATAGCCTGCCGGTCATGGCTTCGACTTCTGTGAACGAAACTCCCGCGGGCGGCCTGACCTCACCGCTCGCGTGTGGCGCCTTTTGCATGTATGCACCCCAAATCGGAACTGCAGATTCACCAGATGACATTCTCAGCGGCGTACCATCGTCGAATCCAACCCACACTGCCGTCAAAAGATCAGGCGCGTAGCCGACAAACCACGCGTCACGATAGTTGCTCGTCGTTCCAGTCTTGCCGGCGAGATCGCCGAGCCCCATGGAACTCAGTCGTGATGCGGTTCCGCGCATGACGACGCCGCGCATCAATGAGTGAATGATGTATGCGACCGCTGGATCGATCGCATCAGTGAGCTGCGGATCGTAATGATAGATGTCTTTGTCGTTCCCTTTTGTAACTCGCTCGATGAGATACGGCTCGCTTCGCGCACCGAGGTTAGCAAACATCGAATATGCCGAGACGACGTCGCGCATCGATACATCGTCGACGCCTAGAGCGATCGCTGGGGTGTTGGAGAGATCGCCGCTGAATCCCGCCTGATGCCAGACGTCCTGAACCCGACTCACTCCGATTGCCTGTGCAACGCGAACAGCGGGAACGTTGAGGGACATCTCGAACGCTTCGCGCACAGTCACCGGTCCGCGGAATTGGTCGTCGTAGTCTTTTGGATTCCAGACTTTGTTGCTCGCCAGCTGGATCTGCACTGGTGAATCGTCGACGATCGATGCGGTTGTGACGCTCTTCGACGCAATCGCCGCAGCATAGGTGAATGGCTTCGCTGCGGAGCCGAGCTGTCGCCGCATCAACCGCGTTCGATCGTACTGAGAGCGCTGGAAATCCGAGCCACCCACTAGCGCGCGGATTCCTCCCGATCGTGGCTCGACGCTCAGCAACGCCGCCTGCAGGGGTCTTTTTCTCTGAAGGAATCCGTGAGATCGGCGCAAGTTGGCGGTTCCGGTGCGCACAGCTGCTTCTGCGGCGTTCTGCATTCCTTTATCGATCGGTGTGTAGATCTTGATGCCGCCGGTAGTAAGTGCGCGCTCGCCGAGGTGATCGATGAATTCCTGACGCAACGCGGCGAGGAGGAACGGGTAGGGACGTGGGCGTCGTGGGCCTGGATGGAATTCCGCGGGAGCCGCGATCGCGTCATCATGATGTGCTTTGTCGATCCACTTTTTCTCGAGCATCACGTCGATCACGCCATTGCGGCGCTGAGTCGCTGCTTTCGCCTGGTCTTCCGGATTGTCGCGATTCGGCGCGCGGACCATTCCCGCGAGCAACGCTGCTTCGGCGACCGTGAGCTGCTCGGGTGGCTTCGAGAAATACACGCGGGATGCTTCACCAAGTCCGCGCACTTCTCTGCCGTCACGATTGCCGAGATAGACTTCGTTGAGATACGCTTCGAGTATTTCGCTTTTCTTGAGACGCAGCTCGATCATTATTGCAAGAGGAATTTCCGCGAGCTTTCGCGCGAATGTTCGTCTCTGCGAGAGAAATCGCATCTTCGCCAGCTGCTGCGTGATAGTGCTGCCGCCTTCGGTCACTCCACCAGCTTTGATGTTTGACACGAACGCGCGGCCGATGCCGATTGGATCGATTCCTATGTGGTGCCAGAAGCGTGTGTCTTCCGCCGCGAGAAAAGCGTTCGGCACATAGTTCGGCAACTGGTTGAGCCTGACTGGCTCGGCAACTCGCCAATCGCTGCCGTAAAGTGCCACGAGTGTGTTCTTGTTGCGATCCAGAACCTCAGTCGGAGCGCGCCACGATCCGGGGCTGAGCTCGGTGTAAACGCGGTATCCGTACCAGCTCGCGCTCGAGATTGCGGCAAGCGCGATAATGCCGGCGACGATTCCAATGCCGAGCCACGTACGACGCGAAAAGTTCGGAAGACGGAGGCGCATTTGAGGAAAAGAGTGGCAAAAACAGCGCCCCGCTTTGTAAGAGGTTTGTTAGGTCCTCCTCCCGCTAGCTATGTTCGTGCTTCGTTAAGGCAACGAAATCGACTTGATGAGATCCGTCGATCTCGCAGCGGAAGGCGCTTATCTTGGCGTTCCCCGCCCATTGATCGGAGGTTTGAATGAGGTCGATCGCATCTCTCTCCTGCTGCTCGCGCACCATCGCGGGTGTTGACCAGGGAAGCTTTCGTTTGTAATCCGCGCACATGGCGTGCGGTGGCCCATTTGCGGCGGGACCATGAAATAACAGAATCACTCGCGTGATCTCGTGAACCTGAATCAGATAGCCGCACTCTTTCTTCAGCTGATCGGCGCGAAGGAAATCGCGACCGCTCGAGGCGAGCGCGCCGCCGCCGCCGGGTACATAGAAGCGATCGAACCCCGCGAGTCCAAGATGGTGCGTCAGAAACGCATCGGTCTGTTCCTGAAGACGTCCATCCGAACACGCGATAACGAGAGTGTGTGGCCGATCGGCTGACCATTTGCGATGTGCCTCAGACATCGATCAATTGGAGCGAGCTTCGCGAAGCACTCGAAATTCGAAGCAATCGCGTCGTGCATAATGACCAGACACGTCGAGCGCCATCTGCTCTCGTCGCACTGCACCAAGGTCGAGCTCGGCAAAAAGAATCATCGGCTTATCGTAAACTGGTTCAACGATGAATGCACCATCTGGTCCAATAATGGTTGAGCCACCGCGCAAAACCCAATCTTCGGGTCCATGCACTCGATCGGGGTGAGGCTCGAGCTCTTTCGGAAGCGATGACGCGCGCATCAATGAGGCTGCGGCGAGCACAAAACATCGTCCCTCGAATGCGTAGTGCCGGCTCGCTATGTGGTGAGTCTCAGAGAGTGTCGGCCAAAGTGCAGCGTGAATGTCTTCGCCAGAATCATGCAGCGCTTGCCGCGCGAGCGGCATCCAGTGCTCCCAGCATATCAGCCCACCGATACGGGCAACCGGAGTATCAACGGCATGAAGCCCGTTTGCGTCTCCCTGTCCCCAGACAAGTCGCTCGGTGTACGTGGGCATGAGCTTGCGATGATGATTCAGAAGCTGGCCGCTACTACTATAGATAAGCACAGAATTAAACAGGGTTCCTCGGCCAGGCCCCTCCGCAACGCGCTCGACGACGCCGATAACGAGCACAGCGCCAACTTCTGCGGCGAGTCGGGACAACGCGAGGCCGTGCTCCCCAGTGACGTCAACGCTTTCAGCGGCGAACCGCTCGAAGACTTTCTTGACGGGCTCGTGATTCCAGAGTCCTGCGTCGCGACAAACATCCAGCCACGCCGGATAACCTGGAAGCCAGGTTTCAGGAAAGACGATGACTTGCGCACCCGAAGCAGCTGCTTCGTGGGCTAACGTCGCCGTTCGCTCGAGACCTTCAACAAGCGTTGGCGAAACTTCGGCCTGCACGACTGCGACTTTGACGTGGGCGAATTCACGTGGAGTTGCAGCTGCGCGATTCGAAGGTCGAGGCACAACTCGCGCAGCACTCGGCGCGCCGATGAGTCTCAGTGTTTCGGCGCGGGCATCGTCCAGCGTCACGCCGACCGAGTTCAACACTTGAGCTGCGATTCCCTTCTCTTCACGAAGTAATCCGAGCAGTACGTGTTCGCTGCCAACGTATTGGTGATCGAAGCTCCTTGCCTCGTCCATCGAGAGCTCGAGAACTTTTTTCGCGCGCGATGTATATGGAAGATCTCGACTCGCAGGTGCGCTCTTGCCGTGTGGAACGATTTCCAGAATCTGCTGTCGAAGTCCGCTGATACCGACGCCGAGATTACGGAGCACAGCCGCCCCAACACCACCGCCATGGGGGAGCTCCGCCTCGTCAATCAGCCCGAGAAGGATGTGTTCAGTGCCGATGTACTCGTGCTGCAGACTCTCAGCGTCTTCCCTCGCGAGTGCCAGAACTTTCCGAACGCGCTCGGTGAAGTTAAAACCTGTCACGGGATGCCCTTTCCGAAACATGTGTGGTGTGATTGCAAGTACGAAACCGGCAGTTCACTGATACAAAACCGGCATTGCCGCTTCGAGGAATGCTTGTATCCTCACTCTCCGAATGAGAATCGGCAATGGATAATCAAACGACTTTTGCAGCAATCACGCCTGCCGAAGACAAATATCTTCCCGATCCAAAACGCACCGGCGGACTTTGCCTCGCACTATCCGGCGGTGGGTTCCGCGCAACTCTCTTTCATCTCGGAAGCATTCGCCGGCTGAACGAGCTGGGCCTGCTCGATTCATTTCAAAGTATCTCCTCAGTATCCGGCGGCAGCATCATGGCACTCTGCCTTGCGGATGCAATGATCAGAATTCCACCGGACACGGGAAGGCCTCTACAAAACTTCGAAGAGCTCGCGAGTAAAGTTCGTGAAATCACGTCGTCGAGTCTGAGACGCACCGTGATGCTCAGGAAACTTCTCCCATGGAACTGGCTTCGATCACTTGCCGAGCTTGTCGCGATCGAGCTCGGTGATCGAGTGACCGGCAGCTCGCTTGCAGATTTGCCGGGATATCCGCGATTCATTTTTTGCGCGACCGACATGGCTTTCGGCAGCGACTGGGTTTACGAGAAAACGAGAGCGGGAAATTATCAGGCGGGATACAAGGAATCCGGATTGAATACGATCACGCTCGCTCACGCCGCTGCTGCGTCGGGATGTTTCCCGCCATTCTTCAGGCCGATGAATTCGGGAGTGAAAGCAAGTGAGCTCCAGCCGCCGCGAGAGGAAGGATCAGATGCAGACGCGTGTCGCAAGCGGATTCGCCTGACGGACGGAGGTGTGTACGACAACATGGGACTCGAGCCCCTCTGGAAAAATGCGGAGACGTTGATGGTCTCCGACGCGGGCGGCGTTTTCGAATTCTCGCGGGGTCGCGGCACGATCTCCGACATCAGACGCTACACCGACATCATTGGAAATCAGGCGAGGGCGCTGCGCAAGCGCTGGCTCATCTCGGGATTCATCAACGGTGCGGGCCCGGGCGGACTACCGGGACTCACCGGAACCTATTGGTCGACGACAAGCGATCGAACTCGTTATGATCCCGACGACAAACAGGGCTACAGCGCGGAAATAGCGAATCTCATCGCACGAATCAGAACTGATCTCGATGCGTTTTCAAGAGGTGAACAGGCTGTGCTCGAAAATCACGGATATCTAATGTGCGACGTCGCGATCAAAATTCATTTGCCAACACTCTACGCCTCCGCACCGCCGCTGAATATTCCGTTCAAGGATTGGATGGACGAAACGAAGGTGCGCTCAGCAATCAGGGACAGTGCCAAGCAACATTTGCTTGGATAACGACTCATGCGCCGTTATCCGTCAATCCCTCCATCTGTCGATCCCTCGATCCGTTCCTCAGTAAGCCAGCTGCGTAATTTTTGGATCGCATCTTCGGGCGCGAGATGGCTTCGCACCCGCGACGGAGTAAGGCCAAAAACATCGAGCGTGTGCTCGGCGAAGATTCTCGCATTGCGATAACCCACTTTCTTCGCGACATCGCGCACCGAGTAGCCGCGATCCTGCAGATACCCGACCGCTTTCAGTAATTTTGCGGCCCGCAGCATTCGCTTCGGCGAGCCGAGGCCGGCGGTGCTGAACGCTCTGTACGCGCCGACCGATGACGTCTCCGCGCGAAGCGCTATGTCCTGACCGCTCGAGTAACGATGCGGCCACTCGAACATCTCCTCCACTGTCGTTACGAGCTTGCGCGGCAACAACGCGAGCTGCGGTCGAAGCGCGTCGATCATTTTTTGCTTCAACGGATTTCCCCGCGCGCGCTCGACCGTCTCCCTGAATCGTTGCGGCGAATCTTCGAACCGCTGAAGCACGACACTCTGCAGTCCAGCTCGCGAAAGTTCAAGCACAGCGCCGAAAGACGAAGGGTTGAGCGTTACGTAAGCTACGATCGGAAGCGACGGATACTGCTTGAGGAGTCGCATCACCGCCTCGACATTCATAACGCCATCGGCCGCAGGATCGAGGATGAGCGCCGTCACCGGCTTCTCGCGGACGAGCGTGTCAACCTCATCCCATGACTGTGCGATCACGAAATCCCGTTCCTTGATGAAGACATGCCGGAGATGGGCCAATGACCTCTCCGGCAGGAAAGCCACGACGGTCACGGATCGAGACTGGTCGGCATTGACCCCAAAACTGGCGGCCTATCCCGAGCAACGCGAGGTCTCCATGTTCAAAAACCGCACTTTTGATACAAAAACAGCACTTCGTGTAACAAAAACAGCCTATTCGTATAGGACGAGTGTCCTACCTTCATGCAACCCGATGTCCCGCCCGTAGCTCCACCACACTTCCAGGAGACACCATGTCGCGCCAAAAGCTGCTCGCTCTGCTCGCCACTGTCGCCGTTCTGATCACCACCGCCTGCGCCGATGTCACCGGCCCCACCACTAACCGCGACGGACTCTGCCCGGTTAGCGGCGGTCCCGACTGCGGCCCGCACTAAAAGCCAACTCTATCGAGCTCCCCCTGATCAGAAGGGGGAGCTCATTGCCGCCTCACGCAGGTCGCTGAGCTCCGACGCGATCTCTCGAAGAAAAAGCGGAACCTCCGTTGGCGGCGCGATGAGCGCGCGCTTCGACGCCGCATGCGACTCGAGTGTCGCAAGTGCCACCGTCGCCTCGTGTGCTATTTGATGCAGCTGATTCTTCTCGGCCACTGACAACCCTTCGGTGATCGACGCTTCCGCTTCGGCGTCTTTCCCGAATCGCTGCTGCCCTGTGCCGAGGTAGATGTAATAGTGAGCGCGTAGCCGCGGATCGAGTGGGGCGCTTTCCAGCTCGCGTTTGTATGCGTCGAAATCGGCTTCGCGATCATCCAGCGCCGCGAGCTCCATGAGATTGAGCGTCGCCTGCCACCGCACCCACTGCGATTGCGCAATTGCTGCAACGATCAGATATCCGTCGCGCGCGGGCTCGTTCATTCCCAGACCACCGAATGCCGCCGCGATATCGGCGAGAACTCCGTCGCGTGCGGTCAGGTCGGTCAATGCTTCGAGCGCTTCGTGCCCGACTCGAACCGCCTCAGCGTATTCGCCGCGCTGGTGAAGAAGAGTCATCCGCGCGTGTAACGCACGGCCGAGAACGTCATTAAAACCCGAAGAGCGCGCTTCATCGATGACACCCTCGAGCATCGATTCCGCAGCCGGAAGATTTCCGCGAACCATGTGCGTTGTCGCTCTGCCTGCCTCTACAAGAAGCACTGAAGATTTGTCGGCGATCGTATCCGCTAGGTAATACGCCCGCGAGTAAGCATGCGCCGATTTCTCCCAACTGCCCATTCTGCGCGCCGCTGCGCCGAGAGCGACATTCGATTCGATTGAGACTGGGACGTTGTGCGGAGCTCCAGCGATTCGGTCGGCGGTTCCAAAAACATCACATGCAAGGGCCCATTTTCCTTCGAAATTGAGAGCCCTGCCGTAGGCGATTAATCCGCGTCCAATGACCTGGAGCTCTATCTCATCACCACCCACCGAATCGATCAGGCTAAGCAGAATCGCCCTCACCGGATCGCCCTCGCTGAGCGACATCACGGCACTTTTCGCGCTCTCACAGGAGACCCAGTCACTCGTGCGGCCCAGATCGGCGCCGAGGCGCGAATCGATTAGACGCAGGACGGCAAGTCCGCCAAGGACAGGATGCCACGCAGGAGCATGCTGATCGCTACCGGCAAGAAACTCGAAGTAGGCTTGATGGCTCATCATGGGAGACGACTCGGAAGCATTGTTGTCATGGAATAAAGACTGCCGCGAAGAAACGCGAAATGCTGTTTTTGTATCATGGACTGCCGGTTTTGAATCATCACCCCCCAAAATTCGCGGTTCGCGCACTTAAATCATTGATCAGCGCCTATTCGATCTCGATCGATCTGCTCGGATTTCGGAATCGTCCATCCGCCGAGATCGAACCACCACGCATCGGCGCGCATAGGTCCGGGTCTCACGCGACGATGCAGACCAATAACAGTATTTGGCTCCGCGAGCCAAATAGCCGGAGCATCCTCGATTATGATTTGATACGCCGCACGGAAATATTTTTTTGCGGCACCGGGCGTTCGCGCGTCGATGGCGCTGTCCACGTATGAATCGAAGCGCGCGTTCTGGTATGACCCGTAGTTGCTTTCGCCGGGAGTGCGAGCGGCGGCCGTTCCCCAGAGACCGCGGATTGAATTAGGCGTGGCCCCAAGCCGCCAATCCCAGATTATTGCGTCGAAGTCGCGGGATTCGACACGTGACTTGAAGGAGTTGAATTCCATTTGTTCGATTTGCACCGCAACACCCGTGTTTCGCAGCTGTTCCTGAATCAGGACCGCTAGTCGCTTGCGCTGCGGACTCGAAGACGGAAAGAGGAGAGTGAAGGCAAGCGTAGCTCCATTGCGTTTGCGCACGTCCTGAGACGATGTGGCGCGCCAGCCGAGTGAATCGAGGATTGCTTTCGCGCGGCTCCGGTCAAACGGGATTTGTTTGAGTATCGTATCAGTCGTCGGGAAAACGCGTGCCGTTGGACCGATGGCAACTTTTGCCATGGTGTCGTAGACATTCCTTACGAGCGCCGCGCGATCTACTGCCATCGTCAGCGCTCTTCGCAATTCCCGCGACGCGAAGATCGGCTTTCGGAGATTGAAATCGAGGAAGACATAATCAGCGCCTGGAATGGAAATCACTTTCAGTTTCGGGTTCTGTTGCGCCGAACCAACGTCCTCGGGCTTGAGAGCTGCGAACAGATCAGCCTCACCGCCGAGCAGTTTCGCAGCCGCCGCACCTCCGTCAGGCGCGAACGACCAGATGATGCGATCGAGGCCCGGCCGCCCTCTGTAATTCGCTGTATCGGCTGCGACTTCCAGCGATGACCCACTCGTGCTGCGCTTGAACCGAAAGCGACCAGTTCCAATGGGCGTTGCAACCGGACCTGCGGCTCTCAACGAATCCATCGGAATCCTTTCGAATAAATGACGCGGAAGGATCAGCATCTGCGTCGCATCGAGGAGCTGATATGCAGACCGGCGGTGATACCAGAAAGTGGCAGTGCGTGAATCGGGAGTGGTGACGGAGTCTATGTTGGTCAGCTCCGACGCGTCGGGCGAAGCGACAGCGGGACTCGAGTAAACTGAATAGGTATATCGTACGTCAGCGGCATCGGCAGCGACGCCGTCATGCCAGCGTGCGCGCGCATTGATCTCGAACGCTATCGAGAGAGAATCATCAGACCATTTCCAGCTCTCGGCGAGACGCGGAAGAAATCCACTGTCGCCGAAAGTGTTGAGCTGGGGTCCGACAACGGCAAGGTAATCATAGATCTGTTCCTCGATCTGCCGCGACGAGGCAGAGCCCATCAGTGGCGGAAACAGCCCTTTCGCCTCAGACGATGTCGCGATTACAAGAGTTCCGTTTGTCGTGGGCTCGGATGTCCGTTGCGATTTCTCCGAGCAAGCGACGAGGAGAAAGGCGCCGGCGAAAACCAGTGTACCCGATCGAATCAGGGCGACCCCGTGAATTTTCCGTGAGGAATTTCGCGCGTTTTCGTCGAAGTGGGAACTCCTAAGGCTCGGCTAGCCTAACCTGTACTCGCGCCAGTTCACCGCGTCGAGATTCATTTTGCTCATGAACGCGACAAGATCGCGCCGGCCGTGAAAACTTGCCGCTCCGGTTGGATCCTGCGCCATCAGAACAACCGGCATACCCCGAAAGGCGGGCGCGAAAGTTAGCTGCGCGCGAGTCGCCTCGTGCGTCGATCGCAATGTGTGCGGCTTGACGATTACGACGGCAAATGTTGCTGCTCGGTCTCTGATCACTGCGCCATGAAATCTCATGGGCACAAACTAAACGCCGATCAAAATTGCGTAATGCCGTTTTTGTATCACCAGCTGTTGTTTTTATTCAGCCGCGGCAGCAATCAGGGTTTCTCTGGAGAGTCCGAGCTGGGGACAGAGATCGCAAAGCATTCGCTTCCCACAGTACTCTCTCCAGCATTTCACTTCACCGAGCTGCGCAAAGAAAATTCTTGTGGCGTGATCGGTAGTTCTCCCTTTGAGAAGGACAAGATCGCCGCTCTTGAGATCTCCGCGAAGAAAATCCGCGGCCTCGCGAAGAGTCGCGAATGCGTGCGCGGCATCGGGCGCGAGTCCAGCTTCGATTGCGCGACGTTTGCCGTATTCCGACATGTCGCCGATGAACACAGCTGAGTCCGCAACTTCAGCGCTTCGTGCCCCGAGATACTTCAATCGCTGTTTGCGATTCTTGCCGAAGTCCGACATGTCGGTGATCACGAGCGTTCGACGGAGTGCCGTTGCCTCTTCGAGAACCCGAAGCGACATGTCGATTGCATCGATCGACGCGTTGTAGTCATCGCGCAAAATAACGGCGCCACTCGGCACACGAGCAGGTTGCAATCGCGCAGCAAATGGCTTCGTGCGATTGAGCGCAGCGACTGCAACGTCGAGGTCGACGCCAAGTACCGTGGCGGCGGTGAGTGCGGCAGCCGCCGACGGAGTCCAGTGTGCACCGACGAGCTTCGTCTCGATTTGTCTGCTTTCATCGCCGACGTGAAACGTGAAGCTCAATCTGCGCGGCCACGCGGCTGAAATGTTGTCGAAGTAGTGCGCGAGCTCTGGTGCTGAGCCAAATCGGTAAACGCGCGCGCCTTCGGGCGGAGTCATTCTCGACACGAACGGATCATCCTGATTGAGAACTGCAATTCCGCCAGGCTTCAAACACTCGAGGAGAACGGCCTTCTCTTTCGCGTACTGCTCGGAATTCTCAAAGCTCGTGCGATGCGTTCGTAAAACGTTGAGGATGATGACAACATCCGGTCGCACGAGTCGAGCTGGACGACGAAGGCTTCCCGGTGATGCGCCTGCGATCTCGATTACTGCGTATCGGTGTCGACGCCTTATTCGCAGAACGTTAAGAGTTACGAGAGATGAACTGTTTTGATTTCTATAGGTCCGATATGTCGGCGCGACTGAAGTGAGGATGTCAGCGAGCAATTCCTTGGTTGTGGTTTTGCCAAGGCTGCCGGTGATAGCAATGATCGTTGTGCGGGGGAGCATGCGTCGCCAGACGAAGGCGACCCAGTAGAAGACCGGGGCAAAAAGCGCTGCGGCGCGCCACAGCGTTTCTCGACGGAAGATCGATGGCATCCCGACCCATTATGCGAGCGGTCGAGCAGTCTGGCTAGGACGGGTTTCGCAGCCAGCGTTCGAGCTCTTCTGGCGAGATAATCACCTCAGCCCGCTCGATGATGTCTGGATGAATTTCCGTTTTTCTATACCCACTCGGCATCCGTGTTTCCTGATTCACGACCCATGAGTGCCGAGAGTCGCGCGGCGAGCGGGACATGACATTCTGAGGGTTCCTGTCCAGGAGGCCGCCTACCGCACCATACGTCGCGCGCTGATGAAACCGGTTCAGGGCGTCGAGTATTTCTTCCAGCGAATACGCAACAGTCGGCATACGCTAGCAAGGTGCACTCGGGGCATGGTCGCGCAATGCTGTTTTTGTATCACCGACTGCGGTTTTTGTACAGCTTAGCTGGGATTCTCCAGCCACGCGCTTAGCTCGGACGCCGATCTCAGCACGGTGTCCCGCGATTTGATCTCGGGATGCATTTGTTCGGGACCGTACCCTGTTGGCATTCCGGTTCCGTGACTCACGATCCACGAGTCGCGCTCGCTTCGAGACCGGCCGGTCATGAGATTGCGCGGCGCGCGATTGAGAAATGCGGCCACGGCGCCGTACGTTGCGCGCTGACGATAGCGATCGAGCTGCTCGACGATCGAATCGAGTGAATGAGAGGTGACTGGTTCGGTGCTCGTCATTTGTGCCTCACGGTGTGGGACGTTGATGGATAAAAATTCACGTCCGACGTGAAGCTTGCGTCACCGAACTGTGCGCGTGTGAGCAAAAACGCGCAGTGCTTAATGGTTCGTTGAATCGTTGAGAGTAGACGCCCAGTTCAAGACGACTTTGATCGAATGTCGCTCGCTTCCTTTGGATGCTCGGCCGAGAAGGAATCGACCATCTTTGGAAGTTTCCCAATCGAGCACGGGTTGAATCTTGTTTAGCAACTCTGGTTTCCCGATCTCACCTGTCTTGGGATCCACTTTCACTTTCATCAGGCGGCCGGACCAACTGTAGTAAATCGTCCGCCAATCGCCCCATTCCGCACCGGTGCCTCCGCCAACCGAAACCTGCTGGCGCGCCGGTCCGCGATCCGTCGGATACGGAGCGAGAAAGACCTCCGCCCGACCCGACTCGGTGGAGATGTAAGTAATCCAGGCTCCATCGGGCGAGAATCTAGCGTCTGTCTGATTGCCCGGACCAGTTACGATCGCAATCTGACGCGCGTGATCGGACGGATTCGTGGACGTTGTGTAGATGTCTTCGTCGCCGCCAATGTCGCTGTTGAAAAGAAGAGTTCGACCGTCTGAAGAAATCGATGAGATGTTCTTGTCGCTGCCCGAAGTCACGACGAGCTCTTCAGGCCGACTTCCATCCGCCGCGCGTTTGAAGATGTCGTACTGCGGTACGTCACGCTTGTAGAAGACTTCCTTGCTGTCGGGACTCCAGGTCGGAGCCCATTCGACCTGATCGGTGCTCGTGAGCCGGCTGAATATCGCGCGCTGTCTATCGTACACCCACATGTCGCCGTCCCGAACCACTGCGATTTTCTTTCCATCAGGTGACGGAGCCCAGCTTGTGTAGCGTCCAACCGAATCAATCGCGGTTTCCTCGTTTCCATTTTCGTCGGACCATGTCAACGCCACATCTTTCAACACATCAGTTCGGTAGGCGAGGGTTCCATTGGGCGCGACCGTGAAGCCCGCCCAACCGTTTTGCGGGGTGACCTCGACATCGAGTGAGAGTGAAACGGGCGAGCCACTCGCTTTGAGAGTGTGTGGATCGAATTCCACACTCTCGACTGCTCCGTTTCGTACGAAGAGTAGATGATCGTTGACGTATCGCCCGAAATATCCGCCTTCGAAAACAACCTGACGTTTGCGGGTCTTCAGGGAAATCACTTCGAGCTTCGATTTGTCCGCGGGCGTGACGTAATTCGTAAACAGAACATGATCGCCGTCCGGAAGAAGCTGCGGCCACCAGTGACCAAGTTCTCCCTTCTTTTTGTCGGGCACAGTGAGCGTCGCCGTGTCACGTCCCTCCGCCGACACTCGGCTCAACCCGACGTCGTAGCTCTTGATGTAAACGATCGCGTCGTTGCCGATCCAGGCCATCTGAGCCCAGCTGGACGCTCCGATCGGCGTGGGAGTCCCGCCCTTTACCGGGACCTTCCATATTTTCCGATCCGCATTGAAGACGAGCCACTTGTCATCTGCTGAGAAGGCCACCGAGCCGGTGACGCCTGTTGTTCCCTGAACCTGATGCGTCACGTCGTCGTCGAGCCTTCTTAAAAAAAGTTGCGCTCGTCCTCCAACTGCTGCCCCGAAGGCGATCGTCATTCCGTCGTTGCTCATTCCAAGAACCTCCGGATCACCAGGCGGAAGCTCGACGTCCTTCGGTAGATCGATCGAGACGTAGGTCGGCGTCTTATTCGGGCGATCGGATTTGCCGCGTACCGCGAAAAAGATTGCAGCGAGCGCCGCAACAGCAGCGATTCCCCATGGAATCAGATTGAAAACTGTTTTCGAGCCTGAGCGCTTACTCGACGAAGTCGACTCTGCTGCTCTCGTTGCGAATGCCGGATTGACCAGTGCATTGCTGAATTCTGCGGCGGAGTGAAACCGATCGGCCGGAAGTTTCTCGAGCGCGCGAAGCACTGCGGCGTTCACATGTTCGGGAACCGACCGTCGCTGACCTGTAACGGGTCGCGGATTTTCCGTCATCACTCGCGCGACAATCGCCTGCACTGATGGACCGGTGAATGGCGCCTCACCCACCAGCATCTCATATAGGACAGCGCCGAGCGCATAGATGTCCGCACGTCCATCCACGACGCGCTCTCCCATTGCCTGCTCGGGAGCCATATAGGCCGGCGTACCGAGTGAGAGGCCGGTTTGCGTCATGCGCGGTCCGCCGGCGGCGCTGACGGCGAGCGCGATTCCGAAATCAGCGACGAGAGCCTGATCTTCGTGAAGAAGAATGTTCTCGGGTTTGATGTCGCGATGAACGACGCCGTGTTTGTGCGCCGATTCGAGCGCGCTCAAAACTTCACGAGCGATTCGCACTGCGTCGTCGACCGCGAGCTGAGTTTCGCGATCGAGGCGATTGCGCAGCGATTCGCCGGAGATGTACGGCATCACATAGTAGAGCAATCCATCAGCCTCGCCCGAATCGAGCAGCGGAAGGATGTGCGGATGCTGCAGCTTCGCCGTCGTCTTGATCTCCGCGAGAAATCGCTCCGCGCCGAGTGCCGCGGCGAGATCGGGATGTAGAACTTTTATCGCGACATCGCGATCGTGTCTGAGATCGTGCGCGAGATAGACCGTCGCCATGCCACCGGCGCCGATTTCGCGTTCGATGCGATACCGATCATTGAGAGCTGTGCGGAGCTTGTCGATTACTGTCATAGGGCGGGAATAACTTATGACAGAATGACGGATAGAGGGATAACGGATTGGCGGATCGACGGATCTCTAGCCACTTCTATAGAGAAGCCGCATGCGCTCAGCGACATCGGCGAGCGGGCGATCGTGGGTCCATAAGCGGGCAGATCCGTGAAGCGTCGTCGACGCCAGAAGGTGCACGTCGACGAGTCCGATTCCGCGTCCATTGAGCGATCTCTTTTCGATGAACGCAAGAACTTCTTCATCGGTCGCTCTCGGCGCAGATGGCAGGCGGCTTAAAAGATCGAGCACGTTCGCGCGAGCGTGAAGATTTCCGCACGCCAGTTCGCCGATCACGAAAGGATGCACCAGAACTTCCTCCCCCGCGAGCGCGTTCACGAGTACTTCGTCAGTACGGCGGAAGTGATCGACCCATACGGACGTGTCGACGATAACTGTCACTATCGCGGACGGCGGCGGTGAGCTCCTTTCGCATTCGGGTCGGTTCCACCGAGCCGCGCCAGACGGCGAGCGCTTTCGCGCGCGATGAGCGCCCGAAGTCCCTCGTGGATCAGCGCGGTGCGCTCTCGCATGCCGGTAAGCTTGTGAGCTTCTTCAAGTAGGTCGTCATCGATGTTGAGCGTGGTCCGCATCCATCCCTCAGTTGGTATCTGCATCAAGTATACATCATTCGATGCTCTTCCAGATGCCCAGAGAAGATATGCCGCGATCATGAGTTGATTCTTAATGGAGCACGGCCACTAAAGCATCAGCCCAATGCGCCGGGTGAAACCGAAAAGCCGCCTCCTGATTTACGGCCAGTTACTGCGAGCCCAGGCAACGAGATCGGGTAACGCCCTTCCGCCGCAGCCAAAGTTCGTGTCCTCGACAGTCCACCAGAGGAAAGTCGATTTCTCACCACCGCTGTGTGTGGCGATTGCGTATGGGCCACGCGGCCAGAAGCCGAACACGGGTCCCCCTGAATCACCGGGAGTTGCATCGGCCTCGTACTCGATTTCTGATGCGTTTCCATCGCTGTCGTCGTCGAGTACCGGCCACCACATCTGTCGAGCCGGACGACTGGTATTTCCCACCGCGGCTGGATATCCGGCCAGCGTCCAGTAATTCCCGCCCTCCCAATCGCTGTCGTAAGTCCTGGCGCCGAAATATCCGTAGGTGTTTCCGAGTGGGGTGTAGAGACGCAACACCACCATGTCCCACGCCGAGAGCTGCTGGTTTGTATTGTAGCCCCAATAGTCAGACACCCAGGACGTTGCGCCTGGGCCGAGTGTGGATGTTCCGTCGTAGAAGGCGGGGATGAATTGCATCGCCCAGTTCTTCGAGCCCCATGGTGCGATGTGACCAGCAGTGAGTACTACGCGCCCGCCGATCAACACGCCCGAGCCTAGCCACGCCGGACTTGGCTTGGAGAAGTCATCCCATACGGCAATCCTGCCGACGCATGTCCATGGATATCCCGACGGATAATAGATCTGTCGATCTTCCGCGCCGAAGACACCAAAGTGCGGTTCATAGAGGCGACCATTGACTCGTCGCATGAGTGGCCGCGACGCCGTTGAGATTTTTGGATGCGGAGTGTAGTCGATCCATTCGGGTTTGAACGGTTCACCGAGTGAGCTCGACGATGCGTTTCCCTTTATTCCGCGGACTACTTCGGCGGGCGATATGCGTCCACTTTTGCGGCCGGGCAATCCAACGCCTGCCCCCGGTGGAAGATTCAATTCCCACGCGCCCGTTGTGTTGTCTTCTCGAATGATTTTTCGAGGATCGAAGTGTTGGCCTGGTGAATAGATCTCCACGCGCCGAGTGGCCGCTGCCTCAGCCAATTCATTTGGCATTTTTTTCGAGGCGGGTTTGTTATCGAGCGCGATGTATTGGTCGGGAGTGAGAGGTCGCTCGTTATTGGATGAGCGCGTGCTGTTTCTTTTTCTCGAGGCTTTTGCGGCTGGCATGATTTCCCCTGGTTGATGATCCGTCGCCGGGATTTCGCCCGCACAGTCAGTGCCGGACTTTCTGATCTCGCTTATCGCATTACAGCTTGCCTCAACCATCCGGCTTTGCCTTCGACTCCGGGAGCCGACCTTAATCCGAGTATCTCGGCGAGAAGCGGATATATCTGAACGTTCTCGAACGGCGCGATGGTCGCTCCACTTTTTATCCCCGGCCCTTCCACGAGAAAGATTCCGTACATCGACGGATATTTCGGATCCCAGCCGTGATTGCCGCCGCTTCTCGCAGGAATTCTGCGCACGATCTGATAGTGCTCATCCATAATCACGACGACGTCGCCATCGCGCGGATTTGAGTTGTAATGAAGACGGGCTGGAATTTCGGATCTCAAGTACGCGCGCCCGTGCTGAAGATGTCGGTTGAGTGAGTCGCGGATGATCCGCGCTTGCCCTGGCCCACCTGACATATAAAAACTCGCGTTGGGTCCGACGTCACCAGTCCTGATGCCGGCTGTGTCCATTAAACTCGAGATTGTTACCGAGCTCTGAGGCGTGTACGACGTCATCCCGTGATCCGACACGAGGACCACATACACATGATCATGAAATGGAAGCGTCTGGATTCCGTCCATGAGTCGGCCGAGCGCCGAATCAACGGCGAGGATCGCGGTCTGCACGTGCGGATCGTCGGGTCCATACCTGTGCCCCGCCCCATCGACGTCACTCATATAAAGCATCACCAGATGCGGCCGCTGCTCGGCGGGTTGCCTGAGCCAAGTGAGAACTGAATCGACTCTTTCGGATTTCGTCGAAGAGTCCGGGAATGCCTTGGTGTGCGATGGTCGTATTCCTTCGATCGCCGCCTCGCTTCCCACCCAGAAGTACGACTCGGTCACCATTCCCTGTTTCTCGGCGGTGACCCAGATGGGCTCGCCCTTGTACCACGAGCCGTCGTTCACTGATTTCGGCTGACCGATCGAATACGTCTCGTTGCGCTGAGGATCGAAGAATACGTTCGCGACGATTCCGTGGGTGTCTGGATATTGTCCCGTCACTATCGAGACGTGATTTGGGAAAGTCACGGATGGAAAGCCGGGGATTAAACCCGTTGCACGTACGCCCTGTCGAGCGAAGCGCTGGAAATTCGGAGCTTGGTAGTGATCGAGGTAATCGCCGCGAAAACCGTCGAAGGAAACGAGAACGACGTAAGGTTTTGCGAGCTGGTCTGGTCGATTCGTTCCTCCTGACCCGGTGGCGAGTTCCGGAGACGCAGGCGACGGTGCGGTGCCTGTTCCTGAGGTGGCGCAGGCACCGAGAAATGCGAGCGCAATCCACCACAATCCTTTCTTGATTTTCACGACTGCCATTCCTTCGTTTCAGCTGAACGAAACAGCGCGTCTATCACTTCCATATTTGCGATCGCGTTCTCGAGTGGAACTGGAACCTCTCCAGTGCCGCGCACGGCTTTCGAGAATTGATCCGCTTGCAACACGTACTGATCCACCGGCGGGAATGTGATTGTCTCGATGCCACTTCCGATTACATCGCGACCATCGTCAACAAAGATTCGCGACTCGCGATCTGAAGGCGCATTGAAAGGAATTTCGACTTCGATGCGGCCGGTCGTTCCGAATATCTGCATGCGCTGATAATGCGCGATTTGCGTGCCGACTGTGAACGCGCACTGACCGGCATCGAATCGCAACATCGCCGAGACGAGCCGGTCGACATCCATATCAGGATCGCGCTCGATTAGCGACATCACTTCGACAGGCTCAGCATCGAATAACCACCGCGAGATGAAAATCGGATAACATCCGATGTCCATCAGAGCACCGCCTCCCCACTCGCGTTTGCTTCGAATATTGGAGGGATTGCGATTGAAGTAACTGAAATGTCCATTCACTAAACGCAGCTCGCCGATGCGGCCGTCATCGATCAGCTCTTTCACTTTCAGCCACTGGGGATGCGTTCGCACCATAAAGGCTTCACCGATCTGCACGCCGGTTTTGTCGCGAACGGCGAGCAGCTGTCTCGCTTGGTCAGCCGAAAGCGCAATCGGCTTTTCACACAGCACGTGCTTCCCACGCTCGGCAGCACGGATCGACCATGGTACATGCATGTGATTCGGAAGCGGAATGTAAACTGCTTCTATCTCATGGTCGTTGAGAAGCTCTTCGTACGATCCGTATGCTCGAGGAATACCGAAACTGTCAGCTGCCGCGCGTGACTTTTCCTTGTCGCGAGACGCGATCGCTACGACTTTTCCAAATTCGCTTCTTTGTATCGCGGGAATGACTTTCGTCATCGCGATTTTCGCGGCGCCGAGCACGCCCCATTGAACCGGAGTGACGTGGTTCGTCGGGCTAGACAGAAAACTTCGCTCTGTTGCGAGAGAGCCACTCGTCGAAGTTTTGAAGCTCCGGATTCAATTTTCGCGATTGCTCGACGTCGCGCGTTCCTGCGACAACATCCTCGAACTCCACGTAAAACTGAAACATGTTTCCATATTCTTTGGCGGCTGGAAATCCCATTCCGCGAAGAACGTCGAAGGGAACTGGATTGTATTGCACCGGACGGCCGAACGCCTTGGAGAATTTCTCCGCCATCTCTTCGCCCGTCAGCTGATCGCCGGCAAGTCCGATTCTTTTTCCGGCGAGCTCGGGCCCGCGCCTGAAAATTCCGTAAGCGCATTTGCCGATATCTTCGGAGGCAATGCCGGCGAGGTTTTTGTCGTTCATTGCCATCTCTTCAGCGAATTCCTTTTCGGGTGACATGTGCGCCCAGAAGAAGGTGACGCAGTATGCGCCGTATGCGCCTTCGAATGCGCGGCGCACGCTTGACTCGTCGTGAAGGTCCGCCTGCACGACCTCGGCGCCGAGCTCACGGAGTGCTCGCGCTTTGCCGGCATTGGGATCGCGCGTTAGTGCGCGAACAGCGAACTCGCTGTTCTTGTCGTTGAGAATTGCTCGGGCGAGTCCGCCGCCCTGGTGTCCGGTTGCGCCGGCGATGGCAATGATTTTTTTGTCGGGCATCTTGCTTCGTGACTCCTATATATAGTACTAGCCGTTGGCAGGGCGTCGTCAAATGGCAGGCCAATCGCTTCCTTCTATGATCCTCATTCTTCACGGATGGCTGCTGGAAGGCTCGGGGAGCAATCTCTGGACCCGATCGATAATCACTGCGCTCGCGCGCGCCGGCGAGATCGTGCATCTCGTGTGTCAGGAGAATCATCCTGATCTCTATGAGGCGATCGGGCAAGCGTGGCGGTATGACGCTTCAGGATCACCCGCGCAAACCCTGAAGCGTGAGGTTCCATTTCCTGGACGATGCATTCTGCATCAGCCATGGATCGGTGAGACGCTTCCGGTATTTGTGTGGGACAAATACGAGGAATATTCTCGCGTCGTACCGATGATCGAGCTTCGCGATGATGAGCTCGAGCTTTATATCGAGAGAAATTGTTCGGTTCTCCGCAAAATCGTCGGTGAAAACAAAATCACTGCAATTCATGCGAATCATGCAGTGCTGATGTCCGTCGTCGCGCAGCGTGTTAGTCGTGAGACTGGAATTCCGTACGCCGTGATGCCGCATGGCAGCGACATGGAATACGCTGTGAAGAAGGACGAACGGTTTCTCAGATTTGCCGAGTCGGCGGTTAACGATGCGAAGAAGGTGTTCGTGATCGGCGATGAGATGCGACAGCGAGTGAATGCGGTACTCGGCTCGGTTCCTGGATTGAATGACAAGTGTGTCGAGCTACACCTCGGTGTCGACACATCGCACTTCGATCCGGTGCCGAGAGAGCAACGCGCAGAAAAGATCAGCGCGTTGAATGGCGCCTTGAAGGGATTGAAGCGCGGCAAGACACGGGAACAATCAGAGACGATGTTCGCGCGGTTGTCGGGTGCGATGGATGAGCCTGAGCTTCGCGACCTGTTTCATGAAACGGGACGATATGACGGGAAATCCCCCGATGCGGATGTCGAGGACAGACTTTCGACGATCGATTGGTCAAATGATCCAACGCTCCTTTTTGCCGGGCGAATCATTTCAATGAAGGGAGTGCAGTCAGTTTTTGCTGCGCTTCCTTTGATTCTGGAGCGCGTTCGGAATTTGCGGCTGATCGTCGTGGGTCACGGTCCGTTGCGTGAGCCGATGGAAGCGTTCGTCCGGGCGCTCGAGCATGGTGATCGTAGTCTGGTGGAGAAGCTCATCGCGTGGGGGAAACTCCTCGAAGGAGTTTCCGACAACGACGCGGCCTCAGCCGAGCTGGAGAATGTTGCGAAGTTTTATAGGGAGCTCGATTCTCGAGGCGAGCTAGAGCGCTATTTCGACATCGCGCAGAAAAATGTGCGCACAGAGAATGTTGTGTTCACCGGTTATCTCACGCACAACGAGCTGCAATTTCTTTTTCCGTGCTGCGATGTCGGAGTATTTCCGTCAGTCGTGCGCGAGGCGGGACCCCTCGTTTTCCTCGAAGCGTTGGCGTCCGGTTGCTTTCCGCTCGGCACGTACGTTGGCGGGATGGCGGCGAGTATCGATGCCGCATCCGAGGTAGTTCCGTCTGATGTTGCCGCAGTTATGAAGCTCGATCCCGAAAATACGATCGCAGACATTGCCGCTCACGTTCCGCGCGCACTCGAGGTTGGTGTGCGGTATAAGGACCAGCTCGCACAGCTTGCACGTGACCGATATGACTGGACCAGTGTTGCAGAATCCCTTCAGCGTGAGCTTGCATCGTTGAAGGCTTGATCGCCTACGTCACTGTACGTATGTCCCCGCTTGGCGGAGTGCGGTATGATTGCCAGCGCGAATCCTCCCTCACCAGGAACCCCCTATGCGATTCACCCGCAAGGTCGGTCTGTACGCACTGATGACTCCGCTGGTCGTCGTGTTCAGCATCGGCGGTCTCGCGTGCGTGTTCCAAAAACCGGAAGTGCAGGAGCTCGATCAAAAGCAATCACTGATCTCCGTGCGTTCTCCTGTGAAAGCGCATCTGCTCGATGGATCGACGGTCATCTATTCACAAGGACTACAAGCGTCGCGTGATTTGATTGTGACGGGTGGTATGCGCTACAAGCTCGGTTCTGCGAGCCCCTTTGCTTCAGGCCGCATTGCACTCGACAGCATCGTTGGAATGGAAACGTTCGACACGCGCGTGAATACCGGGAAATCCGTGGCTGCCAGCATCGCACTCACGCCGGTTGTAGTAGTGGGCACCGCCGCTGCTCTGGTTGCGATCTTTGGATCGTGTCCGACTTTCTACGTGGACAGCGCCGGCACGCAGGTTTTACAAAGCGAAGGATTTTCGTACAGCATTGCTCCTCTGTTCGAGCAACGCGACGTCGACCGTCTTCGTGTCACACCCACGCGGGACGGCCGAGTCATTCTTTATGTTCGAAACGAGGCGCTGGAGACGCATTACATAAACAATCTCGAGCTCCTCGAGGTTTCCCACGATCCGGGCGAGATGGCATTGCCGGATCAGCATGGTTTGCCGATCGCAGTGAAGAACATGGAAACGCCTGGGAGTATCGTCGATCGGGCGGGCGAAAATATCTCGTCAATCGTGCGCAGCAGTGACGGACAGGTTTTCAGTACAGCGGACGAGACTCTGCGCCACGTGAGCGAGACTGACGTGAACGACTACATAGACCTTACGGTCGCCGCACCGAGAGGCGCTGACAGCGTCGCTATCGTACTCGACATGAGAAACAGTCTGTTGAACACCGTGTTGCTCTACGATGAGATACTCGGCAATCCCGGACTTCGTTCGTTGGATTATCTCGGAAAAGACCTCGACCGGATCAGCAACGTCGTAGATCTCGGACGATGGTATGCGGCGCGAATGGGCATGCACATCTCTGTCCGCGATGGAAATGGCTATCGCCAGGTTGCGCGAATTGGCGACTCCGGTCCCATCGCGTTCCATGAGACAGGAGTACTCGTCCCCGCAGTGCGAAGCGGTGGCGACAGCGTTCACGTTCGATTGTCGTTCGTTGCCGACGACTGGCGCATCGACGCAATTCATGTATCGAGCCACTGGAGGAGACCAATCTCTCGCGTCGTCCCTATCTCTCGAGTAAAGATGCGCGACCCGAATCAGAATTCAGGCGCGCTCGAGTCGCTCCGAAATCCGGATGACGGTTATCTCATAACCAATCCCGGAGAGGCATTCAGCGTCGAGTTCGATGTCCGTGGCATTGCATCGGCGTCACGCACTTATCTGCTTGCCTCGCAGGGTTACTACACTGAGTGGGTAAGAGGAAGCTGGATCAAGCGCGCGTCCGGAAAACCGTTCACTCCGACCGACGCTGCCCTCGTCGATGCAATACATGCCTGGCGCGCGAAACAGGCGCACATGGAGCAGCAGTTCTATTCGACTCGAATCTCAGCGAGGTAAGAGCCATGCGAATAAGAGTATGTCTCATCGCGGGAATTCTGCTCCTCGCATCCTGCCACATTGGAGCAGCGGGACGAGATTTGGCCGTGGCGCGCGGACCTGGTGGCGCCTCAGTAATCGTGGAGACACTGACCACCAGTTATCAGGGAGAGCTGATCGCCGTACAGGACAGTGGCGTCGTTCTTTCGCGCGGCAAGCTTTTCTTCGTCGGGTTTCCGTCAATCTCGGAAGTACGTGCCGACGGCCTTGGAGCTGACTATCGAATCAGCCACGCAGAATTGAATGATCCCGCAAAAGTCCAGCGTCTCAGACTCGTCAGTCATTTCCCGCAGGGGATGACGCCTGGAATTCAGAGAGCTTTGCTCGCGCAAACAGGACAAGAATCGGTCGAGACAGTAAGATGATATCCGGCGTCGGCCGAATCACTGTTTGTTGTGCGCTGCTGTTACCATGTGGTGCGGCGGCTCAGAGTGAGCATACACAACACGCTGACGACCACGCACAGATGAGCGGCCACTCTCAGTCTATTTCGCAAGCTGCGATCGCACTGCAACTCGAGAGAGCTCGCTCCGCAACAGACCAGTTCAGCGATTTGAGTGCAGCTGTTGCTGCTGGATACCGCCGAATCGGAATGGACTTTCCTTCGATGGGTCAGCATTGGGTGAATCCACGACTGGTGATCGAGGGTGAGTTCGATGTGGCGAAACCGGCGATGCTCACCTACATCGTCGTCAACGATCGTCCCGTTCTGACAGGCGTCGTATATGCGATTCCGCTTTCACCGGGCGATTCGCCTCCGAATGCATTCGGTGCGACGGCAGTCTGGCATGAGCACAACGGGACGATAGATGAAGAAAGTCTGGCACCGGAGCATCACACTACTGCAACCGGCATGACGGGAACCCGTTTGGCAATTTTGCATGCGTGGGTTCGCACGCCGAATCCGGACGGCACTTTCGCGGCGGAAAACTGGGCGCTCCCTTTCATTAGATTGGGTCTCCAAGTGCCGAAAAAATTTCCCCTCGGCGCAGCACGGGCCCTCGCGTTAGCTTCGGCAGGCGATCGGTATTTTCTCGAATTGTCAGCAGCTACTGACACAGCGGCGGTCTCGGCCGCGCTGGCGGATTGCGCGGCCAAAGTCAAAACCATTGTCCCTGTGGCGCGCACATCTTCCGGACTACTCAGCGATGGAGAGTTGGCTGAGCTGGAGAATTTCTGGAATCAGGTTCTTTCGCGCGTGAGCGCTGTCGCTGGAGTAGACCCGGCGAAGCGGATGAATGGCGGCGTTGCGTTCGTGAAATAGACGAATCGGATGATGTCCTCTAGTCAGGGCCGGATCTGCTGGATCTGGATGACCACGAATTCGGCGGGCTTGAGTGGAGTGAGTCCGACAACGATGTTCACGCACTGACGTTGGCCGAATTTGGACCCCCTAAAGGAAAGTGATTCTCCTTAGCACTATGCTTACCGGGTTTCGCGCGTCCGTTTTTTCAGGTGTTACCAACGAAACGCGTATTACTCCTCGATCGTTTACCCACCCCTGTGTGGCCACAATGAATTTGCCGGGGTTATCGGCGGGATACAGGCTAAAGCTGCCCAAAAAAACTTTGGGTTTGTTTTTCGGTTCATACCACACTTCGAACGAAAGAGGAATTTTTTTCGGGTTGGTAACTCGAGCAACCTCTATCTGAACAAATTTGGGAACGTGCGACGTGGCGGCCGAGAAATCGACCGCCTGCTCGACAGTTGATTTAGATAGATCCAGGTAATACAAAGTGTCGACCGCTTCGGGACTACTTCCCCGCGCAACTACTGGGCTGGCAGTTCCGTTCGGTTCCTTTTTGCCGCAACCACCGGCTGCGGAAAGAACTAACGACAGAGACAAACAAAAAGATACGCTATACAATGTCGCGTACGGGGAGTGCCCCGAGGAAAACCTGTCTACTGAGATGAATTTACAATCACCGGCGTCGTTATCACGTCGATCTTCTCCAGCAGTAATGTCGTGTCCGGTCGCTCGAGTTTTCCCGCGAATGGTACAGCAACCAGCTGAACTGACAACGGACCGGTATCGGAAAGCGCCTGATTTCTCTTCAAGTTACGCAATGTGTTGGTGATGCTGACGAGAAAGTCAGGGTGTTGATTGTGGCCCTCACCGCTTGACACGGTCGCACTCTGCTCGGGAGTTCCAAAAAACGCAAAGCTGCCAGCAAAGTGCGGGTCGCTCGTGGGCGTGTTGCTATTCGCAGCGGGCAGATTGATAAAAACGCGGACCGCAAAATCGCTGGAAGCGGGCAGCTGCGCAAAGCCAACGCTCAGGAACACTCTCTCTTTCGCCAAATCGGTGTTGATGATGTTGGCAAAGTTGCTGGCCGTGAGTCGGGTCTGGATCGACACAGGTTTGGCAATGCTTACAGGAGTTTGTTCCATGATCCGAATTCGCTGTTTGATGTCGAACCGAATGTTCGCCCCTTCCTTGATTCTCTTTTCCAGCTTCTGATAATCCGCTTTTGTTTTGATTGCAGCAACCGCAGGTGAGCTGCCGATCGCGCTGCTCTCGTATTGATAGCTGATCAACGGCATAATCGTAGTAAGTCCAGCCGTGACCGTAGCAGGATTTCCGTCGGCATCTACGAAGTGGCTATTCGGGGTATTGATCCAGGTCGGATCGTTCGTGTTGTTGTTTCCCAACTCGATGTTCCACTTGGCCCAGCAGTAGTCGACCATACAATGATGCGTCCAGAACACAGGATCTAACGCCGACCCGCCGGTTCCCATCGTGCCGCCGATGTAGCCATGCACCGTATTGTGAGGCGTGCCTTCGATCTGCGGGCGGAATGTGAAGAAATTTGTATCCGCGAGAATGGGATCCAGAGCAGCGGTAGTCACCGCCCATGATCCGGTCATACTCGTTCTGTTTCTCGCCAGGAAAAGTGCGCTGGCTGGATCCAAGAAGGCTGGATTGATATCGGGATTTTGATTCCAGTTCCAATAGGGCAAGCCAAACTTCGCATTCCCCGTCAGCTTCTGACAAATCCTTTCGAAATAGAGCAGGTATGCTCTGTGCCAATCAAAGAAATGATCGGTCCCGTGTTGGCAATAGAGAAAACCTCCGCTGACCGAACCGTGTACTGCTGCTTGCGCAGTCCAGCTTCGCGGATCGCTTGCGGGCAAGGCCTTCATCAACTCGACCGCGTGCTTGTAAGTAGCAATGTCAGCATCTACTGCCGCTGACCCCGTGCGCAGCCGCCGTCGTGTCGGCCTGTTTCTGATCTCTTCCGCTAGTTCTTCGCATCCTCCCATCAATCCGAGGACAAGTCCAACGCTGACAAATCCAATGCCTTTTACGAAAACGCGACGGCTGATGTCGGTGGCAAATACGTCTTCCGTGATTTTGTTTTTCATCGTTTGCGCCCCCGTGAGTCCCCGCCCTTCACAATGAACATCGCGCCATCAATCACCTTCCGAGTTCCGGCTTCACGCACCGCCGAGAATTCGCCTTTGTCTTCAACCCGTTTACTTGCAACTGTGGTGTCGTCAAGGAGGCGAGCGCAATGGAGATCGCAACAAAAGAGTGAGCGGATCTGGTGAGACATGGTACCCTCCCTTGATTCTGGCGCGGGGGAGTGGCGGAGTCCGTCGTGTATGATCTCGGCCGCGTCGGTAGGTGGATGTTGGTTTCTTGCCCTCGCTTCTGTGATGAGCTCGAGTGGTATCAATTACCAACATAGGGAGGCATCCGAACGGCGAAATGCCGTTTTTGTATCACCCATGTGCTGTTTTTGTTCAGCTTATCGATGGACTCCAGCGGCTCGTGAAATCACGCGCTTTTTCCCCTAAGCACCAGCAGGCGAAGGCGGCGCGACTGCGGTGTCGTACACTCCTGCGGTGGGTCGATAGACGTGCGCACCTAGCGAATCGCCGAACGCTCCAGTGAATGACGTGCTCGAGGAAGACGTATCCGCCTGCTGCGCATTCTTCCCGTCACCACATCCGAAAAGAGTTGCGACGAAAACGAGTGACACGTGCCGAGAAAATCTCATCGCACCCCCCCTGCGCCGTCAGCGAATCCGCGATCGATGTCCACATATACCGATGCGTCGGTGACGCCCGTTGGTGGATTAATGAGGACCGTCCTGACCATGAGAATCGTTCCGAGCAATTAATTCGAGAGGCTCCAGTCCGAAGGGACGTCATCGCCTAGCATGCGGCCGGCGGTGATGACGTCCACCGGAGGCGAGATCAGATATCCCTGAACGTGTTGACATTCCATCGCGCGGAGCTGTGCGAGCTGTTCCCTGTTCTCGACACCTTCGGCGACAACATCGAGACCGAGCACGTGCGATAGCGCCGCGATCGCGTGAACGATCGCGCGGTCCTCAGCGTGGCTGTCGATTCTCGAGACGAGCTCGCGCGGAATTTTTAGACCGCGCACGGGAAGACGTCCCAGATAGCTCAGCGATGAATAGCCTGTTCCGAAGTCATCGATGAGAAGTCGAAGACCTTGCTGACTGAGTGCGGAGAGCGTGTCTTCTCCACCATCCGGATATGCGACTAGTGCGCCTTCGGTGATCTCGACGGTGAGCGAGAGGGGATTGACGCCTGTTTCATGAATTGCTTCCGCGATTGCGCCAACGAGACCAGGAGCTCCGAACTCGGGCGCCGACAGGTTAAGCGAGACGCAGATGATTCGCCCCGCCTCTTCTTCCCATAGGCGGGCTTGTCGGCACGCTTGCTCGAAAACCCAGCGGCCCGCCGACACGATCAATCCGGTATCCTGCAGAAGTCCGAGAAAGACTGCCGGCGACAGAAGACCTTTCGATGGATGACGCCAGCGGATCAGCGCTTCGTATGCGGCAAACTTTCCCGTCGCCGCCGAAACGATTGGCTGGTAGTACAATTCGAATTCATTGCGTTTTACTGCGTGGCGAAGATCCATCTCGAGCTGCAGCACTGCCGCCTGTCGTGCGTCGCGCGCAGAATCGAATACCACGCAATGCGACTTTCCGAGATGCTTCGCGCGATACATCGCGATTTCGGCGTCGCGTATAATTTCTTCGGCGCTCAGGTAAGATGGCGAGCTGGACGCAATCCCAATGCTTGCCGATGCAAAGACTTCGTAGCGTCCGAGCAGCAACGGACCGTACAACTCCTTGTTGATATTTTTTGCGAGTGAGATTGCTTCGTCGACGGCGGCAGATGTATCCATTCCGTCGATGAGAACTGCGAAGCGATCCCCGCCTAATCGTGCGAGTGTTTGATTGCGTCCCATCACTCGTGCGATGCTCTCTGATGCGGCGACGAGAAACTCGTCGCCTTTTTCGTAGCCCAGGCTTTCGTTGACGATTTTGAATCGGTCCATACCGATGCAGAGAAGTGCGAAGCCCACGTTTGTATCGCGTTTCGATCGCTCCATTGCTGCGTCGAGTCGATTGATGAACGTCGCTCGGTTTGGGAGCTGAGTAAGCAGGTCGCGCAGCAGATACCGCATCAGAGATGCGGAGCTGCATTTATGTCCAGTGGGTGGTTCAGTTGGATAGGTATTCAATTGGCGAACGATTTTCAGTTCGCTCATCAGGACTGATGACGCAGAGTCTACTGCTCGTGCGAGCTGGCCGGCTTTTGCGGCCGTGGCTAGTGCGGACAGTTCAGTTATGCGTTCAGTCTGGAAAGCGGTACTTCCTCGTCTGAAGCTGAAAGGTGATTGCATGATGCCCCCTCCGGGTCTTGAAAGGTGGGTGCCGCAAACAATCGATCTATTTGTGTGGGATACCATGGAATTTTCGTTCCACAGTTAAGGCGTTCTTTTAATCGATACATGCGTTACGCGAGGTGCATGAGCGTTGCGCGGCGAATGACGTTAACAGTGCGGTCAGCGTGCTTGAAAACCTTACAATTTTTTGATCAACTGCCGAAACTGAGCGGAGTCAATTTGCACGATCGAAACGACATCGTATGTCACGGCCGGATCTGCTGGATGTGGATGATCACGAATTCGGCGGGCTTGAGAGGAGCGAATCCGACAACGATGTTCACGCGCCCGAGATTTATGTCGTTCTGCGTCGTCGTGTCTTTATCGCATTTCACGAAATAGGCGTCTTTCGGTGTCGTACCTTGAAATGCGCCTTGCGTAAATAGCGTGTGCATGAAGGCGCCGACATCGAGACGGATCTGCGACCATAGGGGTTCATCGTTCGGTTCGAACACGACCCATTGCGTTCCGCGGTAGACACTTTCCTCGATAAACAGAGCGAGACGGCGAACAGGAACGTACTTGTACTCATCCGCGAACGAGTCGGCGCCTCTCGCCGTGCGGGCTCCCCAGCAAACAGTGCCGATCCCCGGGAGCTCGCGCAGACAATTGAGGCCTTGCCGATTAAGACTATCATTCTCGGCGACCGTAAGAGTCGAGCTCACTCCTGTGGCACCGTTGATGACCGCGTTCATTCCGGCAGGGGCTTTCCAGACACCATGTTTGGAATCGATGCCCGCGTAGAGTCCTGCAACCGCACCTGCAGATGGGAACGTCCGGACAATGTTGTTCATCATCGGATCGGCCGCTTGAATTCGCGGAAAATAAAGTGCGGCGTTCCGACTTCGTAACGGAGATGCAGAGTTACTGATCCACGTCGACGCCAGTTGGAAGGTCGAGATGTTTTCAGGTGCATCGATGATCATGACCGCGCGACGCCGGACGCAGTATGCGATCGCGTCGGTGACTACGTCAGTCATTCCAGCGCCGGCGGTTGCGTCAGGCATCACCAGCAAATTGAAGATGTCTACATTCTCGAGCGCATAGATGCCGGTTTTCGCTTCGAGGTTTCCGCTGAGGCCGGCTGCTCCGTCGGCGACGCGGACGACATACGCATCAGTCCCACGGTTGTGAAAAAACTGCTGCACCGCATAACTCATCGGCGCGTCTCTCGCGAGTCCGCCGAACGTTTGCTCGAACTCCGCAAAGCTGGAGATGTGAACCGGCGTATCCACTGAACCACTCGCAGCAAAACCGACAAACGCCGTGACCGAAGTGCTTATTCCGGCGATCATGCGGCCGGTGACGGTGCTCCGCGATCGAGAATGCGGGCGCCCACAAATGAGCCGATCGACGCAGTCAGCATGACAGCGATCCACGTTCCCGGGTCATCGATCTTGAGTTGCAGCAAATCGAGTCCAATTGCACTTGCCGCAGCGGCGATCACGCCGAACGGAAATCCCTTGACGATGTCCCAGTAGAGCGCACGAGCCCGCTTCCGTCGTTTCGCATTGACATACCGCGCAAAACCGCCGAGGACGATGCCGATGAATGTCGAGCTGAGAAAGGACCATGGCGGCTTGAACGTGATCAGGGTATCGCCGACAAATGCACCATCGATGAATGCCTTGATGGTGTCCTGTCCCGGGACGCCCGAACGAAGTCGGACGCTCGATGTTCCGAAACCTCTCACGACAACGCTTTGCGGTCGTACCGCGGCACCGCTCGCGGAGAAAGAAACGCTAGCTGAGTCACTTCGTTCCATGTCGCGGGGCAGCGTGAGAGTAATGTCTGTCGTCGCGAGTCCAAATCCCTCGATGGAGTGCTGGCCTGGAATCAGCGTCAATCTCATGTCTCGCACCGGCACGCCGATCACGAACCCTGTTGGGTCGGCCGTCGTGCGGACGCGGACGCTTGTAGAATCGACGGACACGATCTGAGCGGAGCGGTACTGGATGCTCGTGTGGTCGATCTCGAGACTATCCGGCGAGATATCGCCGCCGCTTGTCGTCGTGAGTTGTATCTGAAGTGGTTGTGCGAGAGGTACACGAGCGGGATGGATTGTGTCTTCGAGCCCGACGATTGCGATTCCCTTGTATTTCCGTAACTGGGCATCGTATGTAAGCGCACCGCCTTTCACGATAAAGCGCGGGACGAGGACCCGTTCAACGCCTGTCGAGTCGACTGTGAGCAGGCTGTAGGGCATGGAATAAACGGCGTCTGTCGGCGATGCGGCGCGCAATGTTGCAGTAACAGCGATGCGACGAGCCGTGTCCGACATCTTTCGAAAGATCAAATCACCCGGAACGATCCGAATCGAGTCCGTAGCGGTCGGAACAGTCGTTACTCCCGAGGGGCGAACAACGCGTATCGCGGCGGCACGCGATCCGCCGAGAATTTGTTCGACGCGCGCGCGACTGATAGCGGTTCGTGCGTTGACCTGTGGTGGTGGCGCGGGTGGAGGCTGAAGTGCGGTGACAGCGCCTGGCGCAAGCGTAGTGATCGCGCTGGGACTGATGTGTTTGATCGCGGTAGAGTCGGTGTGCGGCCGAGTGAGAATAGTTCCGGCAAGCGGTGGCCGATGCACCACTGTCGATTGCGCATCAACGCTCGATGGTATTGTCGAGATCGTTATCACGATTAGTGTCGTGACTGCAATCGATCCCTTCATCTGATCTCCTTGGCGAGCAATCGACACGATGTCTGCTAAAACAGTTTGTAGAACCATCAGGGTGCAACGCTCATAGTTCGTAACGAGCGCTAGAAAAACAGAATTGACTCTCGAACTCCAACCCATCCAATGTCTGGTCCGATTCGAGTTGCCCGAGACAAGAAACCGAATCGAAGAGTCGAGCTTACGGCAAAAGATCTTGTTGGACTCCCGAGCCGATGTTCCAGGTCAAACTCGAGCTCGCCAGTATCAAATCCGAACTCTGGACCTGCTGTTTCAGTCGAATGGTTGAGGTCGCTCGCACTGATCGCTGCAATAAGCGTTGCCTGAATCGTGTGTCTCGTTTCGGTATTTGCGATAGAATCAACTTTGATGATTGTCGTTCCAAGACTCGCTGCAGCACTCCCGCGAATCCAATTGGTGAGGCGGCGACCGACGTCCTTTTCTGCGTCGAGCTCCGTTCGAATGGTTCGAATGCCCTCTTGGGGAATCCTGAAATCATGGAGGAGTTTTAGACCGACCTCTTCAGTGTGGTCCGGCTCGATTCGACTCGTGGGCGTCCAGTATTCAGTGTAAAGAAGGACAAGGGATGTTGCGCCGGGCGCTCGTTGAAGCGGAATCTGATAATGAAGGCTTCCGGCGTATTGATCACCATCGCGAAATCGATCTCGATTTTGAATAGCGGTCCAGCCACGCAATTCGAGCTGCAATCCGCGGAGAATTGGTCGGAGTGGAAATGCAATGCCGGTCTGCAAACCTGCGCCATCGGCGAGCGTCACTCCTCGCCACAGCAATCGAGAGTCGACGCCGACGAACGCGCCCAGCGAATCATCGACAGGTAATAGCTGTGCTCCCGCCGACGAGACCGAGAGAATTATCGCGAAGGCCACGACGAGCGCGCGCGTGATCACGGAGCGCTGCGGGTGCTGTTCGGCCTGCTCCTCAGTGAGCTTGCCGCGGGCCACGAGCTCGCCCACGAGCGAGTGGTCGCGGGTCAGGCGGACGAGCTCGCCGTCGCGCAGCAGGTAGG
>JBHELX010000023.1:0-55394 GCA_046262875.1 Gemmatimonadaceae bacterium | reverse complement strand
GTAGCAACGCTCGTCTTGTTAGCCGCGCGTTTCGTTTTGTGCGCGAGCCTTCTGCTTGTCTTGATGACATTGTGCTTGAGCGTTTTAGCACCGTGTGTTACCGTCTGCCCTACGGTCGAATCTTTGCTCTGCGCAGAGGCTTGAGCAGGTACGCTCAAAAGACATGCACCAAGACCAATTCCCGAGCAGATCAGCATTCTCTTTAATCGTTTCACTGGAAAGATCCTCCAAAAAAAGGTTTGCGAACCAACTTACGAGGCTCGCGGATGTCCGCGGATTAAATCCGACGAACCGACGTCAGCGGACGCCTCGTTGAGAGCGCGAAAACTCGTGTCGATGGCTCGCTCTATGACGCTGTCCATGACTGAAAACGCTTCGTCGATGGCTGACTGAGGAAATCCCCTCGCGTGAAGTCTGACAACGCGTTTCATCTCGTCGCATAACACCATCCATTCGCGCTGAACCAGGTTCGGTGTCCACTTGAGCTCCGCCCGCTGAGCTCCGTGCCGCGCTGCAATCACATCCTGAATCTTCGAGGCGTCCTCGATAACGCTGGACGGTTGACCCTGCCCCTCCTCCATCGCGGCGAGTGTACAGGCGATGTCCGCCACGAACGCGCCTACGTGATCGGCAAGCTGGCAGCTTCGAAGTGCCTGTACGCCTTCCACGATCGGCTCCTCGCGAAGTCGCGCGACGAACGAATCGATCAATCCCCCGAGCTCGCGAAGCAGAATCTTTCCGATGTCACCGAGTCCTTCGAGGCGCGCCGCGAGGTCGGGTTCCTGTGAGCGCCACCTGTCCGTCGCTTTCGTTGAAGTGCTTGCGTCCGGAAGCCAGAACGTGAATACCGATCCCTTTCCAAGCTCGCTTTTTACTGTCAGATCGCCTTTCATCAGGCGTGCAAGCCGGCGACTGATTGCGAGCCCCAGTCCTGAGCCTTCCTTTGTGCGTGAGTGCCCAGCCTCCACCTGCACGAAAGGTTCGAAGATCGCGCTCAACTTTTCGATGGGAATGCCGATGCCCGTGTCACGAACCCGAAAGTAGTTCCAGCCGTCCGATCCATATAGTCGCGCGTCCGGATCCGGGCGATTTGTCGAACCCCACTCAAGCGTGACATGTCCGCCGGCGGGAGTGAACTTCACCGCATTACTCAAAAGGTTCACCAGAATCTGCCGCACGCGGTTCTCGTCGCCCTGGTAAACAATCTCGCCCGCACTCCCCGGTTTCTCTGAAAGCGACACTTCAGCGGTTTCAGCCAGCGGTTGCACCAGCGTTAGCGCCGCTTCTACGGTGCGGCTCGATTTCCCGACGCCTTGCTCGAGTGTGAGCTGACCCGCCTCGACCTTTGCAAGGTCGAGCACCTCGTTCACCAGAGCGAGAAGGTGTCGCGCGCTCGCGGCAATTCGCTTCACGTGCTGCTGCTGATCGGGTGAGAGTTTGCCACCGACGCCGAGGTCGAGAAGCTCGGAATAGCCGATAACAGCATTGAGCGGCGTCCGTAGCTCGTGGCTCATGAGCGCAAGAAACTCGGATTTTGCGCGATTGGCTGCTTCAGCCTCGAGTCTTGCAAGGCGTTCGCGATCTAGTTGCGCCGAGCGCTCTTCGGCGCGCTTGCGATCGGTGATGTCGCGGAGCGAGATTAGCCGCGCTTTCTCGCCGTCCCATTCGGTATCAACAGTGCGGAGCTCTGCGGTTACCGATTGCTGCTGCGGCCGCATGACTTCGACTTCCGTGGTGTCGCCGCTTACAACGGGAAAGCCGAGCTCGCGCTCGACAAGCTCCGCCTGCGTTCGGCCGAAGAGCTGCTCGGCCGCCGGATTTGCAAACTGGATTGTTCCCTCGTGACTGACGACAACGACTCCGTCGGCCATGCCGTCGACAATAACCCGAAGTCTGTCCTGCTCCGAGAGACTCGGACCGCGTCTGTCCTTGTGGGACCTCCGATCTGGCATCATCGCTCCCCCCCGGTCATGCAAAGGTCAAAGTTCATGCCTCGGGGATTGGTCCAAAAGCTGCACTTCGAATTTCCCGGCTCGTTAGCGCCGCGGCAAAACTATTGTCTTTACGGAGCGTTGCACTTTGACCGAACTGAAGTCGGAAAGCGACTCTGACAAGTTCATCCTCAAGCTCTACATCGCCGGATCGAGCCCGCGAGCGGAGCAGGCCGTGGCGAATCTCCGGCAAATATGTGAGCAGGAACTTGGCGGTCGTTATCAACTCGAGATAATCGACGTGGTCGAGCAGCCAGAGCTTGCTGAGCAGGCGAAAATCCTCGCTACACCCACGCTGATAAAGCAACTTCCGCCGCCGCTTAGACGCGTGATTGGAGACCTGTCGGACAAGGACAAAGTGCTCCTCGGCCTCGAGGTTCGGGCGGCAGTGAGAGCGTCCGGCACCGGGACGACCAAATCGTGACCGCGCGGGTGGAGCACGCGCGCGTCCAGAAGCTTGTGACCGGCATTCCCAGCTTCGATCACATCTCGAAGGGGGGTCTGCCGGAGAATCGGACCACGCTGCTCTCGGGAACGGCGGGAAGCGGCAAGACTGTTTTCGCGATCCAGTTCCTTGCTGCGGGAATCGAACATGGACAATCCGGCGCTTTCGTCACCTTCGAGGAATCGGCGAACGACGTTCGGCAAAACATGCAGAGCTTCGGGTGGGACCTCGCGCAGTGGGAGCGCGACGGAAAGCTCGCTATCGTCGATGCCTCGCCAGATCCGGAAGTGGAGACGGTCGAGAGCGGCGCCTTCGATCTCGCCGCGCTTCTTGCCCGCGTTCAACACGCCGTGCGAAAGGTTGGCGCGAAACGCGTGGCCGTCGATTCACTCGGCGCGATGTTCTCTCAGTTCTCCGATCAGTCGGTCGTGCGTCGTGAGCTGTTCCGAATTGCGTGGGCGCTCAAGGGTATGGGCGTCACTGCACTGCTCACAGCGGAGCGCACGCAGGACTACGGCCCTGTAGCAAGATTCGGCGTCGAAGAATTCATCGCCGACAATGTCATGATTCTCCGGAACGTTCTGGAGGACGAGAACCGTCGCAGAACAATCGAGATTCTGAAATTCCGCGGCACCGATCATCAGAAAGGAGAAATACCATTCACCATCGTTCCCGATACCGGCATTGTGGTGCTTCCGTTGTCGGGGATGCAGCTCAAACAGAGATCGTCCGACGTGCGCATCTCATCGGGCAATCCTGACGTGGACAAGATGTGTGGAGGCGGTTTCTTCCGCGACTCGGTCATCCTTGTTTCCGGTGCGACGGGAACTGGAAAAACTCTAACCGTCACGCAGTTTCTCAAAGGTGGCGCCGACGTCGGCGAGCGCTGTCTTCTGCTTGCGTTCGAGGAGAGTCGCGAGCAGCTGTTCCGGAATGCTCGCGGCTGGGGCGTCGATTTCGAAAAAATGGAGCGAGACGGCTTGCTTCGCGTGCTGTGCGACTATCCCGAAGTCGAAGGCCTCGAGGATTGGCTGCTTTCGATTCAGCACGCCATCGAGGAATTCAAGCCGAGCCGCGTGGCGCTCGACAGCCTTTCGGCCCTCGAGCGTGTGGGGACGATCAAGGCATTCCGCGAATTCGTCATCGGACTCACGTCGTTCATCAAGCATCAGGAAATCACCGGACTCTTTACCTCGACGACCGGCTCACTCATGGGTGGTACGTCGATCACTGAAGGTCACATCTCAACGCTTACGGATTCGATTGTTCTGCTCAGATACGTCGAGATGTTCGGCGAGATGAAGAGAGGGATCACGGTGCTCAAGATGCGCGGCTCGATTCACAACAAGGACATTCGCGAATTCACGATCGATCAAAGCGGAATGCACGTCGGTCGGCCATTCCGTAATGTGACAGGCATCCTCTCAGGCAACCCGCTGCACGTGACGCCGGGTGATCTCGAGCGCGCCTGGAGTCAGTTCGACAGGGAGCTGGGCGATCGGAAGCCGCACGATGATTCAGGGGGCGAGCGAAATCGACGGGGCGAGCGTCGAAGTTCCGATGCGGGTGCGTAGCGAAAGCGAGCTTTTCCCGCACGACCTTTGCAGTGCCAATAACGGGGGTGTGATATGGGAAAGAAGATCGTGCTTAGTACGCCGAAGCTTGGGTTCATTGTAGGGACGAGAGTCGCAGCCGCGGTCGGCATCGGGCTGCTAGCGTCCAGCAAATTCTCCAATTCACGACGGCGTCAAGTCGGAACCTTTCTGTTGAGTCTTGGCGCGCTCACGACGATCCCAGCGGCGTTCTTTGTATTTCGCAGTCGCGGGTCATAGATAAATCCGATCAGATCCGTCGCGTCCGCCGTAACGCTCATCGCGCTCGCTGCGCTCGGGCGGAACGCAGTTGTTCCAAACACGGCAGCGACATGCTATTCGACGACAAGCTCCCTCACGCCGGCGCAGTGGCGCGTCTCGGCGCGCGGGACACCACTGTCAGCCAGGCCAGGCCTCTCGCTCATCAAGGAGATCCCGCTGCCAGGGTCTGCGAATCGATTCGACTACCAGAGTTTCGATCCCGCGACGCACCGCATTTACATGAATCATATGAATGCGAATCGCCTGGTCGTGTTCGACACCGACAGCAATCGCGTGGTCGCGGAGGTCAAAGATTTACCGCGCGCTACTGGAGTTTTGGCGGTGCCGTCACGTCATCAGGTGTACGTTTCGGCGCCCGGAGCGCACGAAGTGGTGATCATCGATGATCGCACACTCAAAGTGATGTCACGCATAGGCCGTATTCAGTTTCCAGACGGCATCGCGTACGCATCTGGAACGGACAAAGTGTTCGTCTCGGATGAATCGGGCGCGGCCGACATTGTAATTGACGCGAGGACTGGCGCCAAACGTTCGACAATCGATTTGGGAGGCGAAGCGGGAAACACTCACTACGACTCGGTGTCGCGTTGCATTCTGGTCGCCGTTCAGACGAAGAATCAGATGGTTGCCATCGATCCGGTCACGGAAAAAATCGTCGGACGCTACAAGGTCGCAGGATCAGACCATCCGCACGGCTTCGCGCTCGACGAAGCCGGTCGTGTTCTCTTCCTGTCGTCGGAGGACAACGCGACTCTGCAAGTCATCGATCTGCGCACGATGCGTGTCCTCGAGCAACACAAGGTGGGCGACGCGCCCGACGTGTTAGCCTGGGACCCTGAATGGCGACGGCTGTACGTCGCATCGGAGGGAGGGATCGTTTCGGCGTTCTGGCTGGACGGCATGACGCTCAAGCCACTCGGCGAGATCCGAGCGCCGCACGCGCACACTGTCTCCGTCGACCCCCGCACTCATCGCGTCTATCTACCGCTCGAGAACATTGGCGGCCGTCCGCTGCTCCGCATCTACGCACCGGCGGCGACCCGTTAGTAGAAGCCGCGCTTGACAGATTATCGATGCATAACGCGGCCGCAGAATAGCAGCAGTTTGTAACTCGAGTAATTCGTTACAGTTCGCCGCGCGTATTTCTCTGCCAGTCGATACTGAACGACTTTTGGATTGTCGGCGGCGATCAACACTGCGTCAAACGCACCCGCGGAGAGTGCTGAATCCGGGACCGAGCTCGGAACGTATCGGTTTTCCATGTATGCCGGCGGGAGTGTGCTCGCCTCGAAGTAGGTAGCCTCGCTTGCATAAAAATTTCCGGATGGTGCGCAAGCTTCGATTGATCTCGCAAGCTGATGCACTTCGCGATACGGCGCATCGATTCCGCGGAAGCGCTCGATGGCAAGCAATCCGATGAGGTACAGCGCCATAATCGCGCCGGAGAGCAGCACGCCGCGCTGTCGGTCGCGCGCAATCGCATCGGTCAGCCAGCTCGCTGCGAGAATAGAGAGCAAAGGCGTCAGCACGACGAAGTAAAACGACGCCGTCGCCTTGATAACGAGCAGCACAACGCCAAGCACGAGTGCAATCAAAGCGCACAGACGGATCGCCGATTCCTTGCGTGCCCGAAGAGAAGCGACGGCAACGACCGCGAGGATCAACCCCTGCGTCGGCAAGAGCCATCTCGCGACCTCAGTCAGATTCTGTCGCCAATCAAAGCCCGGACGATCGATGAGGTGAAACCCGATTACATCGCGAATTGTCTGATGAGGAGCAGCCAGCAGGAATGCAAATAGTGGAAGAAATCCCGCAAACACTCCGAGCATTACCCAGAGGAGGCGCGGGCGCTCGCGCAACCAAATCCAAATGAGCAGAACCGGAATGATTGGAGCGACAAGCAGACTCGCCGCGCCTGCGGTGGCGGCCAGTAATCCGCAAAGAAACAAACCACCTGACGTATCCGATTGAGACCAGTACAGCGACGCGGTGACACACAGCAGACAAAAACCAAATGGGAGCCCATTCGTCGCAAACATCAGGACATACGCATTCACTCCAATAAGAGCGGTAACGAACGTCGCATTCCACCAACGCTCCTTCGTGTCCCTGTAGATCAGTCGGCCGAAAGCAATTGCGAATAGAATGCTGCCGATGATGCATAGTGCCGAGAAGAGATGGACAGATCTCCAGCTGACTCCTGAAATTCGAAGCATTGCCGCCATGATGTACACGAAGACCGGCGGATGCTGGTAGAAGAAATCGACATACGGTTTCTTTCCCACAGCGATGAGTTTTGCCGCGAGAAGATGAAAGGATTCATCGCCGACATATGCATGCGTCAGGGACCATACGACGAGCAGCGTCGACACCGCAGCGAGAACTACGATCGCAAAAAGTCTTGACGGTTTTGCTTGTTCCACTGCGCGCCTCTCTGGCTGAGCCAACGCGAAAGCACAAAACAACCCGATATATTTAGCGAAATGTCTCCTCACTCAATGGATTAATGCCAAACAGAACGAAGCCAAAAACGAAGAGGACGTCGAACGCGATCAAGCCACGGAAGTCGTCATCCAAGGGTGACTGGCGCACGGAGACTCTGGATGACGTTCGCCGCATGATCCACGAGGCGGACCCCAGCATCGTGGAGGAGCGCAAATGGGTCAAGCCAACGAAGCCAGCGGGCGTGCCGGTGTGGTCCCTTGATGGAATGATCTGCACCGGTGAGACCTACAAGGATGTGGTCAAGCTCACGTTCGCTCGGGGTGCATCCCTCCCGGATCCTCGAGGACTCTTCAACTCCAGCCTCGAAGGACAAACACGTCGGGCGATCGACATCCGGGAGGGAGAGGCGCTCGATGGTAGAGCGTTCAAGGCGCTGATAAACGCTGCTGTCGCGGAGAATCGCTCGCGGTCGAAGTGACAGCAGGCAACGCATCATCCGAGGTGAACGAAGATGAAAATCTCCGCACTGGACGAGAGTGGTAAGCCCGTTGATTGGTGGTTCATGTACAAGGTTCCCAAGCTCAGCGCAGGCGCCGCACTCGATCCAGCCACCGGCTACGAGTACGTCTACTATGACTCGGCGATCGATGTGCAAAGCGACAAGCTTGCACGGCGCGTTACCCGCTCGCCATACAGAATCGATCAAGGAAAGGGCGCGCTCAACCTGACACTCGACTCAGTGTTCAAGCATCCGTCAGCAACGACTGGCTGGATTCTTTACAACGATGAAAAGCCGGTGGGTGCAGAGGGGAGAGATGATGCGAACCTCGGCCATACGAAAGGCGTTATTGCCTTTGACACGTCCTCAGGAACCGCTTACTGGCTTCTCCACTCGTGGCCGAAATTTGCAGACCCGCTCGCAAGCGACGAGCCGACGCCGGAATATGGCCAGACTTATTTCTGCGTGTCGCTGGACATCGCAGCAGCATCGAAGCTCGCCGCGCAGATGATCGACCATCAGGAACCGCAAACCTATCTGTGCCGGCCTGCGAAGATTTCGAAGGACGATGCGCTTGCTCAATTGATGGGGACCATCAGTGCAAAAGCACCCGGCGATTCCGACGTAATCAGTCTGCAATCACGCGCGGGCATGCCATTCAAGGTCATCGCGAAAAATCGGAACTGGAATCGCGATTTCTGGAACGAGCTGGTGGGGCCAACGCTCGGCGAAGACATGGACGACGAGACATGGATCAGAGGGAAAATTCCGCCCATTGCAGATTCCGACGGCGTTCACAAAACTTTCGATATCAAATACATCAACCTCGGCGCGCTGGGTGTCCACTGGGCGTGGCCGGAGACTCATGATCACGCCAAGTGGGGGATTACTCTTCACTCCGACTGGGTTTGCGTCGGCGACATCAACAGAATGGTGTCTCAGCGAAAACGCGGTGGTGGAACAATTGCCTTTCAAAACCAGGTACTTTGGCGCGCTTTGTCTCAGTCGAGTTTTCTGCTGGCTCCGCCGGGATCAACGCGAACTCAAGCCCACGAGCTTATTTCGCTGACTCATCCTGATCCAACGGAAAGTGGACCGCCCGTGAGAAAGCCTTCGGTAAGGAAGAGAAAACGAAAAAAGGCAGTGGCGGCACGCGGAGCTCGATCGAAAAGAAGTGTGAAGAAACGAAAACCGCGATAGAGCGTTGCGATTACTCACGCTTTTTGCATTTCTCGGGTTTGGTGTGTTCGCGTGTTCTCACGGCGCGCCGGACAACGAACCAATCCCCGACATCCGCGCGATAGCCGGCAACGATACGCTGAGCGGAATGCTGGTTCTCCTCGATGGCAAGCGCGTCACGGGTGGAACCAGACTCAACATCGTGCGCGCGGAGATTGGGCTTATTTCGAATTTCAGGTTAGTCGTCCGGCGATTTACATCGAGAACGAAATCAACTTTCCTCAACCGATATCATCGGCAACGAGCGGAGCTCACAGCACCGGATTCCTGGTGCAAGTCGTAGTAGATACACTGGGCATGCCCGAAGCGGCGACGTTCAAAATTCTTCGAATCCCAGACCAGTCCGTCGCGAGGGTAACACGCTACGCGATGCTCGGCTGGCGTTTTCTTCCTGCAACCTTTCAGGGATGTCGAGTTCGTCAACTCGTTCAAACTGAAGTCTCGGTGCCTAGATAGGAAATCACATGGAATCATCGCTGTGGCCGCCATACTTTCGCGCTCACTACGCCGCGGGTAATCAGCGCCAGTAAAGTCCAGTTAGCGTTGCCTTCGCCAGTAGGTGCGCATGAAGATTGAATCCAACGTACGCCGCGGTCGCATTCGCTGGAACGTCGATCTTGTCGGTGTTCAGCGCATAAACCGTGAAGATGTAGTGATGCGGCTTATCACCCTTAGGCGGACACGGCCCTCCATAACCGGGCGTCCCAAAATCAGTGTTGCCCTGAACGGCTCCAGCGGGCAGAAGGTTTTTTGCTGCGTCGCCCGCCCCGGCGGCTAATCGAGTCGTGGTCGCAGGAATGTTGAACACGACCCAATGCCACCATCCGCTTCCTGTCGGCGCATCGGGATCGTAAATCGTCACCGCATAACTTTTCGTCGCCGCCGAAGCGCCTTGCCAGCTGAGCGCAGGTGAAAGATTGTCACCCGTGCAATCCATTCCCTTGAAGACGTGAGTATTTCCAATCTTCGCGCCGGGGCGGATGTCACTGCTCGTCAATCGCAGTCGCGACTGGGCGCCGCCAACAGAGGCCGCAACACATGAGAAAGCCAGAACTGCTATTAAATATCGCCGCATGACTCTTTGAGTTAAATGGTTCGATCCGGAAACGTCGCAGGATGCGCGCCATGGCCTGACTAGTGCATCAAGATTCCACCCAATAACATTCCAAGATCACCCTTTTCACCGCACGGCTATTCAGCGTTGACATAAAAGCAATGGGCCAAACTAAAACGTTCGACCCGCAAGCGCACCTCGCCGCACTGATAAAATCCTCTGAGGACGCAATCGCCAGCAAGGATCTCAATGGCATCATCATGTCATGGAATCCCGCCGCCGAGCGAATGTTTGGTTACACGCAAGAGGAGGCGGTTGGCCAGTCGATCTACCTCATCATCCCCGAGGACCGGAAATCGGAAGAGGAGTTTGTCCTCGGGAGAGTAAGGAGCGGAGAAGGGGTCGACCATTACGAAACCGTTCGGCGCCGAAAAGATGGGAGTTTCCTCGACGTATCACTGACTGTATCACCCATCAGGGATTCGACAGGCAAGATCGTCGGCGCTTCGAAGATCGCTCGCGACATCACCGAGAAAAAAAGACTTGCTGCCGCCGAACACGCTCAACTCATTCGCGAGCGAACATTCCAGGCCGAGGCGAACAGGATCAAAGACCAATTCCTGGCGACGCTGTCACATGAGCTGCGCACTCCGCTCAACGCAATAATCGGATGGGCGGAAATGCTCCTGGGGGGAAATCTCAACGATCAGGAAACGGAGCTCGGGTTGCGCACGATCGACCGCAACGCGCGCGCCCAGATACAGCTCGTTGATGATCTGCTCGACGTCTCGCGGATCATCTCCGGAAAAATGCGCCTTCAAATTGGCCAGGTAGATCTCGTCGATGTAGCAAAGGCGGCCATGGATGTTGTTCGCCCCGCGGCACTGGCGAAAAAGATAAAGCTCGTCGGCGATTTCAAGCGTCCGGACCTTTTCGTTCAAGGGGACGTAGACCGCTTGCATCAGGTTGCGTGGAATCTCCTATCGAACGCGATCAAGTTCACCCCGGCGCGAGGGCAGGTCACCGTAAAAGTGGAATCCAGCGACGAGGGCGGCGGGCGGTTCATTGTCGAAGACTCGGGCGCTGGAATTCCTGACAAATTCCTCCCGCATGTGTTCGAGCGATTCAGACAGGAAGATGGAAGTCTCACACGCTCGCACGGCGGACTTGGATTGGGTCTCGCAATTGTCCGTCACATTGTCGAGCTTCACGGAGGGACGGTATCCGCGAAGAGTCTCGGGGAGAACAAGGGTTCGACATTCATGGTCGAGCTGCCCTCGGCGTCGCCCAAGCGACCCCCGGGCGAAGTACCAAGCCTCAGAGCATCGGGCGAGGCGCGTCTCGATGGCGTGCGCGTTCTTCTTGTCGATGATCGGGCGGACGATCGCCAGCTGCTCGGCCTGATTCTGTCGAGGCAAGGCGCGGAGGTTCACACTGCATCGAGCGCCGACGAAGCGCTCGAGGCTTTGCAAACGTGGCGTCCTGATGTGCTGGTGAGCGACATCGCAATGCCGAACCACGACGGATACTCGCTTATGAGCAGGGTCCGTAAGTCCAACAACCCTGAGGTGGCGAAGATTCCTTCTGTCGCCGTGACCGCGCACGCTCGGCAGGAAGATCGCAAGCTCGCAACAGACGCAGGCTTCGGATTTCACGTTTCGAAGCCGATCGACCGCCGGCGACTGATCGATGCAGTGGCTTCTGCCGCGGGCAGACGGGAGAGATTGGACTCTCCCGCCAATGGGACTGCCGTCTAGTCGGGCGTACTCGAGACGACCCATGCTCGGGTTCGCCGCTTCAGACCGGTTGCGTCTCCACCATTTCGACACGCTCTGTCGCAGCGGTCGGTTTCTCGCCGAGGAATTCGATCCACTGCTGCTTCATCACCGGATAATGCTTCGCTGCCTCGACCGATTCGAGGAAGCAGTCGACTGTACCCTCGAACCACTTCTGAAGCTGTGCGTCGCGAAGTTTTCCATCATCGCCAAAAGCTTCATGCGCCTGCGCGAGTGAGAACATGTCGGGATAAACTCGCGCACCGAGATGCTCCATTGGAATTCGCAGTGCCCATAGGCCGCGATTGCCCCCGGCCATTGACGGGGACGCTGACATCACGAGGGCGTGCCTTCCCTTGAGCGGCTGCGGTTTAAACCGCGAAACCCAGTCGATTACATTCTTCAGGATTCCCGGCATGGACGCGTTGTATTCCGGCGAAGAGATGATAATGCCATCGGTGGAAATGAGCTTCGAGCGAAAGCGGTCAGCGCCGGCGGGAATTCCGTCTTTCAACTCGACGTCGAGGTTGTACGACGGACAGTCGAAGTCGCTCATCTTTGCATCAACGACAGTCCCGCCCGCCTCCCGAATGACGCTCGCTGCAAGCGATGCGAGGCGCACATTGAGCGATCCTTCGCGAAGAGATGCGCCAAAGACGAGATAGCTCGTCGAGCATGGTTTGCCTGATTGCATTGTATCTCCATTATGGGAGGTCGAGGGCGAGCTTTGCACTTCTTGCGCCCGTCTGAAGAGAGGGAGCACTGCAAATTGCCGCGAATGCGCGGCAGAGTTGTTCTCCCTATCTCTTCGCCTCTCCAGCCCCCATAATTGCGATTCCGATATCCGATAAAGGAATGGCGATGGGCGAAAACACTGTAACGCGGCGCGAGTTCGTTGCCACAACCGGAAAGATTGGTCTTGGTGTGATGATCGTGCCTCGCCGCGTTCTGGGGGGCGTTGGCTATCAGGCGCCCAGTGACACACTGAACGTGGCAGTCATTGGATTCGGCGGACAGGGATCGGAAAATGCGCTCGCGCTCGCGCCAACCGAAAACATTGTTGCGATTGCCGACGTCGATTTTGCGTTTGTCGAGAAGAACATGGGCGACAAGCTGCACGACTCGAACGGAAAACCGCGTGAAGGAAAGGAGCTCGCCGATGGATTGAAGCTGCAGGAGCAATTCGTCAAAGCGCAGCGCTATGCGGATTTCCGTGAGATGCTCGACAAGCAGCGTGACATCGATGGAGTCGTTATCGCGACTCCGGATCATGTGCATGCGGCTGCCGCGAAAGCGGCGATGGAAGCCGGCAAGCATGTGTACGTGCAGAAGCCGCTCACTTATTCGGTTCACGAAGCGCGCGCACTTCGGGCACTTGCTCTCGCGAATCCAAAGCTTGCGACGCAGATGGGCAATCAGGGTCACTCGAGCGACGGAGCTCGACTGATCAATGAGTGGATTCAAGCGGGAATGATTGGTGCCGTCCACGAGGTGCACGTGTGGACAAATCGTCCCGTTGTCTATTGGCCGCAGGGAATTCCGCGACCAAGCGGCGGACCTCCTCCTACGCCGGGTACGAGTCCGTTTGGAAATCCATGGAGCTTTCGTTATGTGAACGGCGTGCTTGCTTCAGCAATGGGCAGCTATCCGATTCCAAATGGATTGCGATGGGACTTGTATCTCGGTCCAATTGCTGAGGACGTGCCTTATCATCCGATCTATCATCCCTTCAACTGGCGCGGGTGGCTCAGCTTTGGCGCCGGCGCACTCGGCGACATGGGCGCTCACTTGATCGATCAACCCTACTGGGCGCTCGACCTCAAATACCCGACGAGCATCGAAGCCACTTCGACTCAGTGGGGGACGATGGCGATTCCGGGTGATCCGTCGGCTGCTGCTGGGACGCCCGCGTCACGGACGACATACAAACCAGTCTCGTATCCAGTCGCGACTGCGGTTCACTATCAATTCCCCGCGCGCGGAAACCAGCCCCCCGTGAAGCTGAACTGGTACGATGGAGGATTGTATCCGCCGCGTCCCGATCTGTTGCCTGATGATGTCACGCTAAAGAGTGAAGGAGGTGTAATCTTCATCGGCGAAAAGGGGATTCTGATGAACGACACGTACGGTGCGAATCCGAGACTCTTTCCGGCATCGCTGAGTGAAGAAGCTGCGCTCGTGCCGAAGTCGATTCCGAGAATCGAATGGAGTCATGCGGTAAATTGGGCGAAGGCGGCGAAGGGACAGGCAAAAGCAAGCTCGCCGATCGAATACGCTGCGCAGCTCACGGAGACAATGCTTCTTGGAATCGTCGCTCTGCGTACAGGTCAGGGAAGAAAGATTCTCTACGACGGCGAAAACATGCGCGTGACGAACATTCCCGAAGCGAATCAGTATCTCACGCGCGATTATCGCGCGGGCTGGAACATCTAAGAGGAACTCCACCATGATAGCTCGTCACATCGGACTCATTGCAACACTCATCGCATGCACATCTTGCATGGCAACTATGAGTGCACCAAAGCAGGGTGACACATCCATGACAGGCGGACTGACTGCTGAACAACGGGCTGCCGGGTGGCGGCCACTCTTCGATGGAACGTCGACGTCCGCGTGGCGCGGATACAAGACGCAGGCTTTCCCGGCCGGATGGCACATCGTAGACGGCACTCTAACGAAGAGCGGCTCGCAGGAAGACATCATGACTCGCGAGCAGTTCGGTAACTTCGAGCTGGCCTTCGACTGGAAACTCGATACCGGTGGGAATGCGGGTGTTTTCTATCACGCCACCGAAGAATACGACCACATTTATTGGAGTGCTCCGGAGTATCAGCTGCTCGACGATGCGAACCATCCGGACGGAAAGAATCGACTGACGTCCGCTGGAGCCGCGTATGCGGTGTATCCATCGCCGGCTGGAATCGTGAAGCCCGCGAACGAATGGAACTCGTCACTCATTGTCATCCAGGGCGCGCGTGTTCAGCATTGGCTCAACGGACAGAAGCTTCTCGAGTACGAATTGTGGAGCCCGGATTGGGTAGCGAAGGTCAAGGCGAGCAAGTTCAAGGATTATCCGAATTACGGACTAGCCAAAAGCGGATACATCGGAATTCAGGGCGACCACGACGGCGTGCTTTCAATACGCAACGTTCGCATCCGCCCGCTTCCGTGAGCGGTTGAGGTTTTGAAATAATCAGAGATCACCGCGAAGCTATTTATATCGCGAAGCTGGCCGCGCTCTACGTTCTCGTGGGCGCGGCCTATCTCATTCTTCCAATCGCCGGTCGCTTCGGCAATGTTCTGCTTGGCACCTCGATTTTTCCTTACGACACTTTTCTCGTCGCGGGAATTCTCGAATGGGGTCGCCATGCGCTTCTGTCGGCGCACTCTCGCGTCTTCGACTGGACAGCAGGTTTCCCACTCTCGAATTCTCTTGCCGTAACGGAGAATTTCCTCGGCTGGCAGATTTTCTACCTGCCGCTTCGCTTGTTCGGAGTTGGAATTCCCGCGGCGTACAACATTCTCGTGCTGATCTCTCTCGTGATTTCGGGAGTCGGCACCGCGATTCTCGCGCGACGATTTGGTGCTAGTCAGGCGGGTGGCGCCCTAGCGGGCCTCGTGTTCGCATACGGGCCGTTTCATCTGAGTCACATACTCCATCTCCAGACGCTCGGCGTATGCTGGCTTCCGTTCGCGATTCTTTTTGTCGATCGGTACCTCGAGAGGCGCTCACCGCGCGACGCAATCGGACTTGCTGCGAGTATCGTCATTTCGGTTCTGTCTTCGATTTATCTCGCCGTATTTCTCGCGATCGTGTTGCCGTTGTATGCAATTCTTTGCTGGATCTTCGGACGCTACCGGCTCAGCACTCGTGCGTTGGGCGGACTTCTCGCGACTGTAATATTTGCCGCCGCCGTGCTGACGCCGCTTCTCTCACACTATCTGCGGTTCAGCGCTGAGTTCGGATATGCGCACGATGCTCGAACGCTTGCAAATTTTTCGATGGAGCTTGCTGCCCCGCTCAGGATGCCGGATTGGATCGCAGTCTGGGGTTGGACTCCGCTTGCAAGACGAACCACCTGGACGACTGCACTGAGCTATACGCCGGCGTTTCCAGGAGTGGTCGCGCTTGCGCTTGCAGTCTATGCGATCATCACCCTTCGACGGATCGAAGAGAATCGCGCGACGATGTGGATTCTCGTGTCGCTCGCTGTGATTTGTTTTGTCCTGGCGCTTGGTCCGATTCTAAGACCTGTCAACCTAAACACATTGAGTCACGCTGCTTGGTTGCCAATGCCGGGAAAGATATGGCTTGTCATTCCGGGCATCAGATGGCCAATGCGAATTTTTTTGTTTGCGTGGCTTGCGGGTGCGATTCTATGCGGGCTCGGTCTGACTGCGCTCGAGCGGCGGGTCGGAATGAGAAGTCGGGTTATCGCGGCAGTTGTGATCGCTCTCGTGGTGATCGAGTATTGGCCGGCCCGTTGGTTCGCAGGCAGATCAGCTGTAGCGCCGGACCCGATGAGCCTGTCGGATGCATATCCTTATTTGGCGACGGAGGCCGATCGTGGTGGCGTTGTAGAATTGCCGACAGCTGATCGATCTGGTTGGCGCACTCCATTTTCGACGCGCTACATCTACGCGAGTGCCGGACATTTGCGACGCGTCGTCGCGCTTCACGGAAGCGTGACGCCACCCGTTACTGATTCACTTCTTCGCGCGGCAAACGCTCTGCCAGATTCTTCGTCGATGAAAATTCTTTCGGATCACGGAGTCAGTCGAGTCGTAATTCACAAGGATCTAATGCCGCGTGATTCGGCAGAAAATCTTGTCAGTGAACTCAAGCGCGGTGGCTATCCCATTGTCTTCGCCGGCTCAGACGGCGTGGTTTTCGGAACTGTAAGGCCACCGGTCCCGGGTGCGCGGTAACTGGCGCCAGGTAAGCTCATGCTCACGTCCTTTTTCTCTGGGTTTGATTTCCCACTCCCGAATAGGCTTTCACTGGTGATAAATCCAAATCATCAGAACAGGACATCATCAAGCGGATCGTCGTGCTTTGTAGTTTCGGGCCTTGGGTACCGGCTACCGGTTACCGGTTACCGGTTCCGGAAGTTCGCTCCGGCACACTCTCTGCATTTACCGACGTTGTCTCACGAGGGAGTGTGTCATAATGCCACGCGGCGAAAAATCGAAGTACACCGACAAGCAAAAACGACAAGCCGACCATATCGAGGAAGGCTACGAGGACCGCGGCGTTCCGACGGACGAAGCCGAGCGCCGAGCCTGGGCAACCGTGAACAAATCATCTCATGGTGGCGAGAAACCGGGCGGCGGTGGATACGGGAAACCGGAGGATCATTCATCGATGCGGAAAGGTGGGCGTAAGGGCGGAAGCCGCTCCCACTGAACCGAGACTTCCGGTACAAGGGCCGTCCCGCGCGGGGCGGCCTTTTTTGCGATAGGGCGATAGGTGATGGGCGAGCCGCCATCGTCTTCGCTTCATCGCTCAATCGCTCAATCGCTCAATCGCTCTCCCGCTCTCCCCCTCTCTGCGAAACTTTAATGGGCCGCTAGACTATAAGACTCGTGACCGGCCGAACTTTCTCCACTCCCCCGGTTTTTCTCGATCCCACCGGCAAACGCTGGCGGCTCATACGCCGCACAGCGCTCGTTCTCGGCGCGCTCACCACGCTCGCGGGCGGAGCAATCGTTGCCGGCATTCTGATTCCTCCGCTTCTCCCGGCGCTCGCGCAGAATTTCCACGTGAAGCGCAGTCTTGCCGTCGCACCCCGGCTCGCCACGACACGAAAAGATCGCGAGCGACTTGCCGCAAAGCGCCGCCTCTTCGTCGCGCTCGAGCGCCGTCGTCCCGCACTCGGTGTCAAGACTCCGTTTCTTCCAGTTCGTCGCCCTGCAAAGAAGAACAACGCAGCTGCGCTGCCTATTGCTGAAGCGCGCGCTCCGCCGGGCGTCGCATCATTCAACGCGCGAGTTTCCTCCCGCGGAGAAGTCGCCGGGTTCTACGTGAACTGGGACGACAATTCATTCGCATCATTCGAAGCGCACGCCTCTGCTCTCGATTGGGTCGTCTGCGAGTGGGGATTCCTGAATCCGCGCGGCGATTCAGTCAATCTCGCAATCGATCGAAAGGTTCTTTATGTCGCTCAACGTCAACCCGGGGGTCACCGCCCGCGTGTGTTGATGATGATCGGCAATTTTGATTCGCGCACCCATCAGTTCGACGCGAAGCGACTTCGCGGCCTCCTCTCGAGTCCACGAGCGAGAGCTAGCGTTATAAATCAGATTGTCGGCGCTGTCGACCAATACGGTCTCGCCGGTGTTACGCTCGACTTCGAAGAAATTCCAGCGGCCCTCGACGCATCACTGGGCAAATTCGCTTTCGAGCTGCGTGCAGCTCTTCAGCCCAGGGGTGCGATCGTTTCCCAGGCGATTTCGACGGACATGGATTCTACCGCGGTGAAAACCTACGCCGCGGCGAACGACCGTCTCTTCCTGATGTTGTACGACGAGCATTTCCGTGGGAGCGATCCCGGTCCGGTAGCAAGTCAGGCCTGGTACTCACAGCGCGCCATGCAGCTGCTCCGCAACATTCCGCCTGGAAAAGCGATTTTTGCGCTCGGCGCATATGGCTATGACTGGAACGATGGCGATGCAGAAACGTCGGGACAGGAGATGACCTTTCAGGACGTGATGGCTGAAGCTCGGCAGCGCCAGTTGAAACTTCAGTTCGATTCCACGGCTCTCAATCCTTACATCGCCTGGACCGATCCGGATTCAACTGATCACGTCGTGTGGTTCCTCGATGGCGTCACAGCATTCAATGAAACACGCGAAGCCCGTAAGCTCGGCGCCGCAGGTGAAGCGATCTGGAGGCTTGGCTCGGAAGATCCTGGCATCTGGCAATTTCTCGACAAGAGAAACCCTCCGCCGAGGGCGGCGGATCTCGCTGATATTCCTCCTGGCTACGACGTAAAGTTTGACGGTGATGGTGAAATTCTTCGCCTCGCGTCGCGACCCACGTCGGGTCTTCGCGTAACTCGTGCGGATTCGACGGGTCTTGTAACGAGCGAGCAGCTGCGAGAGTATCCCTCGCCTTACGTTGTCGAACGCACCGGAGTGAGTGCGCACCGTGTCGCTCTAACTTTTGACGATGGTCCGGATTCGCGCTGGACGCCGGCAATTCTCGACACGCTCGCATCGCGTCACGCACCCGGAACTTTCTTTCTTATTGGAACCAGCGTCGAGCAACACATTCCACTCTCGAGACGAATCGTCGCGGAAGGTCATGAATTTGGAAATCACACCTTCACTCATCCGAACCTCGCGCTCACGTCTGCGTTTGTAACGCAGCTCGAGCTCGACGCGAATGAACGATTGCTGGAAGCAGTGTTCGACAGACGATCGGCATTTTTCCGCCCGCCGTACTTCGGCGACGCAGAACCGACGACAGCAGACGAGCTCGTTCCCGTCTCGATTGCCGCGGACCTGGGATACGTCACAGCGGGATTGCACGTCGACTCCGACGATTGGAAAGAGCTCGGCGTGCAACGAATCATTCAGACGGTGCTGGAGCGTCGATCGCGTGGGAACGTCGTGCTGCTGCACGACGGAGGGGGTGATCGCAGTCAGACTGTCGCGGCGCTCGGTCCGCTGATCGATAGTCTGCGCGCTCGCGGGGATACGCTGGTTTTGCTTTCAGATCTCGCGGGCATAACGCGCGAAGAAGCGATGCCGCCGCTTCCGCCATCGAGTGCAGTCGCGCGTCTTGTCGAGCTGGCATCGTTCGGCGTAGTCGGTGGGCTCGATTGGGCGATGCACTGGATGCTTCTGCTCGCCGTCGCGCTCGGCGCAGGCCGTCTCATCGTGATCATCGGGCTCGCGCTCTTGCACCGCTTTGGTCCACGAAAAAAGCCGGACACCGATTATGCACCGGCATTGAGCGTGGTCATCCCAGCTTTCAACGAAGCGCTCGTCATCAATCAGACCATCGCGAGTCTCCTCGAGCAGGACTACGAAGGTCCGGTCGAGATCATCGTCGTAGACGACGGCTCGAGCGACATGACATACGCAGTCGCACGCGCAACGTACGCGGACGAGTCCCGGGTTGTGATTTACGCAAAACCAAACGGCGGTAAAGCAAGCGCGTTGAACTACGGCATCGCTCGCGCGCAGGGTGAAATCATCGTTGGGCTCGATGCGGATACGCTCTTCAGGCGCGACACTCTGCGAAAACTCGTTGCGCCGCTTGCGGATCCTTCGGTCGGTGCCGTTGCGGGGAATGCAAAAGTCGGAAATCGAATCAACATCATCACGCGGTGGCAGGCGATCGAGTATGTCGTCAGCCAGAATCTCGATCGCCGAGCGTTCTCGCTTCTCAATTGCATCACTGTTGTTCCGGGAGCAATTGGCGCATGGCGTAAGGATCTCGTCGAGAAAGTTGGCGGATTCAGTGAGGACACTCTCGCCGAAGATCAGGACCTGACGCTTTCGATTCGTCGCAACGGAGCGTCCATCGCGTACGCCGATGATGCAATCGCTTACACTGAGGCGCCCGATTCATTCTCGGGTTTAGCGAAGCAGCGTTTTCGCTGGTCCTTCGGAACACTGCAATGCATGTGGAAGCATCGTGACGCGCTATTCAGAAGGCGGTACGGGACTCTCGGATTTATCGCGATGCCGAATGTGTGGCTTTTCCAGCTCGTGTTTACCGCGCTCTCGCCAATTGCCGATCTGCTTTTTATCTGGAGCCTCGTTTCAGTCTGGCTCGTGAAGCAGCAACACGGCGACACGTACGCAGTAACGAATCTCGATCAGGTCCTGACGTTTTACGCCGTTTTCCTCGCGGTGGACTGGGTGACCGCGGTGATTGCATTTCTCGCGGAGCCAGGTGAAGACCGAAGCCTCACATGGTTGGTGTTCCTGCAGCGCTTTGCGTACAGGCAGGTCATGTACTGGGTTGTGGTGCGCTCATTCGTTGCGGCGATCCGCGGCCACATTGTCGGCTGGGGAAAGCTCGAACGCAAAGCGAGTGTCGAGGTTCCTGCGTGACGAGCGTCGAGATCAGCGAGCCGACTGTCCTGACTCCGCGGAAGCTTCTGCCACCGTGGGTCGGGCCGCTCGTGATTCTCGTTCTGCTCATCATCGCGCTGTTCGTGCTGCACGGCGAGCTGCGAGCGTATCACTATCGCGACATCACACGCGTGATTTTCGCGCTGCCGCGTTCGAATGTGCTTCTTGCGTTGCTCTTCACATTCATCGCCTACGCTTTGTTGCCGGCGTACGACGCAATCGCGCTCGCGTACGTTGGAAAGCCTCTCCCATTTCATCGCGTTGGATTCAGCTCCTTCATTTCATACGGTCTGAGTCAGACGCTTGGCTTCCCGCTCGTCACTGGAAGCTCTGTGCGGTATCGCTTCTGGAGCGCGTGGGGCTTGTCGACGTCGGAGATTGCGCAGGCAGTGAGCTTCGTCGGCGCGACGTTCGTGTTGGGAATGCTTTTCCTGAGCGGAGCTGTATTCCTTCTCGAGCCCGCGACCACGATGGAGTTGCTCGGCCTTCCATACGGAGTTCTTCGGCCGATTGGTGTGTTGCTTCTCGCAATCGTCGCGGCGTACATCGCGTGGAGCGCGGCGCAACGACGGCCATTGCGAGTTGGCGGTTGGGAATTTCCGATACCATCACTTCGCACGACGACGGTGCAGCTCTGCGTCGCGACCCTCGACTGGGCCGCTGCCGGTGCCGTGCTCTATGCGCTCCTCCCGCCGGGACATCGTCTCGCTTTCCTGCCGTTCCTCGGCGCATTTCTTCTCGCGCAATTCGCGGGACAAATCAGTCATATACCAGGCGGTCTCGGAATTTTCGAGACGTTGATGGTGGTGCTGCTGAAACCGTATTTCCCGGCCGCATCCGCGATCGCGGCGTTGCTTGCATTCCGCGCGATTTACTATTTGCTGCCGTTCGCGATTTCGCTGTTGATGCTCGCGACGTACGAGGGATTGCGTCAGCGCGAGCGAGTCGCTCTTGTCGCGACTACTGCAGGAACATTCGCCGCGCGTTGGACGTCGTGGATTCTACCACAGGCGCTCAGTGCAACAACATTCATCGCTGGTGTGGTTCTCCTGATATCCGGCGCAACTCCGTCGGTTCACGGAAGGCTCACTGCACTCGATCGGGTACTTCCACTCGGTGTAATCGAGCTCTCGCATTTCGCCGGCAGCATCGCAGGCGCCGGATTGATTGTTCTCGCGTGGGGCATCGCTCGCAGACTCGACGCGGCATACGGCCTGACTCTCACGCTGCTAGTGGTGGGAATCGCAGCGTCGCTCCTCAAGGGCTTGGATTACGAGGAAGCGTTGATCCTTTCGGTTGTTCTCGCAGTCGTCGCTCCCTCTCGCCGGGCTTTCTATCGCAAAGCCGCAATTACGAGCGAGCCAATCGCGCCGAGCTGGATTGTTGCCGTAATCGTGGTTGCGGGTGCGACAATATGGATCGGGTTCTTCTCATATAAGCACGTCGACTTCTCCAACGAGTTGTGGCTTCGGTTCACGACGCACGGTGACGCGCCTCGCTTTCTACGCGCGACAGCCGGAATAATTGCGGCGCTTGGAATTTTTGCTTTGATGCGAATGATGCGACACGCTGAAGCAGAGCCCGCACTTCCCACCGATGAGGAGCTCGAACGCGCGCGGGCGATCATTCGCAAATCATCAGACACTGCGGCGAATCTCGTTTTCCTCGGCGACAAGGCACTTTTGTTCAGTCCGAGCGGGAATGCGTTCCTTATGTATGGCGTCGAAGGGAGAAGCTGGGTCGCACTCGGTGATCCCGTTGGGCCGGAAGACGAAGCCACCGAGCTGGCGTGGCATTTTCGTGAAGAGGCAGATCGACACGGCGCGTGGCCTGTGTTCTACGAAATTGGGACCGACAGATTGCCACTTTACATCGACCTTGGTCTGACGCTGCTCAAGCTTGGTGAAGCGGCGGTGGTTCCACTCGACACTTTCAGCCTCGCGGGGGGCAAACGCAAAGGACTGAGGCGAACGATCACTGAAGTCTCGCGACACGGCGTGACTTTCTCCGTGCTGCAGCCGGAGGAGACCGTCGCGGTGTTGCCTGAGCTCAAGCTCGTGTCGGACTCGTGGCTCGACGAGAAGCATACACGCGAGAAAGGATTTTCACTGGGAAGATTTGACGAGAGTTACATTCGGCGATTCCCCGTCGGAATCGTCAGAATCGGCGAGAACGTCGTTGCGTTTGCGAATCTGCTCGCGAGCGGCGATTGCACGGAAATCTCGGTCGATTTGATGCGATACTCTCCGGCTGCGCCTGCGGGAGTGATGGAGTATCTCTTCATCCAGCTACTGCAGTGGGGACAAGAGCAGGGATACAGTCGATTCAATCTTGGAATGGCGCCGCTTTCAGGATTGCAGAATCGAACTCTCGCGCCTCTCTGGAACAGGGCTGGCGCACTGCTTTATCGCCACGGTGAGCACTTCTACAACTTCCGTGGGCTTCGCACGTACAAAAACAAATTCGATCCTTCCTGGGAGCCGCGTTATCTCGCATCTCCGGGCGGTCTCGCACTGCCGCGCGTGCTGGCGAACACAGCGGCGCTTATTTCAGGTGGATTGCGGGGGGTAGTTACACGATGAAGATGTTGTCTTTGATCGCGCTTGCAGGTTGCACCAGCGCGTTGGCTCAGCAGCCGAAAGCGATCGCGGCGCCTGATGTTCGCGGTCTTCCGCTCATCGAGCAGCCTTCACCCTCCGCGACGAATCGCGCGTTCGCAGTTTTTCTCACAGGTGACGGCGGGTGGGCGACCCTCGATCGCAACGTTACCAAGGAGCTGGTCACGCACGGCGTCTCGGTTGTTGCCCTGAACGTCCGCGATTATCTGTCGGATCGCAAAACGCCTGACCAGTCGGGCTCCGACATGATTCGCATACTGCGACATTACCTCGCGGCCTGGTCGAAGGATCGAGTTACGATTGTGGGATACTCTCGAGGCGCGGATATCTCGCCGTTCATGATCTCACGGCTTCCTCCGGATCTTCGCGCGAAGGTCGTGCTCGTCGCGCTACTCGGTTTTTCCAACTCGACCAATTTCCAATTTCATTTCAAGGATATTTTCATCGAATCTCATCGTCCCTCCGACGTTCGCACGCTTCCCGAGCTGGAAAAGCTTCGCGGAATGAATCTTCTTTGCATCTACGGTGTGGATGAAAAAGATTCGGGCTGTCGCGATGCTCCGCCCGGGTTGACGAAGGAAGTTGTGCGGAACGGCGGCCATCATTTCGACGACGACTTTAAAGCAATCGGTGACATTGTTCTCGACGCGCTCTCAAAAGCCTAGCAACGTTCGTCAATCCGGCCTTTCTGGCGATGATGACGAGACTTAAGTTTCCAGCCCTTGCCAATGGAGTCAGGAACGACCGCGATGTTGGACAGCGTTAAGTCTGCGCTCGAGTCACGCTACACGATCGAGCGAGAGCTTGGCCGCGGAGGAATGGCGACGGTGTATCTCGCTCAAGACCTCCGCCATGGACGCTCAGTAGCCGTGAAGGTTCTACATCCGGAGCTCGCCTCCGCGGTCGGCTCCGAGCGATTCCTGAGAGAGATCAAGCTCGCTGCTCGTCTCAATCATCCGCACATCCTTCCGCTTTTCGATTCCGGAGAAGCCGGGGGATATCTGTTTTACGTCATGCCGTACATCGAGGGCGAGTCGTTGCGCGACCGCATGAATCGCCAGGGTCAGCTTTCGCTCGAGGATACTCTTGGCATCGGGCGCGCGGTTGCGAGCGCTCTCGATTATGCGCACCGGCGCCAGATCGTTCATCGGGACATCAAGCCCGAGAACATCATGCTCAACGAAGACATGGCGATGGTGATGGATTTTGGAATCGCCAAAGCAGTGAGTCTCGCCGGCAGCGACACGATTACTCAAACGGGCATGATCGTCGGGACGCCCGCGTACGTCAGTCCAGAGCAAGCCGCCGGAGATATCGACATCGACGGCCGAAGCGATCAGTACAGTCTCGGCTGCGTCGTTTACGAGATGCTGACCGGCTCACGTCCATTCAGCGGTCCCACCGCGCAGGCAGTTCTCACGAAGCGGTTCACCGAACCGGTTCCAACCTTGAGTGCCGCTCTCGAAGGAGTGCCCGACGAAATCGACCAGGCTGTTTCGAAAGCGATGGCGAAGGATGCAGCGGCGCGCTTCACGACATCGGGTGAATTCGGTCGCGCACTGGTTGCGCCAACTGTAACAACGCCCACAGCGACCGCAGTTCCCGAGGGCGTGCAGTCAGTGAAATCAATGGCCGTCCTTCCGTTCACCAACATGAGCGCGGATCCGGAGAACGAATACTTCACTGACGGCATGGCTGAAGAAATCATCAACTCGCTGTCGAAGATCAAATCGTTGAGCGTCGCGTCTCGCACGTCATCGTTCGCATACAAGGGCAAGACCGAAGACATTCGCGAAATCGGGAAAAAGCTCGAGGTATCCGCCGTTCTCGAGGGAAGCGTGCGCAAGATGGGAAATAAAATCCGCATCAGCGTGCAGCTCATCAACGTCGCAAACGGCTATCAGCTCTGGTCCGAGCGATACGATCGTGAAATCGAAGACGTTTTCGCGATCCAGGACGAGATCGCGCAAAACATTACGAAGGCGCTTCGCGTCGTATTGAGCGAAGACGAAAAGCGCGCGATCGAAAAGATGCCTACGGAGAACGTCGAGGCTTACGACTACTATCTCCGAGGGCGGCAGTTCTTCCACCAGCACCGTCGAACTAGCATCGAGTTCGCTCGGCAGATGTTCACACGGGCGATCGAGATCGATCCCGAATACGCTCTCGCTCACGCTGGCATCGCCGATTGCTGCTCGATTCTCTACATGTACTTCGACGCGCGCGAGTCGAACCTCAAGCAGGCAGACATCGCTAGCAGAAAAGCACTCCAGCTCGATGCAGGACTTGCAGAGGCACATTCGGCGCGTGGCCTCGCGTATTCCCTGAGCAAGCAGTACGACCAGGCGATGCAGGAGTTCGAGAACGCGATGAAGCTCGATCCAAAATTGTACGAGGCCCCGTATTTTTACGGACGCGCGTGTCTCGCACAGGGAAAATGGTTCGAGGCCGCGCCGCTCTTCGAGAAAGCCGCGTCACTTCGCCCCGATGATTATCAGGCGCCGAGCTTCCTATCCGCGGCGTACGCCGGGCAGGGACGAATCCACGAGGCGAGCAAGGCGTCGCACAAGGCAGTCGGAGTGATCGAGCGCTGGCTCGACCTGAATCCCGACGACGCAAGGGCGCTCAACCTCGGCGCGACGATCTGGTCGAACCTCGGTCAGCAGGAGAAGGCGCTCGAGTGGGCGCGCCGCTCTCTCGTGATCGACAAGGAAGACCCGCAGCTGCTCTACAACGTCGCCTGCGTGTACGCCATCGAGGGGATGAAGGATGACGCGATTCTCACTCTCGAGCGCGCAATCGACAAAGGATACGGGCACAAGGAGTGGATCGAGCACGACTCTGATTTGAACTCACTCAGAAGCGACAAGAGATTCCAGGCGTTGATAGAGCGCATGTAGATCGTTTCGAAACCGTAGCACTCTCACTCCACGGAGGATTCAAATGCAGAACCGCATCAAGATCTTTGCGGGAGTAATGCTGGTGTCGGCTGTGATCGGTGGTTGCGCAAAAAAAGACACAGACGATAAGGAGGACAGCGCGAAGGCAGCTGCGGCCGCGGGTGCGCCAGCGACTCCTGCGTTCGACAAGAAGGCAGCGGAAGCTCAGATACGCGCCGGCGACCAGGTGTTCTTCAATGGAGTGAAAGCGAAGGACGCCGAGGTACTTGCCAGTACGTACTCTAATGATGCCGTTTCGATGCCCGCCAATTCACCAGTCGTGAAAGGGCACGACGCCATCAAGAAGTTCAACGAAGATTTCCTCAAGCTCCCGCAAGTTTCGATGACCGGAGCGACGGACGATGTAACATTCTCCAACGATGGGACCATGGCGTACGCTACCGGCCACTACAGTGCCTCCTGGGCCGATGCAAAAGGCAAGAAGGTCACCGAAGACGGAAAGTATCTGAACGTTCTGAAGATGGTCGACGGAAAATGGAAGGTCGTCGCCGACGCGTTCAGCGGCAACGCGGCACCGAAGATGTAAAACAACCACCGCGGACTGCGGACCGCGGAAGAACCACGGACGGCGGACATCGGAAACTCCGTAGTCCGCGGTGCTTCCGCGGTCCGCCGTCCGCGGTAATACCGCAGTCCGCCGTCCGCGGTAATACCGCAGTCCGCCGTCCGCGGTAATACCGCAGTCCGCCGTCCGCGGTAATACCGCAGTCCGCCGTCCGCGGTGGTTGTTTACCAGCCGAGAACCATCGCGAATATCAAGGGTGCGACGATGCTCGCGTCGCTCTCGATAATGAACTTCGGCGTGTCTACCGCGAGCTTGCCCCAGGTGATCTTCTCGTTGGGAACCGCGCCGGAGTACGACCCGTAGCTCGTCGTCGAGTCGGAGATCTGACAGAAGTATCCCCACACCGGGACATTCTCGCGCTGCAGATCCTGATGCAGCATCGGAACTACGCAAATCGGAAAGTCACCGGCAATTCCTCCGGCAATCTGAAAGAATCCGATTGATCCTGCAGTCGAATTCTTTGTGTACCAGTCGGCCAGCTCCATCATGTATTCGATTCCGGTTCGCACGGTGTGGACGTTTTTCACGTCTCCGGTGATGCAGTGACCGGCGTACATGTTTCCAAGCGTTGAGTCCTCCCACCCCGGAACGAACATCGGAAGATTCTTTTCCGCGGCAGCGATCATCCACGAGTCTTTCGGATCGATCTGATAACTCCCCTCAAGGGCGCCCATCTCGAGAATGCGGTACATGAACTGGTGGGGGAACAGCCGCTCGCCACGCCTGTCCGCTGCGACCCATTCTTCGAGAACGACATTCTCGATCCGTCGCATTGCTTCCATTTCCGGAATGCAAGTGTCAGTCACACGGTTCATGTGTCGAGCGAGAAGCGCTGCCTCGTCCGCCGGAGTGAGATCGCGATAATTCGGAACTCGCTCGTAGTGGTCGTGCGCAACGAGGTTGAAGATGTCTTCCTCGAGATTTGCGCCCGTGCACGTGATGGCCTGAACCTTGTCCTGTCGAATCATTTCGGCGAGTGATACTCCGAGCTCTGCGGTGCTCATCGCGCCGGCGATCGTCATGAACATTTTTCCGCCGCCGTCGAGATGCGCGCGGTAGGCATCGGCGGCGTCGACCATTGTTGCCGCGTTGAAATGTCGAAAATGATGACGGATGAAACGCGAGATTGAGCCGTCGGAATCTCGGCGTGCCGAGGTGCGCGGCACAACAGGGGCTGTAGTTGTCATAACACTAACGGTAGCCAACTTCGTTGGTCTGTTGCAACATTGAAAGGATGACAGCAACCGAAACGGAACGCTCGCTCGTAACAATCGATGACATTCGCGCCGCCGCTCGTGTTCTGGAGCCGGTTGCGGTTAAGACTCCTTTGCTTCCCGACGACGTTCTCGGGCAGCGTCTTGGAATCGAGCTGTGGCACAAAGCAGAAATGCTACAGCGTGGTGGCTCGTTCAAGTTTCGAGGCGCATACAATTATTTGAGCGGTCTCGATCCGGCCGTGCGCGCGCGCGGTGTTGTAGCGCCATCATCGGGCAACCACGGTCAGGGCGTTGCCATGGCTGCCCGTATTTATGGGATTCCCGCCACAGTCGTAATGCCCACTACTGTCACTTCCGCAAAACGCGCAGGTGCAGAGCGACTCGGCGCGCGCATCGTGCTTGCGGGAACGACGACTCAGGAGCGCGCTGAAAAAGCAAGCGAGATCAGCGAGGCCGAAGGAATGACGCTGGTCCATCCATATGATGATCCTGGAATCATCGCGGGGCAGGGAACGGTCGGACTGGAGATTTGCTCGGTGGTTCCCGATATCGACACTGTTCTCGTTCCAGTCGGAGGTGGTGGCTTGAGCGCCGGGGTGTCGACCGCGGTTAAGCTGCTTGCCCCGGACGCGCGAGTGATCGGAGTGGAACCGGCGAGTGCACCCAAACTCTCGCGTGCGCGTGAGAGCGGACATCCGGTAAAACTCGATAAGACCATCGGCCTTGCGGACGGACTTCTAGCGACTGAGATCGGAGCTTTACCCTTCATGCACCACCAGCGCTACATCGATGAAGTCGTGCTCATCGACGATGCTGCGTTACTCCCCGCGATGCGTCATCTCATCGATCGCATGAAGGTCGTGGTGGAACCGAGCGGCGCAATCACCGTTGCTGCTCTGATGACCGGCGCGGTGAAAGCGCGCGGAAAAACCGTCACCGTTTTGAGCGGCGGAAATATCGAGTGGGAGGGGCTGCAGAAACTTCTTGGCTAGAAATGGACAGGACGGCGTTTCCCTACGCCGTTCTCCGCAGTCCTCAACCAGAGAGCTTCGGTACAGCTGCAGGGGCAATCTCACTAGTGCAGTGAGGACACCGCGTCGCTTCGGGATCCATCGCCATCTTGCAGAAAGGACAAGGCTTGGTGATCGGACCGGCCGGTACCGGCGCTTTGGCAATGAACGCCTTGCTGATCCGCCACACGACGAATCCGATGATCAGGAAATTCAGGAACTGCGACATGAAGTCGCCGACTTTGAAGCGGACCGATCCAATGTCGACGGTCATGGTTTGCCAGGCGCCGCTTGGAGTTACCGTGCTCACGATCGGCATGATGAAATCATCGACTACGGCCGTGACCACCTTGCCCGCTGCTGCACCGAGCACAACCGCAATCGCGAGCGCAAGAACATTCTCGCGCAAAATGAACGCTTTGAATTCACGCCACATCTGCAGCGCCTCGTATATTTGTTGAGCAATAAGTATGAGGTTTTTTTGTCCTCCTCGCACCTCGCCTGAGGCCTGGCAGGCTCGCCTTCTCGGAGCTGGGACCCGAAGTTCCGTTCGACTGTATCAAGTAGTGTTGAACGCAGGCGTATCGGACGTTAAACTGGTGGGGCTGCCCGACCGCTAAATGTTCGCCCCCGGCGGTAACCGGGCGATCCATCCAATAGAAATCCCAAACCGATCAACCCGCTCACGAATTGGCGCTTTTTCGTTCTGTTAACCGTACGCGCTTCTTAATTCGCGCAGCTGCCGCGTTCATCGCGTTCGGCTGCGGCGATTCTACTGCGCCGCCTGCGCCCGTGGCGACCGTGGTTCTTTCGCCCGCGACGGGCGTCGGTCTGGTTGTTGGCGGAACGGATATCATCACCGCGATTCCAAAAGATGCGAGCGGCAACAGCCTCACCGATCGAGAGATCGCGTGGGCGAGCTCCGATCCGACAAAGGTTACGGTCGCCGCAGGCGTTGTCACCGGCGTCGCACTTGGAACCGCAACGATCACGGCCACGATCGAAGGACATTCCGCGTCGACCGACGTGACAGTGAACGATGGCGCAGTTGTCTCCAGCTCGGGAGCATCCTTCAGCGCGCAGGGCTCCGCCGTAACAATCACTGTACCACCGGGAGCGCTCACCGCGACGCGAAACATCACCGTGACGCCCGCCGCGAATACACCCCCGAACGATCGACTGATGCCGGGCACCGCCTTCGACTTCGGTCCAAGCGGAATCACGTTCGCGCAGCCCGTCACCATCACCATAAAATACGATCCAGCGAAGCTCACAGCGGGAAGTCCAGAGTCGGGACTTCAGCTTTACGAAGTCGTTGGCACGGGGTGGCGTGTTGTCGCGGGAAGCACCGCGAATACAACGGACCACACAGTAACGGGAAACGTTTCTCACTTCACCGTCTACGGCGTGTTGATGCAGCCGCGCGTCGAGACGGTAACGATCAACAAGGACACGACCACTCAGGTTCACACGACAGTCCAGTATTCCGCTGCTCTCAAAGACAACGAACAGCAACCGCTGACGCGTCCGATTACGTGGAGCAGCTCCGATCCATCGATCGCGAGCGTCGATGCGAATGGATTGGTGACAGCGCTCCTGCCCGGTCAGGCCACAGTCACCGCAACGTCCGAAGGGAAAAGCGCGACATCGAAAATCACCGTCGTGCCGGGACCACCGACGACTCTCGCAATCGCGAACGGCGATGCGCAATTAGCAGTAGCAGGAAGCCCCGTTCCGGTTTTGCCCGCAGTGAAAGTGTCGGACGCATTTGGAAATGGCGTTTCCGGATTTGCGATAACGTTTGCGGTCGCCAGTGGCGGTGGGACCATCACTGCTGGCTCCGCCACGACTAATGCGTCGGGTGTCGCAACAGTTGGGAGTTGGACATTAGGATCCGCCGCTGGCGCCAACACGCTCACCGCAAGCGGAGCTGGACTCTCCCCAGCGTCTGTAACGTTCAGTGCCACAGGCGGAGCAGGCGCAGCGACGGCGGTTGTTGCTTTCGCCGGAAATAATCAGACGGGGACTGCTGGTGGACCGGTCGCGATACCGCCTTCAGTGAAGGTGACCGACGCGAATGGGAATCCGGTAGCTGGGTTCACTGTTGTTTTCGGTGTCGGCGCTGCAAGCGGAACTGTGTCGGGTGGAACTGCAGTCACGGACGCGTCTGGAATCGCCGCCGTGCTCAATTGGATTCTGGATACGACGCCCGGACCGCAGACTCTAGTTGCAACAGCGGGCGCGCTGCCCGGAAGTCCGATCACGTTCAACGCGACGGCGGTTGCTCCTGTCCCATCGCGCATCGCGTATAACGACGGCGATGGACAGACTGCGCGCGTATCAAGCGCAGTCTCTATAACTCCTAGCGTCAAAGTCGTCGATCCCGCGGGCATCGGCGTGCCTGGCGTGAGGGTGACATTCGCTGTTACTGCCGGCGGAGGAAGCGTACCCGGTGGCGACGTCGTCACGAACGTCAATGGGTTCGCAGCGCCCACGAGCTGGATTCTCGGTCCGAATGCGGGAGCGAATACTCTCACCGCGAGCGCGGGTTCCTTGCAGGGAAGTCCGGTCACGTTCAACGCGACTGGCGTCGCGAATCCGCCGGTCGCAATGCGGATATCGGCCGGCAATCAGCAGACCGTAACTGCAAACACACAAGTCCCGGTGCTGCCGGCCGTGCTGGTAACTGATGCAGACGGGCGCGGCGTTTCCGGCGTGAGCGTTGTGTTCAGCATCCGAAGCGGCTCTGGATCGATCACCGGTGGCAACACATTCACCAACGCATCAGGTATTGCGACTCTGGGGAGCTGGACAGTTGGCGTCGGAGGCAATTCTCTATTCGCGTCGTCTCCTGGACTCGCCAACAATCCATTGATCTTCGTCGCGATCGGCACCGTCGCTGTGCAGGTGGTGACATTCGGCGATTCGAACACCGACCTTGGATTCTCCGGAGCGAATCCGACCGCGCGATTTTCGTCTTATGTCTCGAACGCTCCATCGAACGGAACTCGAGTGAGACTCGGCCCTGACGATCCGAACAGTGGGTTGCAGCTCGCTGGGAAAATCGAAAGTCGGTGGCGCGGTGCCCGCCCGGACAAGAGCATTCGCGTTGTCAACCACGGAATCTCGGGAACGGCGACCGGTGCGGGCCGCGATGGAATCTTCGGTACACCCAACGCGCTCGAAGCCGTTGCGGGCGTCACCCGCTTCCAGGGCGAGGCACTCGGCTTCGCGTATCCCTGGAGTGGTGGCGAGCCGACAAACGATGTCTATCCGAACGGACCGGTTTTGCGTCTCCAGGCATTTCAGCCGAGGAATTCGGATTTTCTCTATATCTCGATGGGGACGAATGACGTCGGGAATGGCGTTGGAATCAGCACCATCCTCGCGAACCTCGAGACAATGGTCGATCAATGGATTGCACTCGGCCGTCCTGCCAATCACGTCATCATCACCACTCTGCCGCCGAGGCCAAATGGGACGTCAGGCTCGATACCATCGTTGAACGCTCAGATACGTTCGAGGTTCGGCGCAAAGGGCGCGCGCGTGCTGAGCCTCGACTCGTTCGTGTCCAACGACAGCGGGCTCACGTGGAAATCGAGCTGTTCGTTCGATGGCGTCACGACCGCGTGCAACGTGGGTGACCAGCTCCACTATTCCGAAGTCGTTCGTGATTGGATTGCGGACAACGTGGTGTCGATCATGAATCAGGTTACGCCGTAGCAAAGCGTTCAGCGAGCCACAATTCGCGACGGCGAAGCTCGTCTTGCGCGGTTGCGACTGAGATCGGAACGAATCGTAGAGATCGACCCGGAAGTGCCTGAGCCAGAATCGGAATGTCGCAAGCGATGAGTGTGCCGATGATTCGATAGCCTCCAACTGTCGGCGAGTCAGCCATCAATACAATCGGCTCGCCATTTGGAGGAACCTGAATCGCCCCCGCGCAAACGGGTTCCGACGTGATCGACGCACCGACGCCGTCGAGTGGACGATCTGGTTCCAGCCTGTATCCCATTCGGTCGGACGCCGCGGACACAGTGAAAGTGCGGTCCGCAAAGATTTCGAAATTCTTGCTGGCGGGAATGGCGCGAATTTCGTTGGCGTCAAAGTCGGGAGCGATTTTGTCGGGGATTGCAGGTGTCCGTTTCTCACCACTGGAATTTGCTTCGCCGGTGAGAATTCGATCACCCGTTTTGAGGCGCCGTCCGTCGATGCCGCCCATTGCCGCAGGCAAATAAGTGCTTCGGCTACCGAGCACTGGCGGCGAACCGATACCGCCGCCGATTGCGAGATAAATAAAACGTCGTCCGACGATTCGCTGAATCGCCAGCGTTTGCCCGGCGCGTATCGGCACTCGCTGAGATGCTTTGACTGTCGTCCCGTCGAGCGTTGCCTCGAGCTCTGCTCCGCACATCGCAATCGATCCATCAGCGTCGAATTTCAAAGCACCACCGCCAATCGCCCATTCCAGGGCCGCAGCGCTTCGCGAATTTCCGACGAGACCGTTCGCCATTGCGAGTGACCACTTGTCCATTGCACCGCCAACGGGGACGCCGCTCTCGCGGTACCCAGGTCGCCCGGCGTCCTGAACCGTTAGATACGGCGGCGCCCGCTCGACGACTATCACGATCGTCGCTCGAACACGACTCGGTCTCCGACCTTGAGCAGCGCCGGCTCTGCACGTTCCGCATCGAACATTTTCGTGTCGGTTCGACCAATAAGATTCCACCCGCCTGGTGTCTCGAACGGATAGACGCCGGTTTGCGCTTCGGCGATTCCCACTGATCCTGCGGGTACTCGCTTGCGTGGTGTGCTGCGTCGGGGAAGAATCAGCGATGGGTCGATCTCGCCGAGATACGCGAAGCCGGGGACGAACCCGATCACGTACACGTGATACTCGCGAGCTGAATGCAGCTCGATCACTTCGTCGACAGTGTGTTCCGTTCGCTCCGCAACTTCGGCGAGATCTTCGCCATTGTACCAAACCGGAATTCGAATCATGCGCGCCGGCGAGTTCGACGCAGTTGTCTGAGAATCTCGCGATTGTTCTACGATTGGCCGGAGCTGGTCGCGTAGTTGATCGAAGTTGACGCGCAGCGGATCGTAGAAAACTCCGAGTGTCGCGTATGCAGCTACTATCTCCGTAACTCCCCGTAAGGAAGCAGCGCGCAACCCTTCTGCCACGCGTAACACGTCGGCGCTAAGCGATCGCGAAATTCCTTCTCCAAGTGCAACGGTGATTGCTGAGTCGCCGAGCGGAGTGTATTGAATCATTTCGCGAACGACGCGATGATGATGCCGCTTGCTTCGAGCGCCTCGCGGGTTGCGCGCACGAGATCCAGAGCCTCGGGATTGTCGCCGTGGATGCATAGCGAATCCGGCGAAACGGCCACGCGTGTTCCGTCGGTGCTTTCGACGTAGCCGTCGCGCGCCATTCTTATCGCGCGGGTCGAAACTGTTTTTGCATCGTGGAGAACTGCGTCCTCTCGACTGCGCGGAACGAGCGTTCCATTGGAGAGATAGCCGCGATCGGGAAATCCCTCCGTTGCGACGATCAGAGCAGCGCGCTCACCTGCGACGATCATCGGACTGCCGAACAATCCAAGAAGCACGAGCGCCGCATCGACTCGTCTCACAGCCTCGGCGATAACTCGCGCCACGCTCTCTTCTCTTGTTGCGACATTGTAGAGTGCGCCGTGTGGTTTCACGTATTGAAGTCGTGCGCCGGCGGAGCTGCAGCATTCGCGCATCGCTTCAACTTGAGAAACGATTTCATCCGACAGCGCGGCTGTTGAAATTTCCATTTCACGCCGCCCGAATCCTTCGCGATCGGGATAGCTGGGATGCGCGCCGATGGCGACACCTCGACTGAACGCCGCGTCGACGGTTCGCTGCATCACCTCTCGATCGCCGGCGTGCCCTCCGCACGCGATATTCGCGGATGTGACCACGTCGAGAATCGCAGCATCTCGAGATGCGCCGGTTAATCCGGTGTATTCACCGAGATCGGCGTTTAAATCGATTGTTCTTCGCGGGTTCATCGGGCCTCGGTTACCGGTAGCGGTGGCCGTGTAAAATTACGCAGCTTTGGTAATGACTGACTCGCCGGTTTCGCGTCGCATATGGAGTGTGATCGCAGCATCGACGGCTGGTACCATGATCGAGTGGTACGACTTCTTCATTTTTGGAAGTCTCGCCACCATCCTCGCCACACAGTTTTATCCCGCGGGAAATCCCACCGCGAATTTTCTCAAGACACTTGCCACATTCGCCGTCGGCTTTGCTGTCCGCCCACTCGGAGCGCTCTTCTTCGGAAGGTTGGGTGATCTGGTCGGCCGCAAGTTCGCGTTTCTGGCGACGCTTCTGATCATGGGCGGCTCGACTGCGGCGATCGGACTGCTTCCCACGTACGCGCGGATCGGTATCGCCGCCCCTCTCTTGCTCGTTTTTCTGCGTTTGGTGCAGGGTCTCGCAATCGGAGGGGAGTACGGTGGCGCGTCGGTCTATGTTGCGGAGCATGTTCCGGATAGCCGTCGTGGCTTCTATACGAGTTTCATTCAAACGACTGCTTCGATTGGGCTCTTTGTTTCTCTGATCGTCATCCTGGTGACGCGAAATATTTTGGGCGACGCAACCTTCGCTGTTTGGGGGTGGCGCGTCCCGTTCCTCTTGTCGCTCGTGCTCGTGATGATCTCGTTTTACATCCGCATGCAGCTGGGCGAGGCACCTCTGTATGCGAAACTCAAAGCGCAGGGCGAGTCATCGGTGTCGCCGATCAGGGAAAGCTTCGACACCTGGCCGAAGTGGAAGCTGGTTCTAAAAATCCTGTTCGGGCTCACGGCGGGTCAGGCGGTCACCTGGTACACGGCGCAGTTCTACTCGCTCTTCTTTCTTCAGACAGTTCTGAAAGTTCCGCCGGTCGCCGCCTACAAGATTCTCGCGGTATCGCTCGTAATCGGCACACCTGCGTTCGTGATCTTCGGTGCGATTTCAGATCGCATCGGCCGCAAGCGAATCATGATGCTCGGCAATCTCCTCGCATCTCTGTGTTATTTCTTCCTGTATCGAGGGATTTCATCGGCAACGCGTCCGCTGAATGCGTCCGTCATCGTTCTCATGATCGTCATTCAAATCGTTTTTGCGGCGATGATTACGGGGCCTGTCGCGGCGTTTCTCGTCGAGTCATTTCCTGCGAAAGTCCGCTATACGTCGATGTCACTGCCATACCATCTGGGGAATGGATGGTTCGGAGGGTTTCTGCCGTTGATTGCGACGGCGTTGGTCGCTCGCACGGGAAACCTCTATGCTGGTTTGATTTATCCGTCACTGATTGCTTTCATGACTTTCATCGTCGGCTCGATAACTCTCGAAGAAACGAGCGAGCGGCGTATCTGGGACGAGGTCGGAGAGCGATAGAGCGCTCTACCGCCATTCGCTCTACCGCTCTATCGCGTTCAGCACTTCCATCCTCGCGCGCGTATTTGCATCGTATTTGCATTCCAGTTCCCCCCACCCTCCACTACAGATGCGATCCCATAAACTCCACGTCCTCCTCACCGGAGCCGCGCTGACGCTGTCCACCAGCGCCGCTGCTCAGCTTTCCTCTCCCCTCGATTCAACAACGCTTGCCGCCTTCCGCTGGCGCTCCATAGGTCCCGCCGTGATGGGCGGCCGGATCACCGACATCGAAGGCGATCCGCGAAATCCGAAAACGTTCTACGTCGTCGCCGCGACCGGCGGAATCTGGAAGACAATCAACAACGGCACGATGTTCTTCCCGATCTTCGACAAGGAATCGGTCATCTCGATGGGCGATCTCGCAATCGCTCCCTCGAATCCCGATATCCTCTACGCCGGAACGGGTGAGGAAGACTCGCGCAACTCGATGTCGCCTGGCGGTGGAATGTACAAATCCACCGACGGCGGCCGCACGTGGAAGCCCACAGGACTCGAGGCAACGCAGCAGATCGGTCGCATCATCGTCGATCCACAGGATCCCAACGTCGTCTACGCCGCCGCACTTGGTCACGCGTGGAATTCGAATCCTGAGCGCGGTCTGTACAAAACGACCGACGGTGGCGCGACATGGAAGCTTTCGAAATTCATCAGCGACAAGGCGGGTTTCGTCGACATCGCCATGGATCCCAACGATCACAACACACTGTTTGCCTCGAGCTGGGAGCGCGTTCGCGGACCCTACTTCCTGAAAAGCGGTGGACCCGGCAGCGGTCTTTGGAAGACCACCGATGCCGGCGCAACCTGGACTGAAGTCAAGGGCGGAGGATTTCCCGCGACAACGAAAGGCCGCATCGGAATCGCAATCGCGGCATCAGATCCGAAAACCATCTATGCCCTGGTCGAAGCCGACACGCTTCCGAAGGCGCTTCCGAAAGGAATGAAGCCGGACACCTCGAAAGCCCAACGCACGAATAGCGGACTGTATCGATCCACGGATGGCGGCGCGACATGGACTCTCATGCGACGCAATGAAGGCGACGCGCGTCCATTCTATTACTCCCAGGTCCGCGTCGATCCCAAGAATCCAAATCGCGTTTACTGGATGTCGTCCGTATGGCGTTTCTCGGATGATGGCGGAAAGACAGAGCGTCGCGGCGCACTCTCGCTTCACACCGATTGGCACGCGATGTGGATCGATCCCCGCGATCCCGATCACTTCATCCTCGGCGAGGATGGCGGAATTGGAGTGACGTGGGACAAGGGCGGCACTTACGATTTCATCAACACGTTCCCGATCGGACAGTTCTACGATGTCAGCTTCGATATGCAGAAGCCCTATTTTGTGTGCGGTGGGCTACAGGACAACGGATCGTGGTGTGGGCCAAGCAGAACGCGCGGACGTTTTGGTCCGACGAACGCGGATTGGCAGAACGTTGGCGGCGGCGATGGGTTTTATACCGCGCAGGATCCGAACGATCCGAACATTGTCTACAGCGAGTCGCAGGGCGGAAACGCATCGCGGCTGAATCTCCAGACAAACGCGCGCGCTTCCATCATGCGCGGCGGCGGTCGTCCGGCCGGCAGCATTTTCGAGGATTCGCTGATCATCGCTCGCGGCGACACCACGCGCCCGGAAACCCCGCAAATCGCAACGACGCTTGCAGCGATTCGCGCTCGCGCCACGGCCGATTCCGCGAAGCGTTATCGATTCAATTGGGAGACTCCGTACTTCCTGTCGCCGCACTCGCCGACGACGATTTACATGGGCGGCAATCGCGTTCTCAAGTCCACCGACCGTGGAGATCACTTCTATCCGATCTCGCCCGACCTTTCGACGAGTGATTCTGCTCGCATCATCATGAGCACGAGACTCACCGGCGGTGTGACTCGGGACGCGACGGGCGCAGAGACGTACGGCACGATCACCGCGCTCGCTGAATCGCCGATTCGTCCGGGAATTCTTTTCGCCGGTACAGATGACGGCAACGTCTGGATGACGACGAATGACGGCGGCGCATGGGCAGAACTTACAAAAAGATTCCCTGGACTCCCCCCAAAAACCTGGGTCAATCGTGTCGAGCCTTCTCACTTCGATTCCGCGACTGTGTACATCGCTTTCGATGCGCATCGCGACAACAACTTCAAGCCCTATCTATACGTCTCGAACGATTTCGGAAAAACCTTCAAATCGATCGTGAACAACCTTCCGTCGGATGGAATCAGTTATGTCCATGTCGTGCGTGAAGACCCTTACAATAGAAATCTTCTTTTCGTGGGGACTGACGTCGCTGCATACGTGTCGACAAATCGCGGCCAGACATGGCAAAGATTCATGACCGGCTTGCCGACCGTTCCGGTCGCCGATCTGAAGATTCATCCGCGAGATCGTGAGCTCATTGCAGGTACTCACGGTCGGTCGATCTGGATTACGGACATTGCACCGCTCGAGCAAATGGCGGATAGCGTGATGTCGAAGGGTGCATACTTCTTCGAGCCCGTGACCGCATACGAGTACGCACTTGGGTTCACGCAGCGATGGGAAGGCAACAAAGCATTCGTTGCGGACAATCCTCCGTACGGCGCGTCATTCGTCTACCGTCTCACGTCAGGGGATACTCGGCGCGACACAACGCGAATCGTGATTACCGATGTGAAGGGTGATGTTGTACGTCGCCTGACTGGTCCCGGTGGCGCGGGTATTCATCGTGTAACGTGGGATTTGCGAGGAACGCCAAGACCGCTCGGTCCCGCAGCTTTGCGCGACAGTATTGTAGCGGCGCGCCTTCGCGCAGCGCGGGCTGATTCACTTCGGAGGGCGGGCGGCGACACCACCTTTGCCGGACGCACACCTCCTCCAGGACTGGATTCGACCGCGCTCCGCGCAATGCGCGACAGCATGGCGGCGATGCGCGCGCGCGGTGACACTGCCGGCATGCGTGCTTTGCGCGAAAGAATGGGCGGACAATTCGGCGGTAGGGGCGGTGCCGGTGGTGGACGTGGTGGATTTGGTGGCCGCGCCGTTACTGGTGAGATCAATCTTCGTCCCGCCGAAGCTCCTCCAGGCGCCGGTGGGGGCTTCGGGGGCGGCGGCGGTGGTGGCGGAGGGTTCGGCGGCGGACGCAACGGTCCAACCGTCGCTGAGGGAGATTACCTCGTAACCATCACGGCGAATGGGCAAACGATGAAACGCGTCGTGCACGTCGAACGCGTCAGTGAAATTCGGGAAGATACCGGAGGCCCGCCAGACGAAGACGACGGGGACGGCGGTTACGAGCCCTGAAGCGATAAAGCGATTGAGCGATTGAGCGGTGGGCGATAGGGCGATATGTGATAGAGCGATGGTACGAAAACTCGCCGGTCGCCTATCACTTTGTCGCTCTATCGCTCTATCGCATTCTTACACCTTCCTTACTCGCGCGCCGGGTCGCAGGCTAAACTCGCGTACATATATTTGGCGAGCTATCCAAAATCCTCTTCATTAGGCAACCCATGCATCCATTCAGTAAGTGGTGCGCTGCGGCTTTGTTCGTTCCCGTCCTCTCAGTCGCCGCGCAAAGTACTCCGCAAGTAAAAATCTCGTACGTCCAGGATTCTCTCCCCAATGGCCTGCACGTCATCTACAGCATCGATCACTCGACACCCGTTGTCGCAGTCGAGGTGATGTACAACGTCGGCTCGAAGAGCGAGAGACCCGGCAAGACTGGCTTCGCGCATTTATTCGAGCACATGATGTTCAAAGGCTCGCGCGATGTTGCCGATGGACAACATTGGTCGCTCCTCGAGAAAGCGGGCGGCCGAGCCGGTGCTGACATCAACGGCACCACTTCCTGGGATCGCACGAATTATTTCGAGCAGGTTCCATCGAATCAGCTCGATCTCGCCCTCTGGCTCGAAGCTGATCGAATGGGAACGCTCACCGAGACACTCACGAAAGAGAAGCTCGACAATCAACGCGAAGTCGTTAAGAACGAAAAGCGGCAGAGCAGCGATAACCAGCCGTACGGAGCGTGGCTCGAGAAAGCTCTGAGCTACGTCTATCCGGTAGGTCACCCATACCATCACTCGGTGATCGGCTCGATGGAAGACCTCACCAATGCGTCCGTCCCGGACGTGCAGAGTTTCTTCAAGACATTTTACGCGCCAAATAACGCAGTACTTGTAATCGCCGGCGACATCGATCTCGCCGATGCGAAAGCGCTCGTCAGAAAACGCTTCGCATGGACTCCTCGCGGCCCCGCAGTTACTCGGCCGAGTCTCGCGATTGGTCCCGTAATCGGATCAGAGCATCGCGAAGTTGTGCAGGATCCAAATGCTTCTGCACCGGCGGTCTATGTCGCGTATCGCATGCCCGCCGCTCGCGCCGCAGACGGTCCGGCGGTCGACCTTCTCACTGATATACTCGCCGGCAGTTCGGCGAGCCCGTTCTACAAATCTCTCGTTCGCAACAAGCAAGCGGCGGTCGCAGTGAATGGATTCAACCTCGGCCTCGTCGACGGGGCCGACATGGCCGTCTTCATCGCTACTGGACGCCCGAATTCAAATCCGGACTCTCTCGAAAAAGCCTTGCTCACTGAATTGGATAACGCTGCTACAGTGATCGATCAGGCTTCACTCGATCGAAGCCGCGCGGGTTCGCGCTTTAACTTCGTAAATGGATTGCAATCGACTGGTGGATTTGGCGGCCGAGCTGATCAGCTCGCTGAAGGCTTCACTTACTACAGAGATCCCAATCACGTGAACCAGGTTCTTTCACACTACGACGCGGTGACGGTCGCTCAACTAAAGAAACTCGTCGCCTCTCGTTTGATCCCGACCAATCGGGTCGTTCTCGTGTTCGTCCCCGCACCGAAAAAACCTGCAGCAGCGACTGGAGGGACCGAGTAATGCGACGATCATTCTCGACAACGCTCGCGGCACTCACTCTCATTGGTGCTTCGCAGCTCACCGCTCAGGACAAAACTCCGCCTCCACCGAGCGCACTTCGTACGTATGAAGTGCCAAGCGTTCAGACATTCACACTCGGCAACGGGCTCAAGGTCCTGCTCGTCGAGCGGCATTCACTTCCGGTAGTTACTGCGCGTTTCGTCGTTGACGCCGGCGCGATGCGTGAGCCTGCGGAAAAGAATGGTCTCGCGGTTCTAACCGGTGACCTACTGTCGGAAGGAGCGAAGGGACTCACCGGCGCACAGATCGCCGAGCGCATGGCGGATATCGGTGCGCAGTTCGGCACTCTTGGCGACAACCACCAGGCGTTCGTTGCGGTTACATCGCTGAGCAACGTATTCCCGCAGGCACTTTCACTTGCCGCCACGACTCTCACCGATCCGACATTCAGTCAGTCAGACTTCGATCGCTTGGTCAAACAGGCGATCGCCGGGTATCAGCGAAGTCAATCGACCGTTGAAGGAGTGGGGGCACGCGTCTTCAATGCTGCGATCTATGATCCATCGGTTGCGTACTCACGGCCGTCTGCTGGAACGGCGGCGTCTCTCGGACAATTGACACGAGACGACGTAGTCAACTGGCACAAGTCGATGTACTCGCCAAAGAATACAACGCTCATTCTCATCGGCGATCTGACACCTGCATCTGCTCGGTCGGTTGCCGAGAAAGCGATTGGAAGCTGGAACGCGCCTGCGCCGTCGCTTCAGCCGTTCACGGGCAAAGCGCAAGCAACGAGTGGGAATCGCGTCATTCTGGTGGATCGTCCGGGCTCCGTTCAATCGCAGATCTACGTTGGAGAACCCACCGTCGGTTACGAGAACAACGACATGCTCAAGCTCGTCGCTGCGTCACGCGTGCTCGGAGGCGGATTCAGCTCGCGTATCAACATGAACCTGCGCGAGAAGCATGGCTGGTCGTATGGGGCGTTCGCATCGTATAACCCGCTCAAGGGAACCGGCGCGTTCTACATCAGCTCGACGATTCGCACAAATGCGACCGACTCGGCACTCGCTGAATCGGTAAAGGAATTTCGGCGACTCGCCAGCGAGCCCGTTCCGGCGACTGAGCTGAGCGACCAGGTAACGAATGTTGTCTCGAGTTTCCCATCGTCGGTACAGACGGTTCAGGGATTGATGGGGCGGCTCACGAACGTCGTGATATTCGGCTTGCCGCTCGACTACTACTCGACCTACCGCGAGCGTCTTTCGTCCGTCACGCCTGCGGACGTTAGTTCAGTCGGGTCATCGTATCTCAAGCCCGATGCGCTGACGATCGTCGCGGTCGGCGATTTGAAAACGATCGAGGCGCCGATTCGCGCGCTGAATCTCGGAACAGTCGAAGTGTGGGATTCAGAAGGAAAGAAGATCAGGTAACGCGAATCTCGAAAATGAAATCGCCCAGCGGAGCGAGCGCATGACGGGAAGAGGTCGTCCGCAGTCGAGCCTTCTGGTTGTTCTTCTTGCTCTCGCTCTGGTGCTCACCGGAGTTCTCGCTTATCAAGCGGCGACCTCCGAGCGCCAGCATAGGATGGCTGCCCAGCATGCCCTCCACGATTACGCGTCGTTCGCGATGTGGCAGCTCAATCAGCAAGCGACTCAGGAGCTGCTGAGCTCGATGATCACGACGTTCATCGTGCCGCTCACGAGGGTGGATCCCGACAAGCCGCAGAATTGGCCGACCCCCGCCGACTTCATGGCTGCGTCAAAAATGCCGTACGTGCCCGCGCCGTATCTCGACGGCGTGAGATTTTATTTTCGCTTCGACTGGCGCGACAGCGCCATGAGTGTCGCGGGACAACAGCCGTCACCCGAAGTACTGCGCTGGGTTCACGACACCGTCGCGAGCTATCCGCGACGGTTCGAGATACCGGCGGTTCGAACGCAGGCATTCGGTTCGGCAGAACGAAATCCCGCGAAGCGTTTGGGAATCGTGATCACCAACGATTCGTACGTTGCAAGCATGGACAGCGTAGATGGACGCCTGCGCATCGTCTGCTACGTCGTGTCCCGCGACAAAGATGGCCGGCCGCTCGTGACGTACGGCTTCGAGACAGATGCCGCATCGTTCGTCGGTCCTGTTTTCAAGCAGGTGCTCGATCGCACGCCGCTGCTTCCGCCCTCGCTCGTGAAGAACGTCCCCCGCGAATCCATCCTCTCGGTAACTGCAGCTGCCCCGAAAGCGGGAATTGTATTTCGCTCTGCGTCCGCCGCGTTTCCCTCCGCTTCGACCGTCACCGATTCTCTCGACGAAAGATTTGGTCGAATGCGCCTGGGAGTTTCACTTCGATCCGACATCGCACCTCGACTGGTCGTCGGAGGATTGCCTCGCTCGCGCCTTCCAATGCTCGGTGTGATTTTCGCGCTCACTGTCGGGCTCATGGTCGCCGCGCTCCTCCAGCTTCGCCGCCAACAACAGCTGGCTCAGCTGCGAGTTGATTTCGTATCGGGTGTGTCACACGAATTGCGCACCCCACTTGCGCAGATTCGTCTTTTCGCCGAGCTGCTTCGCAATGGTCAGCTCAGGTCGGAGCAGGAACGCGAGCGCTCCATTGGAATCATCGATGAGGAAGCTCAGCGCCTTACCTATCTCGTCGAAAACGTTCTCGCATTCTCGCGGTCTGAGCACGGTCGCGGTGCAGTCACTGTCGAGCCGGTGGCAATGGACAAGGAGATCGAAGCGGCAGTGGATGCGTTCGCTCCACTCGCACGCGTGCGGCGAGCGAAAATAAAATCGACAATCGAGCGCGGCCTCGTCGCGCGGGTCGATCCGCGAGCGCTTCGGCAAATTGTTCTCAATCTTCTCGACAACGCTGTGAAGTATGGGCCACTCGGGCAGACAGTCACGATTTCACTGAGCGCAACGGAGTCCACCGTTCTCGTTGCAGTTGAAGATCGGGGGCCCGGCGTTCCTCGCAGTGAACGCGAGCAAATCTGGGAGCCGTATTACCGTCTCACACGCGAGGCCGATGCTGCCGTCGGCGGAAGTGGAATTGGTTTGTCGATCGTGCGTGAGCTAGTGCTGATGCATGGCGGACGCACATGGGTCGAGGACGCGCCCGGCGGTGGTGCGCGGTTTGTTGTCGAGTTTCCGAGGGACTTCGATCCTCGCGCCGCCGCTGCGGCGCCTTTCCGCCAAGCCGCGGCCGCCGGAGGGCACAACGCATGACAAAAGTTCTCGTCGTCGAAGACAACGCGAATCTCGCATTTGGCTTGACGCGGAGCCTCGAGTCAGAGGGATACGAAGTCGAAGCGGCAGAGGATGGAAATCGCGGACTCGAGTTGGCTCGTACCTGCGGCGCCGATCTCATTGTACTCGACTTGATGCTTCCCGGCATCGACGGCTACGCGGTGCTCCGCCAGCTTCGCGAAAAGGGAAGTGATGTTCCCGTGCTGATTCTCACCGCCCGTAGCGAGGAGGCAGACAAGGTCGTCGGCTTCCGACTAGGCGCTGACGATTATGTGACGAAGCCGTTTGGATTGTCGGAGCTGCTCGCGCGCGTTGAGGCAATTCTTCGTCGCGCCCGCGGCGGCGATCGTCATGACGACGACAAGGGTGTAGAGCAATTCGACGGCGTGACCATCAACGTTGCAGCTCGCTCAGTCACAAAGAGCAATCAGACTGTGGCGCTCACGCCTAAGGAATTCGATTTGCTGCTCGCGTTGATTCGCCGGCGAGGTGCGGTCGCTTCGCGACTGGAGCTGCTCAAGGAAGTGTGGGGACATCAGGCCGAGGTGATGACGCGCACCGTCGACATTCACATCGCCGAGCTGAGACGCAAGCTCGAGGACGATCCCGCGACACCGCGTCACATCCTTACTGTTTGGAAGGCGGGGTACCGGCTGCAGGCTTAGTCTTCGGCGGCGAGGCCGGTGGCGGGGGTTGTCGAGGTCCCGGCGGTTTCACAACCAATTTCTGCCCGATCTTTACTCGATCGCCGATAATGTTATTCCACGCCCGGATCTGATCGGGTGTAGCGTCAAACCGCGTCGCGATGTTGAACAGCGCATCGCCGCGTTTCACTGTGTAGTAAATCGGCGCATTGATCATCGCCGCGACGTCGACGCGCAGCTTCCGTTCGCGTCGAGCCGCCTCTTTCCTTTCAGCGATCCTTCGATTCACATACTCAACGAGACTATCCAGTGCCGCTTCGTCACCGTGCTGCGCTGCGATTGTCGTCGACGGAATTCCAGGATGCGAGATGCGGACGCCACTCGCGCTCAGCCAATACAATCGCTGCGGCTGAAACGTGAGAAGCGTGTCGTTTGGAAATTCGTATTGAACGATCCTCTGAGGCGCGTCAGCGCTCTGGAGATTGTCGCTCGGCGCGATGCCGATGAACATCACGCGATCATTGGTTGCAACGAGGAGTCCGTTGCCCGCACGATAATAATCGGTGGGATTTCGCTGAAACGATTTTGCATACCGCTCGACGTGCTCGCCGTAGTGAAGCATTCCGCCCCGGAGCTCGCGAGCGGCGGCGTTGTATGCGCCGCGCGCATCGACGTGACGCATCAGAATCGTGTAGCCAAGCACGATCATTCCGACGAGCGCGATGAGCGTCCCGACAAGCAGGCGCTTGAGGAAGCGAAATGAGCGGTACAGCCCTTCGGATTCCTTCATCGCGTCCTATTTGCGTAAATAACGAAAGTCCAGTGGCAAGGATTGAAAAATAAATTAGCCGGCCACCGCCGAGAGGGTCAGCGAGCCTCTAAGTTGGTCGGCAAGGCAATCTCCATACCTTGAATGGCATGTGGGCTGCATACAATAAGCATATGTCTAGCTCCGCGGATCGAGTGGCGGTCCCTACCGAGCCAGAAGGCAGAGAGGCGATCGAGCGCAGACACTCTGCAGGGAACATCTACACGAACGTTCGCCGCCGACGGGATGAGCGGCCGCCCAGCCGTTGGCGCTCAATTGCGAAGACGGTTGCACACGGCGTCGCCGCAGCGCTGTTGCTCGCAAGCGGAACGATCTGGACCTTGAACCAGCAGCATCCGAAATACGTAAAGCCCGGCGCACTCCTGCAACTTCCCGCCGCCGTCGTCAACGCGAATCCACCGCCACTAAGCGAGCAGGCGTTCCGTGTCTCGCAGGTGCTTCGGAAATACACGAAGGACACCGTGCGTGCGAACACTATCGCAAGTGCTCTCGTGAGCGAGGGTGCGAAAAAGAATCTCGATCCAGCTCTGTTGATTGGAGTTCTCCTGACCGAGGATGCGAAGCTCGACCCGAACGCACGAAGCAACGTGGCCGCGCGCGGACTGATGCAGGTGATGCCGTTTCATGCGGGGAAGTGGAAGGAGTGTCCGTCGAACAGCCTCACTGATATCGCTTCAAATATTTGTTACGGGACCAGCATTCTCGCTCAGTATGTGAAGAGGGCTGGAGGGTCGATCCAGAGTGCGCTGCAACACTACAATGGCTGCGTTCATGGGACGAACACGCCGAACTGTTCGACCTACTCCGGCAAGGTCTTGAAGTACGCGGATGAAGCCGCGTCTCAGATGCTGAACGTCAATCTGGATGTCGGAGCGGGAGCACCCACCGAATAGCGATTGAGCGATAGAGCGGTTGAGCGATGAGCGGTTGGCGATCGAGCGGCAAGCGATAAGCGAGCCGCTTTCGTTTTTCGCCAATCGCTCAGTCGCTTCATCGCTCAACCGCTCTATCGCTCAACCACTTTAAGTTACGATTGAGCGGCTTAATGGTAAACATTTGGAGCGTCAATCCCTTGTCCTAAGGGCTCAACCCCACTACCTTTATACGTTGACCGTTAACATGATTGACGGGATACGCGTAACGGATTGGATCGGCCGAGATCTCGAGAGACTCCGCAAACTGAGGGGTCTCAGACGAGAGGACGTGGCCGCTCAACTCACAGTTCCGGTATCACCGTCCACGATTCGCAATATCGAGCACGACGAGCATTACAACGTTTCGCTCGATCTGCTACGACAGATCGCCACCGTGCTTGGTGCCGAGCTGCGCGTGACGCTTGAGGTACGTGAGGAAGAGGGACCGGGAGTATCGGCGGAAACACCGGCCGACTCAGTCCCTCCGGGCCGCAGGTTGGTGGATAACGAGTATTTCATTCGGTACATCCGGGAAAAGTATCCGGAGTGTCCGTTGACGAATTCGCAGATCGGCCGGCGGATGTGGAGCTTCGCGGAATCACGAGGAGCCGAGCTGGTAAGAGAAAGAAAGCAATTGAAGCGCGTGGAGGCGACCAATGCCGCACCTGGTCATGGGTCTCCAACCACGGCAGCCGAATATCAGGTTTGGGAAAAGGATTTCATCGCGTTGCAACGTTTCGCCGATCGACTCGGCAGGGCGTTCTCCGACGGCAAGGGCGGCTTCCTGGTCCCTGCTGCTTGAAATCCGAGCCCTCAACTCTTTCCAGGATGGAAGCTTGAAGAGAGTCAAAGGAAACGTGACGAGAGTCAACAATCGAAGGCAGGTCAAGCCGCTGTATCGTCGAGGATGGAAGCGGTATGTGGTCGGCGCAACGCACGTTGTCGCGCTGTCGTTGTTACTTGCGGCAGGCACAGTGTGGACGCTCAACCAGGAGCATCCGCATTTCACAAATCCGGCGTCGCTTCTCAAGCTTCCCGGCGCGGTGATCCATGCGCAGACGCCGAGTGAGGAAACGTTCCGCATCGGTCAGGTGCTCCGTCATTATACGAACGACGGAGAGCGAGCGGATCGCATTGCCGACGCCGTGGTTACCGAAGGCCACAAGCAGAAGATCGATCCGGCCCTGCTGGTCGGCGTTCTGCTCACTGAAGATGCGAAGCTCGACCCGCGGGCGAAGAGCTCCGTTGGAGCGCGCGGTCTGATGCAGGTGATGCCGTTCCACAGTGGCAAGTGGGGCTGTGGGTCGAAGGATTTATACAACATCGAGTCGAACATCTGTCACGGCGTGAGCGTGCTCGCGGAGATCATGCATCGGAAGCCCAACGTTCGCGTTGCGCTGCAGGCATACAATGGTTGCGTGAAGGGAACGAATACGCCGGGCTGCCACAAGTACTCAGGCAAGGTGCTCAAGTTCACAGCGCTCACCGAGACTCAGATGGCGGCGGTCACGAACGCACCGCAATAGAAAACGACGTAACCTAGAACCCCGCAGACAACAGAGCACAGAACTAAACGAGACCAGTCTCTAGATGGGTTTTTCTAGAAACTGGTCTCGTTTAGTTCTGTGTTCTGTTGTCTGCGGGGTTCTAAGTTACGCAGTGCATTTTTTCCATGGACGATCATGAGTCGTCGCTCCCCCGGCTGGGTTCTCGCGGTTGCGCTGCTCGGCATTTCATTCGCCGGCCCTCTCGTCAAGCTGTCTGCGGCCAATCCGCTTGCGATCGCCGCGTGGCGGCTCGGATTTTCTCTCGCGATCGTCGCCGGATTCTTATTGGCTACCGGCGAATGGCGTCAGTGGGGAACTCTCACAATCCGCGACGCAGCGTTCGCGGCAACCGCCGGCGTTGCACTCGCACTTCATTTCTGGGCGTGGAACGCATCACTCCATCTCACCACCATCGCCGCTTCAGTCACGCTGGTGAACATGCAGCCGGTCGTGATCGTCGCGACCTCCGCGGTATTTCTTCATGAAGCGCCGACGCGCCGTCAGCTGATTGGAATTGCACTCGCGATCGTGGGTGCCATTGTCATCGCGATTCCGGATTTGATCGCTGCTGGATCTGCTGCGACGAACGCTTCGCTTGGCAATGTGCTCGCGGCGTCCGCTGCCGTTACTGCGGCGATCTACTATTCAATCGGTCGGTATCTACGCGCGTCGTACGGATTATGGGCGTACGTCGGACTTACTTATTTCGCGTGCTTCGTGGCACTGCTGATCTGCGCCATTCTCACGCATACACCGGTTTATCCGCAGGCGCCACGAGAGCTTGGGATCTTCGCCGCCTTGGCGATTGGTCCGATGCTCCTCGGTCATACGGGGATGAATTGGGCGCTAAAATATCTTCCGGCTTACCTCGTAAACCTTACCACGCTCGGCGAGCCGGTCGGCGCGACAATTCTTGGAGCCATGCTGCCAGGAATTCGACAAATTCCGCCGGTGATCACGGTCGTGGGTGGAGCGATCATTCTCATTGGTGTTTTGGTTGCGGCTGCTGGCACTAGGCCACAAACACCGACCCAGTAAGAACAGGTCCGAGGTCCAAGGCCTCGAGGAATCCAGGCATGAGGTGAGGCGTCGGGCTGAGCTGGTGCCGCGCCTCGTACCTGGCGGCCTTTATTTACTCACGCCTCGGACCTGTTTTTCCGCAGTCAATGTTTCTGTGGCTACAGACAGAACCGTCAATGCAACGAGGCCGAGCGGGCGGTAACTTTCATTGACCTACATCACCCGCCTGCTCAAATGCGTATCAGCACCACCCTTGTCCTGGCCCTCCCGCTCTCGCTCAGCGCCCAACAACACATAACATCCCCACGACAACAATTCGGTCACAACATCGGCGACGATTATTTCCTCGCTAACTATGACCAGCTGACGAAATACTGGCAGACGCTCGACAAGGAATCCGACAGAATGAAAGTCGTTCGGATCGGGACGAGCACCGAAGGTCGTCCGATGTGGATGGCGATCATCACCTCGCCGGAGAATCACGCGAAGCTTGCCCATTATCAGGACATCGCGTCGCGCCTCGCGCACGCCGAAGGTCTGACCGACCAGCAAGCCCGCGCCTTGGCGAGAGAGGGAAAAGCCGTCGTGTGGATCGACGGCGGTCTTCACGCCAGCGAAGTGCTTGGTGCGCAGCAGCTCGTCGAATGGGTCTACGAGATGGTGAGTCGTAATGATCCCGAGACGAAGCGGTTTCTGCGCGATGTGATTTTGCTCGCGGTGCCCGCGAATCCTGACGGAATGGACATCGTCTCGAACTGGTACATGCGCCAGAAGGATTCATTGAAACGGTCTCTCTCTGGTCTGCCGGTGCTCTACCATAAGTACGTCGGTCACGACAACAATCGCGACTCGTACATGGCATCGCAGTCGGAGACTCAGGCCATGGATAGCGTCATGTTCCGCGCGTGGTATCCGCAGATAATGTACAACCATCACCAGACGGGTCCCGAGGGTACCATCATCTTCGCTCCGCCATTTCGCGATCCGTTCAATTACAATCTCGATCCACTGATTCCGGTTGGAATCGATCTCGTTGGTGCTGCGATACACAGTCGTTTCATCGCGGAAGGAAAACCGGGATCCACAATGCGTGGAGGCTCGAACTATTCGACGTGGTGGAACGGCGGACTGCGCACGACCGTCTATTTCCACAACATGATCGGTCTTCTCACCGAGGCGATTGGAAATCCGACGCCGATGCAGGTCGCATTCGTTCCCGAGAAATTGTTGCCGAGTGGAAATATCCCGTTCCCGATTCTGCCGCAGACGTGGCATTTCGCGCAGTCTATCGCATACGAGCTCACAGCGAACCGCGCCGTGATGGACATCGCGTCGAAATACCGCGAGGATTTTCTTTACAACATTTATCGGATGGGAAAGAATTCCATCGAGCGCGGCAGCACCGACACGTGGACCCTGACGCCGAAGCGCGTGAACGCAGTGAAAGCTGCCGTCGCCAGAGACAGTGCTGGTGTTGTCGCAGACGGGGGCCGGTCGCGCGACAGCTCATCCAATGTCAGAAGAAAACCCGAGCCGTACATCGCGCTCCTTCATTCTTCGGCGTCGCGCGATCCGCGCGGATACATAATTCCATCTGACCAAGCGGATTTTCCGACTGCAGTGAAGTTCGTGAACGCTCTCGTGAAGAATGGGATCGATATTCAACGCGCAACGCGCGCGTTCTCCGTCGGCGGAAAGAATTATCCCGCCGGCTCATACATCGTAAAAACTGCTCAGGCATTCCGACCGCACGTGATCGACATGTTCGAGCCGCAGGATCATCCGGACGACATTCCATATCCGGGTGGGCCGCCGACTCCGCCGTATGACATCGCAGGCTGGACACTCGCATATCAAATGGGAGTTCAATTCGATCGAATACTCGATCCATTCACCGGGCCATTCGAGAAGCTTGTCGGCTTCGCTCCTGCTCCGGTTCGAGCGACGCCCTTGCAGGCGACGTGGTATGCGATCCGGCGCAATGCGAACGATGCGTTCACGGCAGTCAACCGATTGCTCACGCGTGGTCAGCAGGTTTACACTGCTACTCATGCCGTCGCGGTGGGTGCCGGCTCAGCGCAACCCGGAATGTTTTTTGTTCGCGGCACTCGGCAGTCGCGTGAGATCATCGCTGACCTTGCCAGCAAAAAAGGTGTGGAGTTCGCGCCAATCAACGTTGGCGTCAACGTCGCCGATCTTGCTCTGCTGCATACACCGCGTATTGCGATCTGGGATCAGTACGGTGGGTCGATCGATGCGGGCTGGCTGCGATTCGTCCTCGAGCAATTCGAATTTCCCTACGAAGTCGTGTACCCAAAGACTATCGACGCGGGCAATCTGAACGCGAAGTACGATGTCCTCATTCTGACTGATGATGCAACGATGGGCGACTCCGCTTCGCGCGGGCGATCGCAGCGCGAGCCGGCCGACGTACCGCCCGAATATCAGCCGCGGCTTGGCTCGCTGACTCTTGCCAGGTCGCTGCCGCAGCTTCGTGCGTTCGTGGAGAGTGGCGGTACGCTGCTCACTGTCGCTCGGTCCGCGAATATTGCATATCAGCTGGGGTTACCCGTGACAAATGCGCTCGCAGACAGCACCGGCCGCCAGCTGTCCCGCTCCCGCTTCTACATACCGGGCTCGGTCCTCGGCGCGGTTGTTGATACGAGTAGCGCGATTGCGTGGGGATTGCCGCAGCACGTCGATCTGTTCTTTGATTCGAGCCCGGCATTTCGAATGGCGCCGGATGCGGCATCGCGGGGTATCAAAAACGTGGCATGGTTCGACAGTCCCGCGCCACTGAGGAGCGGATGGGCTCTGGGACAGAAGGTGCTCGACGGTGCCTCGGAAATTCTGCTGGCTCCGATTGGGAAGGGAACTGTCGTCATGTACGGGCCGGAGATTTATTTCCGTAGTCAGTCCCATGGATCATTCAAATTCCTGTTCAACGGAATTTATTTTGGTCAGGAGATGCAACACTGAAAGCGAAAAGAGGTAGGGCAAGTATGCGGTATCCAGTATTGGCAATTCTTTTGATCGTCGCGGCGTGCACGCCGTCGGTTCCTGAGCCCGCGCCCCCTGCGCCGGAGCCGGCGGCCGTAAAGAAAGAATCCAACGCGATCACGGGCTCGTCCACGCTCGTGCGTCAAATGCACGATCGCTATTCCGGCAAATGGTACAAGACCCTGAGCTTCGACCAGACAAATACTTTTTACACGTCCGGCGGCAAAGAGCAAAAGTCTCAGTGGGTCCAGCGGCTGCAGGTGCCGGGGAGGCTGCGCGTGGATTTTCTGCCACTGTCATCGAAGAGCGGTTTGCTCATTCAGAACAATCGTGTCATCACGTTCGACAACGGAAAGCGTGTCGATACCCGGCGAGCTATTCAGCCTGTACTCACGATGACGGGCGACGTGTACGCAATTCCAGCCTCGATCACTCTTCGTCGCCTGGACTCCCTGGGCGTCGATCTCGACAAGTTTCACGAGGAGCGATGGGACGGGAAGCGCGTGTTCGTCATGGGCGCGGAGAAAGGAGATCTCGAATCCAGTCAGGTTTGGATCGACGCGGACAAACTACTACTCCTGCGATTCATACAACGTGACAAGCGCGGCGACCGCATCATCACCACCGACACGCGAGTCAGCGACTATCGTGATGTCGATGGCTACAGCGTGGCGCACGAGTTTACGTCGTATCGCGACGGCAAAGTTTTTTTCAAGGAGCAGTACGAGAACGTAAAGGTCAACGAGCCAATCGCGCCCGAGCTGTTCGACGCGTCGAGATGGATGACACTCCCCGCAGCCACGCAGTAGCTAACTATCAAATAATTCGATGACTACAACTAACCGGCTGGTCAGCGGGCTCTGTCTCCTATCCGCGTTATCCGTTCCCTCGGTTTTTTACGCCCAATCCGCAAAACGCGCGATGACTTTCGACGACTTTGCGGGCGTGAGAAACGTTGGCGATCCACAGATCTCTCCGTCCGGTGCTTCCGTTCTTTATTCGTTGCGGACCACCAACGTCGAGAAGAACAATCGAACGTCGGTGACGTTTCTCGTTCCGACGGCGGGTGGAACGCCGACGCAGTTTCCTTCCGCGACGGTGAAAGCATCGGAAGCGCGATGGTCGCCGGATGGAAAGTGGGTCGCATACACTTCCGATGATCAGCTCTGGATCGTAGCAGCAGACGGATCCAGTCCGCGAAAGCTCACGTCGCTTAATGGTGGAGCGAGCGGCCCGGTGTGGGCTCCGACTGGCGATAAGATCGCGTTCGTCTCTGCCGTTTATCCTGATTGCGCGGACGATCCGTGCAATGTCGCGCGGCAGAGGCACGAAGACTCGAGCCTCGTGAAGGCGCATGTCGCGGATAACCTGCTTTATCGCCATTGGAATGCATGGACACCGAACACGCGATCTCATCTCTTCGTTGTTCCCCTGAGTGGCGGCGCGCCGACAGATGTTACGAAGGGAGTGAAATACGATGTTCCTCCCGGACCGTTTGGTGGCAGCGAGGGCTACGCATTTTCCCCCGACGGTCATGAGCTCGCGTACACAGCGAAGGATCAAGGCCGCGAGGACGCGTGGAGTACTGACATCAACTTGTACACTGTTCCAGCTACGGGCGGTGCGGCCACTGTCATCACAAAGGACAACCGCGGTGGCGATGCGAATCCGGTTTACTCGCCCGATGGAAAATGGATCATATACAACTCGCAGCAGCGCGCTGGATTCGAAGCTGACGAGAATCGCCTTATGGCGTACGACCGCGCCGCTCACACGTCGCAGCGACTAGCGTCGAGCTTCGATCGGAATGCAGATGGGTATTTCTTTTCGTCATCTGGCGACGTCATCTACATCCAGACCACTGACGCGAGTCGCGAGAAGCTGTATCGATTGATGCGGAGCGGCGCTGGATGGAGGACGGTCCCTCAGCTGATTGTGGGAACCATGAACAATGCGTCGCCGAGTGTTTCGCAGGATGGCAAGACGATCGTGTGGCTTCGCGATGCCGTCGAACATCCAGCAGAAGTCTACGTGGGCACGCTCGGCCCCACTGGCACGACAGGAGTTCGCCAGCTCACGCACGAGAACGACGCACTGGTCGCGCAGCTTGCATTGAATCCCGCTGAAGATTTCTGGTTCAAAGGTGCCGGCGGCGACAGCGTGCAGGGAATGATCATCAAGCCACCCAACTGGCAGGCAGGCAAGAAATATCCGGTTCTATTCCTGATTCACGGCGGGCCGCAGGGTGCGTGGCTCGACCAATGGCATGGTCGCTGGAATTTCTCGCTGTTCGCATCGCCGGGCTTTGCTGTCGTGGCAGTGAATCCGCGTGGGTCGACTGGTTATGGACAGAAATTCGTTGACGAGATCTCAAAGGATTGGGGCGGAAAAGTCTACACCGATCTCATGAAGGGTCTCGACGCGGCACTCGCGCGCAATTCCTGGATGGACTCGACAAGAATGGGAGCTGCCGGCGGAAGCTTCGGCGGTTACATGACAAACTGGATCGAAGGGCACAGCGCGCGGTTTAAGGCGCTATTCACCCACGCGGGCGTGTTCAATCTTGAAAACATGTACGGCGCGACTGAAGAACTGTGGTTTCCGGAGTGGGAATACGGTGGTCCGTACTGGAATACGACTGCGATGCAGACGCAGTATCGCGTCTACTCTCCACATCTCTACGCCGCGAATTTTAAAACACCGATGCTCATCTCGGACGGAGAGCTCGATTACCGGGTTCCCTACTACGAAGGCGTCTCGATGTTTTCGGCCTTACAACGACAGGGGATTCCAAGTCGCCTGATAATTTTTCCTGATGAAGGGCACTGGATCGGAAAACCGCAGAATCAGCGTCTGTGGTGGAGCGAAGCGCTCGGCTGGTTCAGGAAGTATCTGAGCCCCTAGAGGGTAACGAGCCGCGACGAGCTACTCGACTACGGACGGCTTACGCAGTGCAAAGTAATCCGCGCCGCCGCTGACACCCGTGAACGTAATGGTGGTATTGTTTTTTACGTCGAGCTGCCAAGCGACAAGTGCTCCGTTGATCGTCTGCGTTGCTCCGCTACTGATC
>JBHELX010000022.1:0-61253 GCA_046262875.1 Gemmatimonadaceae bacterium | reverse complement strand
CATCAACTGATGCGTTCTGTTTCCATCGTTGTGCCGACGAGAGATCGAGGCGACACTCTCGCGCACACTATTCGTACGCTCGTCGAGCAGGAGTACGAGGCGCTGGAGATCATTGTCAGCGACAATGCGAGCTCCGATGACACTCATGACGTCGTAAAGTCTTTCTCCGATTCACGCCTCAAGTACGTGAACACGGGCACGCGCTTGAGCATGTCCGACAATTGGGAATTTGCCCTCGAACAAGCCACCGGAGAGTTCCTCGGATTTATCGGCGACGACGACGGCTACTTGCCAAACGCGATATCAGCGGCGATGGCGGCGCTCGATTCACACGGGCTGGACGCAATCGTCTGGGACAAAGCGGATTATTGCTGGCCAGATCACATCGACCCCGCTCTTCAAAACTGGATCGTAGTCAAAGACCGTAGCAGGGGACTCGAGGTCGCGCGCGGGCAGAAAAAACTTCGCAGAGTGCTGGAGTTCCATGAGTCGTACTCGAGACTTCCCTGTCTTTACAGCGGGATCTTGCGACGATCGTTCGTCAGCTCCGTTATGAAAGCATCGACGAATCATCGCTTCTTCAACGGATTGTCTCCCGATGTGTACTCAGGCGTCGCGCTGAGTATGGTTGTCGAATCCTATCTCTCATCAGCGACTCCGTTCTCCGTCAACGGGGCGTCTCGCCATAGCAACGGCACTTCGGTGATGCGATCGAAGACGAATGACGCGGATAGCCCGGCCGCCCGGTTCGCTTCCGAAAACAATCTCGTGTACGATGAGCGAATCAAACTTGCTCCGTCGACGCTCGTGTTTGTCATCGGTGAATATCTCGAAGCGAGAAAATCTCTCCCGAGCTTTCGTTTCCCCGCGCCTGACTGGAATCGTTACGTGCGCGCGCTGGTAAAGGACGCGGCCGCATCATACGGTCGCGCTGAGATTCTCGATTCAGCCGCGCATACGGCAACCCTTACAGGCGTGAGTGTGGCTATTCACAACGCCCCCCCTCCTCCTCAACGTCCGCCTGCTACAGGGCTCGAGCCTCAGGGAAACTCTCTCGCATTCAAGGCTCCTCTCGATATGGTCTCGAACGTGTACGATGCGTGCAAACTGGTCGGGAGCATTGTTGCATCGGTCCAGCAGGCGGATCCGCGCGCTCCCTTCGAGAGATTCATTCAACGCGCCGCAGACTCACTTCTGTTCGAGGCCAAGAATCTTTACCGATCTATTTAGGCTTGAATTCTGTCGTCCCCCATTAGGAAGGGACGCTCGAACCTGCGACTCCCGTCGAGTAGACATTCGAGACTGATTCCGCAGTCGATGCAGGGTATGGCGAGCGGTTCCAGCTGCGCGAGGATATTTACCGATCCAATTCCCGCCGCGACCAACGCGAGATCAACCGGCCCGGATACTGTACTCAAATCGACCGAATCAAGTAGCGACTTGCTTGCCGAAACAGGAATGAAAGCAACCGACGCGGCTCCTTCGGCGAGCAATGCGCGCTCGAGCGCACTCGCTCGTTCAGCGTTGAGATGTGTCACTACCAGGATGTGGCGTCCCGCATACAGCTCGCTTCGACGCGGGTCGTTCAACAGCGCGTACACGAAATAGAACGGCACATAGTTGTCGTCATTCAACGCGATGTGATTTGCGTCGAGCCAATCGCACACCGGCTCGAAATACGCTTCACCCCAGCCGTCGCCGCGCACCGCAAAGTAGGCGGCGATTACGCCGCACTCGGCGACCCGTTCGAGACTTTGAAGAAAAATCTGCTTCCCCCGTTCCATCTCGACGGCGGTGTATTCCTCGCCCCAACACGTTCGATGTGATCCCCCTCGAATGCGGATGCGGACCTCATCGATGAGATGCCTCCGCAGCGATGCACGATCCCGCGTCAGCTTGCGTTGACCAGCCATGAAGCCGAATTCACCATCGGCCATGCGGTACACAGGCAGGTACTCGCGACCGATGACGGCGATGACTCGATTTCGAAATCGCTCGTACTGCACGTCCATCGGGTCGCTGATTCGACTGCGAAAGCCAAGTCCGCCATACCATTTTGGATTTTCGGCAAAGCCGGGAAGGTCCATTGGGAGGACGAACCTGAACGCTTCCTTGGCGGATTCAGTTCTCAGGCGTGGGTAAGCGTCCGTATTTTTAGTCATGAAGCTTCACGAACGACTGGGTCGTTTCATTTTCTCTCTTATACCGGCGGACAACACCGCCGTATACAGGCTCTGTCGCCATTACGTGGATCGATTCAACGGTGACAACGATTCGAATCCCGCTACGAACGGAGAACACAAATTTCTTCTGAGTGAGTTGCGGAACAGGGAAGTGCGAACGGTTTTCGATATCGGAGCAAATGTAGGAGATTGGACCGAATTTGCACTTCGAATCAACCCGCGTCTCGAGCTCCACTGCTTCGAGCCGGGTGCAGCGAGCTTCGCTCGCCTTGCGACGAGGGGATTTCCGAAAAATGTTCGGCTCAATCAGATCGGACTCGGTGATGCCGATGGCATTGCTGACCTCAATGTGGTCGTCGAAGCGTCGGGACTGAGTTCACTGTATGTGCGAGAGAGCATCGCCGCTGGCAGGACGAGTACGACTGAAACCATAATGATCGGAACGGTCGACAGCTATTGTACGCGCAACGCAATCGACCGCATTGACCTCGTGAAGATCGACGTCGAAGGACATGAGCTCGCAGTGATGAAGGGAATGACTCGCATGCTTTCCGAAGGTCGAGTGCGGACGATTCAGTTCGAGTACGGCGGTTGTGCACTCGATGCTGGAATTACGTTGCGTGATATCTGGGAGCTGCTCGAGCCTCACGGATTCGAATTCTTCAAGCTGCATTCCCCGAGCGCCCGGCGCGTAGCTGAATATCAACGCGATCTCGAAACTTTTCGATATTCCAACTGGATCGCGCGCCTCGCATGATAGCAACCCGACTCCGCGAAACGCGCTATTGGATCGACCGCCAGCAAAGAAATCAGCGAGCACGATTCGATTCGTTGGCGCTTCGCCTCCAAAGCATGGCGCAATCATGCGACGATCATGATTCACTGAAGTGTGCGAGACTCGCAAAACTATCAGCGTCGCGTCGAGGCTTTACCGAACGGAATCGAAGGCCGAGAGTGATTGCATTTGGCGCTGACGACTGGGAGCGTTACGGATTGTGGCCGGCAATGTCGAAGGCGACGGATTTCACGCTGTGGGAACATCAGAGCGAAGTGCCGGTCGGGCAGACCGACGATACATACCGCAGCCGTGTTGCGCGCAAGTTTCTTCAATTCGTCGATCAGGAAGACGCGAAATCTGTAGTGAGCTGCGTTTTCTTTTATGCCGCCGGATCTCACATCTCATCCGAGCTTCTCGAATCGCTGCACTCGAGAGGAATATGGACGGTAGTGCTTGGGCTGGACGACAAACATCAACTCAGCGATCCGGTGGATGCAGTCGACGGGATGTCGAATCAGCTGAGAGTCGCTCTGAAATGCGATCTCTATTGGACGACATGGAGTCTCGCCGCAAAAGCGATCAATTCCACCGGCGGAGCGGGATGGTTCGCTCCTCCGGGAGGGGATCCGGAATTTTTTCGTCCGCTTCAACGTCCGAAGGACATCGATTTGCTGTTTGTCGGCAGTCGCTACGGACATCGCGGGCCGCTTGTCAGCTATCTCCGGTCGAAAGGGTTGAAGGTGAACGCGTATGGACGCGGCTGGGGAGAAGCGCCGCCGGATTTCGCGAGCACTCTCGATCTTTTTTCAAGATCGCGAGTTGTCATTGGCAACGGGTCGGTCGGATACATGAACGGAGTACGACATCTCAAGGGACGCGACTTCGAGGTGCCGATGGCAGGTGCGGTCTATCTCACTACGACGAATCCGGAGCTATCTCAATTCTTTGAAGTTGGCGAAGAGATTCTCTGTTACGACTCGTTTGCCGACTGCGCCGATATCGCGCATGATATTCTCGACCAGAAATCAAAAGCTCAGAGAATCCGGGAGAACGCTCGCGAGCGGTGCGTGCGTGACCATACGTGGGACTCGCGGTTGTCGCAGCTCTTTTCACAGTTGACGCAAGTATGACGATGTTCTCAGACGTGCCACTCAGTCTCATAGTTCTCGTACTCGGAGGAGTTTGCTTTCTCATTTGCTCGAGTCTCGCTGGAACTCGAGTATGGCCAGCGCTGCTTTACTGGATCGGCTGGACCGTCGGGATTTATGGCGCCGAGACATTGAGTGGAGACGGGCCGATGCCTGTTTTCACCGATGCGAATCGCCAGCTGCTTTTGCAGCTACACCTCGCGGCAGCGGCCGGCTTTGTGCTCGCATGCATCGTTTTTCATCTCGGCCGTGGCGCGATCGGAAGAGCGCCGGTTGGAAATCTCAAGGGCGAGAGCGAGTGGCGGCTGCAAATTCACCCGCGCCTCATCACCGTCGCATTTCTTATCCAGCTTTCACTCGGCGCTTTTCTCTTGTTTGGTCGGTTTCAGGAGATCGGACAATTTTCTTTGTCGAATCTTCTTGCAGATGTTCGAGCGTCGTATCTCCGCGACGCGGGGTTGGGCGTAACCCTCTCCCCGATGGTTCGACTCGGCAGCCATGCCGCGAACTTCCTCGTGCTCTTTCCGTTTCTGTTTGGAGTACAGGACGCTCTCGAGCGCCGTATTCATTTCCGGCGCGTTCTATTCTGGTGGCTGTGCTCCATTCCAGGGGGAATTTCGACTGGAGGTCGAGGGTGGATCGTTACGACACCTGTCGTCTATCTGATCGCATATCTGATTACATCCGCGGACGCCTTCGAGTGGAAGCGAGCGGTCGGTGTGACTTTGCGGGTAGTTCCTGCGGTGCTGGGTTTGGCATTGCTTTTCTCGGCAGTCGAGAAAGGACGACAGACGAACGATTTGCTCGGCGGATTGAAAAACGCGAGCTGGTATGACAAGGCCCCCGCGGGAAAAGCTGTCATTTACTATATCGGACTTCCGATACTCGGCGTTGACGCATACACGGAGTACGCTGCTGAGGAGCAGCCGTATCATGGGACGCTCACGTTCGATTTTTTCGGCGCGCAACTTCAGCGGTTAAGAGGCGGAGTCACCAGGACCGCCGGCGATTTCAATGTGGCGTCGCGGTCGGCAATGTTCTTCGGGCCCTATCCGATTTTGTTTGCGACGCACGTCCCGGTGATTCCAAATCTCGTTGGCGATTTTGGTCTGCAGGCGTTCCCTTATGTTTTTTCGGCGATCTGTTTCATTTGCGTTCTCGCATATCTGGTGCTGCGCAGCGGCGGAATTGTCGCAAAATTCATTGCAGTGACAATCACGATGGGATTGTTCTGGAGCTTTCAGAGTTTGATGCTGGGGTCAGCGGGAATGTTGCTACCGATCGCTTGGCTTGTTCTGCTTGTGGGATTCGATGCGCTTCTTCGCAACGCGCGCGTTTATGACAGGCCGATGGTTTCCCTGCAGCGGGAATCGTAGAGAGAGGTGACGAAGAAACTGTCAGAGCAGGGGAGATTGGCCGTCGCGTACGTGGCGTGCCTGCCTCTTCCGAAGGATCGGGCGTCGAACAATCCCGCGTTCAGTCAGGCGGGATCGATTCTCCAGGAAAATCTGCTGGAGAGCTTGCGTGGTTCTGGCATCGACGTTGTGAAATGCTTCGTACTCCGCGCAGTGCCGTCTTTTCCCCGGAGCAGGATCGTCGCGTCAGGATTTCAGCGCGCGTCGTTTGGCGGGGTGCGTGCGTGGATGATGCCGTTCATAAACTTTCGCGGGCTGAAAACTGTCAGCGTCGCAATTTCGGCGACGATCGGCCTCACCCTCTGGGGTTGGCGCAATGCGCGGAAAAAAGAGCGCGCGATCCTGTGCTACAATCTTGCCAATCCACCGGGTCTCGCCGTTGTTCTTGCAGGGCGACTCACCCGCACTCCGGTGATCGCAGTCGTGGCGGACCTGATGGTTCCGGGAGCAGGCGTGCTTCCCGATACGCGTCTGCGTCGTCTCGAGTATTGGCTGCAGATCCAGAGTATGAGGCGATTCGACGGTTTGATAGTCGTGACTCAGCGGATGGTCGAAGATTTCGCGCCGAACGTTCCGCACATACAAATGGAAGGCGCGATCCCTGACACCCAGCCGGTGACTGTCCGCATTGGCGCCGAGCCTGCGAGCTCCGAAGAAACCGAATTCATCGTGATGTATTCCGGAAGTCTGTCGAGTTTCAAGGGCACGCCGCTCCTGATCGAATCGTTCGAGCATTTGAAGGGCGATCAGTACCGCCTCTGGATTACGGGCAGTGGAGAGTCGCTGGATCTTGTCGAGGCAGCATCGCGTCGCGACAAGAGAATCAGTTATCTCGGGCGACTCCCGTATGAGGAGGTGCTCGACCTTTATCACTCTGCATCGGTCCTCGTGAATCCCCACGCAACCGAAGTCGCATCGGCGAGATACGTTTTTCCATCCAAGCTGCTCGAATACCTGACAGCGGGACGGCCGGTGATCTCAACGCTCAGCGCGCCCGAGGTTGCGTTAACGTATGGACCCTACATCTTTGCGCTGAGGGAAGAGGAGCCGCAGGCTCTTGCTCGTCTCATCGAGGGAGTGGCCTCGCTTTCCGCCGAGGAGCGCAGGCTCGCCGGAGAGAATGGACGACAGTTCGTTCTCGAAAATAAACGTTGGTCGAGTCAGGGAAAAAGAATCGCGTCTTTCTTGAGCGCACTGGTACAATGAGCAGACCATTTCCGGTGACGTCTTCGGTCCCACGGGCGCAGCCCGCGCCGGCGACAGGAGCGTCTCTCCTCGATTTTCTAAACGTTCTTCTCAAGCACGTGTGGGCGATTGCGCTCATCACGCTGGTAGTCATGGCTCTCATTCTGGTCCCGGCTTTTACGCGGAAGCGCACCTACACTTCTGATGCGACTTTCATCAATCAGTCACGTCATGCCACCTCCGCGATTTCAGGCGTCGCAAGTCAGCTGGGACTCAATCTCTCCGCGGCCGACGCACCGTCTTCGCCTCAGTTCTACGCGGATCTCGCCACGTCGAATGAAATCCTCGAGCCTGTGGCGAAAATGAAATACCGGTACCGCACGAGTGGCGGAATCGCATCTGGAACGCTTGCCGATGTCTACGGCATTCAGAGCGGGAATCCGGCAGTAAGAATCGAGCGCGCGGTGGAGATTTTGAGGAATGGAGTGAAGGCTGAGCCTTCCGCGAAGACCGGCGTTGTGACTCTCACCGTGACTGGTCCAGAGCCGTCGCTAGTGAGGGACGTGTCATCCTACATTCTCGACCAGCTCAACGGGTTCAACCTGCGCAGCAGACAAACGCAGGCGGTGATGGAGCGCGAGTTTGCTGAAGGTCGATTGGAGGAAGCCAGCCAGGACCTTCGTGCAGCAGAAAACAGACTCAATGACTTTCGCGAACAAAACCGGTTTGTCGCCGGCGCGACGCGACTCGAGACTGAACAGGAGCGCCTGACGCGACAGGTTGCAATGCGACAACAGTTATACATCACTCTGGCGCAGACGTACGAACAGGCGCGAATCGATGAGCTGCGCGCATTCCCGGTTTTGTCTGTGATACAGGCGCCGCGAATTCCGCTGCATCCCAACTCCAGAGGCGTTGCCAGAAAAGGCCTTCTCGCGCTCGCGTTCGGTTTATTTCTCGGAACGCTTTACGCGCTTCTTCGAGAATACTTCGCGAAGCTCGCCCAGATTGACGAATCCGCATTTACAGAGTTCTCGGCGCTCCGTAGAAAGACGTTTGACGATTTGCTGAGCTTTCTGAGGCTCCGGAGACGGACGAGATCGACTTAGTCCTGATCCGACCGGCTCGACGGCTCACAATTTGGGAAGCGTGACTCCCGTCTGGCCCTGATACTTTCCTTTCTTGTCTCGATAAGAAACAAGTGGCTCCTCTTCACCCTTGAAGAAAAGAACCTGCGCTATGCCTTCATTCGCGTAGATCTTCGCCGGCAACGGAGTCGTGTTCGAAATCTCCAGCGTCACGAATCCCTCCCACTCGGGCTCGAATGGCGTGACGTTCGTAATGATTCCGCAACGAGCGTACGTCGACTTGCCCACCGTGATCGTGACGACATCGCGCGGAATCCTGAAATACTCAAGTGATCGCGCGAGAGCGAACGAGTTCGGCGGCACTATACACACGTCGCCGGTGAATTCGACGAAGCAGTTCGGATCGAATTTTTTGGGATCGACGACGGAGCTCATGACGTTCGTGAAAATCCTGAACTCATTCGCAACCCGCATGTCGTAGCCGTACGAGCTGACGCCGTAGGAAATCACACCTTCGCGCACCTGACTGTTCTCGAAGGGCTCGATCATGCCATGCTCGAGCGCCATCCGCGTGATCCAGCGATCGGATTGGATTGACATTCTGTGGATAGAATTTTGCTGAGAACGCGACCGATGACGGCCGTCGAGGGAAGAGCGAGAATGTATTTCGACGCGTCGATTCACGCCACCGCATTCAGTGCACGCAGCGCCCCTTTCGCCAGTGCACTGCGACGCGATAGATTTTCAGAATTGGAGCTAGTGAAATTTTTCACGAAGTCGGAAACTCGATGAGTCGCGCGTACTTCCCGGTCCTGATGTTGCTCGGTTTTGTGGTCGTTAACGCGATCCTCATCGTGGCGATTTCAGCGCTCACGATGCGATCTCGGCCGACCCCGGTCAAGCAGAATCCGTACGAATCCGGAATGCCGCCGCTGGGCGACGCGAGAGAAAGATTTTCCATAAAGTTTTATCTCATCGCGATTCTGTTCATCATCTTCGACATCGAGACGGTTTTCATGATTCCCTGGGGAGTCGCTTATCAACAGCTCTCCTGCGCAGTTCCTCTCAGACAGGGGCTTTGCCCACTCGGAAGCGTCTCGTTTTTTGGGCTCGGCGAAATGCTTGTGTTCATGGTCATCCTGTTCGTCGGGCTCCTTTACGTCTGGAAAAAGGGAGCGCTCCAATGGGATTGACCGCGCCCGCCGATCATAAAGTCGTCTCGTACGTTCCCGAAACGCAGGAAGGCTGGGTCGCAACGCGACTCGATTTCCTGGTTAACTGGAGCCGAGCGAATTCCTTGTGGCCGATGCCGTTCGGGACGGCGTGTTGCGCGATCGAGTTCATGGCCACAGCGGCCAGCCGCTTCGACCTCGCTCGATTCGGAATGGAGCGCATGAGTTTTTCGCCGCGACAGGCCGACGTCCTCATTTGCGCCGGACGCGTTCCGTTCAAGCTCGCGCCCATCATTCGACGAATCTGGCAACAGATGCCTCAGCCCAAATGGTGCATCTCGATGGGCGCCTGTGCGTCCAGCGGTGGGATGTTCGACAACTATGCGGTAGTGCAGGGAATCGACACGATCATCCCCGTCGACGTTTACGTGCCGGGCTGCCCCCCGCGCCCTGAAGGATTGATTCACGGAATTCGATTGCTGCAGGACAAAGTGATGAACGAGCGAAGCAGCGATCCGCGAATCCGCGACGAGATGAATCCCGATCCATCGAGCGAGCTCTACATTCCGCCGCCCGACATCAACGAGCTGGGCGAGCCGTTCGGTAATTCAGTTCACCAGAATCGAAGCGCGCCATGACGGTTCGGTTTGAGATCGTCACGCCCGGCAGCGCCCTCAAAGACGCCCCTGCTCCCGCGAGTTTGAAAGAAGTCAGTCACATCGGCGCACAGGCAAATCCAAGCGCGGCTGCGCTCGCAGAGCAGTTCCCGATGGTCGTTGAAAGGCAGCTCGTTATTTGGGGGGAGACGGTCGTGTACATAGCGGCGGATTCCGCCCTCGAGGTGATGCAGTGGCTGCACGACGATCCGACTCAACGCTACGACTATTTGAGTGATATCACCGCGGTCGAGTATCGCGACTTCGACCGGCCGATTGAAGTCGTATGGCATCTGCGCTCGCTCCCTTACCGGCGCTTTCTCCGGGTAAAAGCGCAGCTGTCGAAGACACAGCCCCTCGAGGTTCCCAGCGTATGGTCGATCTGGAAAGCGGCCGACTGGCTCGAGCGAGAGTGCTACGACATGTTCGGAATAAAATTCAAGGGACATCCTGACCTTCGTCGCATTCTGATGTGGGAGCAGTACCGCGAAGGATTTCCCTTGAGAAAAGACTTTCCGTTGCGTGGCCGATTCAGCAGAGCCGAACAATTGCGGCAGGCGCTCGCGCAAAACCCTGAAGCGCGCTACTCGATGGAAGAGCTCACAGTGGCTGATGCCTTCGAGGATCTTCCGGAAGACATGCGCGCCCGCTTGACCTCGGGCGAGAGGACTGGCGAGTAAATGGCGACTGGAAAGCGAACGGTAGAAGTCGAGCTCTCCACGAGCGGGCTCGACGCGCAAGGTCGGCCGCAGCGAGTCCCGCTCGTCACCAGCGAGGGCGGAGGCGTCGCGATCGCACCGCCTCCCTCGATCGAGCCGGAGCTCTCCGCGGATCACATGCTGATCAATCTCGGACCGCAACATCCGGCGACGCACGGCGTGCTGCGACTCGTGCTCGAGCTTGACGGCGAAACCGTCGTTAGATGCATTCCGCATATTGGATATCTCCATTGCGGATTCGAGAAGATTGGCGAGTATCGCCAGTACAATCAGATAATTCCGTGGACGGATCGCGAGGATTACCTCAATTCCATCGGCAACAATGTCGCATTCGCCCTTGGCGCCGAGCGGTTGTGGGGAATCGATGTCACCGAGCGCTGCAAAGTCCTGCGCGTAATCGCGTGCGAGCTTTCACGAATTATTTCTCACCTCGTCTGGCTCGGCACGACTTGCATCGACATCGGCGCATTCACGCCGTTCTTGTGGGCGTTCCAGCAGCGTGAATACGTCTACAATCTGCTCGAAGCCTGGGTCGGCGCGAGACTGACGACATCTGCAACGCGTGTCGGCGGAATGGCGGCGGACATACCGTCAGGCTGGATCGATGGTCTCAGAAAATTCATTCGTGATTTCCCCGATACGATTTTCGAGATCGATCGCATGCTGACGAAGAACGCCATCTGGGTTGGTCGCACCATCGGGCTGGGGGTGATGTCGCCTGATGAAGCGGTCAACTGGGGACTATCTGGTCCGATGGTACGCGCATCCGGAGTCGCGTACGACGTGCGTCGCGATTTTCCGTATCTCGATTACGAGACTTACGACTTCGACGTTCCCGTCGGAACTAACGGCGACGTGTACGATCGTTATCTGGTCAGAATGGAAGAGCTGCGACAATCGGTTCGCATTCTCGAGCAGGCCGTGAAGCGACTGCCCGACGGGCCGGTGAATATCGACGATCCGCGAGTGATTCTCCCTCCAAAATCGAAAGCGACGAGCGAGATGGAATCGATGATCCATCACTTCAAGCAAGTGATGGAAGGTCCTCGCCCCCCTGTCGGCGAGTCATACGTCGCAGTCGAAAGTCCGAAAGGAGAGAAGGGCTATTACATGGTTTCGGATGGAACATCGAAGCCCGTGCGATGGCGCATCAGGCCGCCCTCGTTCGTAAATCTTTCGGCGATTCCAAAAATGGTCGAAGGCCATTTGCTCTCCGACGTCATCGCCATCAATGCGAGCATCGACATCGTCATGGGAGAGATCGACCGTTGAGCGAACGCGCGATCGGCGGGCTCGAATCTCCTGACCTGGCATCTCATGACACCACTGCGCACGATCGGGGACCTCATGTTCCCGTTTTTGCGGGAGATGTTCGCAAAGAGCTCGACGAGCTGCTCACGCGATATCCAAACAAGATGGCAACGCTGCTGCCCACTCTATGGATCGTGCAGCGCGAGCGCGGTTGGGTGAGCGAAGACTCGATGGCGGAAGTCGCTGAGCTGCTCGAGCTGACGCCGGCGTACGTGAAGGGTGTCGTGACCTTTTATACGATGTACCATCAGCACCCCGTCACAAAGTATTTCATCCAGGTATGCACCACATCACCATGCGGAATCTGCGGGGCTGAAGACGTCGTGAAGACTCTTCTGCGCGAGACGCGAGCCGGAGAGCTTGGTGTTCCGTCACCGGATGGAAGGTACACGGTGATTGAAGTCGAATGTCTTGGCGCGTGCGGATTCGCCACACCGATAATGATCAACGACGATTTCATCGAGAACGTCACGCCCGCGAAAGTGCCCGACATCTTGAAAGGACTGGCCTGATGGGATACCCACACCCATCGCACGCGCGCGAAACTCCAATCCTGTCGCAGCACTTCGGGGAGCCGGAAGCACGCACGCTGCACGGATGGACGGGACGAGGCGGGTACCAGGCTCTCGAAAAAGCGCTGAGCATGGCGCAGGGCGACATCGTCAACATCGTCAAGGAATCAGGGCTGCGCGGTCGAGGCGGCGCAGGATTTCCGACGGGAACGAAGTGGTCCTTCATGAAGCCCGGCGATGGAAAGCCGCACTATCTCTGCTGCAACGCGGACGAGTCGGAGCCCGGAACGTTCAAGGATCGAGAGATCATGCGCTGGACGCCGCACGCATTAATCGAAGGCTGCGCCATCGCCGCGTGGGCAATGGGCGCCGAGACGACCTACATCTATATAAGAGGCGAGTTCACGGAACCGCTCTACTGGATGGATCGCGCAATCCGCGAAGCATACGACGCCGGCATCATCGGCAAAAACGCAATGGGTACCGGGAAGCGCCTCGATATTCACGTGCACAAGGGAGCGGGCGCCTACATCTGCGGCGAAGAAACAGCGTTGATGGAATCGCTGGAAGGACGTAGAGGGAATCCACGAATCAAGCCGCCGTTCCCCGCGGTGTCCGGCGTGTTCAGCCAGCCGACGACGATCAACAACGTCGAGACGCTCGCTGCAGTTCCTCACATCCTGATGAAGGGGGCCGCATGGTACAAGGAAATGTCACTGTCGAATCCGAAGAGCACAGGGACGAAGCTCTATTCGGTTTGCGGCAACGTTCAGCGTCCTGGCACTTATGAAGTGGTGATGGGGTTTCCCTTCGGAGAATTCCTTCACGACCTGTGCGGCGGCGGAGTTGGTCGCAAAAAATTGAAAGCAGTTATTCCCGGGGGCGCTTCGGTTCCAATTCTGACGATGGCAGAAGCCGAGGCGACGCTGATGGATTACGAGGGATTCGTCGCGCAGGGATCGATGCTCGGCTCGGGCGGAGTAATCGTCATCGATGAAGATCAGTCGATGGTCCGCATTATTGCACGTCTCGCGCGTTTCTTCGCTCATGAAAGTTGCGGGCAATGCACGCAGTGTCGCGAAGGAACGGCGTGGACGACAAAAATTCTCGAGCGCATTCGCGACGGTCAGGGAACGATGGAAGATCTCGACACGCTGCTCGACACCGCGGACAACATGACCGGCACGACGATTTGTGTTCTTAGTGATTCGTGCGCTGTTCCAGTGATTTCAGGAATCAAGAAATTCCGCTCGGAGTTCGAGGCGCTCATTCAGGGAAGGCGAGTGCACTCCGTCCTCACGCAGGTGGCCTGATGGCTGAAGCGAAAATGGTCAACCTGACGATCGAAGGACGGCCGGTAAGCGTTCCGGATGGCACGTCCATTCTCGAGGCTGCAAAGACTGCGGGCATTCTGATTCCTCATTACTGCTATCACCCGGGACTTCCAGTTGCCGGTGTGTGCAGGATGTGTCTCGTCGAAGTTGAAAAAGCGCCGAAGCTCGCGCCGTCCTGCGCGACAGCTGTCGCCGAAGGCCAGGTGGTTCGCGTCTTCACTGATCGTGCGCTCAAAGCGCGCGAAGGCGTGCTCGAATTTCTTCTTATAAATCATCCGCTCGATTGTCCGATCTGCGATCAGTCGGGAGAATGCGAGCTTCAGGACTACACTTTCCAGGAAGGCCGGCCAGATTCACGGTATAGGGATCCGAAGCGATTCAATCCCGTCGAAGATTTTGGCGGCGACGTTCTCTACGTTCCCAACCGCTGCATTCTTTGCACGCGTTGCGTGCGCTTCATGGATGATGTCGCGCACGAGCCGGTTCTCAATGTGAGCGAACGCGGAGACCGCGCACTGATTGGAAAATTCGAGGGCAAGGATCTCACACATCCATGGGCGGGAAACGTCGTGGATCTGTGCCCGGTCGGAGCATTGCTCTCGAAAGATTTCCTTAACAAGTCGCGCGCGTGGGAGCTGGATCGCACGGCATCGATTTGTCCGAGCTGCACGCAGGGCTGCAACGTGATGCTCGAGGTTCGCGAGGGCACGGTTACGCGAATCAAGCCGAGGCCGAATGAAGACGTCAACAAGTTCTTCATCTGCGATTACGGACGCCTGAACTATCGCTGGATCAATCGCACTGATCGGGCGGAGACGCCGCACGTCCGCACTGATGGCAAGCTCCGCAGTATCGACTGGGATGTAGCCGTTCACGCCGCGGCCGCGCTGTTGCGCGACACGCGCGCGTTTGTCCTTGCGTCACCCTTCCTGTCGAACGAAGCGCTTCATCTCTTGTCGCAAGTGATGCGTCGCAATGGGGGCGCCGGTGCATTCCGAGCTGCGACGGGCGAAGAAGCCCCCCTTGCGGGAGTTGAAGGCCTGGCGCTTCGTCGAGACCGCGCAGCGAATGTACGCGGAGCGGAAATCTTCGGCTTCGAACGGTCGGAGCGTCCGCTCGAAGGAATGCGCGATGGTGACGTGCTCGTCGTCGCCGATGATGACCTCGATGGGATTACCGTCGAAGACATCGCGCGAGCGAGTCAGCTGATCGTGATATCTACCACAGTGCCTGATGTCGCAAAGGATGCTTCAGTTCTTCTTCCGATTACAAACTTTGCTGAGGAAGAAGGCACATTCACGAATTTGCGCGGACGCGTTCAGCGTTTCATGCAGGCCAAGCCCGCTCCCGGTTTCGCGCGCCCGAGCTGGCTCGTGCTCGGAGATCTTCTCGGGGCACTCGGCGCGCAGGACACGTTCTATCTCCCCGCCGATGTTTTCGCGAACATCGCGAAAACGCACTCCGCGTTTTCGGGATTGTCATATGAGAAGCTCGGGATGCGCGGGCTTCCGGTATTGAATGGGCAGGCATCAACTGGGGAGCCTGATTTCGCCGGCATCGGCGCGGGATCCGGGGGAGCGCGATGATCGGTGTGAGCGCGCTCCTTCAAATCGCGAACCCGCAGCTTCCGCCTCCGGGAAGCGGCGTGTGGGTGATCTTCACGATCATCAAAATGATCGCGGTGTTCACGGTCTACATGATCGGAGTCGCTCTCTTGACTCTCGCCGAAAGAAAAATCTCGGCATGGATTCAGGATCGTCACGGTCCCAACCGGGTTGGTCCGCATGGAATCGGTCAGCCGTTTGCCGACGGTTTGAAGAACTTCATGAAAGAAGAGACTTACCCGGAGGCGGCGTACAAGCCGCTCTTCATTTTGGCGCCAATTCTTTCTTTCATTCCGGCGCTGACGACGTGGGTCGTGATTCCGTTCGGCGCGCCGTTGCCTACGCGATGGGGACGGATCGACATGGTGGTCGCAGACCTTCCCGTCGGATTTCTTTTTATTCTCGCTATCTCATCGCTTGGCGTTTACGGGATCGTGCTCGCCGGTTGGTCATCGAACAACAAGTACGCGTTGCTCGGCGGATTGAGGTCGAGCGCGCAGATGATCTCATATGAGATCTCGCTCGGAATGTCGACCATTCCAGTGTTGCTCCTCGCCGGCAATGTCACGCTGAATACCATCATTACGCAGCAGGCTTACGGCGGATGGAATGTCGTCAACCTCACACTCGCGTTTTTCATTTTCCTCGTTGCGGCCTTCGCAGAAACGAATCGGCTGCCGTTTGATCTGCCGGAGGCCGAATCCGAGCTGATTGCCGGTTACCACACCGAATACAGCGCCATGAAGTTCTCGCTGTTCTTCATTGCCGAATACGCGAACATGGTTACGGCGAGCGCACTCATGGTGACGCTCTTCTTCGGCGGATGGGATGTTCCATTCACCGGCCGCGACAACATCGGCCCATACAGTGCATGGCTGACGTTGCTCTCGATCGGGATTTTCTTTGCGAAACTACTCTTCTTCATTTTCTTCTTCATGTGGGTGCGCTGGACGCTCCCGCGCTTCCGCTACGATCAGCTGATGTCGCTGGGCTGGAAGATCATGCTTCCGCTCGCGTTGGCATACATCATCATCATCGCCGGCGTGATTCTGGTTCTCGAGAGCGCGGGTATGCAGCGCGGCGCGATGTACAGCTCGATCATGGGAGTCGTGAATATCGTTCTCGTGATGATCGTGTTCACGATTCTGGATCATGGCCGAATAATCAGCCCTGCGTATAGTCGTCTCGAGTCTGCACGCATCGCTCGGCTCAAGCACATGGCCGCTCGGTCGCCACTTGCATCGGAAGCGCTACATCCATGACAATCAACGTTAAAGTTCTCGACCGTCCTATCGAGGACGTGAGTTATTTCCGGGCAACTCTCAAGGGAATGGCACTCACCGCGAAGCATTTGATCAAGCCGCACAAGGTGACGATCCAGTATCCCGAAGAGAAAATGCAGATTTCGCCGCGATGGCGCGGAACGCACCGGATGCTCACAACTGAAACGGGCAAAGCGAAATGCGTTGCTTGTGGACTTTGTCCGACGGTGTGTCCAGCGAACTGCATCAAGCTCGTGCCCGGTGAAGACGAAGAAGGCAATCGTTATCCACTCATTTTCGAGATCGACGAGTTCCGCTGCATCTTCTGCGGATACTGCCAGGAGGTTTGTCCCGAAGAAGCGATTCACGTAGGCAGGCATTACGAGAACGCAGAGTACAGCAGAGAAGGTTTCGTTTACGATCTCGAGCGGCTGACGGCGCAGACGCATCCGGTGTGCGAGATGTGGGACCCTGACGATCCAAGGGGAGAGTAGATGGAGCCGCACTATCCGCTCTTCTACACGTTCCACTTCTATTTATTCGGAGTCTTCGCGCTTGCATCCGCGTTGGCGTTCGTGACGCGCAAAAGCCCGGTCGCTGCGGCGCTCTGGCTGGTGAATACAATGTTCTCGTTGTCGGCGCTTTACGTGCTGCTCGATGCGCAATTCATCGGCGTCATGCAAGTGCTCGTCTATGCGGGCGCGATCATGGTCGTGTTCCTGTTCGTTATCATGCTGCTCAACCTTGGGCATCCGTCAGAGATAGCAGACAAACGCGGCACGTGGGCGATTCTCGCGGCAGTGGTGGTCGGACTCGTCATGGTGGGCGAGATAATGGTGATCGGCCGTGGTGACGTTGCTACGAAGTTCGAAGTTCCACGCGGGTTCGCGGCAGCCCAGCTTGCCAAGTATGGCGCGGTAGGAACGGTCGCGCGGCCCTTGTTCAATGAATATCTCCTCGCGTTCGAGCTGACGAGCGTTTTGTTGCTCGTTGCGATTGCGGGCGCAGTTGTGCTCGGACGACGGAAGGACCCGCGTGCTAGCTGAATCACTCGCGCTGTCCGCGGCGCTCTTCGTAATCGGGGTTGTAGGAGTTCTCACTCGCCGTAATGCGATCATCATCTTCCTGTGCGTCGAGCTCATGATTAACGCGGTGAACCTCACGTTCATCGCGTTCGCACGAGCCTACGGTCCAGCGGGGCAGGTTTTCGTGCTGTTCGTCATGACGGTTGCCGCCGCTGAAGCGGCAGTTGGACTCGCGATAATCATTGCAATCTTCCGTTTCCGGCAGACGGTCGACCTTCAGAACATCAACGTCATGAAAGGTTGATGCTCATACAGGAAGTCTTAACGACTACGCATCCTCTCGCTTCAACTGTGGCGCGGTTTGTCTGGCTGCTTCCTGTGCTGCCGTTGCTCGGCTTTGTAATCAACGGAGCGCTCTCGGTTGTAAGCTCGGCCCGAATTGGTCCGGCTGATCCGGACGTTGGACACGACGGTGCAATGACGCCCGTTAATGATCATCACCCGGAGGATCACACAGCGGCGCCGCACAAGTACGCGGGCATTGCCAGCATCGTCGGACCTGGAGTACTTGTTCTCTCATTCCTGCTCGCGTTCTCGATGTTGCTCGCGATGGGCTCGGTCACGATGGCTCGACCGTTCACCCAGAGCTACTTCAGCTGGATGCCGGTTGGCTCGCTGCAGATCGATGCGGCGCTGCAGCTCGATCAGCTCTCGATGGTTATGGTCCTGGTGATAACGGGCGTCGGCGCGTTGATCCACATCTTCAGCGTCGGCTACATGCGCGAGGATCCGGATTATCCGCGCTACTTCGCGTACCTGAATCTGTTTGTCTTCTTCATGCTCATACTGGTGCTCGGCGCAAACTTCCCGGTTCTGTTCGTCGGATGGGAAGGCGTCGGACTTTGCTCGTACTTGCTGATCGGATTCTGGTTCAACGATAAGGTGAATGCGGATGCGGGAAAGAAAGCTTTCATCGTGAATCGCATCGGGGATTTTGGCTTCCTCATCGCGATGTTCATCATGTTCGCGACGCTCGGGGCGCTCGATTTTCACGGAGTGTTCATCGGTGCCGCTTCAAAGCTCCCATATGGTGGAGAGATCGTGACCGCGATCTGTCTTTTCCTGTTCCTCGGGTGCGTTGGTAAGAGCGCGCAGATTCCGCTCTATGTGTGGTTGCCCGACGCGATGGCAGGTCCGACGCCGGTGTCTGCGTTGATCCATGCGGCAACGATGGTCACCGCCGGCGTCTACTTGATCGCGCGAGCCTCGCCGCTGTTTTCGATGGCGCCTGTGGCCGACCTCGTTGTCGCGTTCATCGGCGGCCTCACAGCGATCTTCGCCGCTACGATTGGACTCAAACAGTGGGACATCAAGAAAGTCCTCGCGTACTCAACGGTATCACAGCTCGGCTACATGTTCGTGGGCGTCGGCGTAGGGGCGTACACAGCAGGCATGTTTCACCTCGTGACTCATGCGTTCTTCAAGGCGCTCCTGTTCCTTGGAGCGGGCTCGGTGATCCACGCAATGCATGCCGCATTTCACGCCACACATCGCGACGACGATGCGCAAGACATGCGAAACATGGGCGGGCTAAAGAAATATTTGCCGATCACCTGGCCCCTGATGTGGATTGCGACGCTTGCGATCGCGGGAATTCCGCCGCTCGCGGGATTCTTCTCGAAAGACGAAATACTTGGCGCGACATTCTCGCGCGCTCAGGGCTCCGCGCTTTCAGAGGTGTCGCTGCTCGGAATTCCGGGCAGTGCGTGGCTCTATCTGGTTTACGTCTTCGGCCTTGCCGCAGCGTTTCTCACCGCGGTCTACATGACGCGGATGATGATCTACACTTTTCACGGGCCAAACCGAACTGGTGAGACGGAGCGCTCACATCTTCACGAGCCGTCATGGGTAATGACCGGCCCGCTCATCGTGCTCGGTGTGCTGAGCGCGATTGGTGGCTGGATCAATCTTCCGGAGCTGATTCCCATTGGTCCCGTCGGCTTGCTCGACCGCTGGCTCGATCCCGTTGTTGGCGCATCGACCGCTCGCGTTGCGGCCGGCAGAGGCGTAAAAGCAGCAGCATCGACTGGGACCGAAGCTGCTCTTATTGGATTGGCTGTCGTGGTGGGAATCGCGGGAATTCTGTTCGCTTGGCGGCGACTCAATCCGGCAGCGCTCGTTCCTAAATCCGCTTCTCCGCCAGAGCTTGGCATCGAGCGCGTCGTCGCAAACAAGTACTACGTCGACGAGGCGTACGATCGAGTTATCGTCGAGCCGACATACCAAATCTCCCGCAACTTCCTTTGGCGGTTCATTGACGCTGGTGTCATCGACAACTTCTTCGTCAACGGGAGTGCAGCGGTCGCCCGCGGATTCGCGTGGGTCGGATCGAGAGTCCAGGACGGCGCGGTTGGCACGTATGCGTGGGTTCTTGTCATCGGCGTTCTCGCGGTGCTCGGCGCCGTCACCCTTCGCTGACGCCGACGATGAATTCATTCCTTCAGTCGATCGGTTACAACGGATGGGTTCTTCCGGCGCTGCTGATTATCCCTGCACTCGGCGCCTTGCTGCTGGTGGCGTTGGCTCCGCGCGGAGCAGACGACGTTCGCCTCGCAGCCGCGAGTAGAACGGCGCGGATCATTGCGCTCGCATTTTTCATTGTCGAGTTCATTGTCTCCGCCGGACTCTGGTGGTCCTTCGACCCGTCGGTCGCAGGTTGGCAAGCTGCCGTAGATACGTCGTGGATACCGGTGTGGGGAGTACGCTTCACGCTCGGAGTGGATGGCATCGCTCTCATGATGATCCTCCTCACGACGTTCATCATGCCACTCGTCGTTCTGGGCAGCTGGACGAGCGTCAAGATAAAAGTGCACGCGTTCTTCGCGCTGATGCTGGTTCTCACAAGCGGAATGATTGGAGTCTTTGTCGCGCGCGATCTCTTCCTGTTCTACGTAATGTGGGAAGTGATGCTCATCCCGATGTACTTCATCATCGGCATCTGGGGCGGAGAACGACGGATCTACGCGAGCATCAAGTTCTTCCTGTACACATTCCTGCCGTCACTGCTCATGCTCGTCGCAATTCTTTACCTCGGCCTGCATGCAGGAAGTGGGGGAACGCCGAACTTCAGTTACGACTATTTGGTGGAGCATCTCACCGTCGCTCCACGCGTCGCACTCTACCTCTTTGCCGCGTTTTTCCTCGCGTTTGCGGTGAAGGTCCCGATGTTCCCGTTTCATACGTGGCTTCCTGACGCACACGTTGAAGCTCCAACGGGCGGCTCAGTTGTCCTCGCGGCAATCATGCTGAAGATGGGGACATTCGGATTCCTGCGTTTCGCTCTGCCGCTTTTCCCGGGTGCAGCGATGAATCCGACTGTTCGCGCCACGATCGCGGTTCTGGCCGTTATCGGAATTGTGTACGGCGCTCTCGTTGCGCTCGTCCAACCCGATTTCAAGAAGCTTGTGGCTTACTCATCCGTGAGCCATCTCGGGTTCGTGATGCTTGGAATCTTTGCGCTGACGCTGCAAAGCGTTCAGGGCGCATTGATGGTGATGATCAATCACGGTATCTCGACCGGCGCACTGTTCCTTATCGTCGGAATGATTTACGAGCGGCGACACACTCGAATGATCGACGCCTATGGTGGCATCGCTCGCGTCGTCCCGCTCTTCGCAGCGTTGCTCACTTTCGTTTCGTTGAGCAGCATCGGTCTTCCCGGAACCAACGGATTCGTCGGCGAATTTCTCGTTCTGGTCGGTTCGTTCAAATCGTATCCGCTTCTCACTCTGATCGGCACGACGGGCGTAATCTTCGCCGCAGCCTATCTCCTCTGGGCAATCCAGCGGATTCTGTTCAACCCGCTCGACAAGCCCGAGAACATGCACATCCCCGATTTGAACTGGCGCGAAATCGCGATCGCAGTTCCGATCGTCATTACCATCGTCTGGCTCGGTGTGTATCCAGCGCCGGTGCTTAGGCGAATGGAGCCGGCCGCAACCAAGCTCGTCACTGACGTTCGCGCTCACTCGCTGCCGTCATCATTACCCACGACGACAGTTGCATTCAAATCAGAGAATTCACCATGACATTGAACCTCATGGTGCCGAGTCAGCTCACACTTGCTCTGGGCCCCGATCTTCTGTTGATGGGCGGAGCGATGATTCTTCTTCTCTGGTCTGCGTGGCGACCGGAGAGCGAAACGCTCCAGCGACAGATCGGCGTAGCGAGCATCATCCTTTGCGTATCGACTGCGCTCGCCATTGGCTATTACGTCGCAAAGGGAGATACGGCCGGCGCTGGTGTCATCGCGATGGACAATTTCCGCTGGAGCGCGGACATCGTCTTCCTCGTCGCGACCATCGGCACAATCGCGCTGTCGATGGACTACAACGCGAGACAGGGAATCACCGGAGGTGAATCTCACGTCCTGTTGTTGTTCGCCACCGCAGGAATGATGACTCTCGCTGCAGCTCGCGATCTCATCATCATTTTCCTCGGCATCGAGATCATGTCGATCGCGGTGTACGTTCTCGCCGGTCTCAATCGCCGAAGCGAGCGCTCCGCCGAGGGTGCAATCAAGTATTTCCTCCTCGGCGCTTTTTCCACTTCTTTTCTTCTTTATGGGATCGCGCTGATTTACGGCGCGACCGGAACGACTAATCTCGTTGTCATTGCCTCGCGAGTGCACGAGCTCAAGCTCGCCGGCAGCGCTCTCCTCGCAGTTGGAGGAGCGTTGTTGCTGATTGGATTTGGATTCAAAGTCGCCGCAGCGCCATTTCACATGTGGGCACCCGATGTATATGAAGGCGCGCCAACGCCAGTCACTGCGTACATGGCGGCCGCCGTAAAAGCCGCCGGCTTCGTCGCTTTCCTCCGAGTCTGGCTCGAGGCATTTCCAGCAGTGTCGGATAAATGGCACGGACCGGTTTGGTGGCTCGCGGCCGCGACGATGATCACGGGCAATCTCATCGCGCTGAATCAAAAGAACATCAAACGCATGCTCGCTTACTCGAGCATCGCGCACGCCGGCTACATCATGGTCGCGGTTGCGATCGGAACCCCTGCGGCCGTTGCAGCCTTCATGTTCTATCTGCTGGCTTACACTCTCGCGACACTCGGCGCGTTCGGTGTAATCGTGGCGCAGGGAGAAGCAGGAGAGTCGGGTCTCAACATCGAAGACTATTCCGGTCTCTGGTCAGTGCAGCCGAGAATTGCGGTGGCGATGGCGATCTTCATGCTCGCGCTGCTTGGATTTCCAATTTTCGGTGGAATCGGATTCCTCGCGAAGTATTGGATCATTCAATCGGCGCTTCAAGTGCCGAACCCGCAGACAAAGCTCGTTGTAATTCTAGTCATCACGAGTCTGATTTCGGCAGGCTACTATCTCTACGTTGTGATGGTGATGTTCATGCGGCCGCGTCCGGCTAACGCGCCGGTTTGTCCGCCGGCAGGGAACTGGACACGCTTCGTGATCGCGACCGCCGCAATTCTCATCATCGTCCTCGGCATTGTGCCGAATTCGGTGCTTCGCTGGACGGAACGCAGCAAACCATCGGTCGCCGTGGCGACCCGCCCGGCAACTGCTCCCGCCGCGCCGTGAGCTTGAATCTCTCGCGTGGCATTTTCCGCGAGAACGACATTCGTGGTGTGACCGGAAAAGATCTCACGCCCGATGTCGCGCGGGTCATCGGGCGCGCATATGCAGCGTTTCTCGGTGAGAAAACCGTGTCGGGTGCAATTGCGGTTGGAAGAGACAACCGGCCGAGCGGCGTCGATCTGCACCACGAGCTCGTGGCTGGTCTGTTGGAGAGCGGGCTCGACATCGTCGACATCGGAGTCGTGCCGACACCGCTCGTCTACTGGGCTCAGCACAATCTCAACGTCGCCGGAGGAATTCAGATCACGGGCTCGCACAATCCGCCGGAGTTCAACGGATTCAAGCTCGGGCTTGGAACTCGCTCGATTTCCGGCGCTGACATTCAGCACATCTACGAGCTTGCACTCGCAGGAGAATTTCCTGAGGGAAAAGGGCGTGCGCACGACGAGGCGATTATCGAACGCTACGTCGATGATGTTGTCGCGCGAATCGGGCCAATCTCGCGCCGGTTAAAGGTTGTAGCAGACGCAGGCAATGGTGCGGGCGCGCTCGTCGCGCCGCTGTTGTTCAAGAAACTGGGCGTTCCAGTTTGCTGTCTTTTCTGCGAAAGCGACGGGACATTCCCGAATCATCACCCCGACCCGACTGTTCCCGAAAACCTGAGTGACGTCATCGCGGCAGTGAAGAGCGAGGGCGCCGATGTAGGAATCGCATTCGACGGCGACGCTGATCGAATCGGGGTTATCGATCATACCGGCGAGATAATCTGGGGGGACCAGCTGCTTATCATTTACGCGCGCGACGTAATCGCGCGGAAAGGAAGGGGGCAGCCAATAATCTTCGACGTGAAATGCTCGCAGGGTCTTCCCGAGGCAATCGCAAAAGCGGGCGGCAAGCCCGTTATGTGGAAGACAGGCCACTCGCTGATTGAAGAAAAGATGCAAGAGACGGGTGCGCCACTCGCTGGCGAGATGTCCGGCCACATGTTCTTTGCCGAAGGCTACTACGGTTTCGACGACGCGTTGTACGGCAGCGCACTGCTGCTGAGAATTATTGCCGATAGCGGAATCGGCGTTCACGAGATGCTTGCCGACGTCCCGAAGTTCGTCTCCACGCCTGAGCTACGCGTTCCTTGCGCAGACGACAAAAAATTCGACATCGTCGCCGAGGCTACGAAATACTTCTCGGCTAAGTACAAAGTCATCGATGTCGACGGAGTCCGCGTGCTGTTCGGCGAAGGATGGGGATTGATTCGCGCTTCGAACACGCAGCCTGTTCTCGTAATGCGCTTCGAGGCGAGGACGCAAAAGCATCTCGATGTGATCAGGTCGGAGATGGAAGGCTGGCTGCGCGATCACGGCGTAAAAGTTTGACATGACACCGGGGCGGCGGCTCCTCCTCGGGCTCGTCGCTGCCGCGGCTGTTCTTCTTCTGGGGCGCGCACTCGCGCTCGTCTACACTGATTACGCCTGGTACGACGCGTTGTCGGCGGCGCCATTATGGGGTGAGAAAACGGCGGACCTCACGGCGATCCATTTATTCTCTGCTGTTTTCGCCGGATTGTTCGCTCTCCTCAATCTTTTCTCGATAAGACGAAGCATCGTCTCGCTGGCTTTCCCACGGCGACTGGGTAACGTGCAGTTTGGGGAGGCAGTTCCGTCCCGCTACCTCGATCGCACAGTGATGGCTTTGTCAGTCGCAATCGCATTGCTGATGTCAGCGATGACGCCGGCCTGGGAGCAGCTCGCACTCGTGCGTACCGGCGTCCGCTTCGGCGAAGCTGATCCTTTCTTTCAGACCGACCTCAGCTTTTACATTGCGTGGCTGCCGCTCGAGTGGGCCGCGTATGAATGGACGTTGGGGCTTCTCATCGTCGTGTCCGCGGTCGTCATTGGTCTGTATGCTCTAACGCCGAGTCTTCGCTGGGAGCTGGGAGCCTTTCGCCTTTCGGTTCATGTTCGCCGGCACCTCTCGGTACTCGGCGCCCTTTTCTTGTTGGTCATGGCGTGGAGCTATCGCCTCGATGGCTATCATCTCCTGGTGAACGGCACCGGACCCAACGGAACGTTTTCGTATCTCGATCACCAATGGCTTATTCCTGCTTACCTGTCGTTATCGATAATCACGATGGCTTCGGCCGTGCTGGTTTTCGTGAGCGGATGGACCGGGCAGTTGCGAACAATTTTCTTTACCGTCAGCGCGCTGCTGATTGTCGCGATCACTTTTGATTTCGCGTTGCCCGCCGTCGCACGGCGGTATGCGTCCACCGGCGACGATGTGCACCAGCAACCATACGCAGCGACGAGAGCAGCGTTCACTCGCCGCGCATACAACGATACCACGAGCGGAATTGTCGTCGGACACGAAGTTGCGAGGTTCGCATCGTTTGGAGATACGGCACGAACTGCGGTACTTCTAAATGAACAGCGCGGACGACTGCTCGTTTATCCGGGCGCCCGCGGTGCGGCGATTGTAACTCACTCGGGTCCCATTCCCGCACCTGAGCTGGGCAGTGGACTCACACAACTTGCACAAGCATGGGCCGAGCAGCGACTGGATCTCTTGTGGGGTCCGTACCCCTCGGACGCGAGGATTGCGCGCCGGCGAGATGTGCGCGAGCGAGTTCACGCTCTCGCGCCGATATTCGCGCAAGGCAGTGTGATCGCGCCTGCCTTTCTTGGCGACACCCTGATATGGGTTGTCGAGCTGTACTCGGCATCTTCATGGTATCCGCTGAGTGCGCACGCAACGATTGCTGAAGAGGATCGATCTTATTTCAGACACGCGTCGACCGCGCTCGTGAATTCGCGCACGGGCCGCGTCGTCGTTGTTTCTGATCAGGCACCGGATCCGACCACAGTTGCGTGGCGTGCAAAATTCCCGGGTATGTTCCGGCCTGGCCGTCCGGACATTCTCGACGTGCTAACGATCAACCCAGCGGGCAACCAACTGGGAGCCACACCACCGCGACGATTCCCGGCAGAACCGGATAGCGCTTTTCGTCGCGATGTGATTCGCCTCTATTCAAGAATGAGGCAAGCGTTGTTCTCCGGCGATCTCAAAGCCTTCGGGGCAGCGTACGATTCGCTCGGAGAAATCCTCAGGCGTGACTGAAGCTGATGCTCGCACGGCTGTCGTCGCGCTCGGTGGTAATGCTTTGTCTCCGCCCGGAGAGCGCTCGACGATTGGGGACCAGTTTCGACATACGCGCGAGAGCCTCGCGCCGATTGTAGATCTTGCTCTTGACGGTTGGCGTTTGTGCGTCGTCCACGGCAACGGTCCGCAGGTCGGCGACGAGCTCGTTCGAAACGAGGTCGCGCGAAGCGACGTCGAGCCTCTGCCGTTGGGAATTCTCGTCGGCGCAACAGCTGGATGGATCGGCTACATGATCCAGCAATCACTCGAGAACGCGTTGCGGCTCGCCGGGAGCGATCGTCGGGTGACCACGATTATTACGCAGGTAGTCGTCGATCCTGGTGATGCCGCTTTCCGCGATCCGTCAAAATTCATCGGGCACGCAATTCCCGAAGCGCGTGCAAAGGGTCTCGTCGCTGAGGGGCAAGTACTGCGTGTCGACGCAAACGGCATGTATCGACGCGTTGTTGGAAGTCCTGCACCGCAATCAATTCACGATCTGCCGATCATTCGGCCGCTTGTTGAGAGCGGGACTATTGTGATCGCGTGCGGAGGCGGAGGAGTTCCGGTTTACGTTGATCAGCGGAAAGGATTGGAGGGCGTTGACGCAATCGTCGACAAGGATGCCGCCGCCTCTGTGCTCGCGCGCGAGCTCGATGCGGAGTTACTGTTGATTCTCACGAATGTCGAAGCCGTCTACGCCGACTGGGGAAAGCCCTCGAAGAGAAAGCTGTCGCAGCTTTCCGTCGACGAAGCTCGCAAACTCGACGAACAAAAAGCGTTCGGCGAGGGAAGCATGGCGCCAAAAGTTCGCGCAGCTGTGGAGTATGTGAGAGCGACCGGCGGTCGCGCCGTGATTGCTGCGCTCGAGCAAGGGATGGATGCAGTGAATGGACGCGCAGGAACAACCATTGTCCGTTAACTTCGTGGTTTACGCTTCTAATCTGTTCCAATCCAGCAAATCCGTTTTCTTATGAATATCCACGAGTATCAAGCGAAAGAAATATTTCGGCGAGCGGGAATTCCCGTTCCACCCGGTGAAATTGCAACGACACCGGAGCAGGCTGAGCAAATCGCCCGAATGTTTGGTGGAACTGTCGTCGTCAAAGCGCAGGTGCACGCAGGGGGGCGCGGAAAAGCGGGAGGCGTGAAGCTCGCAAAAACTCCCGATGAAGCCCGAAGCATCGCCGAGAAGATTCTCTCGCTCACGATCAAGGATCTTCCGGTCAAGAGAGTTCTGGTAACGCCGGCGGCGGATATCGCGACCGAAGCGTATGTCGGCGTGATAGTAGACAGAGCGTCGAAAAAGCCGGTGTTCATGGTAAGTCCCGCCGGTGGGATAGACATCGAAGAAGTTGCGGCTAAGACGCCTGACAAAATTCGCCGCCATCCAGTTGACCCCCGTTACGGACTTCGAGCGTACGAGGCGATGGAGCTCGGCTTCTTTCTGTACTCCGACGTAAAACAGGCGCGCGCTGCAGCGAAGATCATGCAACAGCTGTATTCGGTGTTCATGGCAAACGGTGGATCACTCGCGGAAATCAATCCGCTCGTTACCACTCCAGCCGGAGATGTGGTCGCGCTCGACGCAAAGATGGTAATCGATGACAACGAGCTCGATCGGCTTCCCGCAATTGCTGCGCTGCGCGATGAGACATCTGAGGCGCCGAGTGAGGTTGAAGCGCGAAAAGCCAGCCTCACATTCATCAAGCTCGACGGAAACGTGGGATGCATCGTGAATGGCGCTGGCCTCGCCATGGCCACGATGGACCTCGTGAAGTATTACGGTGGCGAGCCGGCAAACTTTCTGGACATCGGCGGCTCATCGAATCCCGAAAAAGTCGTTGCTGCGCTTCGCATCATCACGGCAGACCCGAACGTGAAGGCGATCCTGTTCAACATCTTCGGCGGAATCACACGCACCGATGACGTCGCAAACGGAATTGTCACGGCGACAAAATCGAATCCGCTCAAGGTCCCGCTCGTAATTCGTCTCACCGGAACGAACGAGGAAATTGCCGTCAAGATTCTCCAGGAGAACGGAATGTCGGCCATGACCGACATGGATGAAGCAGTGCAAAAAGCCGTTGCGCTCGCGACGGGGAAGAAAGCAGCGTGAGCATCTTCATCGATCAGAGCACCCGGCTGCTCGTTCAAGGCATCACTGGACGCGACGGATCATTTCATACGCGTCAGATGATCGAATACGGAACCAAGGTTGTCGGAGGCGTCACACCGGGGAAGGGCGGGCAAAAGTTCGACGGCTCTGTTCCGATTTTCAATACGGTCGAGCAAGCCGTGAAGGAAACGGGTGCGAACGCAACAGTTATTTACGTTCCTCCTGCTTTCGCCGCGGATGCGATGATGGAAGCGGCAGATGCGGGCATCTCGTTCATTGTGTGCATTACAGAGGGCGTTCCTGTTCTCGACATGACGAAGGTATATCCATTCGTGAAAGAGAAAGGCGCCCGGCTCCTCGGTCCAAACTGCCCCGGACTCATCTCTCCCGGAAAATCGAAAGTTGGAATTATTCCGGGGCGAATCTGCACACCCGGACCAATCGGCCTCGTGAGCCGCTCGGGCACACTCACGTACGAAGTCGTTTTTCAAATGACTCGCGCCGGAATGGGGCAGACTACATGCGTTGGAATTGGAGGCGATCCGATCAACGGGACGAGCTTCATAGATTGTCTTGCTGCATTCGAAGCCGACCCCGACACAAAAGCGGTGGTGATGATCGGCGAGATCGGCGGCACCGACGAGCAGGAGGCAGCGGCTTTCGTCAAGAATAGAATGTCGAAGCCGGTGGTTGGATTCATTGCGGGACAAACCGCTCCGCCGGGTCGACGCATGGGTCACGCTGGAGCAATCATCTCAGGATCGGCCGGCACCGCCGCCGAGAAAATGGAGGCGTTCGAGGCGAATGGAATCGGCGTCGCGAAGCGTCCAATCGATGTCGTGCAACTTCTCAAGCGACAGTAACCAAGTGACTATAGGACAACTACATGGCTGTTAGCCGCACACTCACCATTATCAAGCCGGACGCGTTCGGATCGGGCAAAGCGGGACGCATCGTTGCCCACCTCGAAGATGCGGGATTTCGTATTCTCGCATCGAGAGTTTTGAGACTGACCGACGCTCAAGCGGGCGCTTTTTATGAGGTGCACCGAGAGCGTCCGTTCTTTGGGCCTCTCACAAAATTCATGACCTCTGGCGCGTGCATGCCGATGGTTCTCGAGCGAGACGATGCCGTCACTGCGCTTCGCCGAACGATTGGCGCGACCGATCCAGCTGAGGCAGAGGCGGGAACGGTGAGAAAACTCTACGCCGAATCGAAGGAGCGGAACGCGATCCATGCATCCGATTCGGATGAGAACGCGCAGAGGGAGATCGCGTTCTTCTTTGCAGCTAGCGAGTTGCTATGATTGTGCGCGAGGTACGATCGATCAGCTTGTAGCGCATTTATGAATGGTGTTCACCGGCCCGTCGGCAGGCGAAGAGAGCACCGAGAGAAGCGGAACTGCGGCTCCTTCATTATTGAGCTTCGGAAGGCGCACAGTTCTTTTGGAGTTCCGTAGCCCAACAATCAAAGAATCTGCTCTTCCCGAAGTTGCGCCGTTCTCCGTTGCTCTCTTCGCTTGCAGGCTGATGCACCAGCCACCCTTCGTAAATGCGCTGGCAGGCTGATGGATCGTACCTCGCGAAAGAGGCTTTTCGGAGACCTATAAGGTCGCTAGCTTTAAGAACTTATGCTGTCCTTTGACATCCGCTCGCTGGAGTCGCAGGCAGCGCATGTTGACGGCACCGTTTCGCCGGACGATCCGGTTTGGGAAGCCGGAGACATGCGCCCGACAGAGCCCATTCATGTTGAAGGTCGGCTCTCCGCGGCGGGTCCGACTCGCTTTTATTTCAGCGGGCGAATGAGTGGGGTCACTGAGATGCCATGCCGCCGGTGTCTCGAGGACGTCAGGGTCGAAGTTTCCGAAGAGGAGCACTTCATCTTTTCGGCGGAGGGCGAGGCTGGATCCGACGATCCGGACGTCTTTCCCTTCGACCCTCGGGCGCACGCGCTCGACATGCGACCGGCGGTAAGAGAGGCATGGCTGCTCGCAGCACCGGCTTTCGTTCAATGCCGGGAAGATTGCAAGGGTCTTTGCCCAACGTGCGGAACAGATTGGAATATCGGCTCGTGCAATTGCGAGCCCGTGACAACCGACAGTCGCTGGGAAAAATTACGGGCTATTCGCGATAGTTTTTCCTAGAACACTACATCTAACTTTTTTTCGATATCAAATGGCCGTCCCGAAGCGACGTACCTCCAAGAGGAAGAAACGCGCGCGCAACACGCACAAAACCGCGCCCGCGATTGCAATCCAGAAGTGTCCGCGCTGCCAGAGCATGAAGCGTCCGCATCACGTTTGCGAGGAGTGCGGATATTACGACGGTGAGCAGCGAGTAGCAGCAAGGGAAGCATAGCATTGGCGCGAATCGCGTTGGACGCCATGGGGGGAGACTTCGCACCCAGGGCACCTATCGCTGGAGCGCTTCAGGCACTTGCTGAGGTAGACGACGCGCACGTCGTGCAACTCGTCGGCCGCATTTCCGAAATCGAACAGGTACTCGGTGATCTCCTCGCCGGTGAGCTCGCCGAACACGCGCGCGTGCGCGAGCGTATCTCGCTGATCGATGCGCCCGACGCAATCTCGATGTCCGACAAGCCGACAGCCGCGTTGCGAAGCTCGTCCAACAATCCGATGTCGGTTGGCATCAAGCTGCAGGCGGATGACGCATCGGACGCGTTTGTGTCGGCCGGTAACACGGGCGCGCAAATGGCCGCGTCCGCGCTTTTGCTGGGGCGACTTTCCGGAGTTACCCGACCGGCAATAGCAACGATCTTTCCGACTGCGCTCAAGCCGATTGTTTTTCTCGATTCGGGAGCGAATGTCGACTGCTCTCCGTATGAGCTCGTTCAATTTGCTTGGCTCGGCTCGGTGTACGCTGAATGCGTCCTCGGGCGCGACCATCCATCCATTGGCCTTCTCAGCATCGGAGAGGAAAAGGAGAAAGGAAACACCACGACGAAAGGGGCGCACGCTCTTTTCCAAAGTGCGGGATTCAATTTTCACGGAAACGTCGAAGGGCGGGATCTTCCCGCCGGCGCGAGTGATCGCGGGCCGATAGATGTTGTCGTTTGCGACGGCTTCGTCGGAAATGTCGTTCTCAAATTCTACGAGGCAGTGATGCCGATGATTGTATCGCTGCTGACGGCAGTACCATCGTTCGATCAAGCTGTGCTCGAGGCCGCACTCGGTCCGCTCGACTCGACTTCATATGGCGGTGCTCCGTTGCTCGGAGTGCAAGGCGTGAGCATCATCTGTCATGGAAACTCATCGCCGCGCGCAATCAAGAACGCGGTAAAAGTCGCAGTGCGAGCTGTGGAGACTAGAATGAACGAACATATCGAGGAGCGACTGGCAAGCGCAGCGGGCTCACTTTCGAGCGGGCAGGTCGCATGAAGCGACCGATTGCGGCCGTTGTAGGCACCGGGCGCGGTGTGCCCGACACCGTTATGACGAACAACGATTTCGCCGCCATCGGAATCGAGACTTCGCACGAATGGATTTTCGAGCGATCGGGAATTGTCGAGCGTCGCATCGCAAAGAACGGTGTGACTACATGCTCTCTGGCCGCGGAGGCGGCTCGCAACGCGATGGAGAAAGCGAACATTCACCCCGGTCAGCTCGACTCGATAATTCTTAGCACCGCCACGCCGGATCGTTTGCTGCCGTCAACGGCGGTCGATCTTCAAGCTGAGCTCGGTGCCGGCCGCGCGGCAGCGTTCGATGTTGGTGCGGCTTGTTCCGGCTGGCTCTACGGAATGACTGTCGCCGAGGGAATGATTGCGTCCGGGGCGGCGGAGACAATTCTCGTCGCTGGAGCAGAGAAGATGAGCGCGATCGTCGACTGGAAAGATCGCGCGACGTGCGTGCTTTTCGGCGACGGCGCAGGTGCGGCAATTCTGCAGCGAGCAAAAACCGGCAAGGGAATTCTCTCCACTTTTCTTCGCAGCGATGGAAAGCTCGCAGATCTTCTGTATCGTCCCGCAGGCGGAGCAACTATTCAGTTCTCGCAGGAAGTGCTCGACGATCGGACACACTTCGTGAAGATGGCGGGCCGCGAAGTATTCAAGCACGCGGTGAGGTCGATGTCGGAATCTGCGGATCGCGCTCTCGATGGCGCGCGACTAACCGGTGACGACATCGATCTTCTGATTCCACACCAGGCGAATGTCAGAATCATCGAAGCGACAGCGAAACATTCCAACATCTCGATGGACAAGGTCTATGTGAACGTAGACCGCTTCGGAAACACATCTTCGGCCTCGATACCGATCGCAATCGACGAGGCAATCGAAAGAGGACGCATTAAAGAAGGCAGTACCGTAATGCTTGTTGCGTTCGGCGCCGGCTTTACGTGGGCGTCGATGATCATCCGCTTTTAGTCCGTGGACGTCGTGCTGCTTTTCCCGGGGCAAGGATCGCAGAAGCCGGGAATGGGAAAGGACCTCGCGGAAACCTTTCCCGCGGCGCGCGAGGTATTCGCCGAGGTCGACGATGCACTGGCGTTTCCATTGAGCACGCTTTGTTTCGAAGGTCCTTCCGAAGAGCTCACACTCACGCATAACGCGCAGCCTGCATTGCTTGCTCATGGAGCTGCAGCATGGCGAGTAGTCAAGCACGCGCTGTCACCACATGTGCGCGCTGCAGCGGGCCATTCGCTCGGAGAGCACACCGCGTATCACGCGGCGGACTCGACCACGCTCGCAGAAGCAGCGAAGCTCGTGCGCCGTCGTGGTGAGCTCATGTTTGAGGAGGGAACGCGCCGACCGGGCGCGATGGCCGCAATACTCGGCAAGCTGAGCCAGAGTGTCGAGTCATTGTGCGAGCAGGCGTGTCGAAACTCAGGCGTTGTGGTACCCGCTAACTACAACACTGAAGAGCAGATTGTCGTCTCCGGAGAAGTGAGCGGAGTAGAGCGTGTGATGCAGATGGCGAAGGAAGCCGGAGCAAAGCGCGCAGTTCGACTCCCGGTAAGCGGAGCGTTCCATTCCCCGCTGATGGAGCCGGCTGCCGAAGGACTTCGCGAAGCATTGGCAGCGACGACATTCTCGGAGCCGGCGTTTCCTGTTTTCTCCAATGTGACTGAGAAGGAATCGAACGGTGCGGCCGACGCACGCGAGCTGTTGGCAACTCAGCTGACGTCGCCCGTGAAATGGGCGGGCGAAATCACGAACATCGCGTCAAAATTTCCTGACGCGCTTTTTGTAGAGCTTGGTCCAGGCGCGGTGCTCACAGGATTACTTTCGCGAATTGTTCCCGGCGCGCGCGGTGTCGCGTGTGGTTCGCCCGCCGAGGTCGAAAAGCTTCTTCTTCAGGTCACCTGAATGAAGATCGATCTGACTGGACGTGTGGCTCTCGTAACCGGCAGCACCCGCGGAATCGGTCGAGCGATTGCCGCCTCTCTCGTCGAATGTGGGGCGCGCGTCGCGGTTACCGGCCGCGAGAAAAGCAGAGCAGATCGTGTAGCGAGCGAGCTCGGGGGGGGCGCTCGCGGATTTGGCTGCGATATCGCCGACACTTCTGCGGTAACCCAGCTCATAAGTGAAGTCGAAGCCGCATTCGGATCGCTCGACATCCTCGTCAACAACGCCGGTCTCACTCGCGACAACGTCGTCATGCGCCTCAAAGATGACGATTGGGACGCTGTAATCGACGCCAATCTTCGAGGACCTTTCGCCGCCATTCGCGCGGCATCGCGCGGAATGATGAAGCGCCGGTGGGGTAGGATCATCAACATTTCGAGCGTCGTCGGGGTCATCGGCAACAAGGGTCAAGCCAACTATGCCGCGAGCAAAGCAGGCCTGATAGGCTTGACCAAAGCCGTTGCGAAAGAGCTGGCGTCCAGAAACATCCTCGTCAACGCCGTCGCACCTGGCTTTATCGAAACCGAAATGACTGACGCAATGACTCCGGAAGCGCGAAGTGGGCTTACCGGACTTATTCCTTTGGAGCGGCTGGGCAAGACCGCGGACGTCGCAGCCGCAGTCGCATTTCTTTCGTCGGACCACGCGGCCTACATAACTGGACAGGTTATCGTCGTCGACGGGGGAATGGTGATGTAGAACCAACCGTAGGAAAGGCGGCGTAACTTTCTGTCATAACGTCAGTTAGATATATTTCACACCAACCAACAACGAAGAGGAATCTGAGATGGCCGACAACTCTGAGAAGGTCAAGGACATCATCGAGAAGGAGCTCGGCGTCGAGCGAGAAAAGCTCACGAACGATGCCAGCTTCATCGAGGATCTCGGCGCTGACAGTCTCGACATCGTCGAGCTCGTCATGGAATTCGAGAAAGAGTTCAACATCGACATCCCGGACGAAGACGCGGAAAAGCTTCGCACCGTCGGTGACGCACTCGGCTATCTGAACACCAAAGTCACGGCGTAATGAAACGAAGGGTCGTCGTCACCGGCATGGGCGCGATTACGCCCGTCGGCAACGACGTGGCGACGACTTGGCGCGCGTTGCTCGAAGGAAAATCGGGCGCGGCGCCCATTACGCATTTCGATGCTTCGAACTTTCCCGTTCGCTTTGCGTGCGAGGTAAAGGATTTTGATCCTTTGACCTACATGGATCGAAAGGAAGCCAAGCGGGCGGACCAATTCACTCAATACGCCGTCGGCGCTGCGAATCAGGCGATGAAGGACGCCGGACTGGCCGAGCAAAACGGCATGGATCCGGATAGAATCGGTGTGATCGTCGGGAGTGGAATCGGAGGATTGAAAAGTTTCGAGGAGCAGCACGACGTTTATCGTCAGCGCGGCCCGGGAAAAATCTCGCCGTTCTTTATTCCGATGTTCATATCCGACATTGCCGCGGGCATTGTCTCGATGCAGTTCAATGCAAAAGGTCCCAATTACGCGACGGTTTCCGCATGTGCGACGAGCGCGCATGCAATAGGTGACGCGTTTCGCACGATTCAGTACGGCGACGCCGACGTGATGATAACCGGCGGTGCAGAGGCAACGGTCACTCCCATGGCCATTGGGGGATTCGCGAACATGAAGGCGTTGTCAGAGCGAAACGACTCTCCCGAAACTGCATCTCGGCCTTTTGACGCAACTCGCGACGGCTTCGTCATGGGCGAAGGTTCGGGAATGGTCATTCTCGAAGACCTCGAGCACGCCCAGGAGAGGGGCGCTCGGATTTACGCCGAAGTAGTGGGTTACGGCGCAACCGGTGACGCTTATCATCTGACAGCTCCCGCACCCAATGGCGAAGGCGCTCAACGTGCAATGAAGCGGGCGCTGAAGGACGCAAATCTTCGCCCTGAAGACATTCAATACATAAATGCGCACGGCACGTCGACGCCGGCCAACGATCTGAATGAAACGCTCGCGATCAAGGCGGTTTTCGGAGATACGATCAGGAACATCAACGTCAGCTCGACGAAATCGGCGACTGGGCATATGCTCGGCGCTGCGGGGGCGGTCGAGTTCGTGATCAGCACACTGACGCTCGTTCAAGGTAAAATCCCTCCGACCATCAATTACGAGACGCCGGATCCCGAATGCGATCTCGACTACACGCCAAACAACGCGGTGGACCGGGAAGTGAATGCAGTGATCAGCAACAGTTTCGGATTCGGCGGCCATAACACAACGCTTGCACTCAAGCGGTTCGCCGCTTAGCCGACGATGAACTCTCTCTCCGATTTCGACCTTTCACGGATCTCTGATCCAGCATTGCGCCGTGTTGGCGAAAAAGTCGTCGCTGGAACGCGCCTCGATGATGCCGATGGCGTGGTGATGTTCCGCTCGCCCGACTTGCTCGGGCTCGGAGCGCTTGCTTCTCACGCGAATGCGGTCCGGCACGGCGACATCGTCACGTTCGCGGCCAATCAACACATCAATCCGACGAACGTCTGCTACCTGCGGAAGACCTGCGTCTTTTGTTCTTTTGCGCGCTTACCGAAAGAAGAGGGCGCGTATCGATACACAATGGAGCAGGTGATGCAGGAGGCGGCCGTCGCGGGCAATGGACTCACGCGTGAATTTCACATCGTTGGCGGACTCGATATGCACGCGGGACTGGACTACTACAGCGAGATGTTCCGCGAGCTGAAGTCTCATTTTCCGCAGGTGCACATCAAGGCCCTTACGGCAGTCGAGATCGCGCACATTTCGCGCATCGAAAAAATGTCGATCGAAGAAGTGTTGATTGCGTTGCGAGAAGCCGGACTCGACACACTTCCCGGCGGTGGCGCTGAAGTTTTCGGTCGCGGCGTGAGAATGGAAATCGCGGACAAGAAACTCGCCGCCGAGGATTGGATCGCAGTGCATCGGACTGCACATCGTCTTGGAATTCGCACCAACTGCACGATGCTTTACGGTCACGTCGAAACGATAGAAGATCGCGTGGAGCATCTGGGCATTCTTCGCTCGCTTCAGGATGAGACCGGCGGATTCCTCGCGTACATTCCGCTCGCGTATCATCCCGATAACAACCAGCTCGGAATCGAGCTGGGTCGGCAGGGCACAGCGACCACCGGGTTCGACGATCTGCGCAACCTTGCAGTCGGCCGGCTGTTCCTCGACAACATCGAGCATATCAAGACCCACTGGATTATGGTGTCGCAATTCCTCTCGCAGATTTCGCTCTCATTCGGTGTGAACGACATCGAGGGAACAGTCGTTCGCGAGAAGATCTACCACGAAGCGGGCGCGACAACTCCGCAGGGGATGACGCTCGACGACATTCTCAAGCTGATTCGAGAGGCCGGCAAGATTCCCGCGGAGCGAGACTCGTTCTACAACACTCTGCGGACCTTCGATGGATCGCACGCGGTGGCTGCATGACGCTCAGAATTGGGCGGATTCCCTATATCAACTGCTATCCGGTGTACGGAGCCATCGATCGCGGTTTGATCAGGATCGATGCGGAGCTCGTCGACGGAGTCCCTACAGCACTCAATGCGCTGATGGCATCGGGCAATCTCGACGTCAGCGTAGTCTCCGCTGTTGAATACGCGCGTGATTCTCGTCGCTATCTTCTTCTACCCGACCTGGCGATCTCGTGCGATGGGCCCGTGCGAAGCGTCATGCTTTTTTCGAAGAAGCGCGCGACTGAGCTGTCTGCTCGCCGGGTTCTCATCAGTCGAAGCTCGATGACGAGTGTTGCATTGCTCGAGCTCTTGTTCGAGAACGTGTGGCACGCTCATCCGATTTTCGTTCCTACTGACGCTGAGTTGAGCGACGTCGCGCGATTCGAAAGTGAAGACCATGACGCGCGACTCGTAATCGGCGACGCTGCGCTCCTGCTCAGCTCGGGGGCAAGCCCGCGATACCCGCATGCGTACGATCTCGGCCAAGCCTGGAAAGAATGGACGGGACTTCCATTCGTATTCGCTGTTTGGGTTGCGCAGCGCAATGTCGTCGTCAACGATGCGCTTGCGGTGCATGCCGGTTTGATCAACTCGCGCGATTGGGGAATCAGAAATGTTCCGACACTCGCGCGACAGGCAGCGCAGGCCACCGGAGTTCCAATCGCCGCATGCGAGGAATATCTCGCCGGTTTGGATTACGGTCTGTCGTATCCGCACCTCGCCGGCCTTACTGAGTTCTATCGTCGTCTAGTGCAGCGGGGCACTGTGCCGAATGGAACACTGACATTTCTTCCGGCCGCCTGATGCGCGATCTACTCGACTTTTACGCGAACGCGCCACTTATCGAGCTCGGCGCCGAAGCAGATCGTGTTCGTCAACGCCTCCATCCGGGCGACATCGTCACCTACATCATCGACCGCAACATCAACTACACGAACGTGTGCGTAGCCGATTGCGGATTCTGCGCATTCTACCGCCGACCGAAGCATGGCGAGGGGTACACGCTTTCATTCGAGCAGATCGGCGCGAAGATCGACGAAGCAAAAGCACTCGGCGGCGTTCAGATCCTCATTCAAGGCGGACACAATCCGTACATACCGTTCGAATGGTATCTCGACCTGATGCGTTACATCAAACGCAATCATCCGATCCACATTCACGGATTCAGCCCGAGCGAGATCGATTTCTTTGCCAAGCTGTTTCGCATGGAAGCGATCGAGGTGATACGAGAATTGCGATCGGCGGGATTGGATTCGATTCCGGGCGGCGGAGGAGAAATTCTTGTGCAGCGCGTGCGGGATCTTGTCGCACGCAAAAAAGCAGGTGCTGATCGGTGGCTCGAAATCATGGAGCTCGCTCACGGCGAAGGCATGAAGACTTCGGTAACGATGATGTACGGCATCGGCGAGACACTCGCCGAGCGAATGGAGCATCTCGAGCGAGTACGCGAGGTGCAAGCGCGAACAGGCGGGTTCACCGCGTTCATCTGCTGGCCGCTTCAGCCCGAGAACACGCCGACGATGTCGCACATGCCGAAGACCGGCTCAGACGAGTATCTGAGAACGGTCGCAATTGCGCGCATCGTGCTCGACAACGTTCCGAACCTTCAGTCGAGCTGGGTAACGATGGGAATGAAGGTCGGACAAATTGCACTCCGCTTTGGCTGCAACGATTTTGGATCGCTCATGATCGAAGAGAATGTCGTGTCCGCCGCCAACACGACCCACCGCACATCGACTGCGGAGATGGAGCGTCTCATCTCGGACGCCGGGTTCAGACCCGTGCGCCGTCGCCAGGACTACTCGCTCATCGAGTCCGCGGCGAATGCCGCCTGAACGACGAAGCATTGTTCGTACGGGCATAGGTTACGATTCACACCGCTTCGCCCCGGGAGGCCCGCTAATCCTCGGCGGAGTGAAGATTCCACACGAGTTCAAACTAGTCGGTCACTCCGATGCGGACGCAGTAGCGCACGCATTGACTGACGCGCTACTCGGCGCGGCCTGCGAAGGAGATATCGGCGAGCTGTTTCCCGATTCAGATCCGACTAATAAGGGACGCGATTCGATGGAAATGCTGCGGCTCGCTGTCGAGCGTATCGAGAGCAAAGGATTTCTGGTGGCGAATGCGGATGTCACAGTCATTACTGAGAACCCACGCATCGGGCCATACCGCGCCGAGATGCGCGACGTAATCGCGCGCGCGTTGCACGTTTCCACCGGCTCGGTGAGCGTGAAGGGAAAAACGAACGAAGGGATGGGTTGGATCGGGCGCGGCGAAGGACTCGCCTGCATCGCGGTTGCCAGTCTCGCCGAACGTACCCGGTGAGCATCTCAGGGTGAACGTTGAAGCCATAGTCAACTATCTCAGTCAGCTTCCGCTGACTGTGCTGTATCCGGCGATTGTGGTTATCTCTGCGATCGAAAACGTTTTTCCGCCATTTCCCGCGGATGCTGTCGTAGCGCTCGGGAGTTTTCTCGCCGCGCGAGGAAAAGGTTCGCCCTACTCGACGTTTCTCGCAGCGTGGCTGGGGAATCTGGCAGGCGCCGCGTTCATGTATTACATCGGACGTCGTTACGGGTCGGGACCATTCCTGGAACGACTCGAGCGATGGGTTGGCAAGAACGCCGAGGCTCGATTCATGGCGCTCTACGAAAGGTACGGTTTGCCTGCGCTCTTCGTGAGTCGATTTCTGCCCGCAGTTCGCTCACTCGTTCCGCCGCTCGCAGGTGCGATGAAGCTTCCGCCAATTCCGGTTGCGCTTGCTGTCGCAACTGCATCCGGAATCTGGTTTGCGTTCCTCACGTGGGTTTCGTTCCGCGCAGGATCGGACTGGGACGTGTTGTACGCACACATCGTGAAGTCGAGCAAGGTCGTTGGCTCCGGCGCGGCAACCCTTATTCTTCTTGTGATCATCTGGGCATATGTCCGATACAGGAGAAAGCGTCCGTGAGCGGCAATCCTCTCGCGCAAATTCCTGATGAGCTTTCCCGCGCGTTTCATCTCGAGGGATTCCACGATTTCCTGTCGGTTGAAAAAGGCGCGTCTGCCCGGACGGACGATGCATATCTGCGTGACCTGGCGCGCTTCGCGACGTTTGCGCGGCTCAAAGGCGCCAACGTTCCGGGCAGCGTCGGCTCGCGAACACTTCGCGAGTACGTCTACCATTTGAAGGATCTTGGACTCGCGCCGTCTTCAATTCGCCGGAATATCTCGGCAGTACGGACCTATTTCCGATTTATGGTCGACGAAGGACACGTTGTTCGTGATCCAAGCGAGCGGCTCGAAACTCCAAAGCGATGGCGCACGTTGCCTGAAGTTTTGACCGTTGACGAAGTGGCGAAACTCATCGCAGCTCCGTCGCTCGAGGAGCCGCTTGCTTTTCGTGATCGCGCAATGCTCGAGCTGGCTTACGGTGCTGGCTTGCGGGTGTCAGAGTGGATATCGATCGGCGCGCGAGATGTACTGATGGACGAGCATCTCGTTCGCGTTTTCGGTAAGGGCGGAAAGGAGCGCGTTGTGCCGATCGGTCGCAGCGCAATTGGAGCGGTCGCGATTTATATCCGCGAGCTGCGGTCAAAGATCGAGCGTGGCAGGGGGAAGGGAATTCTTTTTCTGAACGCGAGAGGAGAGCCGTTGTCGCGCATGGGGGCGTGGAAAATTCTTCGCAAGTACGTCAGGCAGGTGGGAATCACTAAACGCGTGACGCCACATACGTTGCGGCATTCGTTTGCCACACATTTGCTCGAGGGTGGAGCAGATCTTCGTGCGGTCCAGGAAATGCTCGGACACGCCGACATATCGACCACTCAGATTTACACGCATGTCGACCGCGAGTATCTCAGAAACGTTCATCGTCAATTCCATCCACGCGCATGATTCTGGTAATCGACAACTACGATTCATTCACTTACAACCTCGTGCAGTACCTGGGCGAGCTTGGTGAGGATCCAATTGTTCGGCGCAACGATGAGATCACCGTGGACGAAGTGGGGGTGATGTCGTTGACCGGCATTGTGGTGTCGCCGGGCCCGGGAAAACCTGCCGACGCCGGTGTGACAGTACCCCTCATCCGGCGATGGTCTGCAACTATTCCTACTCTGGGAGTTTGTCTCGGTCATCAAGCGATTGCAGAGGCGTTCGGAGGGAAGGTGGTTCTCGCTCCGAAGCTGATGCATGGAAAAACATCCTCAGTCAGTCACGACGGCAAAGCGCTATTCCGTGGAATCCCTTCGCCTCTGGAAGTAATGCGCTATCATTCTCTCATCGTCGAGCGCGGGAGTTTGCCGGTCGAGCTCGAGGTGATTGCGTGGAATGAGGAGCGCGATGAGATCCACGCAATAAGACACAGGCAGCATCCAGTGTGGGGTGTTCAATTTCATCCCGAATCGGTAATGACCGAGCACGGGCGGGACATCCTTCGGAACTTTCTGACGCTCGCGAGATGACTCGAACTTTTTTTGTTGCAGCCCTCTTGTTTGCGATGTCGTCGGCTGGCGCGCAAACAAACAGTCAACCTGCCGACACAGGCTACGTCCAGTACCGTGAGCCATGGATAACGTTGCCACTCGGCGTTGGCCTGCGACTTCCGGCGTACGACCGAGTAGACGGCTTGTCGGTTCCGTGGGGGCCGGAGATATCGTTCGCGGAAGAACACGTCGTGATCGATCCGACTGTGACGTATCGGTCGCACATCGGGAAATTCGACCCGTTCCTCAAGGCCATGTTGCGCAGCAGGAACGGCGTGATTCTCGACATCAAGGGCGGCAGATCGACATTCACCAACGACGATTGGATTCGCACTGACCTCGTCAACACGCTTGCCGCGATCGCGGTGGGAAGCGATTCAAGAAATTATTTCCGTGCTGATCGCGGCACGGGAATTCTTTCACTCGAGATCGGACGCCCGAACATTACGATCACTCCCGGAGTTGGAATAAACTTCGAGAACGATTGGTCGGTCGGTGTCCCGGTTCGTCATACCAACGCACCGTGGAGTCTGTTCAGTAAAACCGACACGCTCAAGATGCGGCGCACGAATCCTTCGATTTGGGAAGGACATCTGGCGTCGATGCTGGGGCGCGTGCTGGGGGAGTACGAGGCCGGTGGAGTGAAGGGTTCGTTTTCCGGATTGCTCGAGCGTTCGTTCAAAACGCCGCCCCGCAGGAGCACAACCGGATTCCTACTCGCCAGCGAAGACTTTACGCAGGTGACTCTCAACGCAAAGGTCGGATTCCCGACATTCCGAACGCAGCGATTTGATTTTCGCGGTCATGGCGTGTTCACGTCGAGCGATGCGACGCCTCCGCAGCGATTCGCTTATCTCGGTGGTGCAGGGACGCTCGCTACGGTTGATCTACTCGCGCTGGGCGGTGATAAACTCTTTTTCGTTAATGGTGAATACTCCATTCCTATCGAGGGCATCGATCTTCCGCTCGCGAGAAATCCAATCGTGAGCTTGATGTATTCCGCGGGGTCGGCCGGGGTTGACGAGCTTCCCGATTTTATTCAGAACCTCGGAGTAGGATTGGGGTTCTCGATGATCAAGGTCGAGTATCACATCGATCCGAACTACAAGAAGACAAGCTTCACGCATAAGCACGCGTTCTCGGTCAGCCTCAACCTGGAGATGTGAGCTAGCATCGTCTGCGAACTGCGGACATATGCGGATCCATGACTAACAGCAATTGACGATCGGCGACTAATTGAGAATTGCGGAGCGACAGTTCTGACTCCGCAAAGTCCGCGTTCGAAGTTCGCATGTGTCCGGGTTCGCACTAAGTCGTCGATCGTCAATTGCAGTTAGTCATGGATCACTTTTTTCTATTTCGCCAATCTCTCGCGACGATTATATTAGATGGCGTGACTTTTGCATCCTGCCGCGCAATTCTGGGTGATGGGTGAGCACGCTCGTGGTGATTCCGGCGCGACTCGCAGCGGTCAGACTCCCCCGCAAACCGCTCCGCCTCCTAGCCGGTCTCCCACTAATCGTCAGAGTCTGGCAGCGAGTCTCCTCGATGGACGTCGCCGATGCATGCGTTGTGGCGACTGACGATGAATCAGTCGCCAAAGCCGCTCGCGACGCAGGCGCAGATGTCGTCATGACGAGCGACGCTCACACCTCCGGCACCGAACGAGTTGCTGAAGTCGCCCGCCAATCGAAATTCAAGGACTTCTCTACGATAGTGAACATTCAGGGCGATGAGCCGTTCATCGGCTGCGCTGCCGTGAAGGGCGCGACAAATATCGTCTCGACTAATCAATTCCCAATCGGAACTGCCGCGGCGCCGGCGCGATGGGACATCAGTAACGACCCGAGCATCGTCAAAGTCGTGCGCGCGGACGACGGACGAGCGATGTATTTCTCCCGCGGCCCGATTCCATTTCCAAGAGACGGAGTCGAATCAACGGAAATTCAGCCGCTACAGCACATCGGCGTATATGCTTACTCACGGGATGCGCTCGATCGATGGGTTGCTCTTCCACCGCACGAGCTCGAGCTCACCGAAAGACTGGAACAATTAAGGCCGCTTGCAGCAGGGATTCCAATCGGCGTTGCAATAGCTGATGAACAGCCCGCCGTCGGAATCGATACTGAAGAAGACTTGAGCCGCGCCAACGCGCGGTGGGACGCATTCATCGCCGGACGGTAGACAATGCAACAGAATCCGAGTCAGCAAACGCGCTACATCTTCGTCACCGGCGGAGTCGTATCATCGCTCGGCAAGGGGATCGCCGCGGCTTCGATTGGACGATTGCTCGTCGAGCGCGGCATGCGGGTGACGATCATGAAGTTCGACCCGTACCTCAACGTCGATCCGGGTACGATGTCGCCGTTTCAACACGGCGAAGTCTACGTCACTGACGATGGCGCTGAAACGGACCTCGACCTCGGTCACTACGAGCGATTCATCGACCGCTCGCTTGCTCAAGCGAACAACGTCACAACCGGCCGCATCTACTTGAACGTCATCACTAAAGAGCGCCGGGGAGAGTACTTAGGCTCTACAGTTCAAGTGATTCCTCATGTGACCGACGAGATCAAGGCTGCGATGAAGAGACTCGCTCCCGAGAGCGATGTCGTAATCGTGGAAATTGGCGGCACTGTCGGCGACATCGAATCACAGCCTTTTCTCGAGGCGATCAGGCAATACCGCCACGAGATCGGCCGTGATAATGCGATCTTCATTCACGTCACGCTCGTTCCATTCATTGCCGCGTCGGGCGAAGTAAAAACCAAACCTACGCAGCATTCGGTTCGCGAGCTGATGGAAATTGGAATTCAGCCTGACATTCTCATTTGCAGGTGCGATCGTCCGCTGTCGGAGGACGTGAAGCGAAAGATTGCGCTCTTCTGCAACGTCGAGTTCGGAGCAGTCGTCGAAGCGCGCGACGTCCCCACGATTTATCAGATTCCACTCGATTTTCACGAGCAGGGTCTCGATGAGCGCGTGATGCACCGCCTGGGATTGCTCGGTCGTCGAGCGCCGGATCTCTCGGCGTGGAAGCAAATCGTGCAGAGAATCGTGAACCCGTCGAGTCGGGTAAAGGTCGCGGTGATCGGCAAGTACACTGACCTCGTGGATTCATACAAAAGCGTTCAGGAAGCGCTCATACATGGGGGAATTGCGAACGACACTGGAGTCGACATTTCCTGGCTTGCGAGCGACATGTTCATCGATCGCCAGCGGACACGCGAATTGCTCGCCGATTATCACGCGCTCCTCGTACCAGGAGGATTTGGCGTGCGCGGAGTGGAAGGAATGCTCGAGGCAATTCGCTACGCTCGCGAATCCGGCCTTCCATTTTTCGGCATATGCCTTGGCATGCAGACGGCAATCATTGAGTTTGCGCGTAACGTGATTGGGCTCGACGACAGCCATTCCAGCGAATTCGCACCCGAGTGTGCCGACCCTGTGATCTCGCTGATGGAATCGCAGCAGCATCTTACAGACATGGGCGGGACGATGAGACTCGGCGCGTATCCGTGCAGACTTGGCGTTGGTACACGAGCGGCGGCGATCTATGGATTGCCGCAAGTGAGCGAGCGGCACCGACATCGATACGAAGTGTCCAACGCCTATCGAGATCAATTCGTCGAGCACGGTCTCACTCTGAGTGGACTTTCGCCCGACGGATCTCTCGTCGAGATCGTGGAGCTCCAGACCCATCCGTGGTACATCGGTTGTCAGTTCCATCCCGAGCTTCAGTCGCGACCGACTCGTCCGCATCCGCTCTTTGCGAGCTTCATCGCCGCGGCTGTCGAGGCGAGAAAAGTTCGCGCCGAACGCAGGCGGGCTGCGGTCGAAGTCGTCGAGTAGATGGCTCAACTATTTCCGTCGGACCGGCTATTCCTCATTGCCGGTCCGTGTGTCGTCGAAGATGATGCGCTCAACATGCGCGTGGCAACCGAGATCGCTCGTCTGCAATCGCGCGTGCCCGGAGGTGCGATCTTCAAAGCGAGCTTCGACAAGGCGAACAGATCGAACGCGGGCGCTCCGCGGGGTCCTGGTTTTCAGGAGGGACTTGCTGCGCTCGATCGCGTGCGATCGGCAACCGGGTTGAAAGTTCTGACTGATGTTCATTTGCCTGATCAATGCGCCGGTGCCGCTGAGTTCGTCGACGCTTTGCAGATCCCCGCATTTCTCAGCCGACAAACTGATTTACTCCAGGCGGCGGGTGCGACGGGAAAACCAGTGAACATAAAGAAAGGTCAATGGCTTCATCCCGAAGCAATGCGCGGCGCTGTTGAAAAAGTGCGCGAGACGCAACCGTCGGGTAGTGCGGCGGAGATCGCAGTCACCGAGCGCGGCACGTTTTTCGGATACGGCGATCTGGTCGTAGACATGCGATCGTTTTGCCGAATGCGCGATGCATGTAACGCACCGGTGATATTCGACGCAACACACAGCGTGCAGCGCCCGGGCCTCGGCGAGGGAGGATCGAGCGGGGGAGCGCGCGAATTCATCCCGCATCTCGCAATGGCTGCGATTGCCGCGGGTGCGCAGGGCATCTTTATCGAGACTCACCCCGATCCCGACAATGCGCCGAGTGATGGACCGAACATGCTGCCGCTTTCGGAGCTCGAGTCGTTGATCGACAAACTCGTTGGCGTTTGGGAGAAAGTCTCACAATGACCCGCGAAGAAATCCTCGATCGGGGTCGTCGCGTCGTTCGTCTCGAAGGCGAAGCGCTGGTCGAGGCGGAAAAGCGACTGGGAGAAGCTTTCGTGCGCGCCGTTGAAGTGCTCGCAAAGTCAACGGGACGCGCAATCGTTGCCGGCGTAGGAAAGTCGGGGCTGGTCGGAAGAAAAATCGCTGCGACACTCACATCGACGGGCACACCCGCAACATTCCTGCATCCGGCGGAAAGTCTTCACGGAGATCTCGGCATCGTTGGGTCTGAGGACGTTGCAATTCTCATATCGAAAAGCGGCGAATCCGACGAGATGGTGCGTCTACTCGATCATCTCAAACGGCTCGGTGTATGTACCATTGCGATTACGGGAAACGCGGAATCGACGCTGGCTCGCCACACGGATGTCCATCTCGATGGCTGGGTGCGAGAGGAAGCCTGCGTTCACGACCTCGCACCGACAACGAGCACGACCGTTGCACTTGCGATCGGCGATGCGCTCGCTGTCGCATTGCTCGAAGAGAAGGGATTCAAGGCAGATGACTTCGCCCGACTGCATCCAGGGGGAGCGCTTGGTCGTCGTCTCCTGACTAAAGTTCGCGACGTAATGGTAACCGGAACGCTGGTTCCGGCTCTTCCAACGACCGCGACAATGCGCGAGGCAGTCGTTCAGCTCGCTGAGCGCCGTGGAATTGCCGTCATTACAGGGGAGCAAGGAGACGTTGTCGGGGTTATCACTTCAGGGGACCTTACGCGTCTGATGGAGCGGGAGGAAAACGTTCTCCCAATTCGGGTGACTGATGTAATGACGTCCGATCCCAAAGTGGCTGAGGCAGATGATCTAGGGAGTGCCGTGGTCTATAGAATGGAAAAGCACGGAATAATCTCGATGCCCGTTGTGGACGGAGCTCGAAGGTTGGTAGGCGTCATTCATTTACATGACCTCATGCGCGCCGGAGCGGTATGAGGCGCGCAGAATTCGTCGTTGCAGCATTTCTTTTTGCGGCGGTGGCATTGACGGCTTGTGATGACAAGGCGCAGCCGCCGATCGTCGGGAAGGCATCGCTCGCCGACTCTGCGGATCAGGTGATGTACAACGCGCGCTTCAATCTTACCGACAATGGACTTTCTCGCGCTGACCTCACTGCCGATACTGCGTTTTTCTTCGACGACAATACGCGCGTCGAGCTTCGCAACGTCGCGACGACGTTTTATACCACGACTGGTGCACGCGATGCGTACCTCACGTCACGACGGGGTACCTACAACAGCAGGCAAGGCAACATGGTCGCGCGTGACAATGTCATCGTGGTCACTGAAGAGGGACGCCGCATTGTCACGCCCGAGTTGAAATACGATCAAGCGCTCAACACGATCATGAGCGACAGCGCTTTTGTTCTGACTGAGCCAGGCCGCCGCCTCGAAGGAATTGGATTTCGCTCCGATCCAAACATGCAGAATGTGAGGATACTCAAGACGAAGAGCGGCACCACTGGTTCCGTTACGCTTCCCGGTCAGTGAAAGTCAAACACGTTCTGAATTTCGTTTCGGCGCTCGCGGCGATCACGATCGCGTTGCCGGCACTTGCTCAAGCGCCGCCGCGTGAGTGCATCCTCGACTACGAGTCGCCCACCGGCAATACGCGCACTAACGCAATCGAGCTCCCGAGCCACCGGTACAATGTCTTTCAGGGCGGCGGCGTCACGTATCGTTGCCGGGGACAGGATAACACCATCATCGCCGACAGCTCGGAGTACTATGGCGATCAGAGCGTTCTATACCTCATTGGCAACGTCCATTATCGCGAGACGAGAGCAAAAGTCGACTCCGATCGGATGACTTACTTTCAGCTCGAGGATCGTCTCCGCGCTGAAGGAAACGTCAACGTGGTGTTACAAAGCGGAACCACCATGAAGGGCCCGGTTGTCGATTATTATCGCGCGACAGCAACTCGTCCTCTCGCAAGAGCCATAGCGACTGGCAACCCGACAATGCAGCTCGTCGAGACCGATAAATCGGGACGGCCAAGCGAGCCGATCAATGTAGTAGCGAACCAGATCGTTTCTGACGGAGACAGCCTTGTCTACGCTTCCGGCCAGGTGCAGATCACGCGCCCCGACGTCATTGCGAAAGGGGATTCAGCTTACCTCGACAATCGGCGCGAATTTGCGAAGCTGCTCAAGTCACCGAGTGTGCAAAGTCGCAAGGATCGGCCGTTCACTCTTACCGGCGGCGTGATCAATCTCTATTCGAAAGATAGAGTGCTTCAACGGGTGCTCTCGACTCCGGATGGCCACGTTCTCAGTCAGGACCTCGAGCTCGTTGCGGACACGGTCGACATGAGAATGAGCAATGATCGTCTCGATCGTGTGATCGCGTTTGGGAAGAAGCGCGCTCATGCGATTTCGCCCGATCGCGAGATTATCGCGGACTCGATCGATGCGATCATGCCCGGCCAACGGCTTCGCGAAGTGCGCGCGCTGAGGAGCGCGTATGCCAACAGCGTCGCCGATACCGCTCACGTCATATCGAGTGAGCGCGACTGGATGCGTGGCGATACGATCATCGCTCAGTTCGACAGTGTCGCAATTTCCGATACCGCGAGCAAACCCGTGCCTCGCCGCATCGTCGCAGTTGGAAATGCGAGCAGCTATTACCAGCTCGCAGGCGACAACAAGACTAAAACGATACCGAACATCAACTACGTGAAGGGAAAAGCGATTACAGTTCTTTTTGAGAATCGCGAAGTGCGAACCGTGGAAGTTACGGAGCAGGCCGCTGGGGTGTACATCGAGCCGGCCAAGGAAGGAACGACCACTAACTCTGCGATTCCCGCGAGAAATACGCCCCAACCCTCACCTGCTCCGAGCACACCACCCACGCGAATTCGCAAGAATAAGAAATGAGCGTCCAGCAACTTTCGCCAAGGATACGCGAGGTCATCCGCCAGCTCTCGGGAGACGAACGCTCGATCGACATTGCGCTCGGCGCAATCATCGGGGCGGCGGACGATTCGGGCTCGGCGCGATTCCAGGATGTCGCGACTCGTTATCGCGATGAATATCTGCGCGCTCTTCGCACCGAAGGACGAGATGCGGAGCGGGAAGCGGGAAGACTCGGGCTCGATGAAGTGCGCAGCTATCTCGCCGATTCCATCATTCCTCGCCTTGTCGGCGACGGCGCTCTTGTGGGCCCGGGTCCAGAACCGGATGACGTAGATGCGCGCGTACAAATCGCGGACTCCGTCTGGCGTGAAGTTGCGCAGCACCAGACGGAGGTCGCCGATGTTCTCAGGAAAACGGCCGATACCGTCACGGTCGATCCACTGCGGCAGGCGAGACCTTCGCCCAGTGGCAGCGTTCTCGAGGTGAAAGGGCTGGTGAAGACCTATCGCCGGCGCGCGGTGGTTAACAACGTCGCTCTTGACCTGCAGCAAGGGGAGATCGTCGGCCTGCTGGGCCCCAACGGAGCAGGGAAGACGACCACATTCTATATGATTGTCGGGCTCATCGAGCCGGACGCCGGTCGGATCCTCCTCGATGGGCGCGATATCACCGGAATGCCGATGTATCAGCGCGCGCGGCACGGAATCGGCTATTTGTCGCAGGAGCCCTCGATCTTCCGCAAGCTATCGGTCGAGGACAACATTCTCGCGATATTGGAGACACTTCCATTGACGAAAGCCGAACGCCAGGCGCGCCTCGAGAAACTGCTCGACGAGCTCGGCATCAAGAGGCTGCGCAAAAGCAAAGCGTACGCTCTCTCTGGCGGAGAGCGGAGGAGACTCGAAATCACCCGCGCTCTGGTTACCAGTCCAAAGTTCATGATGCTCGATGAACCGTTCGCGGGCGTCGATCCGATAGCTGTTCACGATATTCAGACAATCGTTGCGGGGTTGCGACATCGCGGGATCGGAGTTCTCATCAGTGATCACAACGTCGAACAGACTCTCGACATCGTCGACCGCGCCTACATCATGTTCGACGGTCAGGTGAAGGTCTCCGGCACGGTGCGTGATCTCGTGTTCGACGACACGGTCGCCGACATATATTTGGGGCCGACGCTGACAGCGCGTCTCCGCGAGCGCTTCTCGCATTTGACAGTCGCTGGAGCAGCATCGTGAAGCCAGGCATCAGCCAATCCACTCAGCTAAAGCAGGAGCTGAAGATCAATCCACGCCTGTATCAGGCGATGGATTTGCTTTACATGCCGCTGCTCGATCTCCAGCAGCATCTGAAACAGGAGCTGCTCAACAATCCTTTCCTCGATCTCGTCGAAGAAGAAGACGAAGAAGAAGAGACCGAGCAGACAGAGACTGAGAACACCGATTCCACCGAAGAAGAAAAGCGCGGCGACGAAATCGACTGGGAGGAAATCCTTCTTGATGGATTCGATACCGCCGGTGGTCGCCGCGAAGAACATGAGGAGCGCGAGTACTTCGAGCCGGTCACAGTAGCGACGCGTGACCTGAGCGATCATCTCCGTGACCAGGTGAGCCTGCTCGAGCTGTCTCCGCGGCAGATGCTGTTGGCTGATGAATTCATCGGTAACACCGGCGACGACGGATATCTCGCGTCGACGGTAGAAGAAATTGTAACCGCGCTCAATGACCTTGTTACTCGGGCCGCAGAAGAATCAGATCGGGACACTGAAGATCTCCCGCTCTACACCGTCCCCGAGGCTGAGAAGATGCTCGAGACCGTCCAGGGTCTCGATCCGCCGGGCGTCGGCGCGCGATCGCTGCAGGAGTGCTTGCTGCTTCAATTGAAAGAGGCCGGACTTCAACAGTCGCTGCCATATCGTCTCGTGCACGACTGCTTCGACGAGCTCATCGCGCATCGATGGAGCGAGATCTCGAAGCGATTCGGAATCAGCGCCGCTGACGTGCAGGGAGCTGCCGATGAAATCGCAAAGCTGGATCCAAAGCCCGGTTTACGGTACAGCAGCGGCAGCGACAATTACATCATACCCGACCTGATCGTCGATAAGATCGACGGGCAATACCATGTCTTCCTCAACGACGCGAATCTACCGCGGCTGAAGCTGAGCAAAGCGTATCAGGAAATTGCGCGCGACAAAAAGAAATTCGAGGGAGAAAACAAGGAATTCATCTCCAACAAGCTCAACTCGGCTAATTGGATGATTCAGGCAATCGAGCAGCGGCGGCAGACGATGCTGAAGGTCATGAACTACATTGTCGATCGTCAGCGCGAGTTTTTCGACAAAGGCGTGCAGTTCCTCAAGCCACTCACACTTCGCGAAGTGGCCGAGGTCATCAACATGCACGAGTCGACCGTGAGCCGCGTTACGAATGAGAAGTTCGTGCAGACTCCGCGCGGAGTTCTTCCTCTAAAATTCTTTTTCTCATCGGGCCTGGCGACGACAGAGGGCGAAGACGTATCGGCGCGCGGCATCAAGGCTCAGTTGGAGAAGCTGGTGCAGGAAGAGGATCCCAAGCACCCGCTCACGGATCAGGCGATCGTCAATATTCTCCGCGAGAGCGGTGTACAGATTGCGCGCCGCACTGTAGCGAAATATCGCGATCAGCTCGGAGTTCTTTCCGCGAGGATGCGAAAGAGAGTATGACGTCGCTTCGCTCCGAGGAAACTGCGACCTACGACGCATCAGCTTCCAACATGCGACTGCCGCGTCCCGTCGTAAGCGTACTCGTGCCGGCGAAAGATGAAGCGGACAATCTTCCGCTGTTTATGGAACAGGCTGCAGCGACGTTTGCGCGCAGTCCCGGAGAATACGAGGTCATCATCATCGACGATGGATCGGTCGATGATACCTGGCGCGTGCTGCAATCTCTGTCAGCGCAATATCCGTTTCTTCGCGCAGCGCGACACCGAGCGAGGCGGGGCATAGCCGAAGCTTTGCGCACCGGATATCTGTACTCCCGCGGTTCGGTGCTCGTTTTTTATCCGGCCGATCTTCAATACAAACCGGAAGACATTCCGAAGCTCGTCGCTCCAGTGCTGGATGGAACGTCTGACATCGTCACCGGATTCAAGGAAGGACAGTACGAAAAGGCGTTCGTGTCCGGAGTGTACAACCGGTTGAGCAGGCAGCTCTTTCACGTTCCCGTCCACGACCTCAACGGAGTCAAGGCATATCGGCGCGAAGTGATGGAGTCCCTGCCGGCCCGCCCTGACTGGCATCGATACATGATTGTCGTCGCGGCAGCGCAAGGCTTTTCTGTTTCCGAAGTTCCCATGCCGCTTTATCCACGCCACGCCGGCAAATCGAAGTTTGGAATCGGAAGAATTCCTGTCGGCGTGCTGGACATGCTCTCCGTGTGGTTCGAGCTTCGCTTCGCGAAGAAGCCGTTGCTCCTGTTTGGAATGATGGGCGCAGCTCTTTTTGTTTTCGGCGTACTCGCCGGACTCGTGGCGGTTCTCTGGCGGATTTTCGCTGGCGAAGGATTCCGTCCCGTCATCAACCTCGTCGAAACGTGTCTCATACTCGGCAGCGTTTTCTTCGCGACGGGTTTGATTGGCGAGCTCATCGCCGCGCAACGTGCGGAAATGCGCGAGCTGCGCGCGCGCCTCGAGGAGCTGGCAGAGGGTAGGGACACGCTGCAGAAACCATAGCGGCGTGAATGTTCTCTTTCTTACCCACTCGTTCCCACGGTCACAGGGGGACGCGCCGGGCTCATTCATTCTTCGCCTTGCAGTAGCTCTCAGAGACAAGTCCGTCAACGTGCGCGTTGTTGCGCCGGCAGCAGAAGGTCTCGCCTCCGAGGAAATCATCGACGGCATAACAGTCGAGCGATTTCGCTACGCGCCTCGTCGCTACGAAAAACTCGCGTACACCGGGAACATGGCGCAGGACGTGGCGTCATCGTGGAGCGCTCGCCTTGCTTTGCTCGGATTTCTGGGATCCGATTTCGCGGCGTCGGTGCGCGCGCGAAGAAGTTTCGAGCCCGAGGTTATCCACGCGCACTGGTGGTTTCCGAGTGGGGTGATTGGCAGCTGGCTTTCGCGAATGTCGCGTCGGCCTCTCGTCACGACTCTTCACGGCACCGATGTTCGACTCGCGAGAAGTGCGGCAATCTCACGCCCGCTGTTTCGTCATGTGCTCCAGCATTCTACTGCGGTAACGACAGTATCGAGCTGGTTGGCGAGCGAAGTGAGCTCACTCGTACCCTCTGTGAAACCGACCATTGCTCCGATGCCAGCGGATACAGTGAAGTATTCGCCGGGCGGGCGGCGCGAAATCTCCCGATTGTTGTTCGTTGGGCGCTTCACCCAACAGAAGGGCCTCGAGTATTTGCTTCGCGCACTTTCCCAAATGAAACGCCCCGCGGTGCTCGATGTCGTTGGAAACGGCGGTAACGGCGACAGATATCGAACGATGGCTCAGGAGCTGTCCGTTGCAGATCGCGTCGCATGGCACGGACAATTGCGGAGCGATCAGCTCGCGGGACTCTATCGCGCTGCGACTGCGCTGGTAGTTCCTTCGATAGACGAGGGACTCGGTCTTGTCGCGGTGGAAGCGCTCCTTTGCGAAACGCCGGTCGTCGCATTCAGGTCCGGCGGTCTTACCGACGTGATTCAGGATGGTCGCACCGGAATTCTCGTCTCACCTGGCGATTCCGCCGCTCTCGCCGCCGCACTCGATGCGGTGATCGCCGAACCTGAACGAGCGCGCACACTTGGTGCGGCGGGACGCATTTACGCACTCGCCAATTTTGCGCCGGAATCTGCCGCGCAACGTTACAGCGACATTTACAGGGAAGTGCTTGCAACCAGCGCGTCGTAAGCTCTTCCTCGCAGCTCAATGGATCTTCGCCGCAGCGATCGTGTTGGCGGCTGTGCGCGCACTGCGTGGACAATGGAACTCCTCGGCGCAGCGTCTCGCGACAATCTCGTTCGGCTGGACGTGGATACTCGGCGCGACAGTTATTGTTTTCCTGACGTATCTGCTGCTGATCGAAACGTGGCGGCGAATTCTCGTCGGGTGGCAGGCGAGTCTTCCGTTTGGAGCAGCGGCACGCATCTGGTTCGTTTCAAATCTCGGCAAGTATCTGCCGGGGAAAGTGTGGTCGATCGCGGCGATGAGTGTGATGGCCCGAGAGCGTGGCGTGTCGCCTGTGGCAGCGGCCGGTTCGTCCGTGTTGATTCAGCTTATCACCGTCGCGACAGGAATCGCGTTGGTGATCGTGACAGGAATCAAGGCGATACAGCAGCCAACAGTTGCGATCGTAATCGGTGTAATTCTCGCAGCCGGCATCGCGGCACTGCCGATGATTCTTCCTCGCCTCGCCCGCATCGCCGGAAGTCTTACTGGAAAGGCAATCGAGATTCCGCCGCTTTCCGTCGTGACAATCTGGTTTGCGGTTGCGCGAACACTTCTATCGTGGATCGCGTATGGAGTTGCCTTTCGCATGTTCGTCGTTGGCGTACTCGGTGAAGCTGCTGGCGCGACTTCGTCATACATCGCAGTTTATGCCGCGTCGTACATCATCGGCTTCCTTGCGCTCTTTGCACCGGGAGGAGTTGTAGTCCGGGAGAGTGCGCTGGTAGCGGGAATGGCTCGACTCGGATTGGCGTCCCAGGCGGATGCTTTCGCGGTTGCCGTGGCGTCGCGCCTGTGGCTCACCGTGGTGGAGCTGTTGCCGGGATTCATCTCACTCGGGCTCGCGCGACGCTCCTCGAAACCTCAATTGACGCAATGAAACGCAAAGCGACTTCGGCGCGCGCGAAAACATCGACGCCGGTTGAGAGCTCCGATTCGTCCGCCGAGGCGACCATTCCGGCTGCGAGTCTGCGCGCCCCCGCTCATGCGAATCTGTGGGCCGCCCTGACATACGCGGTGCTTACGATGTCAGTCGGATATCCCGCGCTTGCGAGACAATTTCTCGTCGGACCCAACAGCGATCAGTACGTCGCTGGATACGCATTTCGAGAATTCGCTGCGAGCACGCTCAAATCAACGGGACATTTCCCGCTGTGGGATCCCTATCTGTTCGGCGGACTGCCATTCGTCGCCGCGATGCACGGGGACATTTTTTATCCGACGTTCCTGTTGCGGATGATTATGCCCACGGACGTAGCAATGACTTGGGGATTCATCATTCACGTTTGGCTAGCGGGATTCTTCACGTATCTGTTCTTTCGGTCTTCGGGATTCGGATTCTTCGGCGCACTGTTCGGCGGCGTCGCATACATGATGGGTGGTCAGATCGCATCGCTGGTTTCGCCGGGGCACGATGGAAAGTTGTTCGTCAGCGCGTTGTTTCCGCTCACGCTTTTGCTCCTTTTGCGGGGCATTCGCGACGGAAAACAATGGACATGGGGACTTCTTGCGCTCGTCATCGGATTAGCCGTTCTCAGTCCACACCCGCAAGTATTGCAATACCTGCTTCTCGCCTCCGCTGCGTACGGAATGTTTCTGCTTGTATCGGGACAGAGAAGGGGAGAGATCTCCTCGCGTGACGCGCTCATCAGGCTCGGGCTCGCACTGGGTGCAGTGATCATTGGGCTGGTTATCGGAGCCGTTCAGTTTCTGCCGGTGCGCGAGTACGTCCCGTGGTCGCCGCGCGCGGGCGGCCTTGCCGATTACACTCGGGCAACATCGTACGCGTTACTACCGAGCGAGATTTTCAATTCCTACCTGCCGCAGTTCACTGGCATCCTCGACAAATACTGGGGCGAAACTGGAATTCACTACCATAGTGATTACGTCGGTGTTGTCGTCCTGATCGTGATGGGGTGCGCTTACGCGTCGTTGCGTAGCAATCCCCGCCGGAGCGAAATATGGTTTTGGACGGGAACTCTCGTGATCGCGACGCTGTGGGCATTGGGTGGTCACACACCGTTCTATAGAATTCCGTACGCAATCATTCCAGGAACCAAGTTTTTTCGCGCCCCCAATAGCGTGTTCTTTGTCGGTTCACTGGCGATCGCGTTTCTGACTGCGGTGGGAGTTGAACGCGTTCTCGATCGGCGGGTCGGCAAGAAATACTTATATGGCTGGTTAGTCTTCGGCGCACTCGTCGCAGTGCTCGGCGCAGCTGGAGGATTGACGAGTATCGCGCTAAGCATTGCCGGAACGCAGAGGACCGACAATGTCGTGGCGAATTCACTCGACGTGATGACCGGATCGTGGCGATCGTTCGCATTCGTGATATTGACGGTCGCGCTCATCTTGACCGCTCAACGACAAAAGAAGCTGGCACCGAACGTTGTCGGCTGGGCAATCACGCTCCTCTGCGCGATAGACCTTTGGACGATTCTTCGATTCTATTGGATTTTCTCGGCGCCTGCAGCAAAGCTGTATGCCGCCGACCCGACGATCGATTACATGAAACACGAATCGCAGCCCGCGCGCGTGCTTGCTGTGCAATTGGGATATCCGGTGCGAGACCCAAATCTCAATGGCGATGGGCTGATGGTGCATCGGATTCGCAACGTTCTTGGATATCATGGAAACGAGCTCGGGCGATATGACCAGCTTCTGCATAAAGACCAGGGATACTCACAGCAAGGAAATCCGAACGTCTGGCATTTATTGAACGTCCGCTTTCTTTTGGTGGACGTTCCTGATGTGAGTCGCCTGATTCCTGAGGCAAAAAAACTCGCGGGTCCAGTGAAGGACGTTGTAGGAGTCGACGTGAATCTCTATCGGCTGCCGGGAGACAATCCATATGCCTGGGTGGTACCCGTGATTGTGAAAGCTGCAGACGATGCGGTTCTTGGAACGGTGCTCGACCCACGCTTCGACGTGCGGAGCGCGGGGTTGTTCGACAGCGCCGCGGCAGTAACGGCTGCTGCGAGCCTGACCACGGCTCCGGCTCCGCTGTCGATTCACGCAGCAGTCAGTCATTATGAACCGGGACGTGCCTCGATTCAGCTCGATGCGCCGGCACCGGCCGGCTCAGCTTTGATCGTGAGTGAAAATTATTTTCCCGGATGGACCGCAACAGTTAATGGAAAAAATGGAACTACGGCGCGAGCGGATTACACTTTGATCGGCATCCCATTGACGGAGGGTGCGAGAAACATCGAGCTCTCGTTCATCGATCCGGCCTATGAGAAAGGGAAAGTGATCACTCTCATCGCTCTCACACTCGCGCTGCTGATGATCGTCGCAGGCGTCTATCGGGAGCGAAGATCGGTTGCCTGAGAAAGCGCTTGTAATCATCCCGACGTACAACGAGCGGGACAACATCACTCAGATAGTTCCTGCGGTTCTCGCGCAGGATCCATCGCTCGAGGTTCTCGTCGTCGACGATGGATCACCCGACGGAACTGGGGCGGTAGTAGATGCCATGTCCGCGTCCGACCCAAGAATTAACGTACTCCATCGCAAGTCAAAGCTTGGCCTCGGCACCGCTTACCTCGCCGGCTTCAAGTGGGCACTCGCGCGAGACTACGCATACGTGATGGAAATGGACGCCGATTTCTCACACCCGCTGGAGCGCATTCCCGATTTTCTCCGAGCGATTCAGAATGCGGACGTGGTTCTCGGATCACGATATCTCAATGGCGCAGTCAACGTCGTCAACTGGCCGATGAGCCGGCTTTTCCTCAGCTATTCGGCGAACATTTATGCGCGCGGAGTTACCGGGCTTCCAGTATTCGATGCAACTGGCGGATTCAAACTTTTTCGACGGAACGTTCTCGAGTCGATCAACCTGGATGATGTGAAATCAAACGGTTATGCGTTCCAGATCGAGATGAGCTTTCGCGCCTGGAAAAAGGGATTCCGGATCGTCGAAATTCCAATCGTGTTCGTCGATCGGACGAAAGGCTCGAGCAAGATGTCGAAGAAAATCGTGCGCGAAGCAGTCTGGATGGTGTGGCGGCTCCGGTGGTGGGGCCTGACGCGTAAAATCTGATGCGATCGGGAAGGCGGTTTTACAAAATGAGCGGCTCGGGAAACGACTTCATTTTCTTCGATGAAGACGACGGCCCAATCGACGTTTATCGAAGCGCCATCGCAATCGAATCGTTGTGCGCGCATGGGACTGGAGTTGGAGCCGACGGCGTAGTGTTTTTTGATCGCCCGGATAACGGGCAGCTGACCATCGCTTACTACAATAGTGATGGCTCTCTGGGTGAGCTTTGCGGCAATGCCACGCTTTGCGCTGTTCGTTTGGCAGAGCTTCTCGGCACGACGGCTGTTGGCGATCTTCGAATCCGCACGGACTCTGGAGAGGTCGCCGGACGCCTCATCGATGGCGTTCCCGAGATCGATCTTAAGCCCGTGACCGAAGTGGCGCCCGACTGGTCCGAGATACCAACCGAGGGATCTGAGTCACGCCTTGGGTTCGCGCTCGTTGGTGTTCCGCATGTGACGATCGAGGTGCCGGATATATCGACGGCAGATGTCATTGTCCGCGGCTCTGAGGTGAGGCGTCATCGTTCGCTCGCGCACGGTGCGAATGTGAATTTTGTCGCTCGTGGTCCTGACGGGCGTTGGCGAATCCGAACTTATGAGCGAGGCGTGGAGGGTGAGACTCTCGCGTGCGGCACCGGCGCGGTCGCGTCTGCGGTTCTGCTGGCGAGTTGGGGCAGGGCCGACTCGCCCGTCCGGCTGGTGACGAAGTCCAGCCGAGAGCTGACGGTCACACTGCGTCGGGATGGCGAAGCTTGGTATCCATCGCTTAGAGGAAATGCCGAGCTTGTCTTTACCGGAGAGTTGCCAAGCGGCCCTCCGGCCACGGGGTCCCGGCTACCAGCGACAGGGTAGCGGCCGACCATCGCAGCCGGGTAGAGGCGGTAGCCCGCAGCCGAGAAATGGGTTTCCCACATTTCTCCACCTGCGTAAGTTTACATAACATATATTATACGTTGTTGACTTGGAGCGTTCGAACGGACCTTATTGCCGCACTTTAGCTCCTAGCTCTTTGGCTCCGGCTTCGCCTCCAACTCGCCGAGTCGAACGCGAGCCTCGCCTGCGACAGTGCCCTTTGAATCTGCGGCGAGCCGAGTCCAGATCTGTTTCGCGGTCTCGGTCCGACCAGCTTCGAGATACGCTCGTGCCTCGGCCGACTCATGGCGCTGGCGATCCTGATCGAAACGGTCAGCCTTCGCAGCGAGCGCATATTCCGACGCCGCGTCGAGAAACTGCCGCGTCTGCTCGTAACCGGCGGCGAGCAGCAGATGTCCCGCAGACTCGAAATCTTTGGACTTGCTGAGCTTGGGCATCGCGTTCTTCAACGACTCGATTCCGTCCTGGTATTTGCCTTCGTCGTAAAGCGCGCGTGCCAGCGCGAGCTGCGCCTGGTACGCGGCCGAAGTTCCATCATATCGCTGAATCAGCTTTCTCAAATCCGATTCGGCGAGAGGCATATTCCCGGGGATGGATTGCTGCGCGGCCATCAGCGCTCGCTCGGCCTTTTCTTCTTTCAAGCTTTGAGATCGTGAGTAGAACCAGATGCCGGCCGCTACCAAGGCGACGCCGACAACGCCCCAGGTGATTTGCTTGTTGTAGAGCTCGAACCATTCCGACATAGAGTCGAATGGACTGTCCGAGCGTGGTCGCGGCTTTGAAGAGCTTGGGAGGGTCATAGTCTACAAGATACCGGGACAATCTTGCATCCTCAACCGAGGCTTGACCGACAAACCACTTGCCGTAGAATTCCCTTTCCTCAACCAGCTGAGCGACCCGCTGTTTTTAAGGGAATTCAGATCGTATCTGATGAGCCGTAAGCGGTATTGGCTGCTGCCGCTCCTGATTTTTGTGGGCATCCTCGCCGTTCTCGTTTTTCTTGGCCAACGTCGCGAAGTCCTCGCGCCTTTCGTCTATAGTCAGAGAATATCACTGGACAACAACCCGCTGTTCGTGTGACCGCGTTTCTTCGTCGCATTGAGCTGGCGGCGGGATTGATCCTTTTGCCCGCAATAGTTGCAGTCGTCGCTGCGGAAGTCGCGCTCACGATCCGCCAACGTCGGCCAGCTCATGTAGTCAACGGACATGTAATCGCGCCTTTCCCTTCCGAGAACGAAGCGGCCGTGTTGGCACTTCGCCGCACGGGGGTTCGAGCGTATCCATTTGTGGGGCCACAGCAATTTGCATTTCGCGACTACCCACGCGCGAATGAAGCGCGCGAGGTCTTTCCGCTGAGTGGAATCTCGAGGACTCCAACGGAGCTCTGCAATGAAGCGGATCGCGACATCCTCTACGACAGCGACGAGCACGGCTTCAACAATCCATTCGAATCCTGGACCGGCCGACACTTCGATGTAGCGTTGATCGGTGATTCCTTCGTCCATGGCGTGTGCGTGAAGAACGAGTACCAACTTGGCACTCTCATCCGCCGAGAGATTCCCGGCACGCTGAATGTTGGCGTGCTTGGCGCAGGGCCCCTCAGCGAGCTGGCTGTTTTGCGCGAGTATGTGAGCTCGACCAAACCTCGGATTGTGCTCTGGTTTTTTTATGAGGGCAACGACGTCGAGGATCTGACGAAGGAAAACAACTCTGCTCTCGCTCGATATCTCGAGCCCCTGTATCGGCAGAATCTCGCGGAAAAGCAATCCACCGTTGACTCTCTGTTACGAGCTTACGCCGACTCGGTTCTCGCCGCCGCTAAGACAACAATTCCCCCGCTGGGCCCGGGAGTCTTTCGTTTGCGGAATGTGCGAAAAGCGATCGGGATGATCGCAGCAAATGCTCCTCACTTGACTGCACCTCCGGAGTACGCTTTGCTGGAAAAAATTTTCAGACTCGCCAAGCTCGAAGTAAATTCCTGGGGAGGCGAAATTCTCGTCGTCTACTTGCCGGATTATCATCGCTTCGACCGGCGCGTACTGGCGTACTCAGGGTACGTTCACAACAACGCGGAGATTCACGCGCACGCCGTCGCTGCGGCGCGCCATGCAGGCATCAGATTCATTGACGTTGCCGAGGCATTCTCAGCGGATCCGAATCCGCGCCGTTTCTGGCCGAAGCCGACATCACACTATGGGCCGAGCGGCTATGCACTAGTCGCGCGAACTGTGTTGTTGTCGATCGGAAAAATGCCCCCGGGGTGACTCGAACACCCGGCCAACGGTTTAGGAAACCGCTGCTCTATCCACCTGAGCTACGGGGGCG
>JBHELX010000021.1:0-63821 GCA_046262875.1 Gemmatimonadaceae bacterium | reverse complement strand
GCGTATGGATATCGCGACGACGATTACTTCTTTCTAAAAATCCGCGCAGCTTTCCCCGGAATTCCCGGATGAACCCAAAACTGGCAAGAGGATCCTGAAAAACTTCCCAGCTCCTCACCAAATCATCGCGTGACCCTAATCAATCCGTAATCGCGCCCGCCTTTTTTGATCAGGTAGCACTGATCAGCCAACGGCGTCCCCATCGGATCCGTCGCACTCGCTACGCGTTCGGCGTTCACTGAAACTCCGCCCTGATCAATCAATCGACGCGCAGCGCTCTTCGATGTCGCGAAGTCGAGTGCGATAAGCGCATCGACTGCGGTTGCGCCAGACGGTAGCTCCGCGAACGGAACTTCACGGCTCAACGCAGCGAGTGCATCCACTGACAGAGACCGTGGATCGCCCTTTTGAAAAAGCAGGCGAGAGACATCCTCTGCTATTTGCGCAGCTTGAGCGTCGTGCACGCGAGTTGTGACTTCTTTCGCCAGCGCCTGCTGTGCGTGACGAGTTTCCGGATGCTCATCCACTTCTTTCTCGAGCGACTCGATGTCGTCTCGTGAAAGCAAAGTGAAATAGCGGAGATATCGCCCGACATCGCGATCGTCTACGTTGATCCAGAATTGATAGAACTGATACGGAGAAGTTCGTTCCGGATCGAGCCAGACATTTCCGGATTCCGTTTTGCCGAACTTCGTACCGGAAGTGTTGACAACGAGCGGAAACGTCAACGCATGCGCTTCGCCATTCGGCACGGTTCGGCGAATGAGCTCCATACCCGCTGTGATATTGCCCCACTGGTCGCTGCCGCCAACCTGAAGCGTCACGCCGTCGCGAAGAAAAAGCTCCCGATAGTCGTAGGCCTGGAGCAGCATGTACGAAAATTCGGTGTAAGAAATTCCGGATTCGATTCGCGCCTGCACCGATTCCTTTGCGAGCATGTAGTTCACGGTGAAGTGCTTGCCGACTTCGCGCATGAAATCCACGGCGCGCACCTGAACAAGCCAATCGGCATTGTTTCGCATCTGCGCCGCCTGCGCGCCCGAGAAATCGAGAAAATGCTCGAGCTGTTTTCGAAGCGCCTTCGCATTTGCGTCGACTAATTCGAGCGAATTGAGCTGGCGCTCGGCCGTCTTGCCACTCGGATCACCGATGAGGCCCGTACCGCCACCGACGACGACGAACGGTTTGTGTCCGGCGCGCTGGAGATGCATCAGCCCCATCACCGGAATGAGATTTCCGACGTGCATGCTCGACGCCGTCGGATCGAAGCCGCAGTACGCGGAGACCGATCCTTTCGCGAGCGCCGCAGGAAGCGCTTCTGTGTGTTGATGTACCAGCCCGCGCCATTCGAGCTCGTCGAGCACGGTCGATTGTCCGGTCATGCCGCAAGATAGGGAACACCGAAGGCGGTGTCACGGTATCGGGATTAGCTTTCATCGCCGATGGTCAAAGGAAAAGATTCATTCCGCCGCCACCACCCGCTGGTTGTTCGCGGCTTTCTCCTTCTATTCACGTTCGTCATCGCCTCTCTCTTTGGATTGGCATATGGAACCTGGGCGCTGATCTGTCGCGGATCGCGTTGCCCGACAGTTGAAGCCCTCAACGACTACACCCCACGTCAGACCTCGAAGCTTTACGCCGTTGACGGGCGATTCATCGCCGAGCTGGGCAACGAGCGCCGCACTCTCGTAAAGCTCGATGAGATTCCGCAGCACGTGCAGCAGGCATTCATCGTCACCGAGGACAAACGCTTTTACTCGCACGCCGGCGTAGACTGGAGTCGCGTTTTCGGAGCTCTCGCGCGAGATATTCTTGCGCGCCAATGGGAGCAGGGATTCTCGACGATTACCATGCAGCTCGCGCGAAACGTTTTTCCCGAACGACTCTCGCGGGAAAAAACTCTCGTCCGCAAAATTCGCGAAGCTAAAGTCGCTCGCGCGATCGAGGCGAAGTACGACAAGAAAAAGATTCTCGAGCTGTACCTCAATCAGATTCCACTCGGCAACGGCGCTTTCGGTGTCGAGGTCGCGTCGCAGAGATATTTTGGAAAGTCTGTTCGTGATCTCAACATCGCCGAAGCGGCCACGCTCGCTGCGCTTCCGAAAGCGCCAGAGCGGTACAATCCTCGTAAACACCCCGATCGCGCGATTCAGCGACGCAACACAGTGATCGAGCTGATGCGCGAGAACGGTGCGATCAGCGATGCAGATGCCAGCACTGCGCGCGCATTTCCTCTTCAGCTCGCGAGTAAAGCCGAGTCTGGGGACATCGCCCCGTACTTCGTGGAATGGATTCGGCAGCAGCTCGATGAGCAGTTCGGAAAGCAGCTGTACGAGCAGGGCCTCAAGGTCTACACGACGCTCGATCTCGATATGCAATCAGCTGCCGAACGAGCGCTCGAGCGTCAGCTGCGGTTGATGGAAGCGGGCAAGTACGGAAACTTTCCGCACGAAAGTTATGAGCACTACGAAGCGCGAAGTCTTGCGGGATCGGAGACGCCGGATAACTCACCGTACATCCAGGGCGCTTTTCTCGCACTCGATCCGCGCAACGGAGCGATTCGCGCGATGGTCGGCGGACGCGATTTTTACGATTCGAAATTCAATCGTGTAACGCAAGCGCTTCGTCAGCCTGGCTCAGCATTCAAGCCGATTGTCTACTCTGCCGCAGTGCAGAATGGACGTCCGGCCTCGTACATCGTGAATGATTCGCCGCTTGTTGTTCCACTGGGTGGTGGTAACGGGAAAGACTGGGAGCCAAAGAATTACGATGGGAGATTCGAAGGGCCGATTCCGATGCGGCGGGGGCTTTACGAATCCCGCAACATCGTTGCGATTCGCGTTGGCATGGAGCTCGGCGAGCAGACGGTGATCAACGAGGCGCGAAACTTCGGCATCACTACTCCGATTCCGGCGCTCCCGTCGATTCACATCGGCGCTGCAGATGTGTATCCGATGGAGCTCATCTCCGCCTATTCAACGTTTGCGAATCAGGGAATCCGCGCAGCGCCAAACGCAATACTCCGCGTCGAGAACGCGAGGCAGGAGGTGCTGTGGCAACAGACACCGACGCGAACTCAGGTGCTCTCACAGGAAGAATCGTGGCTGATGGTGGACATGATGAAGGACGTGATTCGTCGGGGAACTGCGGCCGGAAGTGTCTGGGGTGCAGGATTTCATTTGCCTGCGGGCGGAAAAACCGGAACCACCAACGACGGTACGAATGTCTGGTTTGTCGGCTACACGGCCGATCTCGTCGCCGGCGTGTGGATGGGATTCGATCGTCCGCAAAAGATCATGTACGACGCACAAGGCGGGCGGCTCGCTGCACCTGCGTGGACGCAGTTCATGACGGAAGTGTATCGAAGAAAACCTTCGCCACCCGATTGGCCGCGACCAATCGATATTATCACACGCGACATCGACGTAAGCACCGGACAGCTTCAGACGCCGTACTGCCCGCGCGATTTGATTCGCACCGAGTTCTACATTCCGGGAACAGAGCCGACGATCGAATGCCAGAAGCATGTCGGTGGTGGATATCCATCTTATCTCGACACGTTGGGACGCGCGCCGTTACCTCCGCCTGACACTTTTTCGCGGATTCCACCCCCGTTGCCGCCTCCGACCGCCGTGCCCCGACCGGCGCCGCGCGGAGACACAACCCGTTCGGGAACGGTTTTCGACACCACTCAACGCAACCGTGCTCGACCGAGTCGTCCGCCTCCGCCTCCACCACCACCGCCGAAATCCGACACTGATCGCGTAGAAAACTTGCGCATGCCTCGAGCGCGATGAGGCGATATCACGCGCGGTGGGTTGTGCCCGTCACGACTGCGCCGATCGAGAATGGTGTCGTCGTCGAGCATGACGGTATCATCGAATATGTCGGGCCACTCGCCGGCGCCCCGGCAGGCGAAGATCACGACCTCGGCGAAAGCGTTCTTCTGCCGGGGATAATCAACACGCACACTCACCTCGAGCTGACCGCGATGCGCGGGTTTCTCGAGGATCTTTGCTTCAACGACTGGATCGACAAGCTGCGGCAAAGTCGCAAGGAAGCTCTCACTGAAGAGATGCTTCTCGATTCGGCGCGATATGGAATCGTCGAGGGTCTGCACGCCGGCATTACGACTTACGCCGACACCTGCGCGGCCGGACTCGTGATGGACGCGATGCTCGAGATGGGCGTGCGCGGAATCATGTTCCAGGAAACTTTCGGCTCCGATCCGGAGCAATGCGAGAGCGCGATGGCCGTTCTCAAGGAACGAGTCGCGGAGCTGGAAAAAAAAGAAACCGATCTCGTTCGTATAGGTATCTCGCCGCATGCCCCGTACACGATCAGCGATGATCTCTATGCTGCAACCGCACAATTCGCTCGCGAGTCCGGCTTGCGCATGGGCCTTCATATCGCGGAGAGTGCGTCGGAAACCGAGATCGTGTGTGCAGCGAGTGGTCCGTTTGCGATCGAGTGGAACGTTCGCGGATTACCGATTTCTCCGCGGGCTCGCTCGCCCATCGCGCTACTCGAGAAGACCGGATGTCTCGCGACGTCGCCACTTCTCATTCATTGCGTGAATCTCGATGCGGAGGACATTGCCGCAATCGCGCGACACCATTGCTCCGTCGCGCATTGCCCGGCATCGAATGCAAAGTTCGGTCACGGCATATCGCCGGTTGCCGATCTTCTTGCAGCTGGAGTCACTGTTGGACTCGGATCGGATTCCGTGGCGAGCAACAATCGAATGGATATTCTCGAGGAAGCGCGTCTCGCGATTCTTTTCCAGCGCGCGGTCAAAAAGAGCGAGCGCGCTTTTTCAGCCCAGCAGGCGCTCGAGCTCGCAACGATTAGTGGAGCCCGCGCGCTGGGAATAGACCATCGTGTCGGGTCGCTGGAAGTGGGGAAGGAGGCCGATCTCGCTGCATTTTCATTGTCACCGGCGCGGGTTACGCCGGTGGGAGATGTGATCGCAGCGATTCTTTTTGCCGTCGCCGGAACTCCAGCGCATTTCGTCGCCGTAAAGGGCCGTCCTCTTCTCGCTGACCGGGAACCTCTGTCAGTCGATCCCGAATTGCGGCAGCGAGTGGCCGCTGCTGGTGAGTCGCTCGCCGCATGGGACCGGGCGGCAACGTGGATACCCGCCACGGTGGGTAGCGTCAAATAGTGTTTATCCCATAACTTCATCGCTCAACCGCGAGGCGATCGCAGATGGCTTCGAATACAAATCGTATCTGGCGCGACGGCAGTTTCGTTGAGTGGGATGACGCCACGATTCACGTCATGAGTCACGTCGTGCATTACGGATCGAGCGTCTTCGAAGGAATCCGTTGTTACGAGACTCCATCCGGTCCGGCGATCTTCCGGTTACCCGAACACATGCGACGTTTCGCGGATTCGTGTCGCATCTATCGAATGCCGCTCGAGCACTCGCCGGAAACCCTGACGCAGGCGTGCATCGATACGGTTTCAGAAAACGGATTGCCGCACTGCTATCTGCGTCCCGTCGCTGTTCGCACCGGACAGCACATGGGCGTTTTTCCTGCGAACGCGCCGCTCGAAGTTTTCATAATTCCCTGGCAATGGGGTGCGTACCTCGGTCAAGCGGGACTCAGTGAGGGCGTCGACGTCTGCGTATCGAGCTGGCGGCGTGCCGCGCCGGATACTTTTCCGTCACTCGCGAAAGCCGGCGGCAACTATCTCAATTCGCAGCTCTCGCTGATGGAAGCGCGCATCAACAATTACTCCGAAGGGATAATGCTCGACTCGTTCGGTTTCGTTTCCGAGGGAAGCGGCGAGAATGTTTTCGTTGTTCGTGAGGGCAAGATATTCACGTCGACGATCGCATCGGCAATTCTTGGCGGAATCACTCGTGATTCAGTGCTGACGATCGCTCGCGATCTGGGAATTCAGGTTGTCGAGCAGGTTATTCCTCGCGAGATGCTTTACATCGCCGATGAGCTGTTCTTTACTGGAACCGCAGTAGAGATCACTCCGATCCGTTCGGTCGACCGGATTCCCATTGGAACAGGCAAGCCTGGACCCGTCTCACTGGCGATCCAAAAGGAGTACATGGGAATCGCGAAAGGGACGATTCCGGACCGGCATGGGTGGCTGACCCATGTACCAAGCGAGGTAGTTGCGGGTATTTAACGCGTACCCGTTGTATATTCAGCCTTCGTAAGCAAGGTGAACTGGAGGAGTGCTTGATCGTAGGTTGTCTGGCACTAAACGCATCGTTCGAGCCCCTGACGATGGTGCCCATGAGGCGCGCTCTCAGGCTGGTGATCGACGGAAAGGCCGAGATTATCGAGGCCGACCCTGAGCGTGTAATACGCTCCGAGCGGCTTACACTCCCGCGCCCCGCCGTCATCCGCCTCACGCGTTTCATTCACGTACCTCGGCGATTCCGCCGTCAGGTGACGAACACGTTTCTTTTTGCGCGAGATCGCTACCGCTGTCAGTACTGCGGGCGGATGCAGCTCGAGCTCAAGCCGCGTGAGTCACTGACGCGCGATCATCTGGTGCCGTTGTCACGTGGCGGAACGAACGAGTGGACGAACGTTGTGACTGCGTGCAGCCCATGTAACACCCGGAAGGCGAACAGTCTGCCAAGTGAAATCGGGATGCACCCGATGAACGCGCCGGTAGAGCCGCACTTCGTTCATTTGAGCTGGGCAGTGCGACGATTGACGCCGACACAGGCGAGATACATCAGGCTGTTCTACGGTGAAGAGACGCTGCACCATCTCGAGGATCTCGAGCACAGGCATCCGTCGAGCGGGCGATTGATCGTGGAGCACCACAAAGCGTCACACTAGTTCCGCGTAGTTCGTCGTACGCTGGCTGGCTCGACAGAGGAAGGAGTAGTGTCACAGGATCAGCTTGCGCTTTTCGAGAAAGCACGAACAACGTATCCCGAAGGATTCAAGTATCGGCCGAATGTGCTGACTGTCGAACAAGAGCGGGGACTCCTGGAAAAAATCAGCGACCTTCCGTTCAAGGAATTCGATTTCCACGGATTTACGGGAAAGCGTCGCACCGTTTCTTTCGGTTGGAAGTACAGCTTCTCTGATGCGAAGCTGTATCAATCGGATGACATTCCCAATTTTCTTTTAAAGGTGCGCGAAACTGCGGCTGAGTTTGCGGGCATGAGACCGACAGATCTTCATCAGGTTTTAGTTTCGGAGTACCGTCCTGGCGCGCCGATCGGCTGGCACCGAGATAAGTCCGTATTCGGCGACATCATCGGCATTTCATTGTTGTCATCCTGCACGTTCCGATTGCGACGAAAGACTCGCACAGGTTGGGAAAGAGTGTCACTGATTGCTGAGCCGCGCTCGGCGTATTTGCTGAAAGGTCCGGTGCGAAGTGAGTGGGAGCACAGCATTCCGCCGGTAGACGAGCTTCGTTACTCGATCACGTATCGTAGTCTGCGCTGATATCTTCCGCAGCGTTGTCCCTCTCAAGGTCTGAACGTTCCCGATCTCGCCTCATAGTGCCGCTTTTCTCCACCAAGTAGCCGAACCATTAGAGTCCGGACGCCGCGTGACACTGCCGTGCCCGGATTTTTTTTCCCGCGCACCGCAGGCTTGACCTCTCCCCTCAACCATTGCTCCACTTCATCGAGCTCAGTGAGCGAGAGAGTTTCGATGTCGAGAACGACATTGTAGTACGTCCGCTGTCCCTTCTTCGCGGGCGTGATCGGCGCGAGAAACGGCGCGTCGACAATTTCTTCGGCCTCACCAAGCGTTGGCGTTTTGCCAAGCTCGACCGCCCGGTTCGCCACCGCGCGAAAAACATGGTACTCTTTGTTGAGCGCGTCGTATTTCACGACCACATCCCACTCGCCGATTGCTTTGATGTCGTCGAAGAATCCGCCGGTCGCCCAGCGCTCGATACGGTAATGCAACCGTGCGGGAAATCCGTTCACCAGCAGGTTACGCATCGACCCGTCGGATATGAGCGACGTCGAACGAACTGACGGCGGCTCCGTCGCGAGATCGGCGCGCTCGGGGAGAATTACCTGCACCTGCGGCTTTTGCGCACGCGCCTCAAGCGCGAAGAGCATTATGCCCGCGGCGGCGAGACGATTGATCCTCACCGGCTCAGAAGCGGTTGTGGATCCGGATGAAAAAGTTTGCCGGCTCCTTCGATGCCGAGACAGCTTTCGCTACATAGAGACCGGCGACGCCAAGATCGAGCCCGAGACCAAGGTCTGTTCGATAGGTATCAAATGGCGGGAGTGAGCCTGACGGATATCGTAAGTCTCCTTCGCGTTGACCAACGAGCCACCCTCTGCCCGCGTCAACAAACGCGACCACTGAAGGACGAACGGTAAATACTGCTCCGCGCACGCGAATACCATTTCGATTGAACATGTCGATGAGATCGGAGTGCAGCTCGTTTCGGTATTCGAGCTGCGCGAGCGCAACGCGCTCGCACATCGCCGGCCGTCCAGGGAGCGATGACAGTCCATCGTTCTCCGCGCATTGACCGACATCTGGTCCAATGCCGATTCTCCGGAAGTCGAAGCCTGGAAGCGTGCCCGGTCCGCCGACTGAAAGGCGGCGCTCGAGCGGGAGCGGATCGCCGTGCAGCCAGCCGCCTATCACGAGACGCGCATTCAGCTGCGTCTTCGGTGAGATGCGATTGTATTTCCTGACATCGAAGAAAACTCTTCCGTACTCGACATGCGATTCGAGATTTCCGACGCCGTACTCGTATCGCCCGTCGAGAAACCAACCCGCCCACGGATTCAGAATCGCATTGCGCGAGTCGAGCAGGAGATGGGTCTCGAAGATGTGCATCCTTCCATCGTCCATCGCTGGATTGATTCGCCAGTTTCTCGAGCCGCGAAACAGCGTTATGACGTCGCGCGCACCGCGTGAGCTCCAGCGCTCATCTCCGTACTCCACTTCGATTGTTGCAACGTCTCCCGCAAAGGCTGATGCGTGCAGTCGTCCGCCGTGACTGCCGTACCAGTCGAGGTAGTCGTGCTTCGTAAAGAATGACGCAAGCCCGGCGTCGGGCTCGGGCAGCTGCCACCGTTCAACCGGAGTGACGACGTCGAATGTCGATGCGCCGATTGCGTAGCCTTTGCGTCCACCGAAACGAACTTCTGCTGTGACGCGATGGCCAAGATTATCCGAATCCCAATGCGCGGAGTGCGCAGTGCGAATGAGTCCAAGAACTGCGAGATGTAGGGACGCGCCATCAACGTTGCCCCGGAACGTCGGTCCAATGAGAATCGGCAGACCTTCGACGCGATTGTAGGTTTTGCCGGACGTTATTGTGAGTGAGCTTCGATCTTCGCGCTCTCCGAACAACGACCGGATATCGAAAGTCGAATCCCGCCGCGTTGTGTCGGGAGATTGCGCGACAACCGCTCGAGACGGCAGCGCAAGCAACGCGAGCGCCGCCGCAAAATGAACAATGTTGCGCAAAATCACTGCACTTCTTCCGCGATTGCTGCTTCTGCTGGTTGAGCTCCGATCCCGAGTCTTTTCATTCGACGGTAAAGATTCGGCCGATCCGTTTGCAGACGGCGCGCGGCTTCGGCGATGTTGCCACGAGCGGAGTCGATCGCACTTTGGATCATGCGTCGCTCATAATCGTCCAACGCATCTGCCAGCGACGCATCTCTTGCGGCGATCTCAACTGTCGTGGTCTCGAGATACGCGGCAAGGGTCGGCGACTCAGCGGGTTGCAACACTTCGCGGACGCGCGCGCCCGTAACCTCGGCGCCCGGCTGCATGATCGACAAACGCTCGACGATGTTCGCGAGCTCACGAACGTTTCCGGGCCACGGATATCGCTTCATCACCTCGATTGCTTCAGGCGTCCATGCAGGTGGAATCTGTCCCGTGCGCTTGAAATGAAGGAGCGAGAAATGCCTCACGAGTAGTGGAACATCTCCTTCGCGGTCGCGAAGCGGAGGAAGAGCGAGCGGAATGACATTGAGGCGGAAGAAAAGGTCTTCGCGAAAAGTCCCTTCTCGCACAGCACGAGCGAGATCGTGATTTGTCGCGGCGATGATTCTCACATCCACTTTGATCGGATGATTCCCGCCGACACGTTGAATTTCTTTTGCTTCTATTGCGCGCAGGAGCTTCGCCTGGGCGTCGGCGCTCAGGTCGCCAATTTCGTCCAGGAAAAGAGTTCCGGCATTTGCAAGCTCGAACCGGCCGATGCGCGTTTGTGTCGCGCCGGTGAACGCCCCCTTCTCATGACCGAACATTTCGCTTTCAACGAGATCGCGGGGAATCGCTGCGCAGTTCACTCGAATGAACGGGCGATCTCGTCGCGTGCTTGCGTCGTGAATCGCGCTCGCGACAAGCTCCTTGCCGGTTCCCGATTCGCCGGTGATCAAAATCCGTGAATCGCTCACTGCGACACGATCGATCATTTCCGCAACGCGCTTCATCTGCGGACTTTCGCCCACCAGATCGCCCGCTAGGCCAAGCTCCTCTCTCAGCTCGCGCGCTACTCGTCGTGACTGTCTCAGCTCGACCGCGGAGCTCACGGCGAACAAGACTCCCTCGGGCGTGAGCGGCTTCTCGAGAAAATTGATGGCGCCCAGCTTAGTCGCGGTAACTGCATCGCTCAAACCCGCGCGCCCGCTCATCATGATCACCGGAAGATCCGCATGACTTTCCTTTAAATGCTGTAGCGTCGCCATTCCATCCATGCTGCCGGGCATCATCAGGTCGAGCAACACGACATCGGGATCGTCTTCGTTTGCGCGAGCAACGCCGTCGGCGCCACTCGCTGCTTCGATTATCTGGTGTCCGTCGGAGGCGAGAAGGGCGCCGACCATGCGGCGAATGTTCGGCTCGTCATCTACGATGAGGACGGTTGCCACGAGCGATCAGCTACGGCGCGCGTCACTCTGCGCCGAGGTTGCCGCCAGCGCCCCGCCCGTTCGCACTTCACTGAGCAGCTTGGTTGTGAATCGCTGCCCCTCGGAAATTCTTTCGACTTCGACCGCAATCGCATCAACCGCTTGCTCGATTCGCTCGAGGCGGTTCATGACCTCGCTTGGGATTTGCGGGCGCCTGGATTCAGCTTCCGCTTTGGCGGCCATCGCTTTGACCCACGGCCGCCCGACGACAATCATTATCACCATCGCAAAGAATCCAAGCGGAACGAATAAGCCGATCATCTGTGGTTCCATCAGTCAGCGCTCCTGCGCGATTGTCGGCAGAACAATCCGAATTCGAGTCCCTTTCCCTAACGTACTCGTTGCCTCGACGGTTCCATCATGTGCCAGCACCGCCTGCCGCGCAATCGCCAGCCCGAGTCCGGTTCCTCCAGGCTTGTGAGTAACGTACGGCTCCCATATGCGCGCGAGCTCCGAAGGCTCGATACCGGCACCCTCATCGCTCACTGCGATTTCTATGGATTTGCCAACTCCATTTCCAATCGCGTGCGCCTCGACTGTGATTGTTCCCTTTCCGTTGCACGCATCGACAGCGTTCAGCACAACATTGGATACGGCGCCGCTCAAAGCATCGTGATGCCCAATGATGCGCGGCAAATCGTCATCGATGCGTGTGACAAGCACGATTCCATTCGGGAGGGAAGCAACCGCCGAATGACGCACCATCTCAGCGACATCGATTTCCGCTGACGGACCTTCGGGCAAGCGTCCGAATTCGGAAAACGATTTTGCGATTCGCTCCAGACGTTGCGATTCGACTGCCAGAACTTCCACACTATCACGCAATTCCGGTGGCGCCTGTCGGCGCAGTCGATCCACTGCAAATCGAATCGGCGTAAGAGGATTCTTGAGCTCATGCGCGACGCGCTTTGCGCTCTCGCGATACGCACGCAGTCTCTCGGTTTCCGCAGCGCGACGTCTTCCCTCATCGAGCGCTGCCGCCATGTCGCGCATTCTGCGACGCAGCGTTGCGAACTCGGGAGCACCGCGCGCTGGTTGTTGAGTTGGTGGAGGAAGCGCTTCCCCTCTGCCAATCAGCGAGGTCCACGCAACGAGCTCATCGATTGGCCTGCTCAATTGCCGACTCAAATGACCGGCAACGCGTGATGCAGCCACGCCAAAAAAAATCAGCGCGAGAACTCCAATAACCGCAATGACGCGCGCAGAGCGACCCGCGAGAAAACTGTAGCGACGCGCTTGTTCGAGAGAGGTTTGCAGCTCGCGCTCATGCGCATCAACCAATTGCTTTTGCGACGAGGTGAGCGGCGCACTACGCACGGCGGTGACCGCGCGCTGGCCCGATGCCGCAACACTCTCCCAGGCAGCTCGTCCACTGACGAACGGAAGTGCCGAGCTCACCGTTCCGCTCCAGAAAATTGTGAGCAGTGCGGCGGGAACAATCGCGAATAGCGAGAGAATTACTATGAGGCGCGTGCGGAAGCGCAGTTGCTTCATCACAATTACGGTATAAATTACTAGGCTGTACGCGACTTCGAGGATTCGGGGGACGAGCGGTGGCCAGCGTGTTGCCGGCTATCCCTGCCAGGACCTGAAGACGCGTCCCCGCGACACGATGCCGCGGGACCAGACGGCCGGCGAGCAAACCCCCGCGCGAAGCGCGGATCGCGGCCAGTACCACAAACAATCGTCAATGCCATTCCGTAACCAGCGGACCGCGCACACATCATCGCGCCGTCCCGTCGCCCCGATTCACAGGGGCCCGCAAGCCGTTTTGCACTCAGCAACCGGCACTCAAACCATCCACCACGCACCGAACGCCGCTCTCCTCATCGACTTTGACAACGTCACGATGGGTATTCAATCCAATCTTCAGACGGAGCTCAAGAATCTCCTCGCATCCGACATAATCAAAGGAAAGGTTTCAGTTCAGCGAGCCTACGCCGATTGGCGGCGTTATCCGCAGTACATCGTTCCACTCGCCGAATCATCGATCGACATGATAATGGCGCCCGCGTACGGCTCGGCGAAAAAAAATGCGACTGACATTCGCCTCGCCATCGATGCACTCGAGCTCGTGTTCGTTCGTCCTGAGATTGGAACGTTCATTCTTCTCTCGGGCGATTCGGATTTCTCGAGCCTCGTCGTCAAGCTGAAAGAGTACGGCAAGTACGTAATCGGCGTTGGCATCCGCGAATCGTCGAGCGACCTGCTCGTCATGAATTGCGACGAGTACTACAGCTACAACGCGCTAGCTGGACTCGTGAAGAGCGGTGAGGAAGAAGTAGTCAAGCGAGATCCATGGGAGCTTGTCTCTGACGCTGTGCAGCGCATGAAGCGAAACGGCGATGTGATGCGCGCCGATCGCCTCAAGCAAGTCATGCAGCAAATGGACAGCTCGTTCGACGAGAAGAATGTCGGCAAGTCGAAATTCTCTCTCTTCGTTACCGAAGCCGCAAAGAAGGGACTGCTCTCTCTCAACAAACTCGAGAACGGGCAGTACGAAGTCGATCTTCCAAAGCCGGAAGATGCAACATCCGCTGCGGCAGTTACTGCGGCCGCTCCTGTTGCTGCGCCCGCTGAAAATGGAGATGCGAGACCAGCTCGCGAGTCGCGGTCGCGCGGACGCGGTGGTCGCGGTCGTGGACGCGGAGAAAAATCCGCGGCGCATTCATCTTCTGCTGCAGCTGCGCAACCATCGGCTGCTGCGAAACCATCGCCGCGTCCGGCCGCGGCGGCTGAGATCGGATCGACCGGTCTTCGCCTCACTCGCGCCGAAGCGTTCGACCTTGTTCGTCGCTCGGTTGAATCGCTCGTGAGCGGTGATGCCGCCGCTCAAGCAAGCCTCGTTCGATCGACCGCACACGCGCTTCTCGGTCGTGACAGCGAAAGCTTGAGTGAGCGGAACTTCACGCGAATTCTTCAGGACGCGAACGACGCTGCGATTGTCGATCTCAGAGATCGTGGCGGAGTTTATGAAGTCGCTGCCGGTGCGCCGAGTGTTTCGGCGCAACCTAAATCAGCCGAAAAGGCACCTGCTCCGGAAAAACCGGCAACGCCTCCACCGAGAGGAATGTCTCTGCGCGGCGGTCGCGGACCAATGGGAAGAGTGGGTGCCCCGCCGCCGCATATCCTGAATGTCGGCGTAGTCGGAACGCGAGCGGCGTCACAGAAACCCGCCGCGGCTGAACCTGAAACTCCGGCGGGCGCGATCGACAGTTCTGCTCCGTCAGCCGTTGCTGAGGGCTCGCCTGCGGCGGAGAAACCTTCGCGCGGACGTAAGCGAGGAGGCGCGGGAAGAAAAACTTCGGGGAAATCGAAGCTAGCGGCATCCGAAGAATCACCGGCTGCAGCAACGAAGCCGGTGCCGCGTAAACGCGCCTCACGCGGCGGACGAAAAAAAGCAAAGACGTCAGCCGACTCATCGGCTGCCGCGAGCACTTCTTCGGAACCGGAATAAATCGCGAGAATACTCAAGCGCGATTTCTACAATCGCGAGACAGAAGACGTAGCGCGCGACATGCTGGGTGCCGTTCTCGAGTGCAGAACAGATAGCGGACTCGCCAGCGGAATCATCGTCGAGACGGAAGCGTACATCGGCGAGCATGATGCCGCGTGTCACGCTGCCGCTGGTCGCACTGGACGCACGGAGCCGCTCTACGGACCACCCGGAAATGCGTACGTGTATTTCATCTACGGAATGCACTGGTGCATCAACGCGGTGACACGCGCTGAAGGTTTGCCGAGCGCGGTGTTGATCAGAGCTCTCGAGCCGCTGAATGGAATTCCCTTGATGCGCCGGCGTCGGCCAAAGGCGCGGAGCGATCGCGATCTTGCGAACGGCCCCGGGAAATTATGCGCGGCGCTCGGTATCGATCGACGAATGAATGGGCTGCCGCTTCAGCGATATCCTGTTGTGATTCGAGTTGGTGATCGTTTGCTCGATCGCGATGTCGTTATCACGCCGCGTATTGGAATCACGCAGGCTGCAGATTGGCCACTTCGATTCTTTGTGCGGGATAACGCATTCGTGTCGCGTTAGCGCGATCCATCGCCTCTCGAACTCCCGAAGTTGTACCTCACCCCACCCTCGAAGAATCCGAGTGCATGATTGCCGAGCAGGAATGTCGATTGTCCGGGAATGACTGACGCCTGACCGAAAATTGCGAGCCTGTCGAACTGTACCTGAACTCCAGCCATTCCGAGTACGGCCGCCTGGCTACGTTGGTCGTCGACTCTCTGAAAGACAGCGTCGTCGACGTTGTCGTCACTCGCTCCGGGAATTGGTGCAGCGCTACCGACGACGTCGATGCTCAACCCCAAACCGGCATACGGTCGAACCATGCCGAATCGTTTCGGAAATGCGAGCGCCGCAAATCCAACCCGGCGCAGCTTGCTCACTGCCACCGGTCGAATGCCATCGCTGGTGTTTGCATCGAGCACTGCCGAGGTCGTAGATACGTTGGCTTGATCGAACGACACGTACAATCCACCGTGAGTTCGCGTGATGAGCCACTCCGCGCCGTAAGTCGCAGCAGTCTCATTGCCTCCGAGTGTTGGCGAAAAAGTCGCGACGCCGCTCTTCACTCCCCAGAACCACGAGTCATCGAAGTATCGCGACGCTTGTGCGTTCGCACTGGTGCCGAGAGCTGTCGTAAGGACGAGGCCGGCAATCAACCATCGCATCGTTCGCATTGAAGAAATGCCCCTGCCGGCGGAACAATGTCCCCGGCCGTTGGTGTGACCGGGTGAGCCACACGATTCTCAGATTATTTTCAGCTTCCTCCCCACGCTTCTGAACGCAGCTATTGCCTCGTCCAGATCATTGCGTGAATGGGCCGCACTGAGCTGGCAACGCACGCGCGCCTGCCCCTGCGGCACCACCGGAAAGCCGAATCCCGTTACAAAGACGCCTTCCTCCAGCAACATGTCACTCATCTGTATGGCGGCGGCGGTCTCGCCGACGATGATCGGGACGATCGGCGTATCGCCGGGGAGGGGCTTGAACCCGGATTCGACGATCTGCTCGCGGAAGTAACGCACGTTTTCGCGCAGCTTGGCCACTCGATCGGGGTGCGACTGAAGGAAACGGATGGCAGCGAGCGCACTCGCCGCGACCGTCGGCGGAAGCGCATTCGAAAAAAGCTGCGGCCTCGAGCGCTGGGTGAGCGTGTCGCAAAGCGAAGCTGTTCCCGCAACAAATCCACCCGCTGCGCCACCGAGCGCTTTGCCGAGTGTCGACGTTATGATGTCGACTTCGCCCAATACTCCATAATGTTCGGCAGTGCCTCGTCCGTTCTCTCCGAGAACGCCGGTGCCATGCGAATCGTCTACCGCGACGATCGCGTCGTGCTTGCGCGCGATCTCGAGAATTTCAGGAAGCTTTGCGATGCTTCCCTCCATCGAGAAAACTCCGTCGGTCCAGATGATTCTTCGACGCGCGTCGCGCGCGCTCTCGAGCTTGGCGACAAGATCGTCCATGTCGGAGTGCGCATACACGGCAGTGGTGCACTTCGTGATCGATTTCGCGAGGCGTAGCGAGTCGATGATCGACGCGTGATTGAGCGCGTCGCTGACGACGAAGTCGCCGGTTTCGACAACCGTTGCCGTCAATCCTTCATTCGCGTTCCAGCACGAGACGTAGGACAGAGACGCTTCTGTTCCGACCAACGATGCGATCGCCTCCTCGAGCTCGCGATGAATTGTGAACGTACCGCAGATGAAACGCACACTGCCTGTTCCCGCGCCGAATCTGTCGAGTCCTTCGACGCCCGCGCGCACGACTTCCGGCTCGTCGCAAAGTCCGAGATAGTTGTTCGAGGAAAGAATCAACACATCGCCGCGCCCTTCCATCTGCACGTGCGCCGATTGCGACGAGTCGAGGTAATTGAGCCGCTTGTAGACGCGATCTTTTTTCAGCTGCTCGATGCCCGCCTTCAGCTCCTCGTTGAATTTCTTGTTGAGCGTCACACTTGTCTCCCTATGCGATCTCGAAAATCACTTTGCCTGCCTCGCCCGATTTGATCGCAGCGATTGCAGCATCAACTTCCGACATTGGAAAGCGATGGGTTATCACGGGCGTTGGATCGAACTCGCCCGAAGTCAGGAATCGTGTCATTTGAATCCACGTCTCGTACATGCGGCGACCGACGACACCATAGATGGTGAGTCCCTTGAAGATGATTTCTCGCGGAAGATCGATCTCGATTGGCTTTGTTGGGATACCGAGCATCTGAATTCGTCCACCGACTCTTACCAGTGAGAACGCCTGGTGGATTGCGGCCGGTACGCCGGACATCTCGAGCACAACGTCGGCGCCGAGTCCGTCCGTTGCGCCCCGAACTTTTTTCTCGACCTGATCGGGAGTGACTGCATCGTGCGCTCCGATTTGTCTGGCGAGATCGAGACGCTTGTGATTCACATCCGACGCAATGATTCGTGAGGCGCCCGCGGCTCTGCAAATACCAGCTGCGAATATTCCAATCGGGCCACATCCGGTTATGAGAACGACCTTGCCTGGAATGTCGGCTGTGAGTGCGGTGTGAAATGCATTTCCCATGGGGTCATGAATGCCGCCGACATCATAACTGATCGAATCAGCGAGATGCCAGACGTTGGTCGCAGGCATTGCGATGTATTCGGCGAAGCATCCGTCGCGATCGACGCCGATGATCTTCGTGTACGGGCAAACGTGCGAATTGCCGGTCCGGCACAAGAGACAACGTCCGTCGACAATGTGGCCCTCGGCGGTGACGCGATCTCCTTCCTGCACGTCGGTCACCAGGCGTCCGACTTCGACGACGTCACCGGCGAATTCGTGGCCGACGACAAAAGGTGGCTTGCACCGTCCCCGTGCCCAATCGTCCCAGTCGTAGATATGAACGTCGGTGCCGCACACTCCGGCACGGCGAACTTTTATCAGGACTTCGTTGTCGCGGATTTTCGGCTCAGGCACTTCGCGGAGCACCATTCCCGGCGCAGCCGTCTCTTTGACTAACGCTTTCAAATGTTAGAGTGTGCGAAATTGTTTTGGTGTTTTCACGGCGGCAGGTAAGGTGCAATTGGCGAGCCGTCTATGGAAGTGATTGCGGACTTGGACCTGTGCGGATCCAGGACTCACCACAATCGACGATCGACGACTAATTGCGAATTGCCGAGCCCGCAGTTTTCAATTCGCAAAGTCCGCGGTGCAAGTTCCCATGTGTCCCGAGTTCGCACTAAGTCGTCGATCGTCAATTGCTGTTAGTCCTGGATTCGGAATTATTGAAACATTCTGTTGCGTGAAAATTTTCTTGTTCCTATATTCGCGCGTGGTCGCCATTGCAGTTCGCGCACGATGATTGCGTGCACAGTGACCACGCGGGCCTGTTCGGACGCGAGCAAGTCGGCGGTTCCACCGGGGGACGCGTCGATAGTTCAACTCCATCACGGAGCGACACAATGGCAGCAAGAAAAAAAGGTGGTCGCAAAAAGGCTGCGAAGAGGGGCGGACGCAAAGCCGCAAAGAAGGGCGGCAGAAGGAAGGCAACGAGAAAGAAGGCCACCCGCAAGCGCCGATAACGACGCTTCAAAAAAAGAAAGCCGGCTTCGCGCCGGCTTTCTTGTTTTCATCACCGCGAGTAACGCGCGCTCGCCAGCTCGACAATTCGATTGATCAGCGCTGGATATTCTATTCCGTCTTTCTGCGCCGCCACCGCAAACTCACTCTTCGCTTCGAGATAACAATTCGGGTTCGCTTCGATCACGTAAATCTTTTCAGATGACGTCACACGCAGATCAACGCGCGCGTAATCGCGCAAACGAAGTGCCTGAAACGCATCGATAGCAACTTTCTTGATGCGCGCATCGAGATCTTCCGACACATCAGTTGGAAACACCGACTTCGTACCGGCGAACTCTGCGCCCTTGCCTTCGCCGTCCTCTCCCCACTTCGCGGACCAGCTCGCGATCCTCGGCAGACCCGCAGGAAACTTCGAAAAATCGAGCTCGATAATCGGCAGCGCCTGCACGTTGCTGTTCCCGAGCAGGCCAACGTAAAACTCCCGCCCATCGATGAATTCTTCGGCGAGCACGGGCGATTGAAATTCCGTCTGCAATGAGCTGATCGTTTCGAGCAGCTCCTTCACATCGTTGACGATCGACTTCTGCGTGATGCCGAGAGACGCGTCTTCCTGCGGCGGTTTGAGGATGAGTGGGAAATCAATGTCACCGGCCCAATCGACATTCCCGCGAAAAACTGTAGCGAAGCGCGGCGTAAGAATGCCATGGAACGACAATACTTTTTTCGTGAGCGTTTTGTCGCCGGCCATTATCAATCCCGCCGGACTCGATCCCGTGTACCGAAGCTTCAGAAGATTCAGCAGCGCCGCGACGTTCGACTCGAGCGCGCTTTTTCCAGCAAACGACTCGGCAATATTGAAGACGAGCTCGGGGCGATCTCGCGTGAGCGATGTAACGAGCGGCTCGACGGCGTCGTCGACCACCACTCGTTGTGTCTCATGTCCATTTTCGCGAAGCGCGTTATCCAGCTGGTCGAGCACAGGATCAACCGGCGGCTCCAACGCATCCTTCGTATGAAGTACTGTGACGTTCACTCTTCTTCGACCTCGCTTCCGTCGATCACGTTGGTGTGGCGGTAGTTCATGATCACTGCGGTTCCAAATGCCGTGAGCTCGATCAAAGTCGACGCCTCAAGGCCGCGAACGCGAAGGCCAAGTTGTTCGGCGCGCTCACGGAGAAAGTCCATGAACTGCCGGACAACGTAACCGCTTTCGCCTGTCCAGTACGATATCCGTCCGACTATCTCTCGACGGTGTGAGGTGATGAATTCCGCGGCGAGCTGCCCGGTCGGCGACTCAGTCGCGGAAGCGAAAAGATTTTTCAGATCACCATCGAATACCCTCTTGTCGCGAATTGGAATCGTGTCTTCACTGTCGCGATAGTGTTCTTCAACTGTGTACTTCATGGCCGACACGGGCAGATCAGCGTCGCTCGGCTCTACTGGCGGTGGCAGCCTGTTGCCGATTTTGCGCATAACGCTGTCGACATACTCGAGCTTTTTCAATGCCGGCCAATCAGCATACGCCTCGCGCCACTCGCTGTTCGGAGTCAGCCACACCGCAAACGATTCGGCAAAATCTTCATCGGGATGCTTCTGTGCATACCAGCCGAGGATGTGGCGAACGAAATCGTGGGAGAAGGGGTCGGCGCGGTAGCGATCGCGATACGGACGTGAGTAAGGGCCGAAGGTTTTCCGCCAGTCGGCGCGATCGTACAACCGATACGCATAATTAAACGCGTGGCCAGCTTCGTGTCGCAGGTAGCGCATCGCATCGTCATCGGACTCGAGGCCCAGAGCGAGATCGTCTTCGATCTGCGCGAGTCGGGGATCAGCGAGATAGAAAGGAACTCCGATGAGCGGAGTGCCGTCGGGGCATCCCCATTGATCACTGAGATAAACTGGTGGTCGGAATGCGAGCTTCTTTGCGGCGAGCTCGACATAGAGCTGCTCGACCATTTTCTCGACTCGACTTCCGGAGATGGAGAGACCGAAGTCGGAGATCTTCCGCGCCATCAGGGTACGGCGCTCGCCCTCCCAATTCGCGAAAGTTTCCTCCACAGCAGACTCCCGAGCCCGAAAGGATAGATCACTACCAGCTGCCGGCTACCAGCTGCCGGCTATCGGCTGCCGGCTATCGGCTGCCGGCTAAAAGAAAGCTACCCGCGTCGGAAGCGAGGCGGGTAGCAGGCCTGCCGGTGGCCGATAGCCGGTGGCCGGTAGCTAGCGGCGCCTACATATATAGTAGGCGCGCGATGCTGTTGCCTTCGTTACGCCGCTTTCGATGCCGGGTCTGATGTGGGCTCGGGAGCCGGACCCCAGATGTATGCAGAGAAAACGGTGGGTTGCTCGTCGCGGTGCCCGCTCGAGATAATGATGCCGATTGGCTCAGATTGATCGACGACGTCAGGGTTCTTTTTCATTCTTCCTCGCTTGATGTCGCAGACCTAAGGCAGGGAAGGTGCCCGTCAGGGATGATCTCTAAGCTCTTGACTGACGTAGGTTTAGAAAACAAACCCCCGGTCGAGGCGCGGGGTTGTGTTGCAGAAACACACACGTATTTGAGACAACATGTGTCCAAACGATACACGCGATAATTATGCGACAGCCTTCCTCGCCAGGAACGATTTACCCGAGGTCCCGTCTTCGAGCACCGAGACCGCCCAGCCTTTGTAGCTCTTCTTCAGTTCCGAGAGTGACATTCCCGAGCGGCCGGCGATGATGGTCTGGACGAGATGCACGCCACCGTCTTCAGTCACGCTCTGAAGCACGGCAAGCACGTTCGCACGTTGGCGCGCTGTGCATCCGTCGAATGCCGCGGGTGTGCAAACGACCGCGCTCAACGAGCTCTCCTGCGAAGGGGACCACTCCTTCAATAGCTTGGGGTGGTGATCGATGCGTCCTGGAAGATTGGCGACATCCGCATTGTCCAGAGCGCTCGCCTGTTCTCCTTCCTCGCCATCGAGTGCCGTTACGGAGCAGCCATTCGCCGCGAGGTAGAGCGCGGTCCTCGCGACTTCGGGTCCGGCGACGAGCACGCGCGCTTCAGGCGATGGCCGAATTTCGCGCGCGACAGGACTGTCGGGGCTCAATCCCCAATGCTCCGGTCGGATGAACTCCGCGATCTCCTTCCGCCGTTTGATTTCTTTCTTGCGCCACGTCGGATAGGCAGGGATTCGGAGGCGCTTTCGAATTATCTTGTCGACTTCATGGACTAGAAGCAGCTCATTCATCCCGAGCTGCATTCCGGACTGAAGCGACGCGACCGCCTCGTCTCCAATTTTGAGAAGAGCGGTGCGTGAGATCGATTCCTTGTAAGCTTCGATCTCATTCTCGACAAACAGATCGTATTCGTGCTTTAACGACCGTGGAGCTGATTGATCCATCTGGTGGGGTCGGAGTTTGCGCGCGCACTCCGGTGTGCTGCGAGGGGGAAGGTAGAACATCCGCGAATTCATGCAAGTACTTTGTTACTGAATGCCCGAGCTGCCTGAAGTAGAACGAGCGATGCGACGACTCCGCCGCGCGGTTCAAGGAAAGACAATTTCCTCGGCGCGTGCGCTGCATCCATCGCTCGCACGCCAACTTCCCGAGGCGGATGCGGAGAAGCTGAAGGGCCGGCGAATCGCGAAAGTCGAGCGACGCGGAAAGCACCAGCTGCTTCATCTCGACGACGGATCGACTGTACACGCTCACTTCCGCATGAACGGGGATTGGCTCATCGCACGAGTCGATCAAGCGCCGGATAAATTCACTCGCGCGTTGATCGAGCTCAGCGACGGTACGCGGATCGAGCTGCATGACCGCCGCGCGCTCTCAGCGATGAGTTATCACGCCGCGGGCGCCGATCCATTGCCGCGACTGGGAATGGAAGCGAATGCCTCGGAGCTCGACGCAACGTATCTCGCCACCGCGTTGCGAAATCGTCGCGGCCCAATCAAGCCCTCGCTCATGGATCAGAAAGTCATCGCCGGACTTGGCAACATCTACGCGGCGGAAGCGTTATGGAGGGCGAAGATAAGTCCGCGCGCTACGGCATCATCGATGTCGAAGGAAAGGCTTGCGAGACTCGTCGTCGCGATTCGAGAGGTGTTGAGCGGCAAGAATCGTCCGCCCGGTCGATACACCGACAAGCGAAATCGTCACCGCTTTGGTGTGTACGACCGCCTCGGCGAGAAATGTCTCGTCTGCGGCACCGCTATCAAACGAATCGTCCAAGCAGGGCGATCGACTTATTTCTGTCCAAAGTGTCAGAGGAGATAGCGTATTTGCCACAGAAACACTGAAACACAGAAAAGTTCTCTTAATTTCAGTAGCGCAACGGCGTTAGTGGGGTGCCCTTCCAAAAAATTTCTGTGTTTCTGTGTTTCTGTGGCTAGCCCCCGATCAATCCAAAGCTTCTAAAAGCGCTCCCTTCAAATAGCCGGTCTCGGGAATTGTCAGGATTTCCGGGTGATCGATCGGCTGACCTCGAATCTCTCTGATGGCGATACGACGCCCGCTGTCTCTTGCTGCCTCTTCCAGCATCTCGAGAAAAAGGGCCTTGGGTAGATGAAAGCTGCAGCTCGCGGTGAATAGTTTTCCGCCGGGCGCAAGAATGCGCATCGCACGAAGATTGATTTCCTTGTAACCCCGCAACGCGCCGGGAATTGACGCGCGCGTTTTTGCGAACGCCGGCGGATCGAGAACGATCGTATCGAACTCAGCTCCCTCTCGCTCGCGATCGCGCAAATAATCGAATGCGTTGGCACCCACAAAACTCACATTCGACAATCCATTGAGCTCGGCGTTTTCTTTCGCGCGCGACAGAGCCTGCTCCGATGAATCCAGGGCAATCACACTTTCGGATTTTTGTGCGAGGTGAAGCGCGAACGATCCGTGATAACTGAACGTGTCGAGCGCTCTGCCGCGCGAATGATCGCCCGCGAGATGTCGATTCTCCCGCTGGTCCAGAAATGCGCCCGTTTTTTGCCCCGTCCAGGGAGCAGCCAGGTATCTAACCGTGTACTCATCGATTTCGATTTCTTCAGGCACCGCTCCGTGCAGGACAACCGTCTCGCGCGCGAGTCCTTCCTTTGCGCGTAACGGGACATCGTTTCGCGCGAGAATTCCATCGACACGTAACACTTCGACAATCGCGGCGACGATCTCCGCGCGAAACGCTTCGAGCCCGGCGCTCATCAGTTGGACGACCGCCCACCGATCATATCGATCGCATATCAGTGAGGGACAACCATCTCCCTCGCCATGGACGATGCGATACGCATTGGTCGCCGCGTCGAGACCGATTCGTCGGGCCGCCGCCTGCGCGATTTGCTCGTGCCACCATTCGCCGTCGATTACGACGTCGGGATCCGAATCGAGAAGCCGCAGTGAAATCCCGGATTGGGGACTCCAGAGTGCCGAGCCGAGAAAACGGTTGCGATTGTCGAGCACTGCAACGACTCCCGGTCCGACGTCGGGAGCGGACATGACATCGCTTTTATAAATCCACGGATGTCCGGACTGCCAACGCCTCGCGCCCTTCGCCGTTACCTTTGCGGTGTCGCGCATTCACCCAATTTAACTTCGTCGTCATGAAGCCCACTCCGTTTGTGCTCGGACTCGCAGCAAGTGGATTGATGATTCGCCAGCGACGTCAGCGCATTCTTGCGGAGCGGCTCGGAGCGGCGACGCTCGAAACATTGCTGAACGCAATCGACGCGAACGATGCCGTAACCGGCGCGCACGTTCGCCGAGTGGCTCGTTATTCCCTCATCCTTTGCGATGCGCTCCAATTAGACGAGCGTAGATGCCACAGCGTGGAGCGCGTCGCGCTCTTTCACGACATCGGCAAAATCCACGAAGCCATCACCGATATTTTTCACGAGCGCAGCAAGCTCACGCCGGCCGAGCGCCGGGCGGTAATGACGCATCCGCAACGTGGTGCGGATGTTCTCGCCCCACTCGCCCCTTTTTATCCGGATCTCGCCAAAGGAGTTCTATCGCATCACGAGCGCTGGGATGGCAGTGGATATCCGCGTCATATGAAAGGAAAACGCATTCCACTGGAGGCGCGCGTAATCGCGATTCCCGATACTTTCGACGCGATCACCAACTCGCGACGGTACAGCGAAGCGCGAAGTGTCGCCGAAGCGGTGCGCGTGATTGGCGATGGACGCGGCACGCTGTTTCAGCCCGAGCTGGTCGATCTTTTTCTAAGTCCGCCAATTCTGGATGCGATAGAAAAGGCGCGCGCGGAAAGCAAACGGCCGCGCAACCTTCATCATCGTCGCGACAAAAAGAAGATCGGCGACGATGTGCCGGACATCAAATTCCGATGGCGGACCTCAGGCGGCGCGCGGCAGCCTCAGGGTCGCTAGAAGCAAACACTCCAGCGATTACCGCGATACCTGCGGCGCCGGCTTGAATCGGCAATGACGCATTCTCAGCGGTAACGCCGCCGACAGCAACGGCAGGCAGGCGAGTCGCGGATGCAAGGCGCGCAAAACCTTCGGGACCGAGAGGAGTTCCAGCATCATCTTTTGACGCGGTGCGAAAGAACGGGCCGATCCCCGCGTAATCAGCGCCCGAAGAATTCTCTACTTCCGCATCGTTGCCGAGGGATACGCCGATAATGAAGTTGTCGGGCGCGATTCGCCTGATCGCAGATGGCCCGACATCGTCAATGCCGAGATGCACGCCGGCTGCGCCCGCGGCAATCGCGACGTCGGCGCGGTCGTTCACGATTACCGGAACTCCAACCGCGCGAACCAGCTCCCTCGCGACGCCGACAAGATCCCTCGCCGGAACATCTTTGAGACGCAGCTGAATGCACGTCGCACCGCCGCGTGCGGCCGCCGAAGCCCGCGAGATCATACCTTCCTGACCATCGCGGATGTGATCCGTTATCGCGATCAGTCTGAGAATCGACTGATCGATCACCGCACTTCGCGCTTCGCGGTATCGTGTTCTGCGAGTGTAGTTCGAAACTCGTGGTGGCCGTCAGAGTCGGCGACGAAATATTTGTACGACACATTCGCCGGGTAGAGCGCCGCCAACAGACTCGGTCCCCCCGGCGATGCGATCGGTCCCGGCGGAAGACCGGCGTGCTTGTACGTGTTGTAAGGCGATTTTACTTCGAGATCCTTGTAAAGAACTCGCGGGGTGTGACGGCCAAGCGCGAATTGAATGGTCGGATCTGCCTGCAGAAGCATTCCCGCCCGCAACCGATTGTGATAAACGGCGGAAATCACCGGGCGCTCCTCGGGACGTTTCGCTTCCTTCTCGATTATGGATGCAAGCGTGACAACGTCGTTTCTATTCAGGGCGAGTGCAGTGAGCCGATTATTCCATTCCGGTTTCCATTCCCGCTGGAATCGTTTGATCATCTCGCTGACCGCCTGTCGTGCAGTAGTCCCCTCGGGAAAAGCGTAGGTATCGGGAAAGAGATAGCCCTCGAGATTAGCTGTAGGGATGTCGAGTCGGTGCAGCTGCGCCGTATCTGTTACTGCCGCGTTCACCGAATCAATCGGAACGTGGAGGGTCTGTGCGAGGAGCGGAACGATTTGCTGAAGCGAATAACCTTCGGGAATCGTGATTGAATTCACGAGCCCGTGACCGCCGTTCATCGCGTCGAGAACGTCGGTCCACGGCGTTGAGTGTTTGAAAAGATAAGTACCCGGCTTGATGCGCCGGTCCTCGCCTTTGATTCGAGCGAAAATTCGAAATGCGAGCGGATAGCGGACTATACCTGCGCGGTGGAGGGAATCAGCTGCGGCGTGAAAGCTAGAGTGTTTCGGAACGATGACGCGCACCGGGGCTCCTTTCGGCGTGCCACACGCAACAGCACTCAACGTTATGAATGTCGCGAGCGCGAATCGCCTCATGCTTCCGGTCCTTCCGGCGTATCGAGTAGCCGTTGCAAAAGCATCGCAGCAACCAATGAGTCCACGTCGCCCTTCCGTCCTCGCGCCGAACCGCCTATCTCGCGCACAGCGCGGAGCGCGCCGGCAGTTGAATATCGCTCGTCGAGGTACTGAACGGGCAGTCCAGTTCTCTTTGCGAGCTCTGCTCCGACTGTCCGCACCTCACGCGTCCAGTCGGTTTCCTCTCCTTTGCCGTCCAGCGGCAACCCCAACACGAATCCCCTCGCCTCGAGCGACGCCGCGCGTCGCACAATCTCCGCCACCGGTGCGCGCTTTCCAGCGCGTCGCGCGATGAACCCCGCAGGGAATGCGATCATTCCAAGGGGGTCGCTGATTGCCAGACCAACGCGCTTCGCGCCGTAATCGATCGAGAGATACCGGCCGAGCGCGGCGTTCATCTCACCCCTGCGCCATCTGCTGGAAAAACTCGGCATTGTTCTTCGACTTTTTCATCTGTCGCAAGAGAAACTCCACCGCCTCGGCTTCCGGCATGTCGGAGAGAAACTGTCGCAGAAGAAAAACGCGGTTCATCTCCGCCTGAGTGAGGAGGAGCTCCTCTTTGCGTGTTCCGGATTTGAAAATGTCGATTGCCGGAAAAACTCTGCGGTCGGCGATTTTCCGGTCGAGCACGAGCTCCATATTGCCGGTTCCCTTGAACTCTTCGAAGATCACGTCGTCCATGCGCGATCCCGTTTCTGTGAGCGCCGACGCAATGATCGTGAGTGACCCCCCACCGTCGATTTTCCGCGCGCTGCCGAAGAATCGTTTTGGCTTGTGAAGTCCCGCTGCGTCAACGCCGCCGGAAAGAATCTTTCCCGACTGCGGCGCGATCGCATTGTGAGCGCGCGCGAAGCGAGTGAGTGAGTCGAGGAGAATGACGACATCCTTCCCACTCTCGACGAGGCGCTTTGCTTTCTCGAGAACCATGTCGGCAACCTGGACGTGGCGCGCAGCGCCTTCATCGAACGTCGAGCTGATCACCTCGGTGCGGACGGTGCTCGCGATCATCTCGGTCACTTCTTCGGGACGCTCGTCGATGAGCAGCATGATGATCGTTACCTCGGGATGATTCTGAGATATCGAGTTGGCGATCTTCTGCAGAAGAATCGTTTTTCCCGCGCGCGGCGGCGACACGATGATGCCGCGTTGTCCCTTTCCGATTGGCGCGAAGATGTCGACCACACGCATCGAGAGATCGCCGTCTTTCGATTCGAGGCGAAGTCGCGTGTCCGGATAGCGAGGACGGAGGTTGTCGAACGGTACGCGTGATTTCGCGAGCTCCGGATCGAGTCCGTTGACACTCTCGACTTTCAGCAGGGCGAGATATTTCTCCCACGCTTTTGGCGGGCGAACTTGTCCGCGGATCAGATCTCCGGTTAGGAGACCAAACCTTTTTATTTGCGACGGCGAAACGTAGATGTCGTCGGGCCCGGCGAGATAGCTGTAATCCTGACTGCGAAGGAATCCGTAACCCTCCGGCAGAATTTCGAGCACACCTTCTCCGTGCAGTGCGACGTCGGAGTCGAGCAGGTTCTGCTCGATGCGAAAAATGAGCTCGGGCTTGCTGACTACGGCGGTCCCGGAAATGTTGAGGCCGTCTGCCATGTCCTGCAGCTCGTTAACGGATTTACGCTTGAGCTCAGCGATGTCCACGAATAGAAGAGATTACGTGCGGTGGGAAGTGCTGGTGAGGCGAAACGGAGGGAGGTACGGAGGGAGAGCGCGTTACCTTATAAGGGCGAAGCTAACCGCCCCCGAAAAAGCGGTCAAGCTTCATTAATGTATCAAAAAGATATGTACTTTCCCGGGTGCTTCTTGATCTCCTGCATGAGTGAGTCGATTTGGGATCGTGCGCGAGCGATTTCCCCGCTGAGAGTCGTGTCCGATTTGAGCCGCGTTACTCCGGTGGTTGACGTCAACAGCTGGCGCAACGAATCGAGACCGGCGCGAACGCTTGCGACGTGGCGGGGAAGCGTCGAATCCCGGCGGAAGCGGCCGACACTTCCGTTGCCGGAGCTCATTAGAAATGAGAGCGAATCCTTTACTGCGAGCACACGCTTGAGACGCTCGGGCACATCGCCACGATATGCGAGTCCCAGAGAGCCGTTGCCCTTTGTGGCGCGGTCAGCGTAGCTCGACATCACACCGCTCAACGCTCTGAATTGCTGCATTCCGTGAGTTCTAAAGCGACCCACCGATGTCAAAGGATCACTCATCTTGTCGAGGAGATTCCCGCTAGCGTTTGCAAGTTCGGTGAGGTGAGTCGCAAGAGTGTCGATCTCGTGTCCGACCAAGGCCATCCTGCTCGAAGTTCTCGTACGTACGGTGTCGCGCGGCCTCAGTGCCGAAGCCGCAGCTGAACCTTCGCGAATGTAGACGACGGGTGCACCGATGAGAGTTCCAGCAGGTCTGATGTCGGCGCGCGAATCTCCCCGTATGAGAGGCAGGTATTGCTTGAGGACGTCGGCTTCGATCAAGACACGCTCGACCGTGTCGCTGCTCACAGGACGGAAGCGAACGTCTGAGACGAGGCCAACCTGCTTTCCCGCGACCCAGACTTCGGTTCCCTTGAGAACCCCAGTCGCATCGGGGGTTGTGACGTAGAGTTTGACCGTCTCGCCGTGCAGAGCACCCACGCGCGCAAAGAGAAGAATGGAAACGACGAGTGCAAACAGAACCGCAGCTGCGGCAACGCCGATTTTGAGGTCGCTCCAGTCGGTTCGGGGTGCCATTTTGTCAAAGGTACATTCTAGAATGGCTACTCGCTAACGGCTACCAGCTAACGGCTACCCGCTACCAGCTATGTATCGACCACGTCTCGTCATCGCGATCTCTCTGATTTGCTTCATCGCACTCTCATGCGTCGCCGCCGCACAGGTGGGCGCGCCCGAGTCAACGTCTCATCGCCTTCGAGTCTTCATCGATTGCCCGACGGGCGGCTGCGACATGGACTTTTTCAAGACGGAAATCCCATTCGTGGACTACATGCGCGACAGGAAAGACGCATCGCTCCATGTACTCGTTACCACTCAGTCCACCGGCGGCGGGGGTACAGCGTACACCCTCAACTTCATAGGATTGCGCGAGCTCTCGTCCCTGGCGGACACGCTTCATTATCAGTTGGCGCAATCGGCGACCGATGATCAGAGACGGCGCGGGCTGGCGAACATGATCAAGCTCGGTCTCGTGCGCTACATCACCCGCATTTCCGCAAACCCTCAACTCGAGGTGACGTACAAGCCCGCGGTTGCTCAGGCGTCGACGGCGCCGACAAGAGATCCGTGGAATCTCTGGGTGTTTCAGATCAACGCGAACGGAAATTTCAGCGGCGAAGAATCACAGCACTTCACGAACTTGCGAGGATCGACCAACGCGAATCGCACATCCGAAGCGTGGAAGGTGAGGTTCTCGGTGTACGGCGATTACAACGAGAGCAAATTCACCTTCAGCGACGGATCGAAGTTCGCGAGCTACACTCACTCGTACAGCGCGAGCAATCTGCTTGCAAAGAGTCTCGGATCGCATTTCTCGGTAGGCGAGCGCGCGACGGCGAGCGCTTCGACTTTCCTGAATGAAAAACTTTATCTCCGTTTTGCTCCCGTGGTCGAGTACGACATTTTTCCGTACTCCGAGTCGACCCGGCGGCTATTCACCATCCAGTACGCGATCGGAATCAACTCGTTCCGTTACGAGGACACGACGATCTTTGAAAAGATCGAGGAAGTGCGTCCCGATCAGACGATAACGATGTCGCTCGATCTGAAGCAGCCGTGGGGAACGGTCAGCACATCGCTCGAGGGCGCGGCATATCTCGACGATTTCACAAAGCGGCGCGCCAACCTTTTCAATTCGCTCAGCGTTCGACTGTTCAAGGGATTCAACTTGAACGGATATCTTGGTGTTTCGCTTTTACGCGACCAGATATATCTCGCGAAGGGAGAGCTGAGTGACGAGGACATCCTGGTGCGCCAGCGGCAGCTTGCGAGCTCATACAGCTATTTCGCGGGCATCGGGCTGAGCTATACGTTCGGATCGATCTTCAACAATGTCGTCAATCCGCGATTCGAAGGGGCGAGCGGGGGGACTATAATCTTCTAGCCCGGTCGATGCGCGCGGCGGGATTCGAACCCACGACCTTCGGCTCCGGAGGCCGACGCTCTATCCAGCTGAGCTACGCGCGCCAAACTTCCTGAGGATACTAACTCTCAGTCGGGGGACATTCAACGAACTGGGGGGCAGAAGCGCGTTAGTTTGCGCGTTTGGAGGGTTCAGTTTTTCAGTTTAGCGTTTTGAGTAGCATTGCCGGAACGACACATCAGAGTGTCGTCAGAGGAACCGCGTCGAGATGTGTCGTCGCGGCAATGGTACTGAAACACGGGTAACTGAAAAAGCTGAACTCTCCGAACGCGCAAACTGAAAGCGTTTCGCGTGATTAATTTGGTACCATGCTCTTCCAAAATAGGAAAATCACAGTCATTCCCGGCGACGGCATCGGCCCGGAAGTCGTAGCAGCAGCGCTCGATGTAATCAAAGCAACCGGCGTAAAGATCGAGCCAGAAATTCGAGAAGCTGGATCCGCCGCATTCGCCAAAGGAATCGATTCCGGAGTCCCGCCCGAAACCATCGAATCGATCGAGAAGAACAAAGTCGTTCTCAAAGGTCCACTCGAGACTCCGATCGGACACGGTAACAAATCCGCGAACGTGACACTGAGGACGCTATTCGAGACTTTCGCAAATCTCCGTCCCGTGCGTGAGCTACCCGGAGTCACCACGCCATTCACTGGACGGAAGCTCGACATCGTGATCGTCCGCGAAAATGTCGAAGATCTCTACACGGGCATCGAATACATGGAGACGCCCGGGGTGGCTGAGGCACTGAAGATCATCTCACGTGCCGGTTGTGAAAGGATCGTCGAGCTCGCATTCGAATTTGCGATAGCTGCAGGACGCAAGCGTGTTCACTGCGCAACGAAAGCGAACATACTCAAGCTAACTGAAGGAATGCTGCAGCACGCGTTCGAGGACATCGCGCCCGAGTATCCGATGATCGAAGCGAAACACATCCTCATCGACAACTGCGCCCATCAGCTCGCAATGCGACCGGAGCAGTTCGACGTGATCGTCACGACAAACATGAACGGCGACATTCTGAGTGATCTCACATCCGGATTGACTGGCGGTCTTGGATTCGCTCCGTCAGCAAACATCGGCAGCGACGTTGCAATCTTCGAAGCTGTGCACGGCTCTGCACCTGATATCGCGGGAAAAAATGTTGCCAATCCAACAGCGATCATTCTCAGCTCAGCGATGATGCTGCGCCACATTGGTGAGGGGAAAGCCGCGAACGACATCGAGCAAGCCGTGCTCGTTACTCTCGAGAGCGGCGTACGGAGCAGCGACATGGCCGGCTCGGCAAAGCCGTCAACGACGACTGAATTTGCCCAGGCGATAATTTCGAATCTCGGAAAGACGTCAGATACTGGATCGAGCCGGGAATTCGCGGCGTTGAAGATGCCGCAGAGAAAGTCAGACGTTGCGGCGGTACCCGTGAAGAGACGCCACGTCACCGGAGTCGACGTTTACATCGAAACGACGATGCAGCCGGAAGAGCTGGGCGACGAGATGACAGCCCTCACGTTCGATACGACGTTTGCTCTACAGGCGATCACGAACCGTGGAAACAAGGTTTATCCCGTGACAGAAAGGGCAGTGAGTCTCATCGACAGCTATCGATGTCGCTTTCTGGCGAAGACCAGAAGCGACGATGTCGGAGATGCGGAGATACTGGCGCTACTGACGCGTATCGGAGAAACGCATCGATGGAATCACGTGGAAAAGCTCCAGCTGTTCGATGGAGACGACGGATTCAGCCGTACCGCTAAATAACCAATTGCGTACAACTCCAGGCGTTCTGCAGGGTAAGATTACCTCTTCCATGGCCACTCACTCCAAATCACATCAATGACAAAAGTCAGTCAGTTTTTCATCCGCGGCGTGGTCGCGGCGACTCTTCTCGCGTCAGCAACGATCAACGCGCAAACCACTCTCCCTATAAAGCACGCGCCGAAGGCGACCACTCAGGCGATCACCGGCGATGATGCGATGACGCGTCTCTACATTTTCGCCGACGACTCCATGATGGGCCGGCGCGCGGGCGAGGTCGGAGGCTTGAAGGGCACCGCGTACATCGAGCGCGAAGTGCGACGACTCGGCCTCGTTCCCGCGGGCGACAGCGGCGGATTCTTCCAATGGGTTCCCCTTATCACGCGAGCCGTCGACTTCAATTCGCCTCTCAAGGCGGACGACGAGACGATCGTAGTCGGCACGGACATTATTCCAATCGGAATTTCCGGGGTCCCGGCGTCGATCGATGGAGCGCAGGTCATTTTTGCGGGCGATCCCACGGATTCGACGAAATCAATTCCCTCGGCGCAGGCAGCGGGAAAGATTGTCCTCGTGACGAGCAGTGTCACGAACGGAGCGTCGCATTATCCGGCGGCAACCGGTGTGATCGGCATAATTCAAAACGACCAATTCGCCAGGCTGCGTCAGTTCAGCACCGGACGCTCCACCAGAATGAAAACTGACGCCGATACTGTTCGCACGAGACTTACACTCGTAATTCCTCCCGGTGCGGCGCAGAAACTCCTGGGCGTTCCACTCGAGAACGCGAGACCGGGAACTACCGGTCGAACGATTCATGGGACGATCCACTTCGCGATGACTCCGGCACCCGCGCGAAACGTTGTGGCGATCATAAAGGGCAGTGATCCCAAGCTGCGAGGGGAGTACGTCGCGATGGGCGCGCACAATGACCACCTCGGATTTCGCCGCGCGGGGCCGCTCGATCACGATTCATTGAAGGCGTACAACGAAGCGGCGGAGCGAATCTTCGTTGCAAGGACGCATCAAGGCACGGAATTCCCGGGATCGGGACTGAGTGCAGAGGAGCGCGCGTCGATTCATGTCAACGTCGACAGTCTTCACAAGCTCCGCCCCGCTCGCCTCGATTCGATTTACAACGGTGCGGATGACGATGGCTCGGGCTCCGTCGGACTTCTCGAGATTGCGGAAAAATTTGCGCTCGCGAAAGAAAAGCCGAAGCGATCTCTGATTTTCGTATGGCACACTGGTGAGGAGCTTGGATTGTACGGCTCGGAATGGTTCACCGATCACCCGACGATTCCCCGTGATTCGATCGTTGCTCAGCTCAACATGGACATGATCGGTCGTGGCGAAGCGCAGGATATTCCCGGCGGCGGACCGCATTACGTCGAGCTGATTGGGAGCCGGCGCCTGTCGACTGAGCTTGGTGACATCGTCGAATCAGTGAACAAAAGTGGAGGACACAACTTCACGTTCGATTACGCGTTCGACGCAAGCGGGCACCCGGAGCAGATTTATTGCCGCAGCGACCACTACGAGTACGCGCGCTACGGAATTCCGATCACGTTCTTCACGACTGGTGGTCACAGCGACTACCATCAGCTGACAGATGAGCCCGAGTACATTCACTACCCGCATCTGGCTGCGGTCGCAAATCTGGTCGCGGACATCGCGACGCACATCGCAAACATGGATCATCGAATTGTTGTCGATAAGCCGAAGCCCGATCCGAAGGGGAGGTGCGTACAATAGCGATCGAGCGATCGAGCGATCGGGCGATTGGGGCGATTGGGCGAAGGGCGATTGAGCGATTAGGAGATTGAGCGATTAGCGATCATCCATATCGGTGGTCGCTCTATCGCTTTATCGCTCTATCGCTCTATCGCTCTATCGCTCTATCGCTCTATCGCTCTATCGCTCTATCGCTCTACCGCTCTACCGCTCTACCGCTCTACCGCTCTACCGCTCTATCGCTCTACCGCTCTACCGCTCTACCGCTTTACCGCTCTATCGCTCTATCGCTCTATCGCTCTATCGCTCTATCGCTCTATCGCTCTATCGCTCTATCGCTCTATCGCTCTACCGCTGTCCGGTGCTCCGCTATCTGGAACGCGATGAAAGAGTGGATCGCCGTGAGCGCCTCGGGGTCCTTCGTCTGAATGTGCACCACTCCACCGTGCGGTAGATCTTCCACGGCGTAATCGATCTTATCGGCCCGGTCGCTCATCACTGCTGTTCCTGGTACCGGTTTGTCGTGGACGAACCCCGGAAGCGAGAAATCGCCTCGCTTGAACGAGCGCGCAATGAGCAGTAGGTGGGCGCGAATCTGATTGATTCCCATGTCTTCGTGAATCTGTCGCTCGAGAATGATGTCGCCGCCATCGGGGGTCGCGACGAATTGGTGCTCGAGCGCCATCGGATCATCACCGACCACCTCGCCGTGACGATGATCCATCGCCTTGAAAGCCGAGTCCGCATCCTGAGCTGTGACCGGCTCGGGCGCGCCGACTGCGGCACGCTTGGGTGAATCGCATGCCGAGACGAGTAGCAGAGTCGCTGCGAGAGATACCACGTTGCGCATGCTTTGCTCCTGGAAAACTCTCGAGATTATGTGAGTCAAAAACCGAGCCTGGTCTACCTGTCCACATGATACGATCTGCCCCAGATTTCTGTTGTCCGTCAATCCGTTAATCCCTCTATCTGTCCATTCTATGATTACTCACGATCGCCGCGCGTTCATGGGTTATTTCGCGAGCCTCGGGCTTGGATCGACGCTCTTTCCCGGTGTTTTGTGGGCGAAGATTTCCGCCGGGGCCGACATAACGGTGGCCACAATCGCGAGCGCGGAGGAAGTCGCAGGCCTGCACTTCGACGAAGCAGAGCGCACGATGATGCTCGACGGATTGAAACAACAGGAGCAGCGCATCGAAGCGCTTCACAAAATTCCGCTTGCGAATAGCGTCGCGCCTGCGATCGTTTTCAATCCGGTCCCGCCCTGGCGCACGCCGCCGCGTGATCCGAAAAAGCCGATGGTACGTGGACGTGTCACTCAGCGCGCTTCGACAGGCAACCTCGAGAACCTCGCGTTTCTTCCCGTTACAGAGCTGTCGGATCTCGTCCGGCGCCGCAAAATCACATCACTCGAGCTAACGCAGATGTATCTCGAGCGGCTCAAGCGCTACGATCCGGTTCTCAAGTGCGTGATCACGCTCACCGAAGACAGAGCGATTGCGAAAGCGCGCGCTGCAGATGCTGAAATCGCGCGCGGAAAATATCGCGGCGCGCTTCATGGAATTCCGTGGGGCGCGAAAGATCTGCTCGCAGTTCGCGGCTACAAGACGACATGGGGCGCCGGTCCATACAAGGATCAGGTAATCGACGAAGACGCAACTGTTGTGAAGCGTCTCGACGAAGCGGGCGCCGTTCTGGTTGCGAAGCTGACGCTCGGTGAGCTCGCGCAAGGCGACATCTGGTTCGGTGGGATGACGAAGAATCCATGGAAAGTCGATCAAGGCTCGAGTGGCTCATCGGCTGGTCCCGCCTCGGCGACTGCAGCGGGCCTCGTTGGATTTGGAATCGGCAGCGAAACCCTGGGATCGATCTCTTCTCCGTCAACGCGATGCGGTGTCACAGGACTTCGTCCGACCTACGGAAGAGTCCCAAAGACCGGAGCGATGGCGTTGTCGTGGAGCATGGACAAGCTCGGGCCGCTCTGCAGAAGCGTCGAAGATTGTGCTCTCGTTCTCGATGCGATTCACGGCCCCGACGGTAAGGATCCCATGGCAATTCCCGCGTCGTTCAACTGGGATGCGTCGCTCAAGCCCTCACGACTGAGAATTGGATACGTGAAGGCCGCGTTCGATTTGCCGGTCACTGATCCGAAAGACGAGAAGCGGACGCTTCATCCAACTAAGAAATTCGACGATCAGGCGCTCGACGTGCTCCGCAGGATGGGAGTCAATCTCATTCCAATCGACTTGCCCGATCTTCCCTACGATGCGATGCGAATCATTCTCACCGCTGAGGCTGCCGCTGCATTCGATGAGATGACGCGCTCCGATCGGGACAATCTCATGGTGCAACAGGGAAAATTCGATTGGCCCAATACTTTCCGCACGGCGCGATTCATACCAGCTGTCGATTACGTGAACGCGAACCGCGTTCGAAGCAGCGCGATTGCAGCCTGGGACGAGCTGATGCAGAAAGTCGATGTGATCGTTACCCCAACGGGTGCTGCGAATCTCTCTCAGCTTGTCGCGACAAATCTCACGGGACATCCGGCAGTAATTCTTCCGAATGGATTCCGTGACGATGGCACTCCCGTTTCACTGACTTTCCTCGCGGGGTTGTTCGAGGAAGCGAAGCTGCTCGCGGTTGCGAACGCTTATCAGCAAGCGACCGGCTTTCACCTCCTACATCCGACGATTCCACTCACACCGCCGGCGCCGGCGAAAAGTTAAACGAAAAAAAGTCCCGGCATTTGCCGGGACTTTTTAAAACCGGTGATAGTCCGGGTTAATTAGAGCCCCTGCCTGCACCCACCAGAACCTGAATTGATCCAGTTCTGCTGAACGAGGAAGTGCTTCGTGCCAATGGTGATGTTCCAGTATCCACCACCGGCGGTTGACGTTGTTCCCCAGGTCCATGCGCACTTGTCGGCGTTCTCGTAGCCCCGCCGATCGAACCACGCGGTTCCCATCTCGTCCGTCGTAGTCTCTTCGGTCTCGTGTGCAAGAGTGTTGACTTCGGCGTCTGCTCCGGCATCTCCGTTCGGCGCAGCAGTGCCGTTCGTGCAGACGCCGGGGTACGCCTGATCATACGGCATTGCCGCATACAACACTGTCTGGGACACGCCGCCTATGGTTACCGTGCCGTGAGTGTGGTAAGCGCAGTATTGCGTTCCGAATCCGCCGCCAAGGTTGACCTTACCGCTCGTGAAGATCGCGTAAAGCGTCGACGGGTCATAGGTGATGGCGCCGCTATCGAACCCGGACTGAAGCATCGAAACCATCTGAGCGTCAGATACACTTTGCGTTCCCGACGGAGCGTTCGCGTCGTTCGCCCAGAAGCCCGTATAGTTCACGGCGTTTACGATATTTGCGCCTGAACCGTCGGTATAAGTCGTATTGATGTTGAAGTAGCTGGACCCCCCAAGGTGATTGAGGAAGTAGCCGACGAGCGAGCCATCCTGTGCTCCGGTTCCAGTTGACGGCGGCGTAGGCCCGCCACCGTAAATCGCAGCGCTCGACCAATAGACGGACACGACATTCGTGGCTGCCTGCAGCACCGGACCACCGTGATAATAGATCCCGGTCCCACCGCTACCGTGGGCTTTGGCGTCGTTCTGCGCTTTCTGCGCATCTTCCGCGTCCCTCTTGCCTTCGTCTTTCACCTTCATGATGTGCTTCGAGTCATTGAACTCCGAGTACTGCGTGGACACCGGCTGTTGAAGCGAGGGCTCTACCGTTTTCGTGGCAGAATCTGCGCAAGCGGCGAGGCCAATTACAATTGCTGATACGGCGAGTGAAGCAGGTACGCGATTCATGTGCGAGTCCTGGTACGGCGTTTGACGGTATGACCAACCAGGTGCCGAGACTCGGCGCCGGGGGTCAGGGACAGAAAATTTCGCTCCGGTCCGCACTGGTTGCGGGGCCGGTAAACGAATGAAGCATATTAAGGGAGTGCTACTCTAAAGTCCAGCAAAGGTGCCGCTCGCGATGATACAAATACGTACACGGCTTACACTTTTGGCGGTCGCGCTCATGACCGCCTGTCGGTCCGCCCCGGTGACGCAGAGTGACTCGACCTCCAACGCTTCGGAAGGCGGTCGTCTCGCAGGACGGTGGTATGCGTCCAGCTCCGGTTTGTCGGTCGATCTTGCTATCGAGCAGCAAGCAGATTCGGTGAGTGGAACCGGCACTTACACGCTCAACAGCAATTCATCCCTCGGCTGCGGCGGGGAAACAATTCCACGGAGCGGTGCAGCAACCTTGAATGGCAAGCTCAGCGGCACGTCGTTTCAGGGACGCATGTCGTTCGCGAGCACATGGACGCCCCCGTATCTTGGAACCTTCGTGTCGCCCGATTCGCTGGTTGGCCATTTTATGAGCGTAGACCGAGGCGGCTGCCCCCTGGTTCTTACACGAATTCCCCGCTAATGCAAAAAAGTCTCGAGAGCGGCGCGACGTTCCATCGATGGAATGACATGGAAAAAGAGCGCGTTAATGACCTGCTCGATCGCCGATTGATTACAGGCGATCGCATGATGCTCGCGCACGTTTACCTGAAAAAGGGATGCATTGTGCCGAAGCACTCTCATGATAATGAGCAGCTGACGTACATCCTCGAAGGCGCACTTCGATTCAAGCTCGGAGAAGACCAGCGCGAGGAGGTAACAATAGGAGCAGGTGAAGTCTTGCTCATTCCATCTAATCTCCCCCACGAGGCCGAAGCGTTGGAAGACACGGTAGACGTTGACGTTTTCAGTCCACCCCGCGCCGACTGGCTGAACAAAACCGACGCCTATCTCCGGAAATAACGCGTGGATCTAGGTCTCCGCGGAAAAGTCGCACTAGTCGCAGCCGCGAGTAGAGGACTCGGTCGCGCAATTGCCGAGGAGCTCGGCGCCGAGGGCGCATCGCTCGTAATGTGCGCGCGGGGAAAGGAAGCGCTCGACGAAGCGGTCGAATCGATACGCGCAGCGACCGGAGTTCAGGTACTCGGCGTTGCGGCCGATGTGTCGCGACCCGAGGACGTCACACGGGTCGTCAGATCAGCGATTGGATTGTTTGGGCGCGTGGACATTCTCGTCACGAACGCAGGCGGCCCGACGTCCGGACTTTTCGAATCGCTGGGGCCCGAGAAATGGGACGATGCCGTGCGTCTCACATTGATGAGCACAATCAATCTCTGCCGCGAGATACTTCCCGGTATGAGGCAAAGAAAATGGGGAAGGATCATCAATGTCACCTCGATTACGGTCAAGCAGCCGGTCGAGGGACTGATGCTCTCGAACAGCTTGCGCGCGGGCGTCACCGGATTTGCGCGAACGCTTGCCAACGAAGTCGCGCGCGACGGCGTTACAGTCAACAACATTCTGCCGGGATACACGCGAACGCAGCGCGTGGAGGAGCTCGCGAAAGCAACTGCGGAGCGAGAGCGAATTTCGATCGATGACGTTATGAACAGACAAAACGCCGCGATTCCGATGGGAAGACTTGGGGAGCCAAAAGAATTTGCGGCGCTCGCCGCTTTTCTTGCTTCCGATCGCGCGAGCTATATAACGGGAACGTCCATTCAGGTTGACGGAGGATGGATAAAGAGCTTGCTGTAACAGCACCCCGGGTTTCGCGGACTGCAAAAAATGATTGCGTAATGCGAATCGAATGTGGCTAGTCGAATTTCGTAGTCCGCAATCGATTTTGACACTACATTGCTCATCTGAATGGCTAATCCTAGAGCAGAGAAAAAACCTCCGCGTGAAGGCGTTACGACACCGGACGAAGGGACACCGGCGTCGCGTCAACGCAGGCCGGCAATATCGTACGACAATCTTTCGGAGGAGTCGTTCGATCGCGTCGCTCGCCTTGTTGCAGGAGCACTGCACGCACCGATTGCGATAGTGTCTCTGCTCGACGGTGAGCGCCACATCGTGAAGAGCAGCGTTGGGCTCACTGGTAGATCGCGAGTATGGAACAAGATTCCACTCGCGCTGGGATTTTCGCGTCAGGCTGTGACATCCGGCAGAACTGTCGTCGTCAGTGTCGAGGGTGAGAATGAAGACGCGGCGATCGCGTCCACCATTCCAGCGGAGAAATCTCCCGATGGCGTTGCGTACGCAGTGACGCCGCTCGTCAACAGTGACGGTATCGTTGTCGGCACGATCTGCGCTGTCGATCCGGCGCCGCACGTGTGGACGCAGGAAGAAATTTTGTGTTTGAACGACCTTAGCGTGCTGCTCATCAGCGAGATCGAGCTGACGAGCGACCTCTTCGTAAAGCGCGCGACTCAAGAGCATCTCTTGTACAACACGCTGCACGATGCTCTCACCGGTTTGCCGAATCGCTCTCTGTTCACCGAGCGGCTCCGCCATTCGATGCGACGCACCGCGCGACATCCCGACGACATGTTCGCGGTTCTGTTTCTCGATCTCGACCGGTTCAAGGAAGTAAACGACAATCTCGGACACTTTGCCGGTGACGAGCTATTACGCGCTGTGGCGCGGCGACTCGAAGCATGCTTGCGCCCTGAAGACACGGTCGCTCGACTTTCGGGTGACGAATTCGCGATTCTGCTCGAGAGCATCACCGACACGAGTGATGCCGGCAGAGTTGCCGAGCGAATCGAAGAAGCGCTTTCGTTCCCGATAAATCTCGGCGGAGCGGAGATCACGACTTCGGCGAGCATGGGCATTGTCACCAGCTCGATGTCGCAGGAACAACCAGAGCAACTGTTGCGCAGCGCGGACATGGCGATGTACCGCGCGAAGGCGGCGGGACGCGCGCGATACGAGATGTTCGACCGCGCGATGCACACCGACGCTCTCATTCGACTACAGCTCGAGACAGATTTGCGCCGAGCAGTCGAGCAGGGAGAATTCAGGCTCCACTATCAGCCACTCGTCTCGCTTCGCACCGGACGGATCACCGGACTCGAGGCGCTCCTCAGGTGGGAGCACCCGCAGCGCGGTCTGGTTCAACCGAGTGACTTCATACCGATCGCCGAAGAGACAGGGCTCATCGTGCGAATCGGCCGGTGGGTATTAACTGAAGCGTGCCGTCAGCTGAAAGCGTGGCAGGAAGCACACCCGCGCGAAGATCCGCTGAGCATGAACGTGAATCTCTCCATCAAACAATTCAGCCAGCCCGATCTCCTCGATCAAATTGCAAACGTGCTGCGCGTGACCGGAATTCCCCCGGGTTGTCTCCGTCTCGAGATCACCGAAGCTGCATTGATCGACAAGGGAGATGCGGCGATGACCCTGCTCGGTCAAATCAAGCAGCTCGGAACGCAGATATATCTCGACGACTTCGGCACGGGCTATTCGTCTCTCATTTATCTGCACCGGCTGCCAATCGATGCGATCAAGATCGATCGTGATCTGGTGAGCACGATGGATTCCGACGAAAAGAATCTTCGCCTCGTGCGAACGATTCTGACCTTCGCACAGATAATCGGAGTTCGCGCCGAAGCGGAGGGAATCAGCAGCGCCGAGCAGCTTCGAGAGCTGCGTGCGCACAAATGCGAGCATGGTCAAGGTTACTTGTTCTCGGCGGCAATACCGCACGATGCGGTGGATGAAGTACTTACAGCCGATCCCGTCTGGTAGCGCGGTTGCGGTGCCCCCGGCGCCGCCCAGATAAATGCACGAAACGCTTTATGAGCTGATCGGGACCTACGGTTACCTGATCGTGTTTCTGCTTGTCGGAATCGAAAGTCTCGGTATTCCGCTTCCCGGCGAGACTGCATTGATCACAGCTGCGGCGTTCGCGGCGCTTGGAAGACTCAACATCGCATTTGTAATTGCCTCCTCGGCGGCCGGTGCGATCATCGGCGACAACGCAGGATATTGGATTGGCAAGAAGGGCGGGATTGCCATCGTCCACAAGTTCGGTCGATACGTGCGGCTCGACGAAAGTAAAATCGCGCGGATGCACGAGTTCTTCGAGAAGCACGGAGCGAAAACCGTGTTTCTCGGGCGATTTATTTCGCTTCTTCGATGCTGGGCCGCGGTCCTGGCCGGCGTTGCGAACATGCCCTACGGAACGTTCATGTTGTGGAACGCTTTCGGAGGCATTGGATGGTCGCTAATCTTCGGCACGCTCGGCTACATCTTCGGGAAAAATCTGCCGAGGCTCGAGCATTACATCGGTCAGGCGACCATGGCGGCCGCCCTGCTTACCGCTTTGGTGGTTGGACTTGGGTTACTCGCACGATGGTTCGTCCGGAATCGCGCGACCGTGTCCACGCGGCTTTCGGACAGATGGAAAGAGGCCGCAAGCGATCCGCGGCTCGCGCAATTTCGCTCGCATCACCAACGGTTGTGGGGATACATCGCGGGCAGGTTTGCTCGCGGCGAGTATCTGATCATTCATCTGACGTTCGGGTTTGTGCTGAGCGCAATTGTCCTGTGGCTGTTCAGCTCGATCACCGAAGACATCATTCACCACGATCCGCTTACGCGCTTTGACCTTGGTCTCGCTTCCTGGATGCATCGACACGAAAGTCGAGCCGCCTATCAATTCTTTCACGATGTGAGTCTCGTGGGTTCGCCTCTGGTGATTGGTGTGCTCGCAATCGTCGTAACGCTGATACTGATTGTGAAACGTGAATGGATAATCGCCTCGGGCTGCCTCGCGGCGTTTTATGGGGGCGGATTGCTTGGTCGTCTGCTGGAGGCATTCGTGCAGCGTCCCGGAATGCCTCGCCGGGAGGCGATATTCGGCGGCACGCTTGGATTGCCAACGGGTCACGCGATGGGTTCTCTCATCGGCTTCGGGCTGCTTGCCTATCTCCTCGTTGGATTCATTTTGAAACGCCGAAGCGCGCAGACTGCGATTGTCGCCGCAGCGGCTGTGCTCGTAGCCGCAATAGGTTTCAGCCGGCTTTATCTCGGCGCACTTTACTTCAGCGTGATGATTGGGATGTATGCAGCTGGAGTCGTGTGGCTAGCGGCGTGTATCTCCGGAATCGAGATTGCGCGAAGACAGCGGACGCTGACGGCGTCTGAAGTTGGCCTCGACGCCGTGCAATCAGCGGCGTAGAATCGATCGTTTTACTGATCGGTCGAGAGGCGTAAGATGATGTTTCGTCCCGGCTCCAGCGCGAATTCCTTGTATCGACTCAGGAAATTCCTGTAGCGAACGTTACCTGCGTTGCGAACGCCAATCTCCAATCGCGTCGAGCGACCGAGAAAATTTCTTTCCACTCCTACATCGAAGTTTACGAGCGTGTAAGAATCAGTTACGAAGTCTGCGGGATTCGGACGATTCTGTTTGGCGACGTACTCTACTTCGCTGCCGGCAAAGAAACTGTTCGCCCATGTGGGAACGATTTTGAAATCCGCCCCGACTGCTGAGCGCGCAGGAGCCATTAGCGGAAGAGGGTCGTCGGTTTCCTTGTTTGTGCCGCGAACAAAATCATGTCGCGCGCGAACGCTGATTGAAGGAGCGAGCTCGACCTCCGCAGACGCCTCTCCGCCCGTAAGCAGCGCATCGGCCTGCTGATGACGGAATACTCGAAGCCCCTGATTCATTTCCAGAGTTGGTGCCAGATAAATGAAATCGCGAATGTCATTTTTGAATCCGGCGATTTCGCCGCGTACCCGCGACCCTTCCCATCTGGCGCTGACATCGAGGTTGAGCGCTCGCTCGCTCTTCAAGTTCGGATCGCCGATTTCGTAACGGCTTTCCGCCAGAAGTGGTCCGTTGCTGTAGAGCTCGAACAATGTCGGAGCCCGCCACGCCGCCCCGAAATTTCCTGCCAGTGCCATCGTCGGCAGAGGACGGAAAACTGCTCCAACGTTTCCACTTGTGACGGTCCAGCTGCGGGTTTTGTCAGTCGTCATCCCGAGCGTCGGATTGGAATCGGCATCGAGATGTCGCGAATCGACGCGCGCACCGGCGAGAAATGACCACGGTCCGGACGTCGCTTCCTCGAACGCGAATGCTCCTCCGGACTTTATTGTCGCATCGGGCACGAGGAAAATCGGGCCGTGCGAATCGTTTGTCTGATAGAGGCCCGAAAGTCCAATCGTGCCGCGCACAAGATCACCGATCGTGTGATGTCCAAGAACATCGACCGTGCCGGTGTTGAGAAGTAGATCGAATGCCGGCTGCTCTGTCGGAGCGGCAGACACGCCCTGCAATGTTACAACGCAGCCTGGAATCGTGGGAAAGAGTCTGCATGCGTCATCCGAAACTTCCTGCAACGAATGGCGCTGCCACTGAGCCTTCGTCTCGAGCCGGAATCCACTGAACAGATAATCCGAGACGAGCTGTACTCGGTCGTCGGAAAGTTTTCGTTCAGGACCCTCATCCGCTCCTTCAACTGCAGCAGGGGGCCGACCGCCAGCCTCGAGCAGTTTGAAGTCTCCACCGTAGTGTGAGAATCGAAGACTCGTGTTGCTTCGCCCCCCCCGAATTCCAGCTGCCACTTCACCATTCGCGGAAAGAAATCCCGTGTTGTCTACTTCCCCATCGGGCGTGCTGTAGCTCTGAGCGAATCGGCCGACACCAAAGAGACGCCAACCGACACGACCATTCGCGCCGGCAATTTTTATTGCCGTGCCCAGCTCTTTGTTGTTAGTGGCGCCGTAAGCCTCGACACCGACCTGGTGAACCGCTGGTCCACCATTCGTCGAGGGAAGATCCTCAGGTATGACGTTAACAACTCCGCCAATAGCATCGGATCCATAGAGCACACTCGCGGGGCCGCGAATCACCTCGACACGCTGGGCGAGCCGGGCGTCGACGCTCGGTGCGTCCTCGTCACTCCACGAGTAATCCTCGAGTCGGCTTCCATTCTCGAGAACCAGAACCCGAGAGCCGAAAAGTCCGCGGATCATCGGCTTTCCGAATTCCTCGCCCGTGCTTACAGACTGAACGCCGGCGAGGTTGCTCAAGGATTTCGCGACGGAGATGCTTTGCTCTCGTCTCAGCTGATCTTCGCTTAGTGCGCTTGTTGGAAGCGGAGACCGCAGCGGCGTAGTCGGCAATCTCGTTGCCGTGATCGTTACCGGCTCGACTTGAAACGGAGTGGCACTCAGTTGAACAACGAGATCCCCTACATTCGGAACGACGATCTCCCGAACTGCAGGGGCAAATCCGGCCCGCCGCACGATGAGAGTAAACCTGCCGCTTGGCACTCCGGCAAATGCGAACGTTCCGTCGTTCGACGTCGTCGTCGCAACACGCAGCTCGGCGAGACTTACCACCGCGTTCGGAATCGCAGCGCTCGCCGAATCCACAATGTGGCCATTCAACGTCTCCTGCCCCGCGAGTGCCGACGTAAAGACGCACGATGCGAGCAGAGTTGCCGCGGCGAATCCGATTAATCGCCCTCCGGATCGAAAGGTGTCGCTCCTCATCTCAGTGGCAAGTTATTGACCCGTTCCCGTCGCCAAAAGGCGTAGATGATACGGCGGCTACCCCGCGTGCGTTGAACCGCCGATATTCAGTCTTACCAAGACTATTTCCTTCCGGAGATCCCCTAGATGCGTCTCATTCCTCTCTCGATTGTTCTATCTGGCTTTGTATTTCTGCCTACTTCTATAGATACACCCCCCCCGCGGGGATTCACGGCTGAGTCGGGCCGAACAGAGCGCGAGTGGGAATCGAAATTCGCGACGATGCCGGATCCGTCGCACATGCGCGAAGCGATGCGGAGGCTTTCAGCGCGACCGCATAATGTTGGATCGCCGTATGACAAGTCGAACGCGGAATGGCTTCTCGCTCAATTCAAGTCATATGGTTGGGATGCACACATCGAGAGCTTCGACGTTTTGTATCCGACACCAACCGACAGACTCGTCGAAATGGTCGCGCCGACTGTCTATAGAGCAAAATTGCAGGAGCCGACTGTTCCTGGGGATCCAACCTCAGGCCAGCACGCGGAGCAGCTCCCCACATACGTAGCCTATACGGTGGATGGAGACGTCACGGGGCCGCTCGTCTTCGTCAACTACGGTGTGCCTGCCGACTACGAAGAGCTCGAGCGCCACGGGATTTCGGTCAAGGGCGCGATCGTGATCGCCAAGTACGGCGGCTCGTGGCGCGGCATCAAACCAAAAGTTGCTGCCGAGCACGGTGCGATCGGTTGTCTGATCTATTCTGATCCCCGCGATGACGGTTACGGCGGCGGGGATGTTTTTCCCAAAGGACCAATGCGTCCTGCACAAGGCGTGCAGCGGGGTTCAGTCGCCGACATGCCCACTTATCCCGGCGATCCGCTGACACCTGGAATCGGCGCGACGAAAGCTGCGAAGCGTCTTCAGGTTTCCGAAGTAAAGACATTAACAAAAATTCCAACGCTTCCAATTTCCTACGGCGATGCGCAGCCGCTCCTCGCGGCGCTACGCGGTTCGCTTGTGCCGGGTGCTTGGCGTGGTGGTTTGCCAATTACCTACAGATTCGGTCCCGGGCCCGCAAAGGTGCACATGCGCGTGAAGTCGGAGTGGAGCCTCAAGACGATCAACGACGTAATCGCAAAAATTCCGGGAACAACAGAAGCCGATGAATGGGTGATCCGCGGAAATCATCACGATGCTTGGGTCAACGGCGCACAAGATCCGATCTCCGGACTCGTCAGTGAGCTCGAGGAGGCGCGCGCACTCGGCACGCTGTATTCGCAGGGGTGGCGGCCGAAGAGAACGATCATCTACGCGGCCTGGGATGGAGAAGAGCCGGGGTTGCTTGGATCGACGGAGTGGGTCGAGACGCACGCTGATGAGCTGGCGCAGCACGCCGTGGCTTATCTGAATAGCGACACCAACAGCCGCGGATACTTCGGCGTCGAGGGTTCACACTCGCTGGAGAAATTCATCGATGGCGTTGGGCGCGATGTGATTGACCCCGAGACAAAGCTGACGGTCAACAAGCGCGAGCAGCTCCGCACAATTCGCAGCGGTCGCACGGAAGAAAAAAAGGAAGCGCGTGAGCGCGAGGATCAACGAATCGATGCACTTGGCTCCGGCTCGGACTACTCGTCATTCATCGATCACGCGGGCGTGCCGTCGCTGAATCTCGGATTTGGCGGGGAGGACACCGGCGGGATCTACCATTCTGTCTACGATGATTTCTACTGGTTCATGCACTTCAGCGATTCGAGTTTTGTGTACGGTAAAGCGCTGTCGCAGGCAGCTGGAATCGCTGTGATGCGGCTTGCGAGTGCCGATCTACTTCCATTTGCATTTACGAATCTCGCAGAGACGTCAGGCCAGTACGTGAAACAGCTCAAGAAGCTCCGCGATTCCGTTTCTGATCAGATTGCCGAGCGCAATCGAACGATCGACGAAGGTGTCTATGCGGCGACGAGTAATCCGCGCGATCCGATCTTTGCGCCCGCGAAGCAGGGACCACCGCCGCAATTCGATTTCGCTCCGCTCGACAAAGCTGTAGAGTCGCTAACGAAAGCAGCGGATTCCTACGACAAGGTGTATTCCACCGCGCTCGGCAGCAATGGCGATGCGTCGCGACAGGCAGCTTTGCGCTCGATCAATCAGAAGTTGTTGCAAGCAGAGCGAATGTTGACATCGACGGAAGGCTTGTCGGGCCGGCCGTGGTACCGGCATCTCTTGTACGCACCCGGTTTCTACACTGGATATGGAGTGAAGACGATGCCCGGTGTACGTGAAGCGCTCGAGCAGCATCAATGGACCAGGGTCGAGCCGGAGATCAGTCGCGTGGCTGATGCGTTGAATCGTGAGGCACGCCTCGTCGATCAACTCGCGGCCGAGCTCGATCATTTGAAATAGCTCGCGGAGCTTGACAAAGACTGCGCGGTGTTGAAAATTCAGCATAGTTGACTTTTTTCTGGCACCACGGGCCTGGGGAAACGAATCCCTTACAGTAGCTGTCCAAGTTCCATACGCGTTCGCTCGGCTTCGTCTCTTAGCTTCCCAACATGCGCCGCACACTTTTCTTTCTTTTCGCGTTCGCGCCGTTTGCGCTGAGTGCGCAAAACGGTCCGGCCAAACCTGCCGCGCCCGACACGTCGAATCGCAAAGTCGCAATCGCCGCGCGTCGCACGGGAGAAATAAATCTCGACGGCAAACTCGATGAGCCGGCGTGGCAAGCAGCACAACCGATAACGAACTTCATTCAGAGCTATCCCAAGCCGAACGAACACCCGACTGAAGGTATGGAAGCGCGCGTTCTTTATGATGACGCCGCGCTGTATGTTGGAATCCGTATGTTCGACTCGCATCCTGATTCAATCGCCGCGCAACTTGCGCGTCGCGATGCAAGCGGGATCTACTCGGATTGGATTCATCTAATCATCGATTCCTATCACGACCGGCGCACAGCATTTCGCTTCACCGTGAATCCGCTCGGCGTCAAGAAGGACGTCTACACCTCTAACGACAACAACGAGGATGCCAACTGGGATGCGGTGTGGGACGTCGCGACTCGCATAGACTCGCTCGGCTGGGTTGCAGAGTACCGCATTCCTCTTTCGCAGCTTCGATTTGGAAATCAGGGGAAGGAACGCGTTTGGGGATTTCAGCTGATGCGGGACATCGCCCGACGACAGGAGCGAGACACGTGGAACCCATGGATTCCCGACGGTCGCGGATTCGTTTCGCGTTTTGGTGATCTCAAAGGGCTCGTCGATGTCCCAACGCCCCAGCGACTCGAGGTCGTCCCCTACCTCAGCTCGAAATTCACGCGCGCACCTGGCAGCTCCGCGGATCCTTTTTTCCATTCGACGGACGTAAAGCCATCGGGTGGCGCGGATTTGCGCTACGGTCTTCCTGCCGGTCTCACTCTTACCGCGACGATCAATCCAGATTTCGGCCAGGTTGAAGTCGATCCGTCGGTCGTGAATCTCAGCGCGTTCGAAACATTCTTCCCCGAGAAACGACCGTTCTTCCTCGAGGGCGCTGACATTTTTTCGTTCGGTAACATCAACACGCAAAATGATTTTGGATCGCAACGGTATTTCTACACGCGTCGCATCGGACGCCAGCCTCAGCGATTCCCCGGCGGGAGCGGTGTTCAATTCTTCGACTCGCCCGATGCGACAACCATCGCAACTGCAGCGAAGGTTACAGGAAAAACTGGTCCATGGACGATTGGAGTGTTGGATGCTGTTACACCGGAGGAGCACGCCAACATTCTCACGGCCGCTGGAGATGAGCCGTCTGTGAGAACAACGACTCCTGTCGAGCCATTGACCAATTATTTCGTTAGCCGAGCGAAACGCGATTGGCGGAACGGCTCGACGACGGTTGGTGGAATGCTGACGTCTACGATTCGTGACTTTGGTAGCGGAAGCGTATTCGAGGATTTGCTGCGGAAGGACGCGACACTTGGTGGAGTCGATTTCCAGACGGGCGATCAAGGACGCAAGTGGGTGTCGACCGGGTTCCTTGCCGCGAGTCGTGTGACCGGCAGCACGACAGCAATCGGGGCGACACAGCAGAACAGCTCGCACTACTACCAGCGTCCCGATGCGAATTACATCGAGTACGATCCCAACAGGACATCACTCGACGGACACATCGGAGAAGTCGCACTCGCAAAGAATGGAGCGTGGTTCGGATCGATCGCATTGAAGGAAGTGAGTCCCGGCCTGGAGCTGAATGACATGGGCTTCATTGGACGGACCGACTATCGTGCGTTTTCCACTCTCTATGGTTATCAGTCGTTCCAGGCAGACAAGCATTTCCGGAACTATGGTATTTACGCATACAATAATGAAACGTGGAACTTCGGCGGCGATCACATCTTCGACGGAGGGCTCAACCTCGGCGGATTTGCTCAGCTCCTCAATCTCTGGAACGTCGGATTCCAAGGGGGAGCAGCACCCTCTTCATTGAGCGACCGTTTCACGCGTGGCGGCCCGCTCGCAAAGACGCCCTCGAACTGGAATGGCAGCGTCAATTGGCAAACGGACACACGAAAGCTGATCTGGTTCAACGGATTCCTCGGCTACAACCATGATGCTTCGGGTGCGCATTCGACCAACGTAAGCGTCGGCGCTGACATGCGTCCGACGTCGTTCCTTCACATCGCGCTTTCGCCCAGTTTGAACAAGACGAACAGCACCGGTCAGTTCGTGAGCAGCGTTTCTGATGCTCTGGCGACGAACACCTTCGGTCGACGGTATGTGTTCGCCAATCTCGATCAGACAACGCTATCGATGGACACGCGTGTCGAGTGGACATTCACTCCGCTTCTGAGTCTTCAGGTTTACGCGCAGCCGTTTGTGTCGGCCGGCAATTACACGCAATTCAAGGAATTCGCTGCGCCGAGGACGTACGATTTCGCGGTGTACGGAAAGGATCGCGGGACGATCTCGAGGGATGCGAGCGGAGTTTATACGGTTGATCCTGATGGTGCCGGACTCGCGCCATCATTCGCATTCGGCAATCCGAACTTCAATGTCCGAAACCTTCGCGGCAACGCGGTGCTTCGCTGGGAGTATCGTCCGGGCTCGGCGCTCTTCGTAGTGTGGCAGCAGCAGCGTGAAGGATTCGAGCCGATCGGAGATTTCAGTACCGGCCGAGATGTTGGCGACATCTTCCGCACCGTGCCAACCAACGTCTTCTTGATTAAAGCAACGTATTGGCTCGGAAGATAAAAAAAACGCGGACCGCGGACCGCGGTAGTACCGCGGAATGCGGAAAACGGAAGTAGCGCGGAAAGTCAATCCATAATTAATCGATCCGCAGTTTCCGCAGCCCGCGGTCCGCGGTAATACCGTAGTCCGCGGTCCGCAGTAGTTTCTTCCCATGACAAATCGTGCGGCGACCGTCCTGCTTCAGCTCGGCCTCCTTGCGGTGGTTGTCGCCGCACTCCCGTACAAGGTCTTCGAGCTCGATCGGTACTTCGTTCCAAAGGAGCTCATCCTCAACGCGGTAGCGATAATCTTTGCGGTGATTCTCGTCGCGCGCAGACGAGCAGTCACAATCGACGTCGTCGATGGTCTGCTCGCATTCTTCCTCGTGTGGAGTGCCGCCTCCGCACTTTTTGCAACCAACCACTGGCTCGCCCAACGCGCACTAGGCGTGAGCGTTGCGAGCGCCGTCGTTTTCTGGGGAGCGCGACGAATCGGCGCATCGGGCGGTTATCGTCCATTACTTCATGCCGCTGCGTTAGCGACTGTCATCGCAGCGCTCACTGCGCTCGCACAAGCGTACGGATTCGATACTGATTACTTCAGCCAGAACCGCGCGCCAGGCGGAACGTTTGGAAACCGGAATTTCGTCGCTCACATTTGCGCGATCGGTCTTCCCGCACTGGTCTGGTCCACTGTCACTGCAAAGCGTCCGATAGGCGCGCTGCTCGGCTCACTCGGTGCGGCGCTCGTTGCCGCGGCGCTCGTTCTGTCGCGATCACGCGCTGCCTGGCTGGCCGTCGCTGCTTGTGCCGTGGTTCTCGCGATTCCACTCATCGTGTCGCGAAGATATTGGGATCGCAAAATCATCGGTGGACGATTCGCGCGATTGCTTCTCGCGATGGTGATTGCAGCAGCAGTGGCGACTATCCTTCCAAATCATCTCAATTGGAATAGTGAGTCGCCGTATCTCGATTCAGCGAGAGGAATGGTGAACTACAAGCAGGGAAGTGGACGTGGACGCATTGCGCAGTATCGAAATACGCTTCACATGGCGGAAGCAAATCCGATTTTCGGTGTCGGGCCCGGCAACTGGCCCGTGCGTTATGTGAAGTTTGCTCCGGGCGGTGATCCATCGATCGCGGAAGATGGAATGACCGCGAATCCGTGGCCGAGTAGTGATTGGGTTGCGTATGTGTCGGAGCGCGGATTTGTCGCGGCGATCTTGTTACTGGCTGCGTTCGCTGCGCTTTTCCTCGGCTCATTTCATGGATGGCGTGAGGCCGGAGGTGGAGACGCAGTTCTAACGCGACTCGTCCTCGCGGGGACAGTCGTGATCATAATGGTTGTGAGCGCATTCGATGCTGTGTTGCTGCTTGCCGCGCCGGCGTTGCTTGCCTGGACTATCATCGGTGTGTCAGCCGGCGCGCGGAGGCGGGGACGCCAAGTAGATCTCAGCAGACGAGAATGGATAATTGCCGCCGGCGGGACGATGCTGATCGCAATCGCAGCAACGGCGCGAAGTGCGACACAGACGATGGCAATGTCCGCGGTGGGTGATGGGGCGCGAACAGCCAGATGGGTCCAAGGTGCGATCTGGGATCCAGGCAGTTACAGGATCAATCTCAAAGTGGCGCAGTTGTATGCACGCCGAGGTCGATGTAACACTGCTCGGCCGTACGCGAAACGAGCGGTGTCGTTGTTTCCTAATGCTCCGGCTGCGAAGCGCGTTTGGCGTCAATGCCAATGAAACGGTCACGCGTTGTTTTCGGGCCTCGGCAATCGGTTATCGGCCAGCGGGTATCGGCGACCTGACCGTTGGCCCGCATCCTGCTCCGCTAGCTTCTGCTGCGAATCATCGCAGCCCTACAGGGGAGTAGGCGATGGATACCAATACTGGACCAACCGGAGCAACCGGGGACAGCTCTGTTGATTTCTCCGATGTAACCGGAGGAAGCTCGTCGTCGGCGCCGGACACCAGCAGCGCGCAAACCTACACGGTGAAGAGTGGAGATTCACTCAGCAAGATCGCAAGGCATATCTACGGCGACGCCAGCAAATGGCATCAGATCTACGAAGCCAACCGTGACAAGATAAAAAATCCGGATCTGATTCATCCGGGCCAGGAGCTCGCGATTCCGCCAGCGTAACAACGAATAATTAAGGAGATACCATGTACCGCCTCAGCAATGCGGCGCGCCTTCTGCCGCTACTCGCCGCCGTGGCAATTTTTGCGTGCAAGAAAAACGAAGCTCCACCAGCCGCCGATACTGGCTTCGCAGTGGGGCCTCCGCCCGCAGCGCCCGCCGAATCCCTGAAGGTGAATGGAATTGAAACGGGTAAAGGACTGAACGCCGACAAAACGATAAAGGATGACGCACACGACTTCGGCGTTCGCGACACGATCTACACTTCGGTAAAAACTGAGGGCGCCGGATCGGGAAAGCTCTCAGCGAAGTGGACATACAAGGACGGAAAGGTCGTGAATGAACAATCGCAGGACATTTCTCCGACCGGCGACGCGTACACCGAGTTTCACATCGCGAAAGCGAGCGCCTGGCCGAAGGGCGATTACAAGGTCGAGATTCTTTTAAACGGAGTATCTGCGGGCACAAAGGATTTCAGCGTCAAGTAACCGGGCGTTTCAGTGCGCGCGTTCGCAATTGCATTCGTTTCTCTGGTACTTGTCGCGTGCTCGAAATCGGAGCAGCAACCATCTGACACGGGAGCTGCTCCGTCGGATACTGCAAGCAACACAACAGCTCAGACTTCAGCTTCGCAACCAATGACATTCAAGATTACATCCAGCGCTTTTCAGCCGAACGGATCGATTCCGTCGAAGTACACTTGTGAGGGCAGCGACACGTCACCACCACTTCAATGGATTGATGCGCCGGCGGGCGCAAAGAGTCTCGCACTCATCGTCGATGATCCTGACGCGCCGGATCCCGCCAAGCCTCAGCGCACGTACGTACACTGGGTTGCGTACAACATCCCGCCTGGAACTACACAGCTAGCTGAAAATGCTGGCAAGACCGGATTGCCAACCGGAGCGCAAAATGGCAGCAACGATTGGAAGAAGCAGACTTACGGTGGCCCGTGTCCGCCGATCGGACGACATCGATATTTCTTCAAGCTCTACGCACTCGATACGCAGTTGAGCGGCCTCAACAATCCGACGAAAGCGGATCTCGAGAAAGCGATGCAGGGACACATCGTCGGACACACGGAGATTATTGGGACGTACCAGAAAGGGGACAAGTAAAACTGCGGACCGCGGACCGCGGAATAACCGCGGACGGCGGACTACGGAATAACCGCGGACGGCGGACTACGGAATAACCGCGGACGGCGGACGGCGGACTACGGAACACTTCGGATCGATTAATTATGGATTGACTTTCCGCGCTACTTCCGTTTTCCGCGTTCCGCGGTAATACCGTAGTCCGCAGTCCGCGGTGTTCTCTCAAGATTCTTTCTGTCCCATCCCGCTAAGTCGGCCGCGGCTGCGTATGTGCTCTCGAGAAACTCCATCAGCTGAGCGTCTGGATCGGGCGACGTGCGCACTCTCTCGTATGGAAGAATCCACTCGCGCATCTCCATGTTGAACGCGGCCGCCGCGGGACGGACTTTCGCTTCCGGACATCCGCTGGGCTCGGGGTACACGTAGGCGTAAAACGCCGGCTCCTCGACGGGAGAGTCGATACTTCCTGGCCAGAACCCGGCGCTTATGCATTCGTGCGAGTACGCCTCGAGATTCACGTAATCCGCAACGTTAGGAACACCACCTGGCGGATGCGGCGGTGCGCGTCGCCCCGAAAAACGCGTGCAGGCGAGATCGAATCCACCCCACCAGAAATGCGACGGGCTGCATTTACCAATGAAGCTGCTCCGAAATTTCTTGATTACACGATCGGACTGAGTGAGAACGCGCCAGAATCGCTGAGCCGCGTCCGCATCGTATGACGCGTGCTGCTGATCATCCTTGAACGGCGTTGCATCCTCGGTCTCTACCGGGCGCGCAAGGATTTGCGGATGAACGTCGAGCGAATCGAGGAGCGCCATGTAGTCGCTGAAGAAATCGGCAACTGATTGGGGCCCGAGCGGCATCGTGCGAGTGATTCCGTCATTCGTGCGCACGACAAGCTGGTGATCGAGGAAATCAAAATCGATCTCGAAAGTCTTGTCCTGCCATGGGATTGGGGATGTGCCGAGCCCGCGTGTTGTGACGTACAGCGCAACCTGCCACCAGTGATTCTGCATCGGAGCAAGTGCGAGTCGCGTTTTCCCAACCATCTGCGACCACCGGTGCATGGTCTGGTACGTTTCCAACCACTCATCCAGCGGCAGCGCAGGCCACGTCTCGTTTTGATCGACTCGCTGAACGGCCATCCCTGAAAAGTGTCCGGGCTGCAGTGCAACGACAACTGCCCGGAGCATTAGTTGTTAAGGATTTGCTACGAAACTTGGCCGCGCCTGTATCGTAAATCCAAATATGGGAACGCTTCGATGGGCGGATCTCAGGCTGGCTGCTCTCACCTCGATTCTCGTACTCGCGGCGTACAATGGTGTTGTCGAGGGATTCAATGCGTCACATTGGGCGCGCAACCTCGCTGAAAGCGTGACAGCAGCCGCGCAGTGGGGTCATGGGACGCTGGCGTTCTTTGCGCTACTCGCCATTCTGAAAAAACATCGATTTGGGCGTCCATTAATCGAGTTCTGGGGAGCCATCTTCGTCGCAACGTCGATCATGTCACCGGTCGTCCTCGACAACGCGACATTTAAAAGAGGGCTAGTGAACGGGTTCGCTGCGTCGCTCATCGTTGCGCTCATAATCTGGCTGTGGGCCGGAAATCAGACGACGACCGTGACACAGACGACGCCCGTGACGCGGCCGATCGTGAAAGAAAAACCGCCGGCGATTCAGCAAGTCATTTTGCCCGTCGACCGCTGGGATCGCGAGCTTGCCGAGCTGAAAGCAAAAATCAGGGAGGCGGAGGGTCTCCCCGTCCCCGCGGTCGCGGAGCTTACGCAGGGAGCTTGACGATTTTTCCCATGAAGAGGATCGTGCCCGAAAACCGCTCCCGAATCACGAATACGAACGGTCGATTGACTATGATCGAAGGGGGCGCGGAGGTGGGTCCAATTCCGACGCTCGTTGCAGCTGCAGCTTCTGTCCCTTCCTCGTTCACATCGACGAACGTTTTCTGGAGCACATGCGTTATCGCGAGGTGGCGACCGAGCGGCGACATTCCCGTAAAGTCGGCGTTATCGCTGAATGCGATTCCCATTCCGAGCGCGGTGAGATCCGGATTCAGCTCGCGCTTCCACATGAGTTGAAAGCGCGGAAGCAAGAGGTCCGATTTCTGCTCGGTAAATGATTCCTCCAGCGTTTTCCACGCGTCTCCCGTCAGCGATTCGGCGAACGCGTTAATGTCCACGCCGGCATGCGGCAAAACGATTGTCATCGTGAAGGCCGAGTTGCCGTAGAGCAAATCGACGGCCTCGTAATTCGAAGCGCGGGCGATTCTCAAGGTAGCGCCGACTTGATGCATCAACGGCACAATCGGCGTCGTTTTATCGAGGGCGAAGAAAGGCGCGTCGGTCGTTTTGGATTTATCGAATTGCGTCTGCCACGTGCCCTTGAAGTAGATCGCATTGATCAGAAACATTTTTTCGGTGGAATCGATCGCGTCGAGAATCGCGGGGATCTTTCCGGCCGTGCTCTGATTCACCCAGGAGTTTATGGTCGCAAGTGAAGAGGGATTGTGGAAATCGAGCCCCTTCACCTCTGCATCGAAGAACGATTTGCTGTCGGCAAGAAAGCTGTCGTTGAAAGGAAAGGTCTGCTCGTACCAGATCGAGTTCGCGATACGGAAATCAGTCGACTTGTCGAGTCCGCGCAGCAGCGCAATGAGCGATTCGTAACCTTCATTTACTTCCTGTTTGCTTGCGTCGCCTAGCCTCAGCGTTTTATGCATTGCGTCGTATGTCGATCCGGCGGCGCCGTTGACTGTCATCCCCAGGGCCATCGACGCGCTCAACGGAGAGATGAATACGTTGCTTGAGCGCTGATCTGTGTTGATCTGCCGGAAGAGATCGAACGCGAACCCATTGCTTCCGGTGATGAGCTTCTGCTCGGCGCTGGTCAGATCGCGTGGAAGGGCATTGATCGTCCCCGGTCCGCTCGGGTCAGAACAACCCAGGACAGTCAATGTGAGCGGAGCGAAAGTCCAACGCAGGCGAGACAGTGTCATAAGCCCTCCTGAAGCTGCGGCGTGAGTCTCTTCCAAGGTAGTCAGTATCCATAGTCACCGAAACGCGACTCTCTTCAAACCATCCACGCCACCGCGCTGTCCAACGACCCACAATCGAGTCACTCCACCGGAGTCCCTAATGCCGTTACAAGCCCTCGCCGTCATTCTCGCGACGTTCACAATCGCTACTCAACCCGGAACACCGCCGGCCAATTCAGACAATCCGGCTCAGGTATTCAGCGGAGCAGTTGCTCCCGGATCGTGGTTCCGTTTGCGCAATCACAAGGGCACGATCGAAGTTCGCGCGGGATCCGGAAGCAACGTCGTGGTTTACGCAACGCGCCGCTCGAGTTTCGGGTATGGCGACAACGGCGATCCGACTTACGACGTCCTTCGCGACGGGTCGAATGTCACACTCTGCGTGAACTGGCCCGATACGGAGAGATGTGATGCGCGTGGCTACTCGTATCGCTCACGCGAAGGAAGAGACAGAGAAGTTGGAAACGTGGACCTGGTAGTCGAGCTTCCGAGAGGAGTCAAAGTCGTCGCCGCGACTGGCAATGGGAGAATAAATGTCCGCGACGCGGGCGCTGAAGTAGATGCAAGCTCCGGCAACGGAGAAGTCAGTGTTCTCGGCGCAGGGGGACGCGTCAGCATTTCCTCAGGCAATGGCGAGCTTCAGGTCGACGGCGCGCATGGAGACGTAGACGCATCCACTGGAAACGGCGACGTCACAATCTCGACTTCAACCGGCCCCGTCTCCGTGAGCACCGGCAATGGCCGAATCAACGTCGACATGGCGGCGTTGAAATCAGACGGCGACATGGACTTCAGTACGGGTAACGGATCGATCGATGTGAAATTTCCGTCGAATCTTTCAGCGATCGTCGAAGCGAACAGCTCGGCGAAAGACGTCGAAACTGATTTCGCAATGCAAATGGATGCAGGGTGGAACTCGCGCCACCTCGAAGCGAAAATCGGTAATGGTGGCCGTCGCATTCGATTCTCGACGGGCAACGGCCGTATCAGGATTCGAAAGAGCGACTAACTGTCCGCGAGAGCTCCGGTGGTGGGTGCCGCTTCAGGCGGCGGTACAACGGCCGGACGCACGGGTTTTGTCCAGTGGGGTTTTTGAATGACCGGCCGCGCTTTGATCGCCAGCAGATTGGCATAGTAAGCGATAATCCGCGCTTGCACCGACTTTTGAGTGTCGCTCGGCAGGGCTTCGAACGGAGCGTATCGGGTGGTAGGGCTGCCATCGAGACTGAACCACCACCAGGGCTGCATACCTGCATGACGCGGAGCTTCAACCGAACACGAAAACGTGTGTCCGTCGTCCTCGAACTGGAAATCCCTTATCACCTTACCCCTTGATCGCAAGACTCAATCTAACGCGTGGACCGGGTTTGAATCGGATTCGCCTGATAATCGTCTTCACTCAATAGAGGGTGCGACAAGGCCGCGAGAGACGAGCATGAGCGATGCATATGTGGAAACATGTCGGTGAAATGCTGCGCGAATTCCGCCGTACACTAGGAGAAGCTCGACGTAAAATGGCGTCGGGCCCATCAGAAAGTGAGCGTCGAATCGTGGCGAAAATGCATCGCGACGGAATTCGGCGTGAGCTCGCGAATCGCTCCGCGGCCGCTCAGGTGCACGAAGACAGGCAGGAGCAGGCCTATTGGCAGTTATGGCGATTGGTACGCTCCTCCGGAACGGGCGCGATCCCACCGCAAATTCTCGACGCATCGATTCCCGATCACGTAACGCTCGCATTGAGCGTCGTTGCGGATTTTGATGAAGCCCGCGAAGAGCCTGATTCATTTGCAGAATCGCTTTACAGACCCGTATCGAGTCTACCTTATTCGCCGGCAGTAATTCGCAGGTGCTGCGAATTTCTGATCGGCATTGCCGATTCTCCCGCTACTTCATTCAGCGGCGATCGGGATTTACTTATCAAAGAGCGAGACGCACTCGGCCTGGCGTTGTTCTCTCTCGATTACTTCCTCGATTTGCCGGCGAGCGAGATACCGCGACGAAAGCTCGATCATACCGAGTACGTCAAGCAGCAGTACCTCGCGGGATCGACAGCGCCACCGAAGCCCGTCGAAGGGGACGTGGTCGTGAGGAGTGGCGTCCGTCTGACCGACCACGTCGATCAAATCATTGGTGTCAGCGAGAACGACGAATGGATGGTCCTCACGAAGTCAGGATCGTCGATGCAAATCGTGCGTGGCGCGAGTCCGGGAAAATGGAATGAGGTGCAAACGATCGCGCCGCGTGCCGCGTCGTGGCTCGACCTTACGCCGCCCAGCGGTTTGCCAAGTCTGGGCTCCGCTTAGCGGGCTTCGAGTAACTCTTTCATTTCAGACGCCAGATATTCAGGACTCCGCTCTCGCTATGTCGATTGGAGTCACCCTCTGGAACCGCGATTCGCCCATCGACGACTATAGGACTGTTCCAATGGCCACGCCCGCAGTCGAGCGTCGCCAATTCTTTTCCAGTGTCCGGAGTGTAAATGCGGAGTCCGCCGCCGGAAGCGTATACATATAGTAGTCCGCCCGCGATCACCGGACTCGTGCCCCCATTTCCGTTCTTCCACACTTGCTGCAGATGTCCACCAGCAAAAGTCCACGCGGCAGTTCCCGCATGGTCCGCGGCGAACAGAAACGTTGTCGATCCGGCGTGCTGCACTGCGGGGGCAGTAAAGAGATCTGTGCCCGACGGTGTCGGCATTACCTGTGCTTCGCCTCCGCTGCGAGGAGTCGCACCGCGCGTGCGACCGAATTGCAACAATCGAATCGACGCGTCTTTTCCGCCTTGTACGACGTAGCCATCGCCCAGGAGCGCGGGAGAAGTCGAACCGAGGTCGGCGTCGCTCTCGCTTAGCTGCTGTGTGTTCGTCGGCGTGTAATTGTCGAGAATGTTCGTGGCACTCGAGTCGAGTGCGATCGCGGCATCGCCCCAGTTCGTTCGGCCATCCCACAACGCGTTTCCTGTTGCGACATAGATGTCTCCCGTCGCCGAATCGATTACAGCGCCGGCGCGACCCCAGATTGCAGATCCGCTCTGGCTGCACGACTTCGGATCGATGAGTTCACGTCTGTCGCTGCAGAGCGAATTCCAGACGTGAGTGAGGTGACCACTCGCAGCATCGATTGTCGCGACGTGTCCCTGATAGGGCGGGGCGTCACCGATGTATCCGCCGGTAACGGCAATCACTTTTCCGCGATCGTAGTTAAGTGCGGACGCAATCTTCTCGCGAGTGGGGAGCAATGTGATCGCCGTGCTCCACTGAGCGCGACCGTCAGCTACTGCGAGCTTTTGGATGTGACCATCGGGTGACGCTGCGTAGATGAAACCGCGATTTGGATCAGCAACGGGTGTGGCCGTTGTAATTTGTCGCGAGCCTGCCCACGAGCTGTATCCAGCCGGTGTGTATCGCCAGAGAATGCTGCCGTCATCGGCGTCGATTGCGATCGTCTTTCCGTAAATCGTCGTTACGAAAAAAACGTTGTGTGATCCGCCGTTGATGCGCACCGAATGCAAATAGATGGGCGACGAATCGACCGTTCCATCGATCGCGACTTGCTGCCGTTCGAGCGTCGAGACATTCGCGGCTGTGATTCCGGTTGGATCTGTCGAGGCGTTCGAGCGACCGGCATTCCACCCGAATCGTGTCCAGTCGTGAGTGCTTGCGAGCACTCGACCGGGCGTGTGTTTCGGGGGCGCGTCGGAAGATGGAGCAGCGCCACAACCTGCAAGGACAAGCAGTGCCACGAGCGGCAAAAAACTGCAGATTGAGCACGATGAAGCGCGAATTTGTGCGACTTCCCGCGTCAGTTTTGCCGAAATGGTCTCGTGTTTGTGCATTTTTTTCACGTTTTTGTTGACAGTGAGTCGAGTCTGACTTAGGTTGGCAAAGTAAGGGAATTCGGCGACCACCCACACAATCTTCGGCTAACATGCACTCGCATAATAGCGGGATCCTGCAGTGACGCCCGCAATCGTACCCGCCGACACGGCGTGGATGCTCATGAGCACCGCGCTCGTGCTCCTGATGACCCCCGCCGCCGGATTTTTTTACGGCGGACTCGTTCGCGCAAAAAACGCGCTCAATACAATGATGATGTGCATGGGAGCTGTCGCTGTCGTCGGCGTGCTCTGGGCACTAGTCGGATACACACTCGCCTTCGGTGGAACGAGCCGCTTCATCGGCAGCTGGGAATACGTGCTGCTCAATAACGTCGGGATCGAAGCGCACGGTACAATCCCGCATCTCCTTTTCATGTCGTTCCAGGGGACGTTCGCGATTCTCACGGCGGTCTTGATTGCGGGCGCGATCGTCGAGCGAATGCGCTTCAGTGCATATCTCGCTTTCATCGCTGCGTGGTCGCTCGTGGTTTACGCACCGATCGCGCATTGGGTTTGGGGCGGAGGATGGCTCGCACAGATGGGCGTACTGGATTACGCCGGTGGAACTGTCGTGCACGTCAACGCTGGAATGGGCGCCGTCATCGCCGCTACGATTGTCGGCGGCCGCAAAGACTTCGGACGACAGGCGATGCTTCCACACAACGTCCCATTCGTTTTGCTCGGCGCCGGGCTTCTCTATTTCGGATGGTTTGGCTTCAATGCGGGAAGTGCGCTGGCGGCGAATGGTGCAGCTGCGCTTGCGTTCACGAATACTCTGTTCGCACCCGGTGCAGCGCTCGCCGTCTGGATGTCGCTCGATGCATTCCGCACTGGACGAGCAACCGCCGTCGGCGCGGCGACTGCCATCGTGATCGGCCTGGTTGTGATAACGCCAGCAGCGGGTTTTGTGTCACCGATCTCTGCCATCGCGATGGGCGCGCTCGGTGCGCTGCCGAGTTATTTCGCGATTGTGTGGCGGGCGCGAACTCGGCTCGATGATTCGCTCGACGTTTTTGGCGCACATGGAATTGGCGGAATCACCGGCGCGCTGCTCACAGGAGTATTCGCGGAAGCTCGATGGGGCGGAACGAATGGATTGCTGTTCGGCCATGCGGCGCAAGTTGGAATTCAGGCTGTCGGTGTGATAGCGACTATCGCATACAGTGCGGTTGGCACATTAGCGGTGCTCAAGCTTGTAGGTCTCGTGATTCCGTTGCGCGCTGCGATTCGCGCCGAGGGTGTCGGGTTGGATATCACGCAGCACGGTGAAGAAGCGTATGCGGCCGGCGAAGGCGCGGTGCTAGTGCTCCACGAGGACACGGAAAATCCTGTTCGTCAAGCGCATTCACATCCGGTTCTCGCCGGTGAGGGAGCGGTTGCATGAAGCTCATCGTCGCGATCATCCGGCCCGACAGCCTTCACGATGTGCTCGAGCGATTGTATCGAGCCGACGTGCGCGGATTGACTGTCAGTCATGTGATGGGTCACGGCGGCGAAACGGAAGAAGTCGAGACTTACCGGGGCACCACGGTGAAGCTGGCGCTCCACGAGAAGGTGCGACTGGAGATTGGAGTATCAGAGCCATTCGTTGACATCACGGTGCGCGCGATACTCGAGAGCGCGCACACGGGCGACGTTGGTGACGGCAAGGTGTTCGTGCTTCCAGTGGAAGCGGTTCACCGAATTCGTACAGGCGACAGAGACGAAGCAGCAGTAACGCCAGCCGCGGTCTGAAAAACGTGCGCGGCGAGCCAGGTCCACAGGGATTATACGACCCTGCCTACGAACACGACGCGTGCGGAATTGGATTCGTCGCGCACATACATGGAGTTCGCTCTCGCGACGTTCTAGAAAAATCGCTCGAGCTGCTCAGAAATCTTTCTCACCGAAGCGCTGTCGCGGCTGACTCCTGCACAGGCGATGGTGCCGGCATTCTGCTTCAGGTGCCTCATGCATTTCTTCGGCGTGTCTGCGCACATGCAGCAATCGCTTTGCCTGAGGCGGGCAATTACGGAGTAGGCATGCTGTTTCTCCCCGCTCGCCGAGCAACTCGTCTCGCGTGCGAGCGTGCAATCGAAAGCGTGGTAGAAGATGAAGGATGCTCCGTGCTCGGGTGGCGAGACGTTCCGCTTGACGATTCCGTACTGTCCGCACCGACGCGACGCGCTCGTCCGGTGATACGTCAGATATTTGTCGCGCGAATGGGCGTGAAGCGGGAGGTCGATACGAGCTCGCACTTCGAAGTAACGCTGTTCGTGATTCGAAAGAGAATCGAAGCGGCGCTTCGGAAAATTCAGGCTGGGAGTGATTGCTACCTCGCGAGCTTTTCTTCCCGCACTCTGGTTTACAAGGGAATGCTGCGTCCGGATCAGCTCTCTCGATTCTATTCGGACCTACGCGATCCCGAGCTTGTCAGTGCGATCGCCGTAGTTCACTCGCGTTTTTCAACGAACACTTTCCCTTCGTGGCGTCTCGCGCATCCGTATCGATTCCTTTGTCACAATGGAGAGATCAACGCGTTGCGCGGCAATCTCAGCTGGATGCGGGTGCGCGAAGCAATCATTTCTTCTTCGCACTTTGGCGGAAGCATCGCTTCGCTGCTGCCGGTCTGCGGCGAGAACCAGAGCGATTCAGCTTCTCTCGACAATGTGTTGGAGCTGCTGACACTCGCTGGTCGGCCACTCGCGCACGCGATGGCGATGCTCATTCCTGAAGCGTGGGAAGGACATGAGACGATGTCTCCCGCGCGCCGCGCATTTTACGAGTATCACGCGTCTTTGATCGAACCGTGGGACGGACCGGCGGCGGTTGCTTTCACGGATGGCCGGCAGGTCGCCGCGGTACTCGACCGAAATGGTCTTCGACCGGCGCGATATGTCATCACCTCGGATGATCTGGTCGTGCTCGCATCAGAGGCTGGTGCGCTGCCGATTCCTATCGAGAACGTTCGCGCGAAAGGAAGGCTCGAGCCGGGCAAGATGCTCGTCGTCAACACGACTCAGGGACGGATCCTCGACGACGAAGCGCTCAAGATGGAAATGGCGTCGGTGCGGCCTTATCGGCGGTGGGTTGCGGAGCAAAGGGTCGATCTTTCGACGCTCGTCGCTCAACAGAATGAGT
>JBHELX010000020.1:423-64509 GCA_046262875.1 Gemmatimonadaceae bacterium | reverse complement strand
CTACTCTTTGGTGATCGCTTCAACCTTGAAGAAGCGTGAGCCTATGCGACCTCGCACACAAAAAACCGGATAGGCCCCCTTATCGCTTTTCGCTCAGTTGCTTACTCTCTCCACCGCTCTCCCGCTCAATCGCCCCACGCGTATCTTCAGGCGCGATACATACGCCTGGAGATTCGTGTGCGAAGGTCGAGCTTTATTGCGATTGCAATTGCTTTCACATTCCCGATTGTAAGCAGCGCACAATTGCCGTCGCCCCCAGTTCACGGTAAGCGCGCGACACGACTCGTAATCCGGAATGCGACAATCGTCGATGGCAACGGAACGCCATCGTCGGGCCCAGCTGATATCGTCGTCGAGGGAAATCACATCACGCAGGTGGTATTTCTCGATCCCGTCGCTGTACGAAGTGGTGTTGCAAAGCGGCCGGCTTCAGGCGATGCCGAAATTGACGCAACGGGGAAATACGTTCTGCCGGGACTCATCGACGAGCATGCGCACGTCCAGGATGAACGCGGCGGAGTTCCTCAGCCACTTCAATACGAGCTGAATATCTGGCTCGCCTGCGGCATAACAACGATTCGCGAGGTCGGCGCAGACAACACTCAATCGATCATCGACCTCCGAGGACGCAGCGCGCGCGGAGAGATCCCAAGCCCGAGAGTCTTCGTTTACGGACGCTACAGCAATCCACCTGTGCCCACCACGACCGAGGGAGCGAGACAACGAATTCGCGATCTCAAGAAAATGGGAGTGGACGGAATCAAGATTTTGGGCATCGATCGGGATTTCATGGCGGCAGTCGAGGACGAATCTCACAAACTCGGGCTTCGCATCGCACATCATGTTGGCGTCGAGGAAACCAACGCCTGGGACGATATCCATTTCGGCACGACGAGCATCGAGCACTGGTACGGAATTCCGGATGCGGCGATCAAGGATCGCGTCCAGAATTTTCCGCCGAGCTACAACTATCGAAACGAGGTCGATCGTTTTCGGTGGGCAGGGCATCTTTGGCGCGAAGCCGATTCTGCGCGACTGATGATGGTGCTCGACTCGATGATCGCCGCGCACGTTGCGTGGGTCCCGACTCTCGACATCTATGAAGCGAGCCGAGATTTGCAGCGCGCTCAGACGCAGCCGTGGTTCAAGGATTACCTGCATCCGACGCTGGAGCAGTACTTCAAGCCCGATCCATCGAATCACGGATCCTACTTCATCGGTTGGACTTCAACTGACGAGTCGTTCTGGAAAGAGAATTATCGGATCTGGGAGAGCGCGCTCCGGGAATTCGAGCGTCGTGGCGGATTGATCGGAGCGGGTGACGACGCCGGATTCATCTATCAGATGTACGGATTCGGATTGATACGCGAGCTCGAGTTACACCAGGAGGCCGGTTTCAACACGATCAAAGTGATTCAGCACGTCACAGGCAACAACGCGAAAATTCTCGGTGAAGAAACGCGACTCGGTCGAGTGAAAGCTGGCTATCTAGCGGATTTGATTGTCGTGAATGGAAATCCCCTGGAAAATCTCAAAGTCCTGTATCCGACCGGCGTCGAAGATATGCGCGACGGCAAAGCCGTTCACACCGGCGGAGTGGAATGGACGATCAAGGATGGCATTCCATACAATGGGCCGCGACTCCTCGCAGAAGTAAAAGACATGGTCGCGCAGGCGCGAGCAGCGAGGAAGTAAGTATGCCGCGGCACCGACTTGAGACGTTTGTCATCTTAGCTTTCTTGCTCGCAGGTTGTTCTGATTCAACGCCACCTAATAGTGTAAATGACCACGTGGAGGCAACCGTCGGCCCGAGCGGCGCTACTGTCGTTACGCCGAGTGGTGCGGCGGGAGTCGTTATTCCCGCGGGAACGTTCAGTCAGCAGGTCACTGTTTCGGTGACACAACTCCAGACTCCATCCACGCCCGGAACTGGGCCGCTTCCAACAAATCTCAAGCAGTACGGACCGTACTACGATTTCACGACGTCGCCTCAAGTCGCACAGTTCGGAGATTCAGCGCGAGTCGGTGTTTGCCAGGTGACCGATCCATCGAGCCCGCTTTATCCGCCCGAGCCGCACGATCGATTGCGTCTTGCTCACACAGTGAACGGTCAGCTCGAGTTGCTCGACCGAGTCGATGTGACCGATTTTCTTCACTGCACCAATGTTTCTGCGAGCACAGCGACAGGGGGTTTGTCGAAGATAGTCAGCAACATCGCAAACTTTTTCCGCGCCCAACCATTGTACGCGGCACACGGCGGACTCGGCGGAAAGGTGAAATCGTTCAGTCCGTTCGGCGCCGTGTTCGACGCATGTGCCGATACGACGGCATTGACGGTTGGTATTACCGCGAGCGGAACTATAGAACGCACCGATTGTGAGATGCTTAACGTCGCCGCGGTCGCCGTCTCAGGAGACATATTCAAGTTCTCGTTGGCCAACCAGTCAACGTTGCGGGTGGCGACGACGGGCGGAACTGAACTTCAGCTACGCACGGAGCTAATCACCAATCCGGCGAGTCAGGAGAACCTGGTTTCTGAAGTCAGTATCCCCGAATCGAATTACCTGATCCTGCCGGCGGGCAATTACGCGATGGCAATTCACAATAGATCCACTGCAAACGCGACGGACAGAATTCCCTATACGCTCACAATGCAGAGCGTAGTCTCCGTTAGCGGATGCCCGATCAACCAGAATCAACAGACTAATATTTTTCCTGGCATCGTCCTCGATGCATCGGTTGCGACCGATGACTGCCCCACCACGGTACAAGGCCTTTTTGGTGACAATTACTGGATTCAGATGGTGCCGAGCAGGACGTATCAGTTTTCGACGACTGCCAATATTGGAATTCGACTCGAACTTGCGTTGTGCTGTAATAGCACAATCCCAGTGCGATTCGCATCGGGTGGACCCGGCACTGTCAATTTGAGTTTCCAGCCGCCCAGTGCCGGACTGTACGTTCTAGATGTTATTGGCAACACCTCACCAGCACCGGCCGGGCCCTACAGGCTCAGCGTGACGAAGCAGTAGGCGCTATTGGCCCGTCGGGTATGTCTCTGGGACTTCTCCGTCGACAACAGCCGGCATGTGTAGCGGATCGACCGCTTTCGTCTCCTCGATGTAGATGAACGCGTCGTAACGCTGAGGCAAGATTGAGGGCACGTAGTTACCCCAATGCTCGGTACGTGGATCGTACACAACACCAATCGCGCGATTACCGCGCGGCTCTCTCAATCTCAGCGTCGCTTCATCGTCTTCGTCGCGGAAAATGAACATTGAATCGCGACCGACAGCGCTGTGCATCGCTGCTTCATAACTCCCGGGTCGCGCTTCGGGGATTCGCATTCGCTCCATCGGTGCGCCCCACTCTCGCCCCGCGATCACGCCCCCCTTGTAGGTTCCGAATCCGATCAGCCAGACGCCGTCTTTTTCGTGACTTTGTCGCGCCAGCTGACCGACGTTCACCATTCCTGCGCGTGCCATGTCAGTGAATCGGGCATCACCGACGTGAGTGTTGTGCTCCCAGACAATGGCTTTCGCGTAGGGTCCGTGGTGCTGCATCAGTCGATCCAGCGTTTCCATCATGTGATGATCGCGCACATTCCATGACGTGGGACCACCACGAACCATCGTTCGATAGTAGAGCTCCGCATTTTTCGCGACAAGCGCGTTCTGCTCGGCGTTGAAATACGATTCCGGATCACCCTTGTCTTTGTAGTCCTCGGCCTTCGATCGCAGCTCAACGAGTGCCGCGACCGCTTCTGCCTGGCATGTTGTCGGGACGAGCGCCGTAGCCCGAGCATACTCCTGCGCGTCGTCATGGTATGGCTCGAAGCAGGAATAATTTCGTCGCGCCGCAGCCACCGCATCGGGATCAGTTTTCTCGAGATATTCGATCACCGCGTGCATCGATTCCCAGAGTGAGTACACATCGAGTCCGTAGAATCCAACTTTTCTGTCGTCCAGGGAGCGATCATTGTGTGCGCGCATCCAGCGAATGAGCTGAACGATTTCGCGATTCGCCCACATCCACGACGGCCATCTCTCGAACGCGTGCAAAACCTTCTCTGCACTTTCGCCTTCACGCCCCTTCACATAGCGATTGACTCGAAAGCAATCCGGCCAGTCGCCCTCGACTGCAACGAAAGAGAAGTTTTTTTCTCTGACCAACGCGCGCGTGATCTCGGTGCGCCACGTGTAGAACTCAGACGTTCCGTGAGTCGCCTCGCCCAGCAAAACGTATTTCGCGTCGCCGATTGCTTCGATCAATGGATCGAGGTGCGCCGGACCGTCGAGCGGTCGCGCGAGATCCTCCAACTCCGCTACAACTGCGTCATCCGACGCGTCCGCGGGTGCTCGACTAAATAGTGCACACATGGGCTTACCGGGCAGGGTCGAATTCAGTCCCATGCAAAATTCGGGGCACGGTTCTTTCCCTTGTCGTCTGCATGGCAAAATCATCTTATCTGAGCCGCCTTCCCCGATCCGCGCAGAAGCGCGGCGACGCGGGGAAGGGCGAAATCGAAGTAGTCACCAAGAAGAAAAAGACCCGGGAGATCGAGGCCGAGTGTGCGGACGAGCTGTCGGGATCTGCTTTGGGAAAGAGCGGGAAGAGGATAGGAATACTTCTCGAAGACGAGGCTCACATGGTGGTACGCGACGCGCTTCAGTATCCAAGCGGTGCCACCGGCTGTCGCGTGCGTGTCATTGGAAAGACGCAATTCGACGGTGTGAGCGGGGTCGTCGCGCTTACCCATTGCGATGGGCAACTGTACATGCGCCGAATCTTCCGGCATCCGACGCGATCCTGGGAGCTCGAGGCAGTGCGCGGCCGCCGCGAGAGCGGAGAGACGCCGAAGGCAACGGTTAGAAAGGAAGTTCGCGAGGAGCTCGGCTTTCCTGTCCGTCAGATGACGAAGATCGGGACAGTGTGTCCCGATACCGCTCTTCTTGCGAGCGTCCTCGACGTTTTCTGGGTGGAGCTTGGCAAAGGCCCAGAGCGTCCCGAGCCCGAAGACACGGAAGCGCTCGGGCTATTGGAAAAACTCTCCATGACTCAAGTTGCCGAGCGCATCTCGAGTGGAGAAATCCGTGATGGATACACGATTGCCGCGTTGACTCTGGCCCAACTGGCCGGTTTCATAGAGACGCTGCGACCCACTAGGGCCGCGAAACCGCTCGAGCAACCTATCGAAGTTCCCGTCGATGCCGGCGAAGAACAATGATCTTCACGGTAACGCGCCGGAGAATTGTCCGGTTGCGTTGCTCATGGTTGACGTAATCAACGATCTGGAGTTCGAGGACGGCGCAAAAGTTCTAAAGCAGGCGCTTCCTGCAGCAAAGAGACTCGCCGCACTGGCAAAGCGCGCACGATCGGCCGGCATTCCGGTGATTTACGCGAATGACAACTTCGGAAAATGGCGTTCGGACTTTCGGCAGACAGTCGAACACTGCTGCAACAACGATGTTCGTGGGAGACCGATCGCGGAGCTGCTGAAACCGGAGGAGAGCGATTACTTCGTTCTCAAGCCCAAACACTCAGGCTTTTTCTCGACCACGCTTGAAACATTGCTCAAGTACCTCGAGACAGAGACGCTGATCCTTGCAGGAATCGCGACTGACATGTGCCTGCTCTTTACGGCAAGCGATGCCCACATGCGCGATTACCATCTCATCGTGCCGGACGATTGTTCAGCGGCAGCGACTTCCGCGGATCACAATAGGGCGATCGAGCTCATGAAATCAAAGTTCGAGGCGGACACAACGCCATCCGACGAGCTGGACCTTCAGAAAATGTTGACTCCCGCGTCTACGTAATTGGCAGGAGCAACTACGTATTCCGGCGGATACGCGACCCTGTGAGCACGAACGATTCTTCATGCTCATCATCCGCGAGTCAAAAAATGACGGTCATCAACTCGGAATCCGGAGTATTGAATTTCTATAGAGCGTCGCAGCTGCACTGTGGATTGATTCTCGGACAAATGGTCCGTCGCACCAACGACGCTCGCCTCATTTTGAGTCTCACCCGGCACAGCGCAGAAGAAGTGATGCACGCGCAACTGTGGACAGAGACGATAATCGCAATAGGAGGGAGACCGGCGTCAGTCGGTGATACATACCAAACGCGTTACGCAGCAGCGGTTGGCGCGCCCTCGAGTGTATTGGAGGTGCTTGCACTCACGCAAATCTTCGAGCGTCGGATATTCCGGCAATTCAATGTGCATCTGCGAGCTCCTGGAATTCACCCCGCGATTGCCGCAACTCTTCGTCGAATGATCGAGAAAGAACGCAGTCACTTGACATGGGTGAAGTCGTGGCTTGACGAGCAATCGAGAGTGCGAGGATCGAGCGTTCCCGAAGTCATGAGCAAGTACGCGCTTGCCGATCAACAAATGGCTAGAGTCTCGTTGCCGGCGACCCCGCTAGCGTAGAAAAGAACTCGGAGCGCCGCGCCGATCGGGGAAACGCCTCGCTGTAGGTGTCTGACCAGCTGCGGCGAAATGTGCTGGCATGCGATGACTCTACCAACGCCCATACACTTCCGCCGAAACCGGCTCCAAAGGCAGAAGCCGCGACAGCCCCGAGCTCGCGCCCCTGACGCACCAGCTCGATCGTTTCCGGTATCTGGTTTTTCAAACCTTGCTCTGCACCTAGCTGCGACCGCGCGACCAGCTCGCCAAATTCCACAAGATCTCCACGAGCAAGGGCGTCAGCCGCCGCTGGAATGATCTCATTCGATTCGGCATGGAATTGATCGAATCGCTCCGTCAGCGATTCGGCGCTGTATTCATTCCGTCTGACTGCGGCGAGGACGTTGCGGATGAGTGCGTGCGCGTCGGCGGAAGAGGACGTGGCCGCGCCCATCGATACGTCATTACTCCCTGTAGCCTTGCGCCAGCACTCCAGCGCCACACTTAACCGGCGCGACACACGATTGTAGTGTTCGAGCGCCGCGCCGGTTTTTTCCGCGACAACACCGCTCGTGCCTACAACGAAACTGTAGCCAGACGGAATGGCGATCGTGCGTTCGAATACGACAGGACAAAAGGAGTACTGAACGAGCGAGTTCGGTCGCGCGCATAGAATCGCGGTGTGGTCTTCGCTTCCACCGAACGTTCCAACGCCGGCATGTCCGCGGAGAGCTTTGAAATCGAGCCCGTTTTCGACACAGCCGAGATAGCCGGCAAGATCTTCATGCGTAAGAATATTTGCCTTGTACTCGGGTCGTTCCGGGAGATCATTTACGTCGGACAACGCGAGAAAAATTGCGACAACTAACGCGCTGGAGCTGCTCGCACCTGCTGCAAATGGAAGATCACTCGTGAACACAATGTCGGCGCCACGCATCGGGCCACTGAAGTTCGAAGCGATACGACGCGCCACAGTGATGGGATAATTCGACCAGTGCCCAGGCGCTGAGACGACATCGGGAGACAGTTCGAGCTCCGCGGTCTCGCCAGAGTTCGCATCACGCACACGCATGAGAGCGTCCGATCGCGAGCGCGCGAGCACGATGATGCCACGCTCGATCGCGCATAGGAGGCTGCGACCCCCTCCATAATCGGTGTGCTTTCCCAACACTTCGATGCGACCGGGAACCCAGAGCGCGAGAGGATCCTGCGCGGCAGCACCGCTCAGTGTTTCCAAGTCTCGATTCAGTTGCGTGATTCGCGCGACCTTGCGTTCTGTTTCTTCGCCACTCAAGCCGAGAGCAGCAATCCGATCCTCGATTTTGGTCAGAGCGAAACCTCTGCCTTCGACAACGCAAGAGCGACACGTGAAATGTCCGCGCGATGCGATAGATCGAGCACCGGCGAGTCGTCCGGGATGACGGTGATGCGCAATCCAAGGACGTCGATTGCATACTGCACAGCGAGCGGAAGCTCCAGCTCGCCGCGCGGTGAGGGTTGCACGTCTCTGCACGCACGGAAGAACGCGGATGTGAGACGCCAGCAATTCATGCTTATTAAAGCGTCACGTCCATCGGTGACAGCAGGAACGTCCTTCGGTTTCTCGCGAATCTTCCGGAGTATTCCGTCACCGTCCACTTCGAGATAGGCATATGCTTGAAGTCGTTCCGGCGGAATGCTTCCACTGCGAAGTAAACCTTGAGCTGCAAAGCCGATCGTCGCCGCGCCGTCAGCCGCGCGCAGACGGGCGAGCGGTCCCGCGAGATAATAATTGTCAGAGTTGAGAACGACGAACGGTTCGCCGAGGGTGAATTCCTGCGCCGCGAGCAAGGCATCCGCGGTGCCGATTGGCGATAACTGAACCGCGAACGTTACGCGCAAGCGTTTCAGAGCCATCTTCGAGTAATAGTCGCGAATCGCCGTCTCCTCCGGCGAAACAACAATGCACACGTCCGTGAATCCCGCATCTGCGAGCGCGCTCAACACGTAATCGAGAAACGGGCGACCGACAGGAATCATTCCCTTGATGCCCGAAGCGGCAGCGGATGCCTGTTCGGCTGAGAGATCAGCGCCGTCGTGCTCGGCGCTCATTCGTGTGCCACGTCCGGCTGCGAGAATAATCGCTTTCGTGCACGGTCGCGATGCAGCCAATGCCGACGTCTCGCCACCGGCCTCAACCAATTCCTCCGCGAACCAGATGCGACTCACAACTCGCATCAGCACAAAGCCGCTCACTAGAAACGCGATGGCCCAGATGGACGCCTGTAGGTTTTTTCCGTAAATGAAGCTTCCCGCGCCGAAGAGGGCAGCGTAAACGAAGGTGACGCCCGCGGTCCAGCCGAGCATCAGCTGCGGCAGGCTGTCGGGCGAGGGTGCGAGGTTCGATTCCTCCCTGATCGCATTCCATCCGGGACCGGCGGGCCGCGTCAATTCATAGAAGCGCACGAGTGTAGCGCGATCTGCGGGAGCGGTGAAGAGCGTGACTGTTATCCAGACGACGGTGGTCACTCCGACTGTAACGAGAAGAGGAATTTGATTTGGTATTTCGACGCCCATCTTCTTCGCCGCGAAGAAACCGAGAGAGATCGCGAATGATGATACCATCGCGGAGATCTCACTCCACGCGTTGATGCGCCACCAGAACCAGCGGAGTAGATAAATGAGTCCCGTTCCGGCACCTACCGTGAGCAACAACTGAAACGCGTCACTCGCGGTCGATAGAAGCAGAGTGAACGAGCCAGCTGCGATCATGAGAAACGCGGTCAGCGAACGAGACACCCACAGGTAGTGTCTCTCGCTCTTGCCGGGCGCAAGAAATCGCTGGTAAAAATCGATCACCAGATACGACGAGCCCCAATTGAGGTGAGTCTCCATCGTCGATCGGTACGCCGCGAAAAGTGAAGCGATGATGAGCCCTCGCATGCCAATGGGCAGAAAGGTCAGCATCGCGGGGTACGCGAGATCATTTCCGATCAGCTTTGGATCCACATTCGGCAGAGCACGGTGAATGTCGCCGAGCGTTGGGAAGACGAGCATTGAGCAGAGCGCGACGATGATCCACGGCCAAGGTCGGAGAGCGTAGTGCGCGATGTTGAACCAGAGTGTGGCGCCGAGTGCATGACGCTCGTTCTTCGAAGCGAGAATGCGTTGGGCGACGTAGCTCCCGCCCCCAGGTTCGGCACCGGGATACCAGACGGACCACCACTGAACGGTCAGCGGGATTACCAGCAGAGTAAGTGTGAGGGATGTGTCGTGGAAATCAGGGAGAAGCGAAAGAGTCTTCGGATCGATCTTCGCCATCAGGCCCGATAGTCCGCCGACTGCGGGATTGTGAAGTGACACGATGGCTGCACCGATGACTCCAATCATCGCCAGTACGAACTGCACGAGATCGGTTGCCAGTACGCCCCACAATCCGGAGACCGATGCGAACAACACGCATGCGGTGCCCGCGATAACCACGGTCTGCACGCGATCCCAACCGAGCATCACGTTGGCGATCTTGATCGCGGCGAGTGTCACCGTGGACATGATGAAGATGTTGAAGAACAAACCGAGGTACACGGCTCTGAATCCTCGGACGAGAGCGGCGGGACGCCCTGAGTATCGCAGCTCGTAGAACTCGAGATCGGTGAGGACTCCAGAGCGGCGCCACAGCTGAGCGTAGAAGAAAACAGTCGCCATTCCGGTGAGCAGAAACGCCCACCACACCCAGTTATTCGCTACGCCGTGCGAGCGAACGAAATCTGTCACGAGGTTTGGCGTATCGGTGCTGAACGTGGTCGCGACCATCGATGTTCCGACCAGCCACCACGGCGCGGACTGGCCTGACGTGAAAAACTCCGCAACACTCGACTGCGATCGCCGGATGTAAAACAGTGCCGGCAGGTAGCAGAGAAGGAGGCTTACCGCGACGATCACCCAGTCGAACGACGTCAGCTGCATTCACTCAGATCCTTTTTGTCGTTTATCGAGCTACCATCTCGAGTGTCAACACTTCGTAGGGTTCGAGGTGAAGTTTGTGTTCCTCGCCGGCGCGGAACCTGATCGACGACTTTCCGCGATGCTGTGCCCATGGACTTTTCGCGGAGTATTCGCGCGAGGCCGATGAAGGAAGCTCAAATGCGCGCTCGACGTCGATCACAATATTCTGCGCAACATTGCCGGGATTGCGTAGTGTAAGAATTCCCTTGCGAGCAGACCACGATGCCCATCCGTAGGGTTCCAGGCGCTGCGGATCACCGCCAACCCAGTGTGTGTCGACGAGGGTCGCTGCGTTCGCGCGCGACCACTTTGCGCATTCGGCAATGGTATCCCAGTTGGCTTGCGAGAGAAGCGACGGGGTGATGTACATCTCCTGGAGCTGAGTTCCAGTGCCGAAGTAGTCTCGAACCTCGGAGGGAAAATCGTTGGCGGGATCAGTCATGAGACTGCGCGCCTGCTTCGCGTAAATCAGTCCGTGAAGCATGAGCGCGTTGAGCGGGAAGAGCGCACCCGCCCGCACTACGTGGTCGTACGTGTCCGAGTCCCGATAAGTAATCCAGCGCTGTCTGCTCGTTCCGATCCCGGTGAAGTCGTGATCGTCTCCTCCTCGCCAGATCGAATCTGCATAACGCAGCCAGAACGGCGACGGGTAAGTGCCGGTCGTGAGATTCACGTATAGATCCGGTTTCTCCCGGCGTAATTCGCCTATCAGGTGAATCGCAGCATCAAAGTCGCTATCGAATGGACTTCCCTGAAACGTGTTGGTCGATTCGCCTGTCCCGTCGAACTTGAATTGATTTACGCCATAATTTCGGATCATGTCGATGCACGTATCGCGGAAGCGCTTGTAGTACACGGGACCAGACAGTGCGAAGCCGTCTGCGTTGGTTTCGAACCCCTGCGCTTTTCCGTACGCAACCCGCTCGTCGTGCGGCTTTCCATAACCACCCCAGGGCGACATCCACACTCCAGGACCTGCTCCATATTTGCGCGCAGCCGCGCCCACTTTGGTGAAGCCATCCGGGAAACCGGAGTTGAATCGCCACAGAGTTTTCGAGTCATCCCATCCGTCATCGAAGAGAAATGAATCGAGCGTTACTCCTCGTTTCTCGTGCAGCTCGGTTCCGAACGCATCGATGACAGCGAGTGCATCGGACTCGGAATACTTGTTGAAGTATCCGATATCGTACCATGAGTTGTAGTGAAGGAACGTGCGGTAGGGATGAGCGCGCTCGCGCTCGAGATAATCAAGAAATTCGCGCCGCATCTGTCCCGCGTGCGTGACGCCAACGACCGAGCTGAAATCGACCGTCGTGCCGGGTCGCAGCGGAAGCGTGCGCGGCATTCGGGCGCGCACATGGTCTCCATCGACGCTGTTGTTGGCAAGCGGATGCTCCAACGCGAAGTACGCGTTTCCGATGACGATCGGCGTGCCGCGCACCAATCCCGGAGTCATTGCCATTCTCGCGTTGAAGTCGAACATCGATACTTCGCGCAATGGAATTTCGCCGCCTAGTGCGCGAAGCGAGATCTCTTGTCGAATGTATCTCGAGCCGTCTCGCAGTATTCCGCGCCACACTGCCTCGATGCGGCCGGAGGCATCCTGTAGCGTCATCGTCAGCTGGCGCCCGCCGAATCGCTCCACTTTTCGTGACGCATTCGCGTTTCCACGAAGCACCTCTGTACGCGGCGCGGATGTGATGCGCATTTCACTCGCGCCGAGCGTTGTCTTGTCTGCGAATGTCAGAGTGAATGCCTGTGCAGGCACCGGCAACGCGATGTTGTTCAGCGTGTCAGCGAATCGTGCCGGCCGAAACACGCCGCCGGTCGTTGTCCAGACACCCGTTATTGAATCGTTGGCGAGTGTGAGCTCATCCGCTGATCTGGCGCCGAGCAGGTGCAGCGCACCGAGTCCCATCGCCAGTTGACCGCTGCGATCGAGAAATTCGCGACGAGTCACTCCTGTCACGAACGATCTCTTCCCTTAACTCGAATGATCAACACGACGGACCGTCAATCGGCTGTGCTCAATGTTGGATGACCCAAAGTTGCCGATGTTTCGTGGTCGTCGCCAAGAGGGAGCGATAAATTCGTGTTGTCTCCGACTATATTCCGGGAAATGACGACTTCAGTCGAGTCCGAGCTTTCGGCACGTCTGCTATTAGCGAACGCGCTGCGTCAACACAAGAATGAGATCGTCAAGCGGTGGCTCGAGCGAATCAACGCGCGCGTTGCCATCGCGGCAAATAAGGTTTTCCCGAGCGACGAGCTTCTGAATCACGTTCCGATTCTGATCGAAGGCATAGCGGATTTTCTGGAGCGTCCCGATCTGCAGCTCGACACGAGCGTTCCAGTTACTGCGAAGGCAATGGAATTGGGTGAGCTGCGACACTCGCAGGGATTCGACGTCTATCAGATTCTGAAAGAGCACGAGCTTCTTTCCAACATCATTCTCTCGCTTCTGCGTCCAATAGCCCGTAATGCCGAGATCGATTCAGGCGACCTGCTTGTTTGCTGGCAGCAAATTGGTCAAGCCATCGAGCTGATCCGGCAGGCGACTGTCACGCATTTTCTTCGTCTCGCAGCAGCAAAAGTTTCCGAGAGAGAAGACCGCCTCAGGCTATTCAACCGGATGGTCTCGCATGAATTGAAGAGCCGCATTGGTGCAATCGGCGGAGCTGCGAAGATGCTCGAGGAAGACTGGATCGATGACGCCCAGCGGGCGCGGTTCCAGCAGATGATTGTCGAGAATTCGGATGGTCTCAAGCGCATTCTCGCGAATCTCGAGTCCCTTTCCCGTCTCGAGGTCGATACCAGGCAACAGCGCAACATACTCCTTCCTCAGGCCGCCGCGGAGGCAGTGCGACAGCTCCGTGACCTCGCGCAAAGCAAAAACGTCGAGGTGGTAGTCGCTGAGAACCTTCCACCAGTGGAGGTGGACGCCGCAGCCGTCGAGGTGTGTCTCGTCAATCTGATATCGAATGCGATCAAGTACTCTGACGGCTCGCGCAATGATTCGCGTGTAGAAATCTCGGGCACTCTAAAATATGGAAGCCAGGATTTCGGCGAGCTCGTCGTTAGAGTGCGCGACAATGGAATTGGTATTCCGCCGCATGCTCGAGCGAGACTCTTTCAGCAGTTTTACCGGGCACACGAAGGGACTGTGACTGAAGCGGAGGGAACCGGCCTGGGGTTGAGCATCGTGAGGGAAACCGCGGAGTCGTTAGGTGGAAGCGCATGGGCTGAATTTCCCGAGGATGGTGGAACCGTCTTCGCGTTTTCGTTTCCTTCGCGGCGCACAGATGATGCTGCGGCGGCGGGTATCAGGCGTCCTGAAATCAGCGTAACAGATATGCCGGGGGAGGCAGCTCCTACCTGAACTGAACCGGCGTGCCGATATCGGCGAGCTCGGAAAGTCTCAGCGCATCCCAATTTGTCAGGCGCACGCAACCGTGAGAATTCGCGTAGCCGATCGTCTCCGGCGACGAAGTACCGTGAATTCCATAGTGTCGTTTTGAGAGCGAGATCCACACAACACCCACCGGAGAATTCGGGCCGCGAGGAAGCAGCGCCTGCGGATCGCTATCGGGCACCTCCGCGAAGAGTTTTGGTTGATAGCGAAAAGCCGGATCGTGTGTGATATCGGTGACTTTGAAATCGCCGGTTGGCGAAGGATCGTATCCGGCGCCAAGAGTGGAAGGGAAGTGATAAATGATCCTGCCTTCCGAATCGATGACGTGAGTCCAGAATCCCTTCTTTGAAATGATGATCCGCTCGGCGATCGCCGTGTCCTGTGGCAGTGCTGATCCGTCGAGCTCGACGTCGGGAACAAGGAGTCTCGTTCCTTCCTCGAGCGATTCGAGTTTCACTTTCGGATTCAGCTGGGCGAGAAATTTTGGAGAGGTATGAAACCGCTCGGCGAGCGCTTCTGCGGGAGACGAGTAGCAGAGACATGAAAGCTTCGCCTGCTGATAAACGTTTTGCGGAATCGTTGTAAACGGTCCTCCGAGATCTCCGCTCGAGACGGTGTACCAGCGCAGGAGTGGCTTCGTCCGCGCCGCGGCGCGAAGTCGCCCATAGGTCTCTGCGTCGATCGATGTTACCGCCGGAGGGGAGTCTCCCGTGAATTGTCTGCTATCGTCGGGGAACGCGAAGAAAGTCAGTGCCTTGGCAGCGTTGATTCCCCACGCGCCGTCGATTATCCCGGGTGAAAAGCCCGCTCTATCGAGAAGGATCTCAAGCTGCAGCGTGACCGGGCCGCGCTTTGGAAGCGTGAGCGGAAATCGCGTCGGCGCTTGCTCGACATTCTTCCGCGTGAATGAAGAAGTCGAGCTGCGCGTTTGACTCTGTGTGGACGTTGCAAATGCAAAAGTCGCGGCGCTGAAGCCGAATAAAGCCGCGACTCGAATCGACCGGCATTCTCCTTCCAAATCCTGCCTCTCCAGTTGCGTTCATTGCATTGTAAGCAACTGGCTTGCCGCTCCGAACCCGCTAATGCTCTGAGAGTATCTCGAGCGCCTGTCGTCTGACTCGCGGATCTTGAGAAATGTCACGACGCGCGCGCTTCATGCCGGTCAGTCAACGACTCGATTGCCTGTCGTCGAAGATCCGACGCCTGCAAGTTCAGAGCGAGGGCCATCAACGTGTCAGTTGCCGCGCTGATTCGCATCGATCCAAACGCTTCGACCGCTTCGCGTCTGACGCCGTGGTTGTTGTCATTACGGGCAACGCGCGCGAGAGCTGCAATCGCGCGTGGACCTTCCGGCTACCGGCTACCGGCCACCGGCCACCGGCAACCGGCCACAGGCAGGCGCAAAGCGATGTGTGCGCTATTTTTGTCGGATGCTTTTCCTTGCGGCCCTTGTCGCCCTCGCGGGAAATCCGGATTCGACCCTGATCAAGAGTCCCGAATCCGTTCGCATCGCGATTCCGAAGGTCGGACAACGCCCGGTGCTGGACGGCAAACTCGATGACTCTACCTGGGCACAGGCGGCACAGCTCACAGACTTCGTCGAGTACGAGCCAAACGATCTCATCCGTGGCCGGCAGAAGAGCGTCGCCTACGTCGCATACGATTCGCAGTACCTGTTCCTCGCATTCCGCGCGTTCGAGTCGAAGCCCGGCAACGTGCGAGCGACGGTTTTCCCGCGAGAACGGGGCGGCGACTACGATGATCGCGTGACATTCGAGCTCGACACTTACCTCGACAAACGACGCGCGCTCGAGTTCAAATCCAATCCATACGGAATTCAAACCGACGGCATCAAAGTCGAAGGCCTCGACGGCGATCCATCGCCCGACTACGTGTGGTACTCGGCGGGACGCGTCGACGACAAGGGCTGGACAGTCGAAATGATGATCCCATGGGCATCTCTCAGATTTCCGCACACGGACCCGCTGTCCATCGGCTTCAACGTCATTCGCGTTTACGGACGGTCAGCCGCAAAAGATGCCTGGGTTGCCCGCCGCCATGGGAATCCATGCGAGATCTGCCAGGAAGGCGTTCTCTATGGTATTACGGGCATCGACGACCATAAGACAATCGATGTCCTTCCGTATGTATCCGGCTCACAGATCGGCGCGCGGAGATTCGCAGCCGATTCCGCAACTTCGGGCGGACAATTCTACTCGACGCGTCCTCCACTCGGCTTCGACAGCGGGCGACCGAAGGGCGCCGTGGGCGGGGATATCAAGTACGCTCTCACTTCGGCGACACTGCTCAACGCCACGATCAATCCGGATTTCTCGCAGGTCGAATCCGACGACGATCAGGTTCGAGTCAATCAGCGATTCACGCTGTTTCAAACAGAACGACGCCCATTCTTCCTCGAGAACCGCGACAACTTCGAGATTCCGCGATCACTGGACGAGTCGCGCACCAACATCGGCGATTTGTTTTATTCTCGCGCGATAGTTGACCCGTCAACCGGAATTCGTCTCACCGGCAAGCAAGGGCGCCTGACTTTCGGCTCGCTCTACGTTCGCGACGATCAGCCTGGATACTTCGATTACTCAGGCTTCGAGTCCAGCGGATACCAGCCGCTGGCAAACTCCGCGGCGGACATAATCGTCGCGCGCGCCCGAGCCGATGTACTCGCCGACTCGTACATCGGGCTCACAGCACTCGGCCGGCGCGTCGGCGATTCGAACAACGGTGTGGGCGCAGTCGATGTCGCGTTGCGACGTGGCACCGTCACATTGAAGGCTGAGGGCGGCGGAAGCACCGATCGCGCCCCGCTTGACCTGACAACGTCGCCTGTTCTCGATGGCAAGAAACGAAACGGCGTTTACTATCGGGCACTGCTCGCGCAAGCGGGCAAGAACCTATCTGCCGTAATACTTGCCTCGGGTGCCGACTCGACATTTCGAGATCAGATAGGGCGCTTTGCGCGCGTTGGAATCCAGCAGCTCGGCGGACGCGTGACGGCGACACAATACCCAAGCACAAAAATTCTTCAGTGGATGTCGCAGGGAATCAACGTTCAGACAGCAAGTGCGTTCGGTGGAAAATTCCTCGACTATACGGTCACGACTCCATTTCAATTTCAGTTTCAGAAAGCAACGACGTTCACAGTTACCCCGTTGTGGCAGCTTCTTACGGTATTCGACAAACGACTCTACATGAACGGGCTCGTTCTGGATGGCAGCTCTGCCGCGTCGCCGATGCTTTTTGTTTCGGGAACCATCTACTTTGGCGATCGGGAGATTATCGATCAGTCACGCTCTCGCGTCGGCAAGGGATACAACGCAAACGTTGGGCTCATCGTGCGGCCCGTGCCACAGGGAAGCATCGACATCAGGGGTCAGCGCACCTGGCACTCGGACAAGTGGGGAAGCCCTCTCGTCGATGATGCCCAGATTCTCAGGATCAAAGGCTCGTATCAATTCAGCCGGCCATTGGGGATTCGATTGATCGAGCAATACTCGAATCAGTACGACACGCGAATCACGAATCCCTTCTATCGTCGCGGGATCGTTCACGCGCGCAGCGCGCTAGTGAGCTACGAGCTTGGTCCGTCGTCGTTTTTCTACGCGGGATACAACGAGGGAAGTCAGGACTTCAATGATCCGATCGTCGATGGCGGAGCGATTCTCAGAACAGATAATGTGGTTTTTATGAAGCTGTCTTACCTCATTCGGCTGTAGTTAAGAAACAACGGAACGACAGGTCCCAGGTGTGAGGTGACGAGGCCGCCCGGCGCGAGGTGAGGTGTCAGGGAATCGCATCGCAATGAATTGGCGATTCGTGCGAAGGATCGATGGAAGCTTTTGAGATTCGTGCGCGCATGGTTTACGCGATGAGCGATTTCAAGAATGTCAAAGCGTGGCAGAAGGCTCACAAGATGGCGCTCGCTACCCACCATGTTGCGTGCAAGATCGCGGGTCAGGTCGAACGGGCATGCGGTCGCAGATAGCGGGACAAACCGGACGAACCGCCCGCAAAAAGGTGAATCCCTGGCGCCTCACCTCGCACCTGGCCGCCTCGTCCCCTCACACCTGGGACCTGTCGTTCTGTTTTAGGAATCTTCTTGAAGAACTCCGTTGGTTCTGACGAAGTCGGCAAGCTCCCCGCGAGACGCGACACCGACTTTCGCAAAAATATTCGAAAGGTGAGTACTCACCGTTCGCGCGGAGATATCGAGCGCAGTCCCGATCTCCTTGTTCGATTTTCGCAGCGCGACCATGCGCGAGATTTCGGTTTCGCGACCGGTGAGACCAGCAGCGCCCGACGCGACTGAACGCGCAGGAGGTCGCACGCCAAGTTTTCGCAGCTCCTCGCGAATCTTCGACAAGCTTCCGGCAGCGCCGAGGTGAGCGAACGTGTCGTGCGCTTTCTTGAGCTCTCTGATCGCGCCGTCACGATCGCCGCTGTCCTTCAGTGTTACGCCGAGCGCTCGGCGAATTCGCGCGACAGTATCGGGATAGGGAATCGCTTCGAGTGAATCGATCGCCGAACGAAAGAGCTGCTGTGCGCGGGGATAGTCCTGGTCTCTGAAAAACATGAGCAAGCCATCGCACGCGTCGGCGACGGCGAGTCCGACGCGATTATTGAGTCGCGTTGCATCCTTTCGCATTCGCTCGCAGTGCTTCGTCGCGCGCTCGACATCTCGCAGCCATAACGCCGCTTCTCCCACCACCGGCAGCAACCACTGCAGCGACCACGCGACATAACCTGAGCGATCTGCAATCGTGAGTCCCGCTTCGCCGATTCGAATCGCTTCGGCGTAATCGCCGGTCTCGAGATAATATGCTGCGAGTCCGATGTGCGCCGGAACAACGGTTGGCACATCGACGTGATCGACAGCGCCTTTCCCCGCGCCAGACAATTCCCACGCGCGATCGAAGTACGCTTTTGCGCGGACGACATCGCCGCGCCAGAGATAGATCAATCCCGTCCAGACAAGAAGCCGCGGTAAAAGCGTGCGTTGTCCCAGCGCCTGCGCGAGCGCGATAGTGCGTTCGCCGATTGCAATTCCGGTGTCCCATTCGCCGACACTCGACGAGTACTGAATCGAGATCTCGCCTGTCCAAAGCGGGAGCAGAGGTGATCTCAGCTGCTCCTCGAGGCGCTCGCACTCCGCCAGATGCGCAGCGACCGCAGGAGCATCGCTCGTGAGTCCGGCGAGAAGTCCCATTCCCCAATGGGCGGTCCACTCGAGCATCCGATCGCCTGACTTTTCAGCGAGCGCCATTGCCCGCTCACCGTGGTCGCGCGCGGCCGTCTCAGGTCCCGTCCACGCATACAATAGAAGGAGCGCCCGATGTGCGCGTGCGAGCAGCATTTGATCGCCCGATCGTTCCGCGGCTGCCAAGGCTCCCTCTACCTCTGCCTTGGCTTCGTCGAGCTGCCCAAGATCCTGAAGGCAAATTCCTCTCGCGAGATGCAATCGCACCAGCACGGCCGGGTCGGATGAGCTTTCGCCCGCCCACAGTCCCTCAGCGTAGTGCGCGAGCGCGTCGTCGTATCGCCCGCTCCAATAGCAGGCGAGTCCCATTCGGTGCTCGATCGCCGCGACGGCGGACAGATCCTTTGCCGCAGCAGCCTTTTGTCGCGCCATTACCCAAAGCTCCAGCGCACCATCATAATCGCCGAGGCGCTGACGAGCACGCGCGAGGGACCGGATTATCTCGTCTTCTTCCGGAGCAGGTTCTCCGCTTGCCTGTATTTGCTGCAATGCGCTTTTCAGGTGACCCTCGGCCTCGCGGTTCGCGTAGGTCTCGAGAGCCATCCGCCCGGCCTCGCTCAGGTAGCGAACCGCTTTCGGCGCAAGCGAATGCGCGCGGGAAAAATGAAGTGCGAGCTCGCCCGCATGTGAGGCTGCTCGATTTCCGTAAAATGATTCGAGCGCTTCACCTACTGCCGCATGAAGCAAGCGCGCACGAGCGCTTCCGAGTGCTCGATAAGTCACTTGCTGAAAAATCGGATGCGCAAAATCGTAACTGACCCCGGCGCCCGTGTCCGTGCGCTCCTCGACGATTCTTTGACCAGTGAGCTCATCGAGAGCGGCAACGAGCTCCTCTTCTTCGACTGATGACACGGCCTGCAGCCGCTCGAACGTCACGCTCGTTCCGATCACCCCGAGAAGATTGACTATTTCTCTCGAATTTTCCGACAAGCGATCGAGTCTTCCGACTACGGCGTCTCGGACAGTCGCCGGCAGCTGAAGCGAATCGACCTCCCAGCCGAGCCATTGCTCGTCGCCCTTTTTTGGGGCTTTGTGCCACTGCGGGTCGATGACTTTTCTTTTCAGAGCGCCCGTTTCAATGAGCGCTTTCAGTGTCTCTTCTACAAAAAAGGGATTGCCCCGAGTCCATCCATAGAGGAGTGCAGTAAAAGGGCGGATCGCAGCCGGATCGACTCCGAACGTTGCATGGAGGAGCTCAGCGACCTCGGCCTGACCGAGCGGACCGAGACTAATCCGCGTTGCAGCGCCGAGGCGAGTGAGAGATTGCTCGGTGGTACGCAAAACGGGATTGATGTCACCTTCGGCGTCGTTGTAGGTCGCGATGAGGGCGACACGCTGTCCCGTTATTTGTCGGGCGACAAAATGAAAGAGCTCGAGCGACGACGCGTCGGCCCATTGAAGATTCTCGAGTACCAGACACAATGGCTGCTTCGCAGCATACCTGCCGAGGAACTGACTGAAATTCCAGAGCAGTCGCGCTTTCAGATCGGCTGGATCGGTTCCGGCCGCGACCTTCTCACGTTGCCCGTTTGGACCGAGAGCCGGGAACAGATACGCGAGCTCGGCTGTACTCCCTCGAGTGAGCACTGTGAGAGTGGAGCTATCGAGCTTCTTCACCAATGGAAGCAGCGCATCGGAAAAAAGCGCGTACGGAATCCCGGTTTCGACGGCATACGCGCGGCCGAACGCGACGTTCCATCCCTTATCCTCCGCCCACTGCGCGGCGGCCGCCGCGACGCGAGTCTTGCCGATGCCGCCCTCGCCGGCGAGAAACACCGTTCGCCCGGTACCGGCTTCCGCTTCCCCGAGTGCGCGAGTTAGCAGAGACAGCTCGTCGGCCCGCCCCACGAGGGGCAGACGATCGAGCAACATCTCGTGAGAAGACGGTTGTTGCTTCACGATGTCGGTGGAGTGAGAAATTAGTAAGGGAAGAGACAGTTGGCTCGTCCCGGCGTCAAGGAAAACCTATGGCGTCTTGCGTCAGCCGCACGCAATGGTACGATTCACGCGGCAATGAAACACGGTTCGGAGGTGAGTGATGTCACAACAGCATTCATTCGATCTTGGAGACAGGCGACTCGAGCCGCAAAAGAGCGGCCCGCCAAAACAATCCACTGATGAAATCGTGAGCTCTATTACTGCGCGTGAGCCGTTGCCGTCCGAGAATTTGCGCGCCAATTCCACATCGTCACGCGGACCGATGCGGGAAGCCCCCGAGCCCGCCAGCTCGAGCGATCCGGGACTCCCACTCACCCAGGAGGTAGTCGAGGCAGTTTTCGGCCCTATCGGTGAGCGCACGTTTGCCGTTCGCTATTGGGACGGGACATTCGAGCCGGCAGGTGCGACCTCGACGCCGGAGTTTACACTTGCATTCCAGCGAAGGGGCGCGCTCAGGCGAATGCTTCTTCCTGCCACCGAGCTTTCGATCGTCGAGTCTTTGATCTCAGGCGACGTGGATATCGAAGGGAAGATGGAAGCCGCGATGTACCTCGGCGATGCATTAGGTAAGCGTCTGCAATCCCCTGGGGCGCAGCTGGCTCTTGTGCGCAAAATTCTCGCGCTGCCGAAAGATCCTGCCACTGCGCCGAAAGAACTGAAGGGAACAAGATTCTCGCGTGGTGTGGCGAAGGTGATGGCGATTGGCCGACCTGGCGACGAGAAAGCGATTCAGTATCACTACGATGTCGGAAACGATTTCTATCAGCTGTGGCTCGATCCGCGTATGGTTTACACGTGCGCGTACTTCCGCAACAAGGACGATGATCTTGCTACGGCACAGCTCGCGAAGCTCGATCACATCTGCAAAAAACTGAGGCTCGAGCCGGGAATGAAGATGCTCGACGTCGGCTGCGGGTGGGGCGCGTTGATCATGCATGCTGCGGAGAATTATGGAGTCGAAGCAGTCGGCATCACGCTCAGCAAGGCGCAGGCAGACCTCGGCAACAAACGCATTGCAGCTGCGGGACTCGCCGATCGTTGCAAGATCGAGCTGCGCGATTACCGCGATCTCGGCAGTAAGCAGGAGTTTGATAGAGCCGCGTCAGTTGGAATGATGGAGCACGTGCGCGAGGATCTGCAGCCCGGATACTTCGACGCAGTCTACCGGGTGCTGAAGCCCGGCGGCCTGTTCATGAATCACGCGATCGTGAGTGTTGCGCGGGCGCGGCCGACAACGAAAATGGATCGCTTCAAGGGATTTCTCTGGCGGCGCGATGCATTCATCGACAAGTACGTTTTCCCCGAGGGAAAACTAGTCCCGATTGCGCACGTAATCGCTAGTGCGGAGAGCGTCGGGTTCGAGCTGCGCGACATCGAGAGTCTGCGTGAGCATTATGCTATGACGCTTCGCCACTGGGTGAAAGGACTCGAATCGCATAGCGACGAAGCGATCAGGATTGCCGGCGACCGAATTTATCGGATATGGCGATTGTACATGTCGAGCGCGATTTACGGTTTTGTCGGGGGACGAATCAACATCATTCAAGCGTTGCTCGTAAAACCCGGTCGCGACGGCAAATCCGACATGCCTCTCACGAGAGAGTACATGTACGCGCCGGCTATCACGACTGAGATACCGGATAGCGCAGCAGCATAACAAATACTCCGGACCGCGGACAGCGGAGCAACCGCGGACCGCGGACTGCGGAACTACTGAGGACCGTTGCATAGTTCCGAACTCCACAGTCATTCCGTATTCCGCGGCCCGCGGTTCCTCCGCTGTCCGCGGTCCGGAGTATTTTTCCCTGGTGCCGACGAAATCGAGCCCCACCGAGCTCACGGTAACGTGGCAGTGTACTCCGTTCGCCGAGCTGACTGCGGGCGAGCTGTACGCTGTGATGGAGGTCAGGCAGCGAGTATTCGTTGTCGAGCAAAGATGTGCCTACCTCGATGCAGACGGGTCGGATCATCTGGCACTTCACTTACTCGGCTGGCGGAGCACCGCTGAAGGGTTGGTTCTGTCGGCGTACGCGCGACTTTTCCCTCCGGGGACAAAGTACAAAGAATCTTCAATAGGTCGTGTCCTGACGGTCCCCAACATACGCGGATCCGGACTCGGGCGATCGATTATGATCGAAGCGATGCAAAGGATCCACGATGCGGAATGGGGACCGGCAATTCGAATCGCAGCGCAGATGTACCTCGAGGGTTTCTACGAGGAATTTGGTTTTCGTCGCGTATCCGAGCCGTTTTTGGAGGATGACATCTGGCACGTAGAAATGCTGCGTGACTGACGCGCCGCTCGAGGAAAGATTCAACGCCGGCGAAACCTTCGCCGATTTTCTGACGCGCCCGCATCAGTACCGGGATTTATGGAACGCGTTATATAAACGAGCAACCGTTCCAGATGATCTTCTCGCCCGAGCCCTGCAGATTCAAAAGCCGTGGCACCTGTTAGTGCTGAGCGAAGACTGGTGTGGTGATTCGATCAACACATTGCCACTCGTCGCGAAGCTTACCGATGCTGTGCCCATGCTCGATCTTCGCATTCTCGGACGGGATGCGAATCCGGATTTGATGGATACTCATCTCACCGGTAAATCCCGATCGATCCCGGTAATTGTGTTGCTCGACGGGAGTTACGTCGAGCGAGGGTCTTGGGGTCCGCGCCCTCGCCCGCTGCAGGAGTGGGTGACGGCGCACATGGAGCTTCCAAAAGCGGATCGATACAAGGAAGTCCGCGCGTGGTACGCGCGAGATCATGGTGTCACGTCCCTCACCGAGTTGCTCGACATGATCGACCGTGCTGCGAGCGCGTAAGGCACCTGATAGCTCGCTCTGGGTAGCGGGTAGCGATGAAGTGGGTATTTTTTTGCAATGAGAAGTACCAAACCCATGATACCCATTTGACCGTGCAGACTGCCGACGCCGAGATGCTCTCGAAAATCGAGGTCCTTACCGATCTCGAGCCGGTCGTAGCAGAGCTTAGGAAGGCACACGAGGCGAAACGAGTGCTCTGGTTTCCAAGCGAGATTCTCGATGCTCCACCGGACGAGGATCCCGATCGCCACCTTCGCGAGCTCAGAAAGCGCGCCAAGGGAATCAGTCCCGCGGCGCGTGTCGCGCTCGCGCTGAATCTGTTGACTGAGGAAGGGCTGCCGCACTTCCATCGGATTCTCGCTGTTTATCTGGGAGACGACAGTCATTGGCAGACGTGGAATAATCTCTGGACGGCGGAAGAGGATCGTCACGGCGTAATTCTCCACGACTACACACGTGACGCGCAGGTCTTCGACCCGGTGGTGATCGAGAAGATGCAATTCGATTATCTCCGCGCGGGCTTTTCGCCGGGCTGGGATCGAGATCCGTATCGCGTGTTCGTCTACACGTCGCTTCAGGAGCGTGCGACGCAAATGTCACACGCGAACACAGGCAAGCTCGCATCGGAAACGGAGCCGATGATTGGCACGGTGCTCGCCAATGTTGCGAAAGAAGAGGCGAGGCATTTCGCTTTCTACAGGCAGGTTTTCAGAGAAGTCCTCGACCGCGATCCGAATCAGGCATTGGAATCCGCGGCGAAGATCATGCCCGCGATCGATATGCCGGGAGTGAACATGCCGCACTTCCGAGAGCTGGCGGACGTCGTGCGCCGCGCAGGGATTTACGGGCCGAGGGATTATCTCAAGATTGTTGAAGAGCAGATCAAGTTCTGGGCGATCGGAAAGCTCACCGGCTTGAACGATGCTGGAAGAAAAGCCCAGGAAAAGATCATGGGAATTCCGGCGAGGCTCGAGCGGATTGCAGACATCATGGAGGCGAAGACGAAGCCCAAGACGTTTTCCTTCGATGTCATCTTCCGGCGCGAATTCGCATTGTAAGAAACGACTGCGGATTGCGGACTGCGGAGTAATTGCGGACTGCGGACTACAATCCAGCTAGACCAATATCTGCGGCCACAGACTGCATCGCTCCAATAACGAACGCGATGTGATCATCCAGGTCGACGCCCATTTCTTCCGCGCCCATGATCACGTCATCGCGATTGACGCCACGCGCGAAGGCTTTGTCCTTCATTTTCTTTCTCACTGATTTCGCTTCGACCTCGTTCACGTTCTTTGTCGGCCGCACCAACGCCGTCGCAGTGATCAAGCCCGTCAGCTCGTCCACAGCGAATAACGTTTTCGCCATTTGAGTGTCCCTCGGCACTCCGCTGTAAGTTGCGTGGCCGAGTATCGCACGAAGAATGTCTTCGGGATAACCGCGCTCGCGTAAGATCCTCACTCCTTCAGCGGGATGTCCTTGGGTCGGCGAATGCTCGCTGTTCGGGTAGCGCTCGTAATCGAAGTCGTGAATCAGGCCGGTCGTACCCCATCGGTCGACGTCCTCGCCGAACTTTTCGGCGTACGCGCGCATCGCTGCTTCGACGGACAGCATGTGCTTGCGCAATGAATCGCTCGCGGTGTATTCGTGCATCAGCGCGAGCGTTTGATCCCTCGAGGGAAGGTCAGTCAACTGATTCCTCCGCTTCTTCGCCGTGCTCGACGATGTCACCCGATTGAAAGAGGATTCCCTTCAAGGTCTCACGAAATTCCTTTTTCTGTCGAAGAAGAAATTCGAGATCCATGCCGAAGTGTTTGAACTCTTCCTTCTGGGCGTTGCGCATGATCGCGCGGGCCTCCCTGTTCTTCTCGACGGAGATGCGCTGCTCGTACCAGTTGATCGCTTCGGCCTCCTCGATCAGTGACGTTGCCATTCTCGCGAACGTCCGGATTTTATCCGAGAGCTCGTCGGGTGGTTCGTGGTATTGCTCAGTCGGCATCAATTGCTCCTGTCAGGTCTTTGTGGCCAATCAAACGAGGCGTCAACACTTCTTGATTCCAGGGAATAAAGAGAAGCTTACCGATGCTGCGAGCTGAAGCAACAAGAGACAAAACAGCATGACGTTCACGGGGCTGGAATTGCGCCGATCGGCAGGAACACTCCGCCGATAAATCATCCAGCCGACGACGATCACAAGAGCCTCGATTCCGAAATCGGCGGCGGGATGTCGATAGAGCTCTAGCCCAATGAACGGACCCCCGGGCCACGTTGGCTTGAGGCCAGTCACATAGTCGGCGATCATGTGCGAAACCACGATGCTGCCCGCGAGCGCTGAGCCCGCAACATCGCGTGCAACGGCATAGTATAGGAGCGTCACTACCGTCGCGAGAACTGCGACGGCCGGGAGCGAGTGCGACAATATTTCCGACGGTGGGGATCCGCTGCCAAGCGAACAAGCCGCCGCATCTGCCCAGTCGGGGAGCTGTGTTGCGATGAGCAGAACCCATAGAGGGACCGTCGACCGATAACCCTTGCCGGCGAGAGCAATCCCGATGTGGCCGCCGTACATCTAGCGTCTCGCTCGCCAGTCGAGCACCAGTGTGATAACGACGATGAGCAACATCGCGCCGACCAGACGCCATACCCCGTTTCCTAACGCGAAGGGCATCATGGCATCCATGTGGAGAGGCAATCTTTCACGAGTTCGCGTAAGTTAGCGGCCACTATGACCAACGTCACGCAACTCGAGTGCTCGGCATGCGGCACTGTGTTCGCCGCCGGACATCTATACAATCTCTGCACCGAGTGCGGGAAGCCGCTGCTTGTTAGCTACGATCTGGCGCGGGCATCCAGATCTCTCACGCGTGATGGACTTGCTTCGCGTCGCGCGGACATGTGGCGATACCGCGAAGTGCTTCCTGTCGAGAACGACGCTAACATCGTTTCGCTCGGCGAAGGATGGACGCCGCTGCTCGATGTACCGCGTCTGGGCGAATCACTCGGAATCGAGAACCTGCTCATCAAGGACGAGTCGCTCAATCCGACACAAAGCTTCAAAGCGCGCGGAATGTCGGTCGCTGTTTCAATGGCTGTGGAGCTCGGTGTAAAAAAAGTTGCGGCTCCCTCTGCTGGAAATGCAGGAGGCGCTCTGGCGGCATATGCAGCGAGAGCAGGCATCGAAGCCCACATCTTCATGCCGAGAGATACTCCGATTGCGAACGTCGTCGAATGTCGAATGACGGGCGCGCATGTCACGCTGATCGACGGGCTCATCACGGATTGCGGTGCAGAAGTCGCGAAGCGAAAGGATGCGGAAGGCTGGTTCGACGTGTCGACGCTCAAAGAGCCGTACCGCGTCGAGGGAAAAAAGACACTCGGCTACGAGCTCGCCGAGCAGCTTGGTTGGCGATTGCCTGACGTGGTCCTTTATCCAACGGGCGGCGGCACTGGTTTGGTTGGAATGTGGAAGGCGTTCGACGAGATGGAGGCAATGGGATGGATCGGCTCCGATCGCCCGCGAATGGTGACCGTCCAGGCGGAGGGATGCGCGCCGATCGTGCGTGCTTTCGAAGCGGGCGAAAAACACGCTGCGGAATTCCGCGACGCACAGACGATCGCGTCTGGTCTCCGCGTTCCGAAGGCGATTGGCGATTTTCTGATTCTCGATGCACTTCGTAAGTCCGGCGGGACCGCAGTTTCAGTAACCGATGCAGAATTGCTCGCGGCGGTAAAAGAAATTGGATCGCTGGAGGGACTGTTTGTTGCGCCCGAGGGCGCAGCGTGTGTGCCCGCGCTCCGCAAGCTGATACAGCGCGGTGACGTGAGTCGGAGCGATCAGGTGGTGCTGTTCAACACAGGCGCAGGAATCAAATACGTCGAGGCGCTCAACTAAAACAGCGGACTGCGGACTGCGGGCTAACTACGGGCTTCCGAATGATCGTGTGCTAGTTGTTTCCGCAGCTCTCTGATTTCGTCACGTAGCTCCGCAATCGAACGCTCGGTGGGCGCCTTCTTCGGATCCGCGGCATCGTGGCCGAGGAAGAATGCTGCAAGCGTTGCTGCGATGTAGCCGAGCATCGCGAGTGCATAAAGAGAAATGAAAAGACAGAGGATGCGGCCCTCGAGCGTAACGGGGAAGTAATCAGTGCCGATCGTCGTCAGCATCATCGCGGTCCACCAGAGAGCCGTTGGATAATCATTGAGTCCGCGATCGCCCGGATGATGCTCGAATGCGTACATGCCGGCCGATCCCGCAAACAGAACTACCAGAGTGAGAGCCGCCACGTACGGAAGTCCGCGCTTCTTCATGTTGCGCTGAAGATTGTGCATCGCGCGATTGAATGATCCGACTATCGGTACGACGCGGAACAGTCGGAAAAAAGCAAATATTCGGAAGATTCTCAGCGCCGGTACAACTAGAGAGAGCGCGGTGAGCCAGTTGTGGCGAATAAATGCGAGTCTTCGCGGCGCGATCAGAAGTCGAATGATGAAGTCGACGACGAACACGCCCCAGATAGTGTATTCGACCAAGCGAAGCCAGTGAGGCAGGCCCCGAACGAGCTCTACTACGATCAGCGCAATCCACGCGACCGCCAGAGCGAGCATCGGTCCTTCGAGCACTTTCTCTACGCGCTCGAGATCGCGATATCGTGTGCGCTCCTTCGCCGACTTCGATTCCATTGCGCAGTGAAGTCGCGAGAAGGATGCCGCGGCGCTACATAGTGTTCTTCAACAAGGGAGCAGGCATCAAATACGTCGAGGAGCGGCAGCCGTAGATCTATTTACTGGCCGCCGTCCCCAGCGCGTCTTTGGGAACTGTTGTGCGAGGATGCTCCGGGTCTGATAGATCCATTTGCTCCCACGATATTCTCAGCGGTCGCGACAACTTCGATTGAAGCGGGTTGCTGAATCGGAAGGGAAGCGCCCAAGACGCAATACGAAGCAGCATTGCGCGCCCGCCGATGTAATACGCTTCGACAGGACAGCTTTGCTCGCCACGCTCGACCGAGATTTCGTGAATCCGGCCGACCTTTTTTCCCTCGGAATCGAGAATTTTTCGTCCGATGAGTTTGTGCGCGTCGATTTCCTTCATGCTTTTGCTCCGGGGAGACGCTTGATGAGCACCTTGTCGACCCACTTCTCCCAGGCGAGAGCTGGACTGTGTTCAGCATCAACATCGAGGTGAACGTCGCGACCGAGCTTGGTTACGCTCGACCACTCGAATTTCACCGGCGCAAGTCGTTTTGGTCCGAATCGTCGGGCGATTGCCCGGGTCGGGCCGATAGCCCACCTGCCGATGCGCGCGGCGAGCACTGATCCGCCAACTTCAAGTCGTACGAGGCGGGGTCGACCATCATCCGGGACCTCGATGACTACTCCGTCGACGCGGCCGAGCTCGCACTCGTTGCGGTCGAGCAGCTGCTTGTCGAGCAAATCGCGAACGATATTCAGGCGCGGCACCATCAGCTCCCGAAGTACTGTAGAGGAATAGCGACGATAGCAAGAACGAATGACATCACCATTATGACAACAACAACAGTGTTGCTGATGATTCCATTCGGATGATCGCCCACGTACGCGCGGTCGTTCATTAGCACGAGGAATGGAATAATCGTCGCCGGAAGAACAGCCGCAGTGAGCGCCATCGAGAGCACGGTGATCTTTACGGGGTCCGTCCCGAGGAGAAGGGGTATCGCGGCGAGAGCGAGAAGGACCGTGTACAGCGCGCAGAACCGTGCCTCACGCGCTGGAGACGCATTCTCGCTCCAGTTCCAGCCTAATCCCTGTGCAAAGAGATACGAAATAGCGAGTGTGATCTCGAGCGCTGCGCCAAGACAAGCCACGGCCATTCCAGCAACAAAAAGCTCGAAGCCCCAGTTCGGCAGCGGAATCGTCATCATAAGCGCGACCTGCTGGAAACTATCCACGTCCACTCCCCGCGGTCCCAGAATGTTCGCCGCAACGATCAGCACTGCCGCGGAGAGAAAGCCGCCAAAAAACATTCCGCCGCCGGCAATGACTCGATTGATCCCGATGTAAGTCTCGTCCCATTCTTCTTCGACAGCGCCGGCGGAATAGAAGTACATGAGATAGGGAGATATCGACGCGCCGAGAATGCTGACGGCGATAAACCAGTAATTCGCTGCGTGAGCGTCAGGGCGCGTTGGAATCAGGCCTGTCGCGACTTGCGACCAATGGGGATGCAGCTTCCACGCGGCGACCGCAAACGCTACCGTCATGAGACCGAGGAGAGACGATCCGTTCTCGATGACGCTGAACGTGGCCTTCCACAACAACAGCCACGTGACGAGTACCACTGGAATTACCCACCACGGAAAGCCCAGCCCGGTGGACATCTGGAGCGCCAGTGCAACGCCGCCAAGCTCGGCCGCCAGCACGAGGTAAGAGACGCCGGCCATCAACACGAGAACGATGAAGTAGAATCGAAAACCAAATCGGTCTCGCATTGCGGCGACGATGGTGTGCTTGCTGACTGCGGACAACCTGCCCGCCATCTCGACCAGGAAAATCACGCACAATGTGCCGAGCGCGATTGCCCACAACAGCTGGTAACCGAACGATGCTCCGCCCTGAGCGGCTGTCGTCACCGATCCGATCTCGAGAAATCCCCCGATGCTCGTAACTATGCCGAGCGCAAGCTGAAAGATCTTTTTCATTTCGAGGGATCGAGACTGTCGCTCATATCCTTAACGTCTTTCGCGTCCTGCTCGAGCAGCGTTAACACCGATGGAAACGATTTCGCGTCCTGTTTAGCGATGAGGCCCTCGAGCGTTGCGATGACGTTTTTCGCATGGTCGAGTGTCAATCGCAACTTGGTGGTGTCAACCGGTGGCACCGCCTCGGTGAACAATGTTTTCTGCTGCTGAGCAACGCTCATGCGCGCGTCATGCAGCTCGTTGCGCGTAAAGGCATTCGGCGTTCGGTGGAGAACCCATGCTTCCGCGGCGATTGTCGCGGTCGCGAGCTCAGATGACACCGACGAGAGCGTGTCAGCTGGATCGGGCTTTTTGCACGCGTCGAGTGACGCGGCGCTGAGAATTCCCAACGAGAACGCCAGGCTCCGGACAAAACGCATTGTCATTGGTGCTCACGTGATGCCGCCGTCGCCATCGAGCCCAGGCCTCCCCAAGTCCGTTCGCCCCCGCCAAAGCAAATCCGGTGCCTCGCACGAAACATCCACGAGAAGATTAGCTCGTCAGCCGACGATGTCTTTCGTGTGTGGGTCCTGGAGAAAGAAGGTTTGTCGCGCTCTTACTGTTGATCCCGAGTTGTCGCTCAATTTCGCGGAGGAATACGTATCAAACACACCGATGCTTGGCGCGGATGTTGCCAATTTGTAGCAGTCGTGAGGCGCGCTCCGCACGCTTCACTGCGTGATTAGGCAGACGTTGACTGGAGGAAAGCATGGCGAACAACAAAAGCAGCAAGACAGGGCAAGGCGACGACATGAGTCGTCGCGGTGGTAGCATGGGTGGATCGGGAAGCTCCAGTAGCTCGAGCAGCCGGTCCGGGAGTTCGAGTGGCTCCAGCGGTGGCCCGACCGGCGGCAGCAGGAGTGGAAGCTCGGGTGGATCGAGCGGCGGTTCCAGCGGTGGCAGCTCCGGTGGTAGCAGGGGCGGAAGCTCCGGGGGGTCGAGCGGTGGAAGCTCCGGGGGGAGCCGTGGCGGAAGCACCGGCGGATCCAGTGGTGGCATGGGTGGATCCAGCGGCGGCGGTATGAGTGGAAGCACCGGGTCTGGTGGAATTGGCCACACCGGAAGCAGTGGACAGGGAGGCGACCAAGGCACACGTCAAAACACCGGAGGATCGTCGGGCCTCGGTGATGAAGAAGTGCGGGGAAGCACCGGCGGTAGCAGTGGTTCGACCGGTGGAACCGGAAATATCGGCAAGCCCGGGAGCACGGGTGGAACCCGCCCGTCGACTGGGGGCAGTGGATCGAGCGGTCTAGGCGGCTCGAGCAGTGGGTCCCAGAGGGGCGGCATGTCCGGGTCGAGCGGCTCGAGCGACTCGAGCGACTCGAGCGGACTTGGAGGTTCGAGCCCCAACAAAGGAAAATCCGGAAGCTCAGGCTCATCTGGCTCGTCCGGCGGGAGCTCTTCAGGCGGAAGTTCGGGACGAAGCGGCTCGCACTAGCCTTCCACGCCTGAATAGATCAAGGGACGCACAACATGTGCGTCCCTTTTTTTAACAACTTCGCACTTCTAGCCGATCATGAGTTTTCTGAAATAGACCCTTCCTATTCTACCACCTGTGCGTGGTTCAAACCGGCAACGAGAGCCAATCCGCCAACGACATTGCCAGTGAGCGCAGGCAGAAAGAAGCCGATGAAGTAATCCGCCATCGTGGCCTGACCGGCTATGACGAGATAGAGGACCTCCGTGCTTCCGACGATGATGTGCGCCAATCCTCCAATGCCAACGACGTAAGTCATGATGATGATAGTGGTGTGCTGCGCCGTCTTCGATGCTGGAAGCATCCACACCATCAGCGCGATGAGCCAGCCGGCGAACACCGCGCGGAGAAAAGTTTCGAGAAAGGTTCCACGCAACGCCTCTCTGGCGACGTCCGTGAATGCTCGCTGTACCTGCGCGTCGAACGTCGTCGTACGTGCGAGAACCAACGCGAACAGCAGAGTGCCCGCAATATTCGCCGCTAGTGTCACGCCCCAGAGTCGCATGACGCTCAGAAATTTCGCTCGTGATTTATCGAGAAGAAGAGGAACAATCGGAGTAAGCGTATTTTCCGTGAACAGCTGCTGGCTGCCCATCGAGATGATGACAAAGCCAACAGGATACCCAAGCTTGGTGATAAGCGGCCGCCATGAGGCGTCAGGCAGGTGCGCGTGCAGAAGACTCTCAGTCAGGAAAGAAAAGCCCATCGCTAATCCGCCGGCCAGCGCCGACCACCCGAGTGAGCCGGAGGATCGACGAAGCTCTTTCTCGCCCTCGCGGCGAACGGATTCGTATGTGACATCGGCACTGAGCCCTTCTTCTTCGATGGCTTTCTTCAGCTCACTGGGCTCGAGGGGCCGCGGTTTCTTTTCCTCTTTTCCTTTGTCGTCTTCTCCTGTCGGCGGAACAATCAACGCCATGATGACTACTTGAGCGTATAGAGATATGTCGCAATGTCGCGCGCATCCCGCTCGCTGACGCCCATATTCGGCATTGCGGTCTTATTATCGACGGCTTGGGGATTCTCAAGCCAGGTCATCATGTGCTCAGGCGTGTTGCTCAACACACCGGCGATGTATGAACGTCCGGCAATGCCATCGAGGTTGGGACCAACCTTCGCGTGCGCGTCGCGAATTCCCGGAATGGTGTGACACGACGCGCAGCCGTACTTTCGAATTGCGCGCGTTCCGCGTTCGGCATCGCCACCCACGACGAGACTGGCCGCGCGTGCGCTGTCAGGCCCCCTGCAACCAGGCAGAATGAATACGAGCAACACAAGCGCGGCGCGAACTGCATTCTCTCTCGTTAGAACTCGTACCTCGGAATGCTGCAGCCAGCTCGCGAACAACATAAGAGCAGCAATCAGGTACGCGATCGTAGCGGGAACCCACATGATGAGTCCCCCGAGCTGCTGGTCTTCGAGCGGAGTGAACCCCCACGCGCTCGTTAGAGTCGACGTATACGCCGAATACCATGGAGCATCTGCCAGCGTCAGAAGGGCGCCGAGAATTGTCGTGTGAACGGCGGTAACAAATACCAGTATCACAGACAATCCATATGCGTCGCGTCGTCCATGAATGATCGACCACCAGAACAACAACGCAGTACCCAGGAAGCTTGCGTGCTGAGCGAAGTGAATCCATTCGCTGTGCAAGGTGGCATTGTATGCACCGGGCGCGTGCCATCCCCAGATAGCAGCAGCGTGAATGGCAGTCGCCACAGCAGGTCGCGACAATGTTTGCCACATTCGGCGAATCCATCTCTGAGCGAAGAATCGTCCGGCCGCACGTCGAGCTCCCAGAGGTAACGACCACAATAGGGGTTCGACCGGCTTGGAAAGAACGAGCAATGGCGCTGCGATTGTCATAAGAAGCTCGTGCTGCGCCATGTGCGCGGAAAACAGCACGTTACCAAGACGATGCAGTGGCGACACCAGCGCAACGATCAACACAACCAGGCCGGCGAAAAAAAATGCAATGCTGTTGCGGACGCGGTCGCGGCCCTGCTGTACTCGCAACCACTCGACGCGTGCGCCTCTGGCGTACATTGCGGTCGCCAATCCGATTGGAATAACAATCGCCGGCTCCCAGCTCCATGCGCGCCAGAAATCCTGCGGCGCAAGCGGTGTGACGGCGTGCATCATCATCACGTTCGGATGCACGGTCCGAGGACGAACACTGGGAACCATTGAGAGATGATCAGCCACGCCCCGGTCAAGGCACCGACCCATCCGACGAGCGCCATGAAACGCCGTGAGCCGAGCGGACCACTTATTTCCCCGGGATCGACTCGCCCAAATACAACCCACTCACGCCACGCCAGCCATCCGGCAAACAGCGTAATCGCGAGCGTGCAAAACATGAAGATGTGCAGATAGACTCGCGTCTGCATGTCGCACGCGATGTGGTTGAGGACGTATCCGAATTCAACGTTGCCAAGTGCCATCGACGGAGGAACGAGGAAGCCAAGCCACAGTGGAACCACACTGCGACGGAGCGCCTCAGCGCGGAGATCGTCCATCTCCTGCGGGCGCTGCGTTACCACCGGCGGCGTTGTGTGCGTCACTGCGGCACGATCGTCGGCGTTCATATGAACCGTGGCCCAAGGTAAACGATGAGATACACCGGTATCCACAGGAGGCACATGAAATACCAGTAGACCGCGTTGTCCTCGATGTCACCGAAATGTTTTTTCTCGAGTGGCCCCCACAATACGAGCGCAGTGATCACAGCTGTCTCAACTGTTTCGAGCAGCAACAGCGTCGAATGGAAGCCGACTGTCGCCCATGCAGTCGACCCGTATGCATCCGAATCCCAGTGGGTACCGATTGCTCGGAACTCGAACACGCGGAGTACAACCATCACCACAGCGAATACACACATGATGATAAGTCCCATCCGGACGCCTCCAGTATCGAGGCGCCGTGCAGCTTTCTCGACACGCGTCATCGCGAAGATGCTCGCGAGCAAAACAACCACCGCAATAGTCGGAATCAACAAACTCGGCAGCGGTGTTGGCGGGGGCGGCCAGTCCGGGAAATTCTTTCGGACGTAGAGGTAGCTCGCAATGCATATGGCGACGGTCATTCCCTCGATCAGCATGAACGCGAGCGTCCCCCACCACAGCGTGCCGCGACTGCCAAAGACCGCCGAGGGAAGCGCCGAGACGTCGCCTACGGGGCGGTAACGTTTCATCCCTCTGCCTCGGGCGTCGGGTCGCCGCCGAGGCGCTTGCGCTGCTCGGTTATGTCCGGCCAACCCCACTTGAACAATGGGAAGAACAACAGCACCGCGCCGATTACCAATCCCCACGCGGTGAAAATCGCGGTGATGAACATCACGCCGGTTGCAACCGCGGCGATCAATGGCCACATCGTCGGCTCAGGAACACTCTGCCGATAATCCGGCGCCGCGTCGATGATCGACGTGACGAGCGTCTCGCGCACGTCGCTCCGCAATCCAGTCATGACAAGACGCTCACGCGATTCGGACCAGAGAGGTGCTCTCGACTGAACGACAATTGGATGAAGGAACACATACGGCTGGGGCGGCGAGCTGGTCGCCCACTCGAGCGTATCTGCACCCCACGGATTCTCGCCGGCAATCTCGCCGTTTCTCAAACTCCAGAAGAAGTTGATGATGAAAAGTGCGATGCTCGTAACAATCAGCACGGCGCCGGCAGAGGCGAGCGAATTGAGCGGACCCCATCCCGTTTCTGCGAGATAGGTGTAAATACGCCGCGTCATTCCCTCCAGACCCAGTATGTGCATCGGGAAGAACGTCACGTTGACGCCGATGGCGAACAGCCAGAAGCTCCACTTGCCCAGCCGCTCGCTCATCATGCGACCGGTGATCTTTGGTGCCCAGTAACAGAATCCGCCGAACAACGGCATCACCGCGCCGCCAAGCAGCACGTAGTGAAGGTGGGCAACTACGAAATATGTGTCGTGTGCCTGCTGATCGAATGCGACTGATGCGACCATCACGCCGCTCAATCCGCCGATGATAAACACGAAGAAAAATCCCATTACCCAAAGCATCGGCGTCGCGAATCTCGGACGGCCCGCCCAAATTGTAGCGATCCAGCAGAAGATTTGAACTCCTGTTGGAATTGCGATCATGGTGCTCGCCGCGGTAAAGAAACTTTGCCCGAGCTGTGGAATCGGTGTTGCGAACATGTGGTGCACCCACAATCCGAACGACATGAAGCCCGTCGTGATCAGCGCGAGCACCATCACCGGATAACCGAATATTGGGCGACGCGTGAATGTCGGAATGATCGACGAGATCATGCCCAGCGCGGGCATGAAGATGATGTAGACCTCCGGGTGTCCGAAGAACCAGAACAGATGCTGCCAGAGAAGCGCGTCGCCGCCTTCCGAATGATTGAAGAAATGAGTGTCAATGAGTCTGTCTGCAGCGAGGAACTGACTTCCAGTTGCGACCGACGGCATCGCGAAGATGATCATGAACGAGACGACGACCATCGACCACACATAGAGCGGAATGCGATTCAGCGACATTCCCGGCGCGCGATGTTTGAATACGGTGACGATTATTTCCACCGCTGCAGCGAGCGCAGCAATCTCCGTGAAGGTGATCATCTGAGCCCAGGTGTCCACACGCTTCCCCGGCGAGAATTCGGGCCCCGAGAGCGGCGTGTACGCAAACCATCCTGCGTCGGGGCCGGTGTTCAAGAAGAACTGCACATACACAAACAACCCGCCGATCAGATACGTCCAGTATCCGTAGGCATTCAGGCGAGGAAATGCGACATCGCGCGCGCCAACCATAAGCGGGACCAGATACAACCCCATCGCGACCATCATCGGAACGGCGAACAGGAACATCATCGTCGATCCGTGCATCGTGAATATCTGGTTGTATCTATCGGGGCCGATAAACGTGTTCTCGGGCCGCGACAGTTGAAGACGCATCAATCCGGCTTCCAGCCCGCCGAGCAAAAAGAAAACGAACGCGGTAATGATGTACCGCTTGGCGAGGGACGCGTGACTCGTAGAGCGAAGCCAGTTCCAAACGCCGGCGCCATCGTACCAGGTTCTCGTCAGCTCTTCATGGAGAGCGACTTCCTCGTCGGTGAGCTCGACCTCTTCCCAGATATCGGGCGCAACTGGATCCGGCTCGACAGTCTCGACTTCGAGAGGAGGAACCTCGTCCGGCTTCGGTGCGACGGTCATTTCAAACTCTCGAGGTAGCTGATCAAAACCTGGAGATCAGACGGCTTGATATTGTTGGGTGGCATCTTCGCGCCGGGTTTGATTCCCTGGGGATCGACAATCCATCCTCCGAGATTTCCACGCGTGTTGCGAAGTGATCCGGCGGCAAGCGTGACGCGGCTAGCGATGTGAGAGAGATTCGGGCCGAGTGTTCCACCGGCGCGCGTCCCGCTGATCGTGTGACATAGAGAGCACGCCGACTTGAGAAAAACCTGTTGGCCTGCGCTTGTCACCGAATCAGTCGGCGTTCGCGCGGGCGCCAGCTGCAGCCGGTACCACTGCTCGAACTGCGGCCGTGGCTCTGCAATTACGATGGCAACCATCTTGGCGTGTTGAGCTCCGCAGAATTCTGCGCACTGTCCGCGATAAATCCCCGGTTTGTCCGCCTGCAGCCAGGTGGAGGTCGTGTGGCCTGGAATCAGATCTTTCTTGCCCAAAAGATTCGGTATCCAGAGGCTGTGAATCACATCAGGCGAAGTTCCGATGACCTGTATGGGCTCACCGACGGGGATATGAATCTCGTTTGCTGTAGCGACTGAGAGTCCGGGAACCGGATCGATATAGTTGACTTCCCACCACCATTGATGGCCGACTACCTGGACGCGCATCGCCGCTCGTTGCGGCCGCGTTCCTATTGCATGTCCCGTCACAACATCGCCGACAAGAAAGATTGCAAGGATTACCGTGGTGATGATGGTGCTGATCGTCACGCTGCGCCGCATCGATGGATTTCCGTCAGGCTCCGGGAGCGGAGCACCACGCCGCCGCGCGCGGGTCGATGCCCATACAAGTGCGAGGATCGTGACGAGCCATACCGCAGCGGCAACCCAGAACATGAACCACCAGAGCGAATTGAGGCGGCCCGCCTGCGGGCCCATCGGATTGAGCGCAGACTCGTTGCTGTCGCGAATGCACGCGCTTGCGACACAGCTCAAACCGACAACGAATCTCCGCAAAAGACGGTGACGCATGCTCGGCAGATTCACGTTAGTGTGATGGCGGTGGCGGTTGTTTTTTTGGTGAGAGCTCGGTGAGCCTCTGCTCAGATGGGCGGATGAACATGTCGTCGTTTCGTGTGGGAGCGACGTCCTTGCGCAGCTGGCCGCTCATCGATTGGATGTAGCCTACAAGTCGCCAGATCTGATCGTCGGAAAGCATCGATCCCCACGCGGGCATGCCGTTCGGGCGTCCCTGCGCAATGGAAGCGAAGATCTGCGCCGGATCGCTTCCGTAGATCCAATCATCGTCCATCAAAGCCGGGCCCATGCCTCCGCCGCCATTCGCGTGACAGCCGACGCAATTCATGTTGTTGAAGAGCATCTTTCCTTCGCTGACCATGTAGGCGTTTTCGCGATACGGACCGTGAGTCGCGACGAGGCGCATCGTCGGCCCGGGCTGGAGCGAGCTGACTTTCGCGACGCTGGCGGCATTGGCAGCGGGCGGCTCTTCACGAAATCGTCTGTCCTCGCGCTCGCACGCGAGCCCGGTCAGCACAGTGAGCGCGATGCAAGTTCGCAGTGCAAATGAAAGACGCGCGGTCACGATATCAGGCCGATGCTCTCGAACGCGCCGCATCGACGCGAGGGATTCCATAATCATCAAGAATTCTCCCGATTGCCGATCGCTCGCGAAGGAGGAGCGCATCGAGTGTGTCACGCAATGGTTTGTCCGGCCGGCGAACAGCCATGGACATGTCGTACACGAAAGGCAGGAAGGGTAAATCGATCTGGGGAGACACTGGTGTAATCGTGAGGGGAAGTTTTTCCTGCTTCGCGAAGTATCCGGCGATTGGCCCCCATACGACGGCAACGTCAACATCGCCCTTAGCGACTCCTCTAACGATCTCAGCGATTGGATTCGACTGCGAGTAATCGCCGTAAACGGTGTAGCCTTTGAGATTGCCAACAATTCCGCGCTTGCCGAGTGCGTGTACCGGCGGCGTGTTCGCTCCATCGTCACCGACGAGCTGAACTCCGATGCGCAGACGATGCAGCTTCGGATCGTCGAACGATTTGATATGCAGATCGCGATCGCGCCGCGCGACAAAGACGTACGTCGACCGATAGTACGGCGCAGTTACAAGAGCGAGATCGAAACTCGACGGGACTCCAATCACAACGTCGCAGGTGTTTGCATTCAGTGTGTTGCGAATGAATCCTCTACGCTGCGCCCACCACGTGTAATCGAGTCGCGCACCCATGTCCTTTGCCATGAGCTCCGCGATCTTGTTCTCGAAGCCCTGGCCGGCGCGATTCGAGAAGGGAAGATTGTTCGGATCGGCGCAAACACGCAAAACGCGATCAGTGTGCTGCGTAGCTGATGGTGAGCACGAGACCGCCGCCAACGCGGCGATAAATGCGACACCAAGTGCGCTTCTTGTTTTACGGAAGCGCAAAGACATAGAGCATTCCGCCCTTGGTTGTGAACTTCGGCAAATCTTTCATCGCAGCAGCGAAGCCCAGCGCGGCAGTCGAGTCACGCGGATCGAGATCACCGGCGACGATTGCGCCGGACCATCCTCCGACTCCGGAGAGAATTGCTATGTACTGCTTACCATCAGGACCGCGATAACTGATGGGCTGACCGATGATTCCTGACCCGGTTTTGAATTTCCACAGCTCTTGACCTGTTCTCGCGTCGAGTGCTTTGAACCAACCGTCCATTGTGCCGTAGAACACAACATCGCCGCCGGTCACGAGCGCACCGCTCCACACGGGGAAAATCTCGTTCACCTGCCATACGGGTTTTTGTGCGACTGGATCCCAGGCCGTAAACTCGCCGCGATGTCCCCCCGGCCCCGAGTACATCTTCACATTCGCGCCAACATACGGAGTGCCCGCGATGTAATTCGCTTCTACTCCTTCGTAATCCATGCAGAGATTCTGGTGGGGGATGTAAAGCAAACCGGTGCGCGGTGAAAACGCCGTGGGCTGCCAATCTTTCGCACCTGGTGAAGCAGGGCAGATGTCGTGGACGACAATTCCCATATGAGTCGCCTTTTCGGCGACCGGAATCAGCTTTCCCGATTTGAGATCGACGCCCTTCGTCGACGTGATGTAATGGAACGGCGTTGCAGACAGCACTTGTCCCGTCTGGCGATCCATGACGTAGACGTACCCGTTACGCTCCGCGCGCAGGAGAACTTTTCGCTTCGCTCCGTTGATCGTGAGATCGACGAGAACGCTCTCGTTGATTGCATCGTAGTCGTAGTTATCGTGTGGACTGAACTGATAAAACCAGACTGCTTCACCGTTGTCCGGCTTGCGCGCAAACATGCCTGCTGTCCAGAGGTTGTCGCCGGGTCGCTGGTCAGGATTCCAAGGTCCCGGATTACCGGTGCCGTAGTAAACGAGATCGAGCTCCGGATCATAGGAAATCCATCCCCACACTGTTCCGCCGCCGATCTTCCATGCGTCCGGCGGCCATGTTGTGACCCCAAGATCCTTGCCGCGCGCGCTTGCGTAGTACGGATGGAAGTTTGCACCGATGAGAACGTCTTTGTCCGGCCCCGTATTGTACGCGCGCCAGACAATTTTTCCACTGCCGGCATCTAGTGCAGTGATCCAACCGCGGATTCCCATTTCACCGCCGCTGTTTCCGACGAGAACTTTTCCTTTCACGACAATCGGCGCCATCGTGATCGTCTGACCGAGATTGATCTCGCCGACCTTTGTGTTCCACACTTCGTCGCCGGTATTTGCGTCGACGGCGACTGTGTGATTGTCGAGCGTGTTGTAGTAGATCTTCCCGTCATAGTACGCAGCGCCGCGATTCACGACGTCGCAGCACGCAACTCCCTGTGAAGCCGGATCAGGCTTTGGCTTGTACGTCCACTTCGTTGCACCGCCGGGCTGTGTGAGATCGATCGCGTAGAGGTAATTCGGCCACGGGGTCACGATGTACATCGTGTTGTTCACGACGAGCGGCGCCGCTTCGTGACCATGAAGCACACCGGTCGAGAAAGTGCTTACGAGCTTGAGGTTCTTTGCGTTTTGCGGAGTAATTTCATTGAGCGAGCTGTAGCGGCTGTTAGCGTAATCCTTGGCCGCCATTGGCCATTGGCCATCGTCGACGTATCCCGGAATGGACGACGCTCCTCCATTCGATGCTGCCTGGCCGGAAACTTTAGGGGGAAGCTGGGCAGGCTCGGTGCGAGAGGAGTTCTTGCACGCGGCAGGTACCACAAGCAGCAAGCTTGTGACAATGACCAGATGACGAAGTGTACGACCACTACGATTCGCGTTTGTTACGGGCATGAGCGTCTCACACGAGGTCCGAGATTGCATTCGGTTGGCCTTGCATTGAACGTGCCGAGTTGCATCGGAAGCATCGGTGTCGTCGGCGGCTCGCGGAGCTGACACAAACGCTCCGGCTGCCATCACAGTCGAGCAAATTCGGAGGCGGTCCGGCTAGCTCGGCTTCACAGTGACGACAGACAACGGAGAGCATAGGAGTGTGCCCGCTGTTTTTCAATTCATCGTTCGATGACGCTTACCACAGTCAGCTCTCCCGTTCGACCGGCTCGACCGCGAGCTCGGCGACAGCTTCGAGATAGTCAGCAAGCTGGCGCAATTCAGTTCGCGAAAAAGTTTGCAGTCCAGCGATCAGACGCGTTTCAGCCGTACGGGGCGCTTTGCGAACGAGAGCCCTTCCGGGCGGAGTGAGCGAAATCGACACTCGGCGCGCGTCGCCGCGACTGGCGCTGCGACGAACTAAATCGGCGGCGACGAGACGAGTAACGACCATCGAAACGGAGCTCTGATGTGTGAACGTGTTATACGCGAGATCGTTGATCGATTGGTCGGGACGTTCCGCGAGCGCTTGCAACACATAAAGCTGAGCGCTGCTAATTCCAAGCTCCTGCTCGACCGCTCTGCCCGAGATGCGCATAGTCTGGATAATCGAGCGAATCGCATCCACTGTTCTGACTACATCGGCCCTTGGAGTGCGATCGGCGCTTGCTGACGGGCGTGACGAAGGTCCTGACGACATTGATTACCGCTACTTACGAGGGAAAAGGTACGACCCGGTCTGCATTTTCGCGGCCAGATTGTACGTTGGAAAACAATTCGAAGGGAAAGAAGTTTTCTGAAAAAAAGTTTTCGAATGAATGGTGCGCAATTCCAATGCGCGGAACCATAATCGCGGGCGTATTACCCTCAGCGGATAACGGTAGCGCCGAGGAAAACTGTGCGCCCCGCTGCAGGCTCGAAGAATTTTCCGGCAGCAGCGTTGACTGTGATTGACGGTGAGTACTGGCGATTGAAGAGGTTCTGCACGCCGGCCACAAGCGACAATGGAGTGCCTGGAATTCTTTCCGAACCGAGGCGAAGGTGCATCACTTCGTAGCCGGGGGCGCGAGCTGAATTCCCGTCATCCACAAACGAGCTTCCGGCAGCTTCAACTTCGGCTACGGCGAACAAGGACCGCCCCGAAAACGCCGCGCTCGCCTGAGCGCGATGCATCGGTAGGCCGGGAATTCGGTTACCATCGAACACAGAGGTTCCCGATACGTACCGGTCAAACCGAAAGTCGGAGTACGTGTAAGCAGCGTTGAGAAGCAGCGCTCCCCTCGTGAACGAGAGACCCGTCTCTGCGCCGCGTCTCGTTGTGCGGCCCGCATTCCGATAATACCGGCGACCACCGCTCGCGGGAATTTCGAAGGGAACGAGCTCATCGCGCGCACGGGTGATGAACGTCGCCACATCATATCGTAGTCCGTCGAGGAGCGTCGCCTTATACCCGACCTCATACGTTGTCGATTTCTGTGGATTCAAATCCTGGTTTATCCCCGCGCTTCCGTCAGGATGATTACCGAGCTCTGTGGCCGTCGGCGTCTCGAAAGCCGAAGCAATGTTTGCGTAAACCGACTGTGAGGCGCCGATCAGCGAGACGAGTCCAACATATGGAGTGAGCGCACGCAGAGTTCGCCTGCCTGAATCGTCCGGATTTCCATTGCCGATCAATCGATCGCGAACTTCGAACGCGACGTTATCGCCACGCACTCCGGTACTCAGTCGCAATCGGTCGCTCATTCGAAGCTCGTCGCTCACATATGCTCCCGCACTCGACACGAGCTCTCGCTGATCGAGCGTCCCGACTCCTTCTTCGTCGCCGAGAATCGGGCACGTCGCCGTCGATGTCGTGAGCCGGGGAACGCTGTTGCAATTCGCAAAATTGAGGCGCGAATCGTTCTGCGACTGAAGATCGAATCCCGCCGTGAGTGTGTTGATGCGCGAGAGGAGAGACGATTCGTGCGCCGCGCGCCCGCTCGCTCCGTAGGTTCTCCGTCCCACATCCACCACCGCGAACGTCAGCGGATTGTACAGCGACCGGCCGCCAAAATACGCTGACGCGGAAATCTCGTCGTGCTTCAGCTGACGATCTGCGCTGACTCCGATCTGAAGCTGTCGAACAACTTTTCGCGAGGCTTTGTTCACCGATGGTTGATCGGCAAGCCTTGGATTCGATCGAAACTGGGCGAGAGTCAGCGCCCCGGGATTCTCCGCGAGAGGCATGTCGAATCCGAGAACATCGATTGCGTAATCTGTTCCGCCGAGTGTCGCGCCTGCACGAGCAAAACCGCTATTCGTACGCTGGCGCGAGTAGTTTCGAAAGCCGCCATTGCGAATGATGGACGCATCTCCCTGATAGTACGCGCGGCCCGAGATTCCGCCCGCTTTGAGAGTGGTGCGCGAGAATCCATAAGCGCCCAGCCACTGACCTATTTCTCCACCAAGCCGCTCCGCCGGAGGGGCGGCAGTCCTCAGGTCGATCACTCCTCCCGAAGCATTGCCGTAGAGCGCAGATGCGGATCCGCGAATGACTTCGATTCGTCCGACAGACTCGAGGCTCAGATAATCGACGGGTGTCTGACCATCTGGTAGAGTGAGGGGCATCCCGTCTCGCAAAACGCGCACACCGCGCACACCAAATGCCGAGCGCGCACCAAATCCGCGAATCGAAATGCGAGGATCCTGAGCGGGATTGGTTCGACTCACTGCGGTGAGGCCCGGGACAAGCGCAAGCGATTCATCGAGTGCGGTGTGACGTTGCCCCGGTCGCGCGCTATCAGGAGTGAGTACCGTCATAGCGAATGGAGTTTCGAGCGGCGACTTTCCGATGCCACGCGTCACTGTGACGACTACGGGATTGAGAATGGTGCGGCGCGACGTGACCGTGTCTTTCACGCTGGTAGAATCCTGCGACTCAGCCCTCGCATTTACCACGCAAAGAGCAGCGACGATGAACATCGCACGCAAATTCATTTAACGAAGCGTGTAGATATACGTCGTAATGTCGCGTGCGTCCTTATAGGTGACGCCCATTTTTGGCATCGGCATTTCCCGGCTGTTCAACGCATCCTCCATGCCGAGTCGGGTGCGGCTTACGGGTTGCATAAGGTCGTCGGTAAAAGTGTATGGAAAACACAATTTGCTGACCCGTCGCGAGTTTTTCGCACTAAGTGGATCAGTCGCACTCCTTGGTATGCGACGGATCGCTGCTGCACGCACTTTACGGCTTGGTTTGTTGATTCCTGCTCTGCCGGAGCGCAGCGAGCCGGCAAACTCGAACGACATTTTGGCGGGCGCTACTCTCGCGCGTTCCGAGGCGGATCGGGCGGCGATTTTGTTTGGCCAGAACATTCGACTCGATGTGGCGCGAGTCACGCCGGCAGACGCGGGCGCAGTGAACTCCGCGCGGAGACTCGTCGCGAATGGCGCTACGGTGCTGATCGGAGGAATGTCGGCTTCCGATGCGACGGGCTTCGCGGCCATCGCCGAGGAGGACGGCGTTTTGTTCCTGAACGTCGGATCAACGGCCGATTCGCTGAGACGCGATCAGTGCCGGCCGCACATGTTTCACGTAATCCCAAGCGATACCATGATTTCCTCGGCGAAGACAGCAGTTACTGCGTCGGGTAATGTTCCAGTCACGATCGAGCTCTGGCACTCATCACTCGAGAGATATGGCGGCTCTCAGCTCAATGATCGATTTCGTGCGCGATTTGGCCGGCCGATGACGTCGGGTGCGTGGGCTGGTTGGGTTGCGGTCAAGATCGCGTGGGAAGCCTCACTTCGCGCGAGGGGCGTGGAAGCACCGGCGCTGGTCGCGTTCCTCGAAAAGGATGGATCGCAATTCGACGGACACAAGGGCGCGCCGCTCAGCTTTCGTCAATGGGATCATCAGCTGCGACAGCCGTTATACGCGGTGAGCAACAATCGCGTGATCGCAGAATTGCCCGACGTCGGAAAACTTACCGGTGAATCGATGCGAGATGAGCTGGACAAAATTGGTGATGCAAACCGTACGCGAATGTGTATCCCAAGATGACCCAAATCGCGCCACGCTTTTGGGTTTTTCTCTGTGGAATTCTGTGCTTCTGTGCTTCTGTGGCATCAGTAGCGACTGCGCAAAGCAGTTTGGTTTTTGTCAGCAACGAGGCGGGCCACTCACTCACCGTAATCGACGCGGAGAAAAGGGCAGTCATCGCAACGATCCCTCTCGGGGAGCGAGCGCGCGGAATACGATCGAGCCCGGATGGCAAGCGGATATACGTCGCCCTGAGCGACAACGTGCCGATGATCGAGAGCGCAGGCGATCGCATCGCGGTTGTCGATGTAGCAACGCGACGAGTGATTGCGCGGTACCGCTCGGGGAGCGATCCCGAACAATTCGCCGTATCGCCTGACGGAGCGTTTCTCTACACCTCGAACGAAGACGCTGGACAAGCCTCGGCGACTGATCTTCGAACAGGGAAAGTGGTAGCGACTGTCGTTGTGGGGATCGAGCCGGAAGGAGTCGGCGTGAGTCCGAACGGTCGCTGGGCGTACGTGACAGCTGAGACGAGCAACAGTGTCTCGATCATCGACACGCGCACCAACAAAGTCGTGCAGAATCTTTTGGTCGACGTCAGACCGCGCTCGGTTGCATTCGCACCGAATGGAGCGCGCGCTTATGTGAGCGCCGAGATCGGCGGCTCGCTCACGGTGATCGACGTTGCGAAGAAGGAAATTCTCGAGACGATCGAGCTCGAGGGCGGACAGGGGAAACCGGTTGGTGTTGTCGTCTCGCCCGACAACAAGACCGTTTACGTCGCTAACGGCCGCGCGAATCGCGTTTCGGTTGTCGACGCGGCCCTCGGCAAAGTCGTCGCCGGCATTCCTGTCGGACGTCGCCCATGGGGAATCGCGCTCAGTCGCGATGGGAAAACGTTGTACACGGCGAATGGATTGTCCGATGATGTTTCGGTGATCGACCTGCCGAGTCGCCGGGTCGTAGCGACGATACCAGTAGGGAAAAGGCCCTGGGGCGTGGCAATACTCGAAAAGGGAACGTCGCGGTCGCCGATGCCCGCTGGCCGATAACCGATCATGGATGTCCGAAACTGCAAACTGATGACTCGAACCCGAGTAGTTCTCGGATGTCTGGCATCGGTTATCAGCCAGCGGGCATCGGCGACCTCTTTTACAGTCTCTTCAGTCCGTCTCCGCGGGTAAAAAGAAGGCTGATTCGTTTTCCATTGTAGCTCGCCTGCACGATGTTGATCTGATCCGCATACAGATCGAAGAGCACTCGATGCGTGACTTGAAGTCCACTGATTCCCGCTGGTGCTGGAGCGTGGAGACAAAGCCACATGAGATCTCCGACTGGCTTCGTGCCGCATGGGGCGAGCGCGAGCGGATGTCCACCGCGATCTGCAACTATGAACGAAGACCGCGCATAATCGACGAACATCGTTTGCGATGAGCTCTTGTGACCTCGCGCGTAAGCTGTCGAGGCTTTTGTAAGGTCATCGATGAAAACGCGAATGGAAATTCGAATCTCTTTCGCGGCCGGATCAAAAACGATCTCTGCGAGACTGGTGTGCAGTGGATGAGCATCGAGCGAGCGCGCAGTCGCTGCAAATACAACCAGCGCGACCGGCAATGCCGCCAGTCGCGCTACAGACGCAAGCTTCACCAGGGATTGCGCTCGATCGCCCACCTTGCAGCGACGACCATCACAACCGTCGAGATCGTCAGCACGCGCAGCCTAAGTGTCGCCGGCGGCGGCAATGACGAACGCGTGTAGTGAATCGCTCGATCGGCCGCGAGGAGAAATACGGCAGCGAACGCCAGCACGACAATCTGTCCGAGCTCTATTCCGACATTGAATCCAAACAAGGGCAGTGCAATTCGATCGACGAAAAGATTTCGGAGGTAATCAGCGAAGCCCGCTCCGTGAACGAGACCAAACACCGCTGCGAACATCGGGCGATACCGGCGCCCAAGTGGGGCGGTCGCACGATCCCGCACGATGATGTTCTCGATGCATGTGGCGACGATCGTAATCGGAATCAGGAATTCGATCAGCTTGATGGGGAGCACCATCGCTTCGGTAACTGCCAGCGCGAGCGTAATCGAATGACCGACGGTGAATGCGGTTACCACCCACAACGCGCTGCGCCAATCGCGCGGACGATGGATCGCGGCGAGCGCGAGCAGGAAGAGGATGTGATCCATCGCCTCCAGATTCACGATGTGTCTGAAGCCCAGCTGCATGAAAGTCAAAAGCTCTGACATCATCGCTTTGAATCCTCATGCTCGATGGAATCGAGGACTGCCGCGATTTCCCGCGGCTGCGTTGGATGGAACGCATGATTCGTGTCGAGTGCTTTCGCGAGGAAATAACGCGCACGGCCGTTCTCGCCGAGAGCGCGATCGATCATTCCTTCGTGATAAAACAGCATCGCGTCCTGCGTCCCCAACCGGCGCGCTTGCGTCATTGCAACCCTAGCCTCCCGGTCACGGTGCTCCTTGTGCAGCGCCCACGCGAGCAAGTCGTAACCGTAAACGTCTTTTCTCGTCTCGATTTCCTTCTGCACGTTCGTGAGCACTTCCGGAACGCGACGATTGTGATCGAGCAGAAAAAGACTCCACGCGCGATGATAGGCACCTGGCTGACCGGCGACCGCGATTTCCATGGTCTTGTAATACTCCTCGGCCTGAGCGCGATCGCCGATCGCGGCATACGCATCGCCGATTGTGCCGAGCGTTGCGGGGTCGAGCTTGATTGCAATTCCGCGCTCGCCGTACTCGATCGCTTTCGTCGGATTTCCTTCAAGAGCCTCGAGATGTGACATCGCATCGAGCAGTCTGTAATCATTGGGCTCGATAGCGAGCCCCGCTTCGAAATACGAGCGCGCGCTCCGCATGCGACCATTTCGCATGTCGATGTCGCCAACTCTGAGATGGAACCAGGCTGTTTGTTCTTTTGGCAAATCCGTTCGTGTCTTCGCATCGGCGAGCGCATCGGAGAGGAGCTTACGCGCGTAAGCGGTATTGCCGTTAATCTCGGCCCACCGCGCGAGACGCGGCGCGATCGAGAGATGTGTTCGCACATTGTGCAGTGAGTCGAATGCAATCCGCGCGGCATCGTAATGCCCCAGCTCCATCTCGATTTCGCCGAGCTGTGAGCGGTACTGCGGGGTCGTCGGGTCGTATGCGACAAGATCTTTCGCAACTTGCTCCGCTTCCACGAAGCGATGCTGTGCGACCAACGCCGCCGCGAGTGTTACGTATGTCGGTGCATTTCTATTTATCCGTAATGCGAGAGAGCGACGCGCATATCCCTCAGCCGTGGTGTAGTTCTGATCTTCGCCGGTCTCGCGCGCTCGCTGCAGATAAAGCGCGGCAAGCTGGCCGAGTGCGATCGCACTTTTCGGATCCTGGGCGAGCGCTGTTTTCCAGACGCGAATCTGTGTGTCGCGCTGCCCGATCTCCGACATCGTTGCAGATGTTGTCACGATCGGCGACGGTGCCGGCTCGAACGCGCCAAGCTTCCGCGCGCCGAGCCAGCCGCCGACAATGATTACGCCGGCGACAACCACAATCGAAGCTTTTCGCACGGCCACTGCTACGGCCTCGGTGCTTCGAGATACGGGAATGTCGTCGAGAAGCTCCTCACACTCGGCCCAACGTTATCCGATGTCAGTCCGGCGAGAACTGGCTGCGCTGGATCCAGTGCGTTGCCGAACGCCGCCGAAAGTGCAACGTCAACGACGTCATCGGAGAGCTTGCGTCCACCATATCCGTTCGCGAGTGCCCAGCTCAGCCAGCCAACGGTTGAGGGAGTTCGGTTTGGAAAAACGAGAAGCATGTCGGGCGCGAGCACCGCTTGCAGCGTGGTGATTGTCTTCTCCGTGCGGTTTGGAAAACTCGAGACGAACGATCGAATGTGACCGGGAACGTCGGTGCCTCCCGCTGCCACCGTCTTGATATCGTCGGATGGCGACTTGTTGTTATCCAGTCCGTGATCGCGCTTCGGGAAGAAAACTTCCGACACGAGCGGATTTCCGAGACGCTCGATCTGAACATAGATGCGATTTGTGTCGGGGCCGAGAAGAGCAGTCGTGTCGTTGCACGCAGCGCCGCCGGCGACGACGAGCCCGATCGAAACGAGTCCGGCGAGAACGCGCTTCGGACTGATCGAGATGAAATTCGTGATTGTCATGGCTGGTCCTTAGCGGCTGATAGTGGCCCACACGCCGATTTTTGCATCGGCGGCGGTAGAAGATGTGAGCTTGTTTTTCGGAAGCTCGATTACGATCGCGAGGCAATTGAACGGTCGCAGAATGTCGATGCCCGGATTGCGAAAGCTCGATGCGGTTTGCGTCGAGGGTCCTGACAATGAGCCAGTCGAGGGACGACGGTCAGGAAGGATGCTGAAGAATTGTTCGAGGTCGATGAAGAACGGATCGGCGCGAAGTCCGGCGAACACCTGCACTCCCGTGTCCGAGCCGAGGTTTGTTCCGACAGCACCCTCGACTGCCGGCGCAGCGTTCACCAGAGTGCTTTGTGTTCCCGCGCTGGCTGGTGCCACCGGCCCGACGACTTTTACGCTTTGGGCTGAGCCAGAGCCCGTGTTGAAAGTGATCTGGAAGACGAGATCCTCGATGGCATCGCCTGTGTTATCGATTTTGATCTGGTAAAGGAGATTCGGATCGAAGGACGCTTGCTGTCCGGCGATCGGCGACGATGTCGTCATCACGAGGGTGACGCGATCGGGGGTCGATCCGGGAAACACAAAGACATCGTTGATGTCCATTCTCGGATTGAGCTCGGTCTCCGGAGTGTCCTGGTGATCGGACGCGAGCAGCGTACCGATTCCTGCGACGCTCGCCCCAATCCCTAAGGCAAAAGCAATCGGCAGAAGTCGGCCGCGGTTGAGCAAGGGGTTCCTCATTGATTCTCCGCTGCGACAGGGGTGGTTGGGCGGCACAACATATTCGGATTCTTCTACGATGCTACTTGGTTTCTGGATTTATTTTGGTTTTTCGAACTGCGAATTGCGGACATATGCGGATTCAGGACTAACGGCAATTGACGATCGACGACTTAGTGCGAACTCGGACTTGTGCGAACTTGGACCACGGACTTTGCCAACTGAGAAGTCATGACTCCGCGATTCTCAATTAGTCGTCGATCGTCAATTGCAGTTAGTCCTGGATCCGCATTATGTCCGCAATTCGCAGCTATCTCACGCCGAGAAGTTTGTGGGTCTGCACACTCAGCCGCCAGCGAGGGTGATTCATGCAGTACTCGATTGCCAGGCGGGTATTCTCCTCTGTGCGAGGCCCGTCCATTGGCTGAAGGAAGAAATGCTCGAAGTCGAGTGATTCGAATTCTTCGGGTGGGGCGCCGGCCTGAGGATAAACGAGCTTGAGCTCGTCGCCTGATCTTTGAATCAGCTCTGCTCCGGCTTTGGGACTGACGCACACCCAATCTATGGTAGTGGGTGCATTGCGCGTTCCGTTGGTTTCGATCGCTACTTCGAATGCGCGCGAATGTAATTCGTCGATCACAGGCTCATCGAGCTGAAGCAACGGCTCGCCTCCCGTGCAGACGACAAGACGATCGTCCGAATCACCGCGCCACGCTCGCTCGACTGCATTTGCAAGATCGCTCGCAGTAGCGAATCGTCCGCCATCCGGCCCGACTCCGACGAAGTCCGTATCGCAAAACTGACAAACCGCGCGTGATCGGTCTTCCTCTCGGCCGCTCCAGAGATTGCAGCCGGAGAATCTGCAAAAGACTGCGGCGCGTCCCGCGTTCGCTCCTTCGCCCTGCAGCGTGTAAAAGATTTCTTTGATCGTGTATGTCATCGTGTGACAGCATAGAGTGCAGGGTCTTCTGCCCCGGCTTCGCTGAAACCTCGAAGACGCAGCTGGCAAGCATCGCACGTGCCGCATGCCTCCCCGGTTGCGGCGGGATCATAGCAGCTCGTTGTGATCGAGTAGTCGACGCCGAGTCGGAGGCCAAGCTCGATTATCTCTCGCTTCGAAAGATCGATGAGCGGTGTGCGAATTCGGACCGCTCGCTCGTTGCGCGACACAACGCCGGCGCGCGTCGCTAGATTCGCCATGCGCTCGAACGCGGCGATGAATTCCGGGCGACAGTCCGGGTACCCACTGTAGTCGAGCGCGTTGACACCAATCCATATTTCCGGTGCGCCTACAACCTCTGAGAGGGCGAGCGCGTATGAGAGGAAGATTGTGTTGCGCGCGGGAACGTATGTCACGGGAATTCCGTTATCCAAATCATCGAGCGGCCGACTTTTCGGAACGGGTATGTCCGCTGTGAGCGCGGATGCTCCGAGCGCGCGCATGTCGATTTTCATAACGAGTTGCTGTACGACATTGTATCGCTCAGCGATTTTCCGCGCCGCAGAAAGCTCGATCGAATGGCGCTGACCGTAATCGAAGCTGAGCGCGTGAATTGCATAGTCTTCGCTCGTCGCGAGAGCGAGCAGAGTGGTCGAGTCGAGACCGCCGCTCAGTAGGAGAACGGCTTTCTTTTTTTCCATATCCTAAGATAAGTCTCCCCGAGGTACCGAGGTGAATGCGATGAAAGTTGCGACAAGTCGTGTGATTGCGGCGTGTTCCTTTATGTCGTTGGCCGCCTGCGCCGGCCACATGCAGACCGGCGCCGGAGACGGCGCTACCGTGCCCGCGATTACCGCGGCGGATCTTCGCACGCGTCTTTACATCTACGCTGATGATTCGATGATGGGCCGCAGAGTCGGAACGAAAGGCGACTTGATGGCAACGCGATACATCGAATCGGAAGTGAGACGCATGGGACTGGAGCCAGCGGGCGATAGTGGGACATTCTTTCAGGATATTCATCCGGATTCGATTCGCGGCATGCCCCGAGGCTCGCAGTATCCGCCGGGTACAGCCCGTAACGTCGTGGCGATCCTGCGGGGCAGCGATCCCGTTCTGCGAAACGAGTATGTAGCGATCGGCGCTCACAATGATCACATCGGAATTCGCTCGACGCCTGCGGATTACGATTCGTTGCGCACGTTCAACATCGAGCTCGACCGCACGGGGAATCCGATGTGGGATCGAAGGATCCCGGCCGACAAACGCACCGCTGCGCGCGCGGCGATACACGTCAACGTCGATAGCCTCCGACGCATTCGGCCGGCACATCTCGATTCGATCAACAATGGCGCCGACGACGATGGATCGGGAACTGTATCGGTGCTCGAGATCGCGCAGAATCTGGCCGCCGCATCGGTGAAGCCAAAGCGATCGATTCTTTTTGTATGGCACACTGGTGAAGAGGCCGGCTTACTGGGATCGAAATGGTTTACCGAGCATCCGACGGTTCCACGCGATTCAATTGTTGCGCAGCTCAACATGGACATGGTCGGGCGCGGCGAAGCAATTGACCTCGCGGGTGGCGGACCAAATTACCTGCAGCTCGTGGGGAGCCGACGAGTTTCGACGGAGCTCGGCGACCTCGTCGAGAAGGTGAACTCAGAGAGGAAAACGCCGTTCAAATTCGATTATCAATACGACGCGAACGGAGATCCCAATCGGATTTATTGTCGCAGCGATCATTACATGTACGCGCGTTATGGGATTCCGATCACGTTTTTCACGACGGGCTTACATGCGGATTATCACCAGGTGACCGATGAGGTGCAGTACATCAACTACGAGCACATGGAGCGGGTCGCGGAGTTCGTTCGAGACATTGCAGTTCGAGTGGCGAATCTCGATCATCGGCCGGTGGTTGACAAACCTGTCGGTTCGCCGACGGCAGCATGCGTGCAGTGACGCGATTGAGCGGTTGAGCGGTTGAGCGGTTGAGCGGTTGGGCGATTGAGCGATTGAGCGGTTGGGCGATTGACCCGTTGAGCGATTGAGAGATTGAGAGATTTGGCGATTGAGAGGCTGAGAGATTTGCCGACTGATAGTTCGCCGTCACCCATCGCTCTATCGCTCTATCGCTCTATCGCTCAATCGCTCTATCGCTCTATCGCTCAATCGCTCTTACGCCGCCGCAGTTCGGAGCTCTCCAACAAGTCCGCGGAGTTGTTTGCTACCCTGCAGAAGATTGCTCGACGCGCTGGTCATCTCTTCGCAGGCAGCACTTTGCTCCTCCGTAGATGCGCTCACCTGCATCGCAGCGGTGGCCTGACCCTCGGCGGTTCTTGTAACCATGTCGAGATTTGTCGCGGCACCCTCAACCGCGCGCATATTTTCTTCGGCTGAGGCGGTCACCGCGCCTGCGGCTTGTCGAGTTCGCTCAGCGGCGGCGACAATCGTCGAAAGCGCGGCATCGAGCTCGCGGCCCACTCGTTCGATCTCGCCCACCGAGACTGCGCTGCTCTCCATCGCGCGCGATGTAGTCGTGACACGCGTGGTAACCGCTTCAGTGAGGCGCACCACGTCGTCCGCGGCAACCTGAGTCTGCTCGGCAAGTTTTCCAACTTCCGCGGCCACTACCGCAAATCCACGTCCGGCGGGGCCCGCGCGGGCTGCCTCGATTGACGCGTTGAGTGCGAGGAGGTTCGTCTGCTCCGCAATGCGACTCACCGACACAACAAAGTTGTTGATCTCCGCCGCGGTCGTCGTCAGCCCACTCACTTCGCCGGCGGCCTGCCGGACCACGTCCCGCACCTCGAGCAGAATCTGCAGCGCGCGAACAACCTCGGCGCGTTTTGCATCTGCTTCGGATTCGATCGCGCCGGCGAGGGCGTGCACTTCTTCGGCGCCGCCAACCATTTCGCTCGCTCGCAATCTGATTCCATCGAGAGCGGAGTTCACACTTCGAATCTGATGGACCTGACTTTCTGCGCCCTGCGACACGTCACCAACTGCATCGGCTATTTGTCCCGCCGACTCGGCGACTTGTCGCGACGCGGAGGCGAGATCGCCCGCCGAGCGCGCCACGTCATCAGCGGTGTACGCGGCGCCTGTGACGATGCGTGAGAGAGAATCACTTGCGTGATTCATCGCTTCGCCTAGTGTGCGGAATTCAATCGGCAAGCCCGCGGTTCGCGTGCGCAGCTGAAGATTTCCGCGACTGAGCTGCATCGCATGCTTCAGAAGCAATCGAAGCGGACGGCCGATCGCTCTGGAAGTTCTGACAACGATGATTACCGCGAGCAGCACGGCACCGGCGATCACGGCGACAAGGAGAGCGGAGCGTCGCAGCGCGTTTTCCTGTAGTGTCGAGGCGGCGCTGGCGAATGCGAGATTGTTCGAGCTGTCGACGCGACGCAGCTCGTCGAGGAGCTCACCAACCAGATCTGCCGCCCGTTGCGCCTGTACTGCCGCTTCATCTTTCCGACCGATATCGCTCAGGCGGTGCGCAAGCGCGTAGGTGTTCTCGACCTCGGCAAGTTTCGCGTCAACTGCGACGGTGTTCGTAACCTCGTTTGCAAGCTCAGCCCTTTGCGTTGTGAATGAATGGTGAATTCGATGCGCCTCCCACCCGAGCTTGCGAAAACGTGCCTCGGATTTCGGCTCACCATCCGCGAGATAGGCAGTGGCAGCTTGCACTTCCTCGGTAATCGTGTGGGAGAACGCTGCCCCCTGTCTCGTGAGCTCATTTGCGTGCGCAAATCTCTCGCTCACTTCACGCGACATGCCGGAGATCGTCGCCCATCCAAATAATCCCGCGACTACAAGAAGCAGCATGAGGAAAGCGAATCCCATCGCTAGCATTCGCTTTATCGAATTGATTGGAAGTCCGGAGAACTCTTTCATTGGGACGCACCGGTTTGCAGCGAGCCGTGGGTCACCCTCGCCACACGGAACCCCATGCCGCGTGGATCACCGCCGGCTGTGAAGTAGACGGTTCCGGCGACTCCCTCGAACGGATGCGAAGAATCGAGCGAGGCAAGGTAATCGCGAACTCCGCTGCGATTCGCTCCCTTCTTTGATATTGCCCGCGCAACAAGCGTTGTCGCGTCGTAGCCGAGCGCCGCGAATGCATCCGGCGTGGCGCCGTATTTCTTCCTGAATGCGTTGACGAATCGCTGCACTGCCGGTGACTGTTCATCGGCATTGAAGGACGTTCCGACATACGCACCTTCCGACGCTACGGTGTCGGTGACGATACTCTGCCATCCGTCCCCGCCAAGGAAGACCGCGTCGAGCTGCTGTCGCTTCGCTTCGCGCAGAATAGCGAGAGCAGCCTGCTCCCGGCTCGCCACAAAAACAATTCCTGGATGCCGCGCCTTGAAGTACGAGACGTATGGCTCGGCGTTGGTGAGGGTGTCGGCGATCGGATCGAAGCTGATAATCGTTCCGCGGAAATTCTTGCGAAACGCGTCAGCGAGGCCGCGTCCGTACGAATCGTTCTCGTATAGCACTGATGCTTCTTTCATGACTGGATCGGTGCCGCCGATTTGCGAAGCAAAGCGTCCGAGTCCAACGCCGTTGAGTGAATCACTTGGAATGACACGGAATACCCACGGCGATACGCCGGTAAGATCCGGAGAGGACGCGCTCGTCGCGACAGCGGTCAACTCGCCATCGTAGACATGAGCGGCGGCGAGCATCGCGCCGGAATTCACGTGACCGATTACAGCGAGGATATTTTTGTCGCGAACGAATTCCTGGGCGATCGCGGTCGCGCGCGCACCATCGGCTTCGTCGTCGCGCTCAGCGACGCGCAGTGGCGTGCCGCGGATTCCTCCGGCGTGGTTGATTTCCTCCACTGCCAGGTCGATTCCGCGGCGCGTCATAATGCCGTAACTCTCTTTCCACGGTCCAGCTGCGCCGACCACGTAAACGTTCGGCGCGCGGCCGCAGCCCGCGAGCCCCAGAAGGGCAAGCGTAAGCGCGGTTCGTCTCAAATGATTTTCCCCCATCGATAGGACGAGGGCGAAATCGCGGGGTAACGGATTGTCGGACAGACAGATAGACGGATGCACAGATGGACGGACTTTCGAACATCGGCCAATCCGTCAATCTTCCTATCCGTCTATCTGATTTGGCAATGATCTGAGCAGCCGAGATGATACCGGTTTCGGGCAAACCAGCGATAAACTTTCTCGCCAATTGGGCGAACAAACGGAATCGAAAAAATCCACGAGATGAATTTTCCTTTCGGGAGAACGTCGAGCAGCTGCTCGATCGACGCAGCGCCCTGCCACGTTTTTCCATCGCGTGCACGAACGAGCTGCAATGATTCGAAGTACGCGCCCTCGGGAATCCAGGGAAATCGTTCGGGCACGCCCGGCAGCTGCGAAGGAATAATCTCGAGCAGATCATTGCGATCCCATTTTTCGAGAGCGTGCACAATCCGCTGGCAGACGTTGCAGTGTCCGTCGTAAATGACGGTGTACTCTCTCACGCGCGTGTCTTTCGCGGTGACGGTTGTTGCTGAGTTAGGCAGTGGAGTGTTCCCAATCCCCACACGAGATCGACGGAGTGGATGCCGACGATCTCGCGATCAGGAAATTCCGCGGCGATGATCTCGAGCGCGACGGGGTCCGTCGGATCGTTGAATGTTGGAACAAGAACTACACCATTCGCGACGTAGAAATTGGCGTAGCTCGCGGGCAGGCGCTGTCCGCTCATCATCACCGCTCTGGGGTAGGGAAGCTTCACGATCCTGAGCGGCGTCTTGCGCGAGATTGCCTCGAGCCGCGCCAGATTGTCACGCGACTGCTGAGCGTTCTCGTCGGCCGAATCTGGTTCAAACGCGACGAGAACGCTGTCGCGACTGGTAAAGCGAGCGATGTCGTCGATATGTCCGTGCGTGTCGTCACCCGTCGCTCCCTTGCCGAGCCAGATCGTTTCATCCGCACCAAGGTAGGTTGCAAACGCGGCCTCGTATTCTTCGCGCGTCATTCGTGGATTGCGAACCTGCACGGGGCTAAGCAGCCATTCTTCGGTGACAAGCACCGTACCAGCACCGTTCACCTCGATGCCGCCTCCCTCGAGAATGAGCGGCTCTCCGTTCGGGCGCGTCGGCTCTATTCGATCGAGACCCGTGATCTGCGCAATTGCGCCTCCGACTTTTTCGTCGAGACGGTAGTTGTCGTACTTCGCCCATGCATTGAATTGCCAGTTCATCAGCGCAACAGATCCGTCGTCCTTCGAGACAAATGTCGGAGCGGAGTCTCGGAGCCACACTCTGTCGGTTGCGACAACGTGCAGTCTGTATCCACTCTCCGAGACATCGTGAGCAGTCAGTATTGCGCGCGCAGTGTCGCGTACCGTCTCGTCGTTGCACAAAATCTCGACGCGTTCGTGAGCGTGCAGCGCGCGAACGATTTCCGCATACACCCACGGAATTGCGCCGAGCTTGCCGGGCCAGTCGGGCTCATGGTGGGGCCACGCGATCCATGTTGCGTCGTGCGGCTCCCACTCGGCCGGCATTATGAATGTCGCGTTGCCCGGCACGTCGCTCTGATCAGCCCGCGAAATCGCCGCGGGCCTTGCATCGGTCATCCTATGTAGCGATTGAGGATAGGGGCATAGGCATCGATCCGCCGATCGCGGAGGAATGGCCAGTTGCGGCGAGTTTCCTCGATCAGCTTGCGATCGCATTGCGCGACAAGAACCTCGGGCGTGGTGCCGGCTTCGGCGAGAATTCGCCCGAATGGATCGGCAATAAACGAGTGACCAAAGAATTCGATGCCGTCAGTGCCCGACTCTTCTTCATGTCCAACGCGATTCGGCGACGCGACGAAAACTCCATTCGCGATCGCATGTGCGCGCTGAGCGGTCCGCCACGCATCTACCTGTGACTCGCCGAATTCCGCTTTCTCCGACGGATGCCAGCCAATCGCCGTCGGATAAAAAAGAATTTCTGCGCCGAGCAAAGCGTTGATGCGCGCGGCTTCGGGATACCACTGGTCCCAGCAGATCAAAACTCCGATGTCAGCGTACCGCGTCTTCCAAACGCGAAATCCGCTCTCTCCCTTGTGATCTCCCTCGTACTGAACGTGAGAGTCTCCGGGCGTGAAATAATATTTTTCGTAGAAAAGAGGATCGTCGGGAATGTGCATCTTGCGATACGCGCCGAGGAGCGATCCGTCCGCATCCACTATCGCGGCTGAATTTCGGTAAACGCCTGCTGCCTGTCGCTCGAATACGGGAACGATAAGAACCACCTCTAGGTCCTTGGCGACCGATTGCATTCGCTCGACCGTCGGTCCCGGAATCGGTTCCGCGAGATCGAAACGGTCGCATTTTTGCGCCTTGCAGAAATACGGCGAATTGAAAAGTTCCTGGAGGCAGATGATTTGCGCCCCGCGCGACGCAGCCTCTCGAACGCGCTCGACGGCGCGTTCGACATTTGCCGAGGTATCGGCGGTAACCGAGTCCTGAACGATTCCGACCGTGAATGGCGTCATTGAAGTGAAAGGTGATAGGTTTGTCGGGGCGCAGGAAGTGCTACCACGCAGGCGTCCGAAGAGGGTATCCATGTCGAGCTGCGAATGACAGACGACCTCAACGATCTACATCCGCCGCCACCGGATCCGCTGCAGGGATACGATTCGCTGGAAGAGAGCAACGTCGAACACCAGGCAGACCGCCGCACGCGGCGGAGCGCCATGCACACGTCGGCGTTTCGAGCGATCAAAGCGCGACAATCGGGAGATCACAGCCCGATGCAGGTATTCGCGAGATGGCTCACTGAAAAGGCTGCAACGACTGGCTTCTTCATTTTTCACGCAATCGCGTTCACGATTTGGATCGTATGGAATCTGGGGATTGGCGGGCTTCCGCAGTTCGATCCGTTCCCGTACGGGCTTCTCACGATGATCGTCTCACTCGAGGCGATTTTCCTCTCGCTGTTCGTGTTGATGACCCAGGGCCGGGAATCAACGATTGCGGAGCTTCGCGAAGAGATGACGCTCCAGGTCAATCTTCGGATCGAAGAAGAAGTGACGAAGACACTCCAGCTCGTCGCAGGCATTTACACTCGACTGGGTCAGAAAATCGGGGAAGATCCGGAGCTGCGTGCGATGCTTCAGCCGCTCGACCCGGGACGCATCGAGCGAGAGCTGATGGAACAGATCGCCCAGGCGATTCCACGGTTGCGTACAAAGAAGCATTCTGAACACCACGAGTGATCGAGTAGAATCCCTCGGCGTGGCTCTTCGCGCATGATGAAAAAAAAGAAGAAGCCGTCGAGAATCCGGAAGATCTGGAAATCACTCGGCCCCGGGGTGATTTCGGGCGCGGCCGACGACGATCCGTCAGGAATCGCGACATACTCGATCGCCGGCGCACAGCTTGGCACAGCTCTTCTCTGGACCTCACTCATTACGTGGCCGCTCATGGCGGCAGTGCAGTCGATGTGCGCGCGAATAGGGATGGTGACCGGCACCGGCCTGGCGACTGCTCTCCGCGGAAAATTTCCGCGCGCCGTGCTGGCAATCGCATGCGGGGCGCTTTTCATAGCCAACACCATCAACATCGGCGCCGATCTTTCGGGAATGGCGGACGCGATGTCGCTCTTGACTCATGTCAGCTCGCACGTCTGGGTCGTGGTCGCAGGTATTGGGATCGGCTGGGCAACAGTTCGCCTTCGGTACGTTTTATTTGCGAGCATACTGAGGTGGCTCGCGCTCGTTTTGTTGGTGTACGTCGTGACCGCGCTCTATCTGCATCCTGACTGGGGCTCAGTGGCGAAGGCGACGTTCATTCCGTCGCTGCCTCATGGACGCGACGCATGGGCGACTCTCGTAGCGATACTCGGAACGACGATCAGCCCGTACCTTTTTTTCTGGCAGGCATCGGAAGAGGTCGAGGAGGAAAAGTCGCAGGGCCGCGCGACGGTTGAGCAGCGGAAAGGCGCCTCGAAGGACGAGATTTTCGCTCGGAAGATCGACGTCGCAGCGGGAGCTTTCTTCTCGAACGCCGTGATGTTCTTCATCATTCTCACGACGGCGCTGACGCTGCATCCTCACGGAATCACTTCGCCACAGACATCGCGCGAGGTAGCGGAAGCGCTCAAGCCGCTTGCGGGCCGTTACGCTTCGTTGCTCTACACTCTCGGACTCGTCGGCACCGGAGCTCTCGCGATTCCGACGCTCGCCGGATCAGCAGCATATGCGTTGGCCGAGACGTTCGGCTGGGCAGAGGGAATGGACGAGAGTTACGGCAGAGCTCCCGCTTTTTACGCGGTGGTCATCATCTCGATTGGCGCCGGTGTTGCGCTCGACTTCGCAAATCTCAATGCGGTGAGAACTCTATTCCTGAGTTCTGTGTTGAATGGTTTGCTCGCGCCGTTCCTGTTGCTTGGGATACTGCTCGTCGCGATCGATCGAAAAATCATGGCGGGCCAGCCGAGCTCACGGCTCGGAGAGGCGACAGTTGCTGTGACGACTCTTGCAATGTTTGCGGCAGCCATCGCGATGATCGTTCTTTAGAAAAACGGCGGACCGCGGACCGCAGTGTTGTTTCAGCTTGTGACCAGTTGCCGCAACACGTATGGAAGAATCCCCCCGTGACGGTAGTAGCTCATCTCCTCCGGCGTATCGATCCGCGAGACAACCTTGAAAGTTTTCGTGCTTCCATCCGCGGATGTCGCGCGTGCGGTGAGCTGCGCACGTGGTCGCATCTCATCCGACATTCCCTCTATCTCGAATGCCTCGTATCCAGTGAGTCCAACCGTCGCTCGCGTTTCGCCGTTAACGAACTCGAGTGGAAGAACTCCCATTCCAAGAAGATTCGACCGATGGATTCTCTCGAACGATTCCGCGATCACGGCGCGAACACCGAGCAGCAATGTTCCCTTCGCGGCCCAGTCGCGCGACGATCCTGTGCCGTACTCTTTGCCGGCGATGATCACAAGTGGAACTCCACGCTTCTGATAATCCATCGACGCGTCGTAGATCGTCGCGGGCTCATCGTCAGGTGAGAACGTCGTCCACCCACCTTCCTTTGTAGGTGCCAGCTCGTTGCGAAGTCTGATGTTCGCGAATGTTCCGCGCATCATCACTTCATGATTTCCGCGACGCGAGCCGTAGGAATTGAAATCCATCGTCTTCACGCCGTGCGCAATCAGCCATTTCCCTGCGGGGGTCGCAGCCGGAATAGAACCGGCGGGCGAGATGTGATCGGTGGTTATCGAGTCGCCGAGCATCGCGAGCGCCCGCGCACCCTTGATCGGCTTCACGCCCGGAGGTGTTACCGTCATTCCGTCGAAAAACGGGGGACTCTTCACGTACGTCGAATTCTCATCCCACGCGTAGCGATCGCCCTCGGGAACAGGCAGCGTGCGCCAGCTCTCCTCTCCCTTGAACACGTCGGCGTACTGCTTATGAAACATGTCAGCCTTCACTGAACGCAGAATCTCATCCGCGACTTCCTTGGGTGAGGGCCAGAGGTCGCGGAGAAAAACGGGTCCATCCTTTCCGATTCCGAGTGGCTCAGTGTTGAAATCGATGTCCATTCGTCCGGCAAGCGCGTACGCGACAACAAGTGGCGGCGACGCGAGATAATTGAATCGCGTTAGCGGATTGATTCTGCCCTCGAAATTTCTATTTCCCGAGAGAACGGCTGCGACGACGAGCTTGTTCTCCTCCACCGCATCGGCAATCGGCTGCGGCAGCGGACCCGAGTTACCGATGCATGTCGTGCAACCGTATCCAACCACATTGAAGCCGAGCTGGTCGAGATCGCCCATCACGCCGGCTTTGTTGAAATAGTCGGTAACGACCTTCGATCCCGGCGCGAGGCTCGTCTTGACCCACGGTTTCGTCCGGATACCCTTCGCTACTGCATTCCGTGCAAGAAGTCCCGCTGCGAGCATCACGCTTGGATTCGATGTGTTGGTGCAGCTCGTGATTGCGGCGATGACGACGGAGCCGTGCTTCAATCCAAACGATTCACCGTTCATCGTCACGGGAATTGACTCGTCGCCGTTTGCTTGTTCGTCCCGGCTTGTTGCGACGACTGACGATGACAGCTGCGGCGATGCGGCGACTGACATCGCTTGCCTTGCTGCGGCGACCCCGGCAAGTGTGCCGGTCTTCTCGAGATCCGCAGCGAGGGCTTCGCGGAACATCGCTTTCGCGAGCTTGAGAGGAACACGATCCTGCGGCCGCTTCGGTCCCGCCAGGCTAGGCTCGATGCTTCCGAGATCGAGCTCGAGTGAATCTGTGAATATCGGGTCGGGAGTTTCGTCCGTTCGAAAAATTCCCTGCGCTTTAGTGAATGCTTCGACGAGCTGCACTTGTTGCTCATCGCGACCAGTGAAACGCAGGTAGTTGATTGTCTCCGCATCGACGGGGAAAAATCCCATTGTCGCACCGTACTCCGGTGCCATGTTCGCGATCGTCGCGCGATCAGCCAGAGAAAGCGATGACAATCCAGCTCCATAAAACTCGACGAACTTGCCGACGACTTTTTTCTTTCGAAGCTGCTCGGTAACGGTGAGAACGAGATCGGTAGCGGTTGCGCCTGCGGGCAATCGGCCGTGCAGCTTGAAACCCACAACTTCAGGAATCAGCATCGATACGGGCTGTCCGAGCATTGCTGCTTCCGCCTCGATGCCGCCGACACCCCAGCCGAGTACGCCGAGTCCGTTGATCATCGTCGTGTGAGAGTCGGTGCCGACGAGCGAATCAGGGTACGCGACAGTCTCACCATTCTCAGTGCGTGTGAACACGACCTGCGCGAGGTACTCGAGATTGATCTGGTGAACGATTCCGGTTCCCGGCGGAACGACGCGGAAATTCTCGAGCGCCTTTTGTCCCCAGCGGAGAAATGCGTAGCGCTCCTGATTGCGCTCGAACTCCTTTCCGGTGTTGATCAGAAATGATGCCTCGGTTCCATACTCGTCCACCTGAACCGAGTGATCGATTACGAGATCGACGGGTTGAAGTGGATTGATCTTCTTCGGATCGGCGCCGAGCTTCGCGAGTGCGTCACGCATCGCTGCCAGATCGACGACTGCGGGCACTCCCGTAAAATCCTGGAGCAGAACGCGCGCGGTGCGGAATGCGATTTCTTTTTCGAGACGAGCCTTTACGTCCCAGTTTGCCATCGCATCGATGTCGGATGGTTTGACGAATTTTCCGTCCTCGTTACGCAGCAGATTCTCGAGGAGGATCTTGAGACTGACGGGAAGGCGGGCGGAGTTGCCTTTGGAGCGTGATTCGAGTGAATCGAGGCGATAAATGGTGTATCGCCGTCCGGCGACTTCGAGAGTCGCTCGGCTACCGAAAGAGTTCGGGTTGGTCATTTTTTTCTCTGGAACAGGCCGCGCAATGCGCATGCCGGTTGCGAGCTGAGCCACTGCCGGATAGTGGAGATTTCCGTCCGACAGGCTAAATGAAATCTACCACATGCAGCTGCCCGAGACAGCAGAATCGAAGGATCAACCTGATGAGCACACGCGCGAGTGAGGAACAGTCGTCGTGATAGCCCAAGGGTCCCCAGACAAGTGTATATCCCTATTGGTCAACTTGACCAAGATTAGTGCTCAGATTAGATTGGTCAACATGACCAAATATGTCAAACTGTATGACGCCAAGACTCACTTATCGAGTCTCGTTGAC
>JBHELX010000020.1:0-413 GCA_046262875.1 Gemmatimonadaceae bacterium | reverse complement strand
ATAATCGCCAAAGGGAACGAGCCGATGGCTCGCCTGGTTCCGGTATCGAAACGCGGAATGCGTCGCTCACCCGGCGGGTGGGAAGGTCGCGTCGTGATCGCTGATGATTTCGACGCCCCGCTGCCCAAGAAGCTGTTGCGTGGATTCGAGGATCCTGCTTGAGCGATCACCTTTTGCTCGACACGCACGTCTTCCTCTGGTGGAGAGAAAACAATCCCCGCTTGTTGCTTCCCGCGCGTGAAGCGATCGCAACGGCCGAGCTGGTTTTCATCAGCTCCGCCTCTGGGTGGGAGATTGCGATCAAGTCAAGCCTCGGAAAAGTTCGCCTGCCTCGACCCTTCTCCGAAGGGGTCGACGACAGCGGGTTCATCGAGCTGCCGATTCGATTCGAGCACGCAGCCGCTGTGGAAATC
>JBHELX010000019.1:36443-65884 GCA_046262875.1 Gemmatimonadaceae bacterium | reverse complement strand
AGTCCCGACACGCTCAAGCGAGTGGTGCTTCGCCTGTACCAGAATTACTTCCGGCCCGAGGTAGAGCGGGACGATTACGTCACCGACATCACCGACGGAATCATCATCGAGCACCTGAAAGTCAACGGCGACAGCATTCCGTTGAACGACAACAAGCGATACGCAGTCAATGCGCGCATTGCCACTCTCGCGCTGCCGACTCCTGCGGCGCCCGGCGCTGACGTAAAGATCGAAACAGCGTGGCATTTCGCGGTGCCGAATGTTGACACGACCGCGCGCGGCGAACGAATGGGACGGTTCGGCCACTACCTGTATCAAATCGCCCAGTGGTACCCGCAGGTTGCGATGTACGATGATTTTCGCGGCTGGGACACCGACCAATACCTCGGCTACGCCGAATTCAATAATCAGTTCGGAAGCTTCGACGTGCGCATCACTGCTCCCGGAGGATGGCTCCTCGGCGCGACGGGCAAGCTCGAGAATCCGAGCGAAGTTTTTTCACAGCGCACGCGTGACCGACTCTCTTTGGCAATGAGCGTCGATACGACAGTTCACGTTGTGACAGCCGACGAAAGAGGGAATAGCGCGACAGCCGCAGGAAAAACGCTGACATGGCATTTCACTGCGCCGATGGTGAACGACTTCGCGTTCGCGACATCTCGAGATTACGTGTACGACGCGACGCACGCGAACATTCCCGGAAAGGGCGCAGTTCCTGTGAATGTTTTGTTTCTCCCTCAGCACACTGCTTATCACACAAACAACACGGCAGCGTTCGGGAGGTTCGCACTCGAACAACACTCGAAGTTTCTGTTTCCGTATGAGTTCTCTCAGGGCACAATCGCGGACGGGCCTGAAACCGGAATGGAATATCCCATGATCATCTTCAGTGGATCATCGCTGGGTGTAACGATTCACGAGTTCGGTCATGAGTGGTTTCCAATGACTGTCGGATCGAACGAAACGCGCTACGGCTGGATGGACGAGGGATTCAACGATTATATCGACGAGTACGCCGAGGCAGTCCACAACAAGACGCCACTCACCTTCGGTCCGAGTGCGTCTTACCTGCGAGTGGCGGGAACTGAGATGGAAGCGCCGATGATGTGGCTCACCGATTTTGCTGGTCCAACTCGCGGCACTGCGACTTACACGAAAGCTCCGCTTGCACTGAAGGCACTCGGAGCGGTCGTTGGCGACTCAGCAGTCAATCGCGCGTTCGCCCAGTACGCGGTTACATGGAAATACAAGCATCCGTCGCCATGGGATTTTTTTGCTTCGATGAACCATTCGCTCCGAAAAAGCCTGAACTGGTTCTGGTATCAATGGTTCTTTACGACTTACACATTCGATCAGTCGATCGAGTCAGTGAAAATCGAGCGAGAGACTGCACACGTCGTCGTACGCGATAAAGGCGATATGGCGATGCCAGTCGTCGTCCGCGCGCTTTACGCGGATGGTTCGTCAGAAACCATCACGAAGCCTGCAGACGTTTGGTTCAACGGAACGCACGCCGTGACGATTTTGATTCCGCTTCGCGGAAAAACTCTCAAGGCCGTAACTGTCGATCCCGAGATGCGCTTTCAGGATAGGGACCGCTCGAACAACGAATGGAAAGCGCGTTGATTAGTGCTCGTGGATCGTTGAAGTATCCGGCGCCGTAGCGATACCTGGTGGAAGATTCGTCGGCGGCTGAGGCATAGCGAGAATGGGCGCCTCGTGAATGATTTTGCCGCCGAGGTACGCGGTTCGTGCAACGGTGGAGAATCCGAAGAGTGCTCCGATGAATAACGCCGTCTTGATCCAACCAGGAATTTCTTCTTGCGGCCGCTTCAACGCTCGCCACAATCCATAAGCGCCCACTACTCCAACTAACAGGAGAGTGATCAACGCCCAGAGTGACGCATTATCATGCGCGTCGATGGCGCCCTTCGCGATGTACCACGGATCGTTCAGCGCGTGGTCCGCCTGATCGCCTGAGAATCTCACCGGATAAACAGTCGCACCGGCCGCAGCGAGTGTACCCATCGCGTAAAGCCAGAGCCCGCGACGCCGAATGATCATCGCGAGAATGACGGCAGCAAATCCGGCGCTCGCGAGGACGACCGGAAAATGATTGATGAGAAGATGGATGTACGGCCAGGTCAGCCACGTAGGAGTCATAGTATAAATATGAATCGTCCGGGGAGTAGATGGCACATCTCAGACCGTCACCGTCCGTCCACCATCGACTATAGCGAAAGACTCCGTCATGTGACGGAGTCCGGGTGAAAGCGTGATGAGCCGTCCTTACGCGCGATCAGCGAATCTTTATTAGCTCCACGCTTCCGTTGACAGTATTCATGCTGATCCGCCGCCCACCGCGTCCAATCACTCCTTCAGCGTGACGCGGGCCAAATCGTCCCGAAAGTTGAACGGGAAAATCGCTCGATATTCCGCCATGCATGGTATCGATCGAAATGTTGGCGTCCAGCGACGGCGGCGTCTCGACGGTAATCGTGCCGTTGACGGTGCTGAACTTCATGTCGCCGTCGCGGCTCAGATTTCCCATTCGTGCGCTGATGCTGCCATTCACCGTGGATGCGCTCACCGGGCCGGCGCTCGTGGTCACTCTCACGTTTCCGTTCACCGTCGCCGCTTTCACGGGCCCGCCGGCATCATTCACTTCGACGCCGCCGTTCACAGTACCTGCTCTTACTTCCGCGCCGGTTCCACTCACTCGCATCGAGCCATTCACTGTCCCCGCGCCGACACGAACCCCTCGCGGCACCTGAACAGTGAATCTCACCTCGACATTATGGTCGCGGCGGCGCCCGCGGCGATCATCATCGTCACCGTAGGAATGAAGTCCGTCCTCGTCGCATCGATCGTTCTCTTTGTTCAGCGCGCAAATGCGCACGTCGCCGCCATTTTGAATCACAACAAAGCGCACGTCGCGGATGTCACCGTCATCGTGCGGAAATTTCTCCGCACGAACATGCACGGAGTTATCCCGGCTTGGATCGATTGTCACCGAGCCGTTCACGTTGCTCAGATTGAACCAATGTCCCGAATCAACTCGGCCGTCCCAATTCCAGACGGTGACGTCACGACCCTGCTCTTGCTGAGCAAATACCGCGGCGGGAATCGCAGCGATTCCAATCGCGCCGGCAAACAAGGATGCGACAGAGAAAATTCTCATTTGATCAGTTCCTCGAGTCGCGACCGTCGCCGCGCTCCAGTTTGATGGTTCCGCTAAACGATTCGGCAACGATGCGCGCCCGCCCGTTACCGATCTTGAACTCCATTCTGCGATTCGATTCACTGTGGTCGGTGTTCGGCTGCAGCGTCACAGGAAAATCGCTGTCGACCGACCCACTGAATGTTTCTATCCGAACCTGTGCTCCGACATTCGCAGGAAGAGACAGAAGCACTCCACCAGAGTGGGACTTGAATTCGTATGAGCCATCGGGCTCGAAAGTGCCAGCATACGAGATGCGACCACTCACAGTTCCCGAACGAACGAACTTCGATTTCACGCCGAACATCGAGATTCTGCCGCTGACAGATTCTGTCTCGAGATCGCCGTTGACATCATCGGCTTGTACGCGTCCGCTTACCGAGCTCGCGCGAACATCGCCGGCGACCTGCGACACTTCAACATTTCCCGACACGCTTTCGGCTTTGACCTTTCCGGCAGCGTCAATCACGCTGAGGCTTCCACTCACCGCATTCGCGTCCACGTCGCCTTTGACTCCGTGAACGGAGATTGAAGCCGAGAGCGAGTTGACGATTACGCGCGTACCGGTTGGAACCGTCAGGTCGAAAGTCGCTTCGCCCGGGCCTCCTCGACTCGGATCTACCGAGAGCCTGAGTCTTCCCGGACCCGCATCGAAATCGACATCACCACGGCTTGAAGTCGCGCGCACATGCGCTTGTGTGCCACCACTACCAACCACATTTACTCTTCCCGAAAAAAGCGACAAGTCCACCGTCGCCTGTCGATCGAGTGTCACCGTCGTATCGAGCGATTCGCTATACCTTCTCTGTGCTGTCGCTTTTGTCGAAGCGCCGGCAATCAGCAAGATGGCCGAGAGCAATGCTCCCGTCATTCGTATTTGCACTTCCTTTATGTCCTCGACGGCAGCAACGCTACCGTACGCAAAAGTTCAACCTTCTTGTCCAGCGCGTGATTGAGCTGATCGGTCAGGAAACCGCTTTTCGGATCACGCGCGAGCGCAGCCCGGCTCTGCCGCACTGCAGCATCGATGATTTTGAGACTTTGCTCGATCACCGCGACTGTATTCGGATCGAGCTGATTTCTTCGATCGGTGATGATGTTCTGGAGCCGCGAGATCTCGTCACCGTACGCGATCTCTGTTGGGCTCGCTGATGCGCTCCTGCTTCGGGACGCGAGAGTGACCGCGCGCGACGACTGAATTTTCGGTGCAGTTTCACGCTCTGCCGGACGAGTCGTTGCAACTTCGCTTGGTGTTGTCGACGGCATCTCGGTATTGATCGGTTCACTCGGCGCGACCGAAGGCGCGACGGCAGACTGTTGCGGCGCGGATTTTGGCTTCGCTGTCACTGCAACTCGCTGTGTCGCGGGACGCATCGATCGCGAAGTGGCGACATATGTAATTCCCGCCGTTGCAATAACGAGCGCCGCGGCCGCAGCCGCCGCAGCCGGCATCCAGTTACGTCTAACTTCTCTTGGTGAACGACCGAGTGGAACTACCGTTGGCTCGATACGCGCTGCGATTCCCGCCCACAGATCACGCGAAGGAGCAAGGTCAGGAAGCTGCTCCGCTTCTGCGCGAATCGCGCCGATGTCGCGCAGCAATGAATTGCAGCGAAGGCAGCTGGCGACGTGCTCGTCGATCTGAGCGCGTGCGTTTCCGTCCAGCGTCTCCTCCAGATAATCGAGCAGCGCGGTGTCTACTCGAGCGCATGTCATAATTTGTCGATCGGTCATCGTGTCAGTGCCTCCCTCAAAAGCAGCCTTGCCCGGTGAAGCTGAGCCTTGCTGCCTCCTGCTGTTATCCCGCAAAGCTCGGCGATCTCTTCGTGCTTGTAACCTTGGACGTCGTGCATCACGAAAATCTGCCGTGCTCCTGGTGGTAGACCCGCTATCGCCGCCGTCAGATCCATCCTGTCGGCATCCCTCGGCGTCGTTGCCGCTGGGGCGAAAATGTCCTCTCAACCATTTTCTTCATCTTCCTCACCCTTCATGCGCCGACGGTTTCGTCCTTCGTTCTTTCGATCCGTCAGCACAATGTTCACTGCAACTCTGTGAATCCAGGTCGAGAACGCACTGTCGCCTCTGAACTGCGGAAGCTTTTCCCACGCTCTCACGAACACATCCTGCGTCAGCTCTTCTCCGCGAACCCTGCTTCCACACATCCTCGTGCAAAGCGTGAAGACCTTGTTCACGTGCGCCGTGTAAAGCCGCTCGAACGCACGCCTGTCCCCCGCCGCCGCAAGAGCGACGTCCGCTGAATCACCCGCCGGAGCGGAAGGCTGCATCATCATTAATGCGGCTGCTGCCAAGCCAATCTCGTCTCTCTCTGGTTGCTGAATCAGATACTCGGCGCGCCTTAAAGGTTTGAACGCCCAGCGGCTTAACGCCGGTCAATCGAGAGAGGACCATTATGGGTTATTGCCCTGATGGTCGTCCCGCCTGCGCCGAGGTCCGTGGAAATATTCCTTCCAATCCGTCCGACGACAGTCACGGGGAATCCGAGGCTCAGCGGTCCGTTCGTCGTACCAGCCTCGAGATGCGCCGAATAGTCGTCGGGGATGCGCAGCGCCAACGGACCGTTGTTTGATTCTGCATCGAGACCAGCGCCCGTCCATTTATTTCCGGTGAGCGTTATCGACAGCGGACCATTCTGAGTTCGCGCGCGCACATTCCCGGATACTGAGCGGAGCGAGAGGGGTCCATTGTGTGTTTCGAGCTCCATGTCGCCGGAGACATCCTCGACGCTCACGGGACCGTTGTTCGAGCTGAGCCGCAGGTCAGATCGGCGCGGCGCCCAGATAACGAGATTCACGTTCCATGACACGTCATCGTCCAAATCCCGGGGACCTTCCGCCTGAATCGTCGATCCACGAATCACGGTGCGAATCTGGCGCGCGATGTCGCGACCCTCGGACTGACTGTGCGCTTGCACTTGAAGTCGCGTCTTTACGATGAGACTGTCTCTGTCAGCGCCGATGACGCTCACTCCACCATTTCTCAGACCGTCGACGGTTATCGTACCGCCGGGCGCGGCCATTCTCTGCTCGCGAACTTCGCAGTAATTCTCGCGTCGATTGTTGTAGTAGCCGTTCTCACGGCACTGCGCGAGCCAATCGGCGTCGCTTCGTTGCGCCTCGGCTTTGACGTGGGGAATGATCGAAGCAAAAACGACGAGCGCGCCGAAATATCTCAGATGATGAGTCATAACTCGATTTGCGGTTGGATGTGAATAGCGATGTGACATCGCATTTCCACATAACGTTTGAATCGCCGGCGAGGTTGCGACCGGGAAAAGCTATTGCCGGGTAATGCGAAGAGTTGCGGTATAGCTCGCAGGTGGAATAGTAGATCCCTGTTTCGGGTAAGGCTTGAGGCCGACGAGAGTTACCCGGTAGCCGCCCGCCGTCGTCGCGTGAGGCGCGAGCGTGGTGCTCAACGTGACCGAAAAGTTAGCCGCTCCCACCGTTATGACGGTCAATCGGACAACACCGTTCCCGGCCCAGACGCACTCGACCCCCGTCGGACAGCGCGAGTCTTCCGTCACTTTGTCGAATGTGAGAGTCAATGCGCCGCCGTCGATCGACGCAGTCCCAGTGGGAGCGAGATCGAAATCCTGGTCAACCGCGACGATTTTTGTGCCGATCGGATTGTTCGATCCCACGGCCGCACCCGATCCAGCGCACGCGATAACCGCAAATAATGAGAGCGCGCACATGAATCTCATGACATAACAATAGCAGGTTGCCGGCGGCCGGTAGCCGTCAGCCGTCAGCCCTCAGCCGTCACTTGAGCGCGAGAACCGCCCTGACTTGTGATACCGCTTTGACGACGCCGTCGATGTCGTCCGCAGTAACCGTGATGTGCCCGAGTTTCCTCCTCGGCGCAGGAGTTTTTCCGTACATGTGTACGTGCACTGACGGAATTTCCCGAAGCCTTGCGACATTGGGCTCGAAGCCGATCACGTTCACCATGCCCGATACGCCGTGGACTTCCGTTGGGCCCAACTCCATTCCCGTCACGGCTCTCAAATGATTTTCGAACTGACTCGTATCGGCGCCTTCGATTGTCCAATGGCCGGAGTTGTGAACGCGCGGCGCCATTTCGTTTGCGAGAAGTCCGGTCGACGTTTCGAAAAACTCCACCGCCAGAACGCCAACATAGTCGAGCTCGTCGAGAATTCGTCTGGCGTATTGTTCCGCCTGTGTTTGCAGCGTCGTAGAAACGTTCTGAGCGGGAGCGATCGAGAAGCGAAGAATTCCCTCGCTGTGATGATTCTCAATGAGAGGGTAAAACTCGATGTCACCGGTCAATGATCTCACCGCAATGATCGATAGCTCGCGCCTGAAGCTGACGAAGCTTTCGATGATCGACGCCGCGCCCGCGACCGTAACCCAGGCGCGCTCGAGATCGCTCCGCTCGCCAATCACCGATTGACCTTTCCCGTCGTAGCCCTGCCTTCGCGTTTTTAGAATCGCTGGACGCCCGACCATTTCGAGCGCAGCACGCGCTTCTGCGAGCGAGCTGGCCGCAGCAGATCGAGCGGTTGGAATTCCCAACCTTTCGAAGCACTGCTTCTCGAGCGCGCGATCCTGGGCGGCTTCCAACGCCTGCACCGATGGTCGAACCGGACTCTTCTCTGCGAGTTGTGTGACTGTTTCGAGTGGAATGTTTTCGAACTCGTACGTCACCACATCGGCGCCTTCTGCAAAATGCGCCAGCGCTGCCTCATTATCGTAATTCGCAACGATCAGCTCGGCGCACATCCCAGCGGGTGATTGTGGATCCGGCGCGAGAAAGCGAGTCTCGACTCCCAGCCGCCGGCCGGCGAGTGCGAGCATCTGCCCAAGTTGTCCGGCGCCGAGTACTCCGACTCTCACCCGGTTACTGCCGGGTCGGGCTGGTCGAGCACCGCTTGCGTCTGCGTCTCACGAAACGCGGTGAGAGCTGCTCGTATTTCCGGATGCTTGTTGCCGATTATCGCCGCAGCCAGAAGAGCGGCGTTTATCGCGCCTGCTTTTCCAATCGCAAGCGTTCCGACAGGAACGCCCGCTGGCATCTGCACTATCGACAACAACGAATCGATGCCCTGAAGCGCTTTCGATTCGACTGGAACACCAAGAACGGGAATCAGGGTTTTGGCTGAAGTCATTCCGGGCAGATGCGCCGCACCGCCGGCGCCGGCGATGATCACTTCGATTCCCCGCTCTTCTGCCGATTGTGCGTATTCGAAAAGCAAATCGGGAGTTCGATGAGCCGACACAACGCGAGACTCGTGAGGAACGCCGAGCGCAGTAAGCGTATCGACGGTGTAGCGCATCGTCTCCCAGTCGGATTTTGACCCCATGATCACTCCGACGAGGGGATTCTCCATCGATTCAGGAAAGCAGCGTTTCGGGTACGATGCCCTCGACAATCGCGAGGTCATCGACGATCACGATGTCCTCGGCACCCGCAAGGTTGTCGAGATCGAGAACGAGCTGGCTCACCCGGACAAAACTGCGACGATGATGTCGAGTGATTCCATGAGCCGCGAGCCCCTGGATGTGTGCGCGCGTCGTGTAACCGACGTTGCGCTCCCATGTGTACTCAGGATGCCGCAGCGCGAGGCGTGTCATGAGATAGTCGCGAGTGACCTTGGCAATGATCGAGGCGCACGCGATCGAGAAGCATCGCGCGTCACCGTGCACAATCGCGGTGTGCGGAATTGGAAGCGTGCGCATCCTCTTTCCATCGATCAGAACGTGATTTGGCTCGAGCTTTAGTCGCCCTAGTGCGCGTCGCATCGCAAGGACGCTCGCCTGATAAATGTTGAAACGCTCGATTTCTCTTACCGACGCAGCGCCGAGCGCCCAATCCAGCGCGCGCTCGCGGATCTTCACGGCGAGTTTTCTGCGTTGCTCCCCGGTGAGCTGTTTTGAATCGTCGACGCCGGCGATGGCGCGTGTGTCCGGCGGCATGATGACAGCGCAAGCGACAACAGGGCCGGCGAGTGGACCGCGTCCTACTTCATCGACGCCGGCGAGGAGAGGGCCGTACTGCGCGCGGATTTCTTTTTCGATCTTCGTCCATCTTTTCCGAGTGTAGACGCGGCGACGCTCGATGGGCGCGGGCTCGGGTAATTCGGCCGACACTTGCTCGGGGACGACGACTTCTTCTGAGCTCACTCGACGCATCTCATCGTCAAAGCTGCAACGACTTCGACGCGCGGGAAAGTGCCGGCTACTCCTCGCTGCCGGGAACGTGAACGCGAACTTTGCGCTCGCGGATACGCGTCGCCTTTCCGGTAAGGTGCCTGAGGTAGTAGAGTTTTGCGCGACGCACACGACCGCGGCGCACGACGATGATCGATGAGATCATCGGGCTGTGCACGGGGAAGATGCGCTCGACTCCAATGCCGCTCGAGATTTTGCGGACGGTGAAAGACTCGCTGACTCCGCTTCCGCGGCGCGCGATGCACACACCTTCGAACGCCTGGAGACGCTCCTTGTCACCTTCTTTGACGCGGACATTGACGCGCAGTGTGTCACCTGCGCGGAAGCCCGGCACGTCGGTGCGGAGCCATTCTTTTTGAGTTTCGATAAATGGATGCATATGAGTCTCGGGGCTGGAGTTGGACTGCCCGGGATATTTGTGGGGGTAGACTCAAGAAATTAACCGCCAGCGGGCCGAATTACCAGTGAAGTATCGGGTCACCGATACCCGCTGGCCGATAACCGATTACCGATGTCGGAAACTGCAAACTCGTAGCTCGGCAGTTCTCGGGCATCGGGGATCGGGTATCGGCTAGCGGGTATCGGTGACCGTCGTTTTACGCTGTTTCTCCGTTAGCCTTTCTGATTCAGCTTTTCGCCACGCTTCGATCTTCGCGTGATCTCCAGAAAGCAGTATCTCAGGAACCGCCAGCCCTCGAAATTCCGGCGGCCGTGTGTAGCTGGGCGCACTGATGCCGCGATCGAAAAACGAATCGCCACGTGCGCTGTCGAGATCGGACATTGCCCCTGGAAGCAGTCGAACCGTCGCATCGATCATCGCAAGCGCTGCCGGCTCGCCTCCACTCAACACAAATTCTCCGAGAGAGATTTCCTCAGTCGCCAAATGGTCAGCGACCCGCTGATCGATGTCCTTGTAATGACCGCACAACAAAGTGAGCTCTTCGCCGGCCGCGTATCTCACCGCGTCAGCGTGAGCGAACCGGCGTCCACGAGGCGACAGCAACACAATCGGCGCCTTCGCACCAATCGCCTCGACCGCCTCGAAGAATGGACCAGGCTTCATCACCATGCCCGCGCCGCCACCATAGGCATAATCATCCACCGTGCGGTGTCGGTCATGCGTGTACTCGCGCAAATCAACGAGGTTGTACTCGACACTTCCCGCGGCGGCAGCGCGCGATGGAATGCTCAAGCCGAGCGGTCCTGAAAAAAATTCAGGAAAAATCGTTACGACATTGACCTTGAGTGCCATTACTCGAAGAGTCCGACTTCGGATTTGACTACGATCACCCGTGCAGCGCTGTCGATTCTCTCGACGACTTCGGGACGATACGGAACGAGTACACTTCCGCGCGAAGTTGCGACGTCGAGCGTGAGCCCCTGCGGGAGCTCATAGTACGAGGTAACGTCTCCGACCTTTTCGCCGCTGTCCAGCTCAACTCGCATCCCGATCAAGTCGTGGAGATAGACCTCGTCTTTCTGAAGCGGCTCGAGCTCATCGAATGGCGCGAGAAGATATCGTCCACGCAGCAATTCAGCAGCATTGCGATCCGCGAGCTCCGCAAACTTTACGATGAGTCCGCCTTTGAATGGTCGAGACTCATCCACGATGAGTGATTGTGTCGAACCCGCGGACGCGTTGCCTTTTGAGTCGCCGACGAAAACGCGACGGCCAGACGCAAATACTGCGTCTGGCGCGTCAGTGATCGGCTCGACTACGACTTCACCCCGAATCCCCTGTGCATTGCGGATGAAACCCACCGCCGCCAATGCGGGCTCGGACATTCTACGCGCCGCTTGTCTCCGACGTCGTATCAGCCTGAAGCGCGCGCTCCTCTTCCTCGCTACGCTCCGGCAGCGGAACGGCAACCTGCTTGCGCTCGATGCCGAGTCGCTGTTCATGACGCTTGCGAAGAACTCCCGCGCGACGAAGCAGCGAGCGAACCGTATCGCTCGGCTGCGCTCCAACGCCAAGCCAATAATCCGCGCGCGCTTCGTCGACCTTGAGACCACCTTCGCCGCCATTCTGGCGCGGAGTGTATTGGCCGATGATCTCGATGAACTTGCCGTCCCGCGGACTCTGCGAGTCGGCGACGACGATGCGATACACTGGTGCCTTTTTCCGCCCGATTCGGCGGAGACGAATTCTTACCATCTGCACATCTCCAAAAAGTGGTCTCGTGCTGCTGCGGGCTCATCGCGTCACCGGCGATTCCGGCGCGCACCCGTTTTAACTCACCGCATGCCGAACATTGCCGGCATCCGTCCTCCACCCTGCGACATCTTCTTCATCATCTTCTGCATCTCGCGGAACTGCTCGAGAAGCTTATTCACTTCGCTGATCGTTCGCCCCGACCCTTTCGCTACTCGCGCTCGCCGCGACCCATTCAACAGAGAGGGATCTTTTCGCTCCGCGGGAGTCATCGACAAAACTATCGCTTCGACGTGCTTCATACGGTTCGGATCGAGCTTCGCTTGCTTTAGCGCCTTTGTATTGACCCCAGGAAGCATTTTCAAAACTCCCTCGAGTGGCCCCATTCGCTGGATCTGTCGCATCGCATTCAGGAAATCCGTCAAATCCATTCCTTCCTTTTTCACTTTCTTCTGAAGCTTCCTCGCGGATTCTTCGTCAAACGCAGCCTGAGCCTTCTCCACCAGCGAAACAACATCGCCCATTTGAAGAATTCGGCCGGCCATTCTGTCCGGATGGAATTCCTCGAGTGCGTCTGATTTTTCGCCGACACCGATGTACTTGATCGGCTTCTTGGTGACGCCATAAATCGAGAGCGCCGCACCGCCGCGCGCGTCGCCGTCCATCTTCGTCAGAATGACGCCAGTGACGCCGAGCGCGCTGTCGAAACCTTGCGCGATCTTCACTGCTTCCTGTCCCGTCATACCGTCGGCGACGAGAAGAATCTCGGTCGGATGAACTGCGTCTTTCAAATGACGAAGCTCGTCCATCATGTCTTCGTCGATCTGTAGACGGCCCGCAGTGTCGACGATCACGACTCGATCGCGTGCGCGCTTCGCTTCGTCGATTCCACCCTTCGCGATTTTCACAACATCCTGCGTCGATCGATCGGCGTACACCGGAACGCCGAGCTGCTGGCCGAGCGTTTCGAGCTGATCGATTGCCGCCGGTCTGTAAACGTCCGCGGCAACGAGTCGCGTTGGGCGTCCTTCACCCACGAGCTTTCGCGCGAGCTTTCCGGCCGTTGTTGTTTTTCCTGAACCTTGCAATCCAACCATCATGACGATCGTCGGAGGGACCGAGCTCAGCTTCAGACCTTCGCGCTGCTCGCCGAGCATGTTGGCGAGTTCTTCGTGGACGATCTTGATGAGCTGTTGTGCGGGCGAGACCGCGCTCAACGCTGTAACGCCGACCGCTTTCTTCTCTACACGCTCGAGGAACTCACGAGTGAGCTGGAAATTGACGTCCGCTTCGAGAAGGACCCGCCGCACTTCGCGCAGCCCTTCCTTGATGTCGAATTCGCTGAGCGTTCCGCGCCCACGCAGGCGGGCAAACGTCGCTTCGAGTTTTTCGCTTAGGTCCTCGAACATTAGCCGTGCAAGATACCGGATTGAGAGGAGCGAAATCAACCGCGGAACGCGGACCGCGGAGCACCGCGGAACGCGGACTCCGGAATGACCGCGGAAGGCAATTGTCAGAAGCAGTCCAAGTCCGCAGGCTTTTTCCGTTTTCCGCCCTCCGCGGTTCTTCCGCGGTCCGCGGTCCGCGGTCCGCGGTGTCGGTCAGTGGCCCTCGTCCTTTCGTGCGCTTAGGTTCCTTCCCTCGACCAAAACACTTCAAAGGAGCAGTGTTTGCTGGAGGAGCAGCTCAATAGGGCGCTGGTATCGCGCTACAGATTAGATCGGGAACTTGGTCGAGGCGGAATGGCAACCGTGTACCTCGCGGAAGATTTGCGCCATGACCGGCGAGTCGCGCTCAAAGTACTTCATCCCGAGCTCAGCTCATCGCTCGGGCCCGATCGTTTTCTTCGCGAGATAAAGCTCGCCGCACGACTCAATCATCCGCACATCGTTCCACTTTACGATTCCGGTGAGGCAGCAGGCTTTCTCTTTTACGTGATGCCGGTCGTCGAAGGAGAATCCCTGCGCGATCGTCTTTTGCGCGACGGTCAGATCCCGGTTGATGAAGCGCTTCAGCTGACCCGCGGAATCGCTTCCGCCCTCGACTACGCACATCGCAACAACATCGTCCATCGAGACATCAAGCCTGAGAACGTGATGCTACAGGAAGGCGAGGCGATGGTGATGGACTTTGGAATCGCGAAAGCAGTGAGCGTCGCTTCCGGCGACACGCTCACTCAAACCGGAATGATGGTCGGTACGCCTGCGTATGTGAGTCCCGAGCAGGCAGCCGGTGACACCGTAGTCGATGGTCGAAGCGATCAGTACAGCCTCGCATGCGTCCTCTATGAGATGATCTCCGGCCGAAAGCCGTTCACCGGCGCGACCGCGCAAGCAGTCTTGAGCAAGCGATTCACCGAGCCGGTTCCCTCGATACGCACGGTGTACTCGTCGGCTTCAGAGGAAGTCGAGACAGCCTTGCACAAGGCTCTCGCGAAAGAGGCATCGGAACGATTTCCGACCACGATGGAATTCGCGAGAGCTCTCGTTGCGTCACATCTCTCGACTCCTGATGGAAGCCCGCTCACTCCCGGCGCAGCCGGAGGGGTCCGATCGATCGCAGTTCTTCCTTTCAGCAACTTGAGCTCGGATCCCGAGGGCGAAACTTTCGCCGACGGAATGGCTGAAGAGATCATAAATGCGTTGTCGAAGATCAAAGCCTTGAAGGTGTCTTCGCGCACTTCCTCGTTCACTTTCAAGAACAAAACCGAAGACATTCGCGAGATCGGAAGAAAGCTTCAGGTGGGAACGGTTCTCGAGGGAAGCGTTCGCAAATCCGGAAAGCGTCTGCGTCTTACAGCACAACTTGTGAACGCGACCGACAATTCGCAGCTGTGGGCCGAGCGGTACGATCGCGAGCTCGAGGACGTGTTCGCTATTCAGGACGAGATTGCGGCGAGCATTGTCGCCGCATTGCGTCTTGTTCTCACCGAAGACGAGAAGCGAGCGATCGAACAAGTGCCGACAGCAAACGTCGAGGCGTACGAAGTTTATCTTCGCGGCCGCCAGTTCTTCCATCAACATCGCCGGCGATCACACGAGTTCGCCCGGCAGATGTTCGAGCGCGCAATCGAGCTCGATCCCGGCTACGCTCTCGCACATGCAGGCGTCGCGGATTGCTGCTCGTTCCTCTACTCGTATTTCGATGCGACTCCATCGAATATTGCGCGAGCAGAAGCTGCGAGTCGCCGCGCGGTAGAGTTGGCGCCGGACCTCGCGGAGGCACACGCCTCGCGCGGACTTGCTCTTTCATTGAGCAAAGGATTCGAGGAGGCGGAACAGGAATTTCAAACCGCCATGCGACTCGATCCTAAGTCGTTCGAAGCCGCTTATTTTTACGCGCGCGCGTGCATCGCACAGGGAAAAGCCGACGAGGCCACCAAATGGTACGAGCGTGCAGTCGCCGTCCGGCCGGACGATTTCGCAACGCTGACGCTGCTTGCGGATACGTACAGCGGACTCGGAAAGACTGAAGAGTGCATACGCGCGGCGCGACGCGGCTATGACGCTGCCCGCAAACATCTCGAGTTGAATCCGGACAATCCCAGAGCGCTTTACATGGGCGCTGCTGATTTGTCGTTTCTCGGTGAGTCGGAGAAAGCGCGGGATTGGAACCGTCGAGCGCTCGCGATGGAGCCGGACGATCCATCAGTGCTGTACAACATCGCTTGTAACTTCGCGATGGAAGGTCAATCCGACGAAGCGATTTCCACTCTTCACAAAGCGCTGGATAACGGCTTCGGCCACTGGAGCTGGATCGAGCACGACGCGTCGCTACAACCAATAAGGTCGAATCCGAAGTTCAAGGAATTGCTCTCCCGAAGAGAGTAACAACCGCGTAACGCGGACCGCGGAGGAACCGCGGAACGCGGACTGCGGAGGAACCGCGGAACGCGGACTGCGGAGGGACCGCGGAACGCGGACTGCGGAAAACTGCGGCCGTGCGTTAATTCCGCGGTCCGCGGTCCGCCTTCCGCGGTGTCTTATTATTTTCCCCGCATGGCCAAACCGTCGCGCAAAGACGACATCCTGAAATCCGACCTGCCGCCTAATCTTCCGATGATGGCGCTGCGCTCGACGATCGTATATCCGCTCGGTACGATCGCAGTGCAAATGGGCGCACCGGAAAACCTCGCGTTGCTTCGCGATAACGAAGGTCCGGGACTCATTGTCGCGCTCGTCATTGCAACAGGCGACCACGACGATCCAATCGATCTCGAGCGATTCGTCGGACGCGTCGGAGTTGCTGCTCGCGTCCACGAGCGGATCAATCTTCCCGGCGACACGGTGCAAATCACGCTGCAGGGTCTGCGGCGAATCGTGATCGACAAGATCGTGCAGACCGAGCCGTATCCAGTCGCTCATGTGAAGCCCGCGAAAGAAATCCCGGGCGAACAAGCCGAGATCGACGATCTCGTTAGTCGCGTAGTGAGCGCCGCGGAAACGCTCGCAAAGATGGTGGATCGCATTCCAGACGAAGTGCCGGCGGTCCTCCGCATGAACGTTTCAGATCCGGGACGCTTCGCCGATCTCGCCGCAACGAACATGAACTTCAAGATCTCCGACAAGGACGAGATCGTTCAGCGGCTCGACATCGCGCAGCGCCTTCGATTTCTCCTAACGCGACTGGAGCGCGAAGTCGGACGCGCTCACGTCGTCGAGGACGTCAAGCGACAGACGGAAATCAAAATCGAACAGCACCAACGCGAGTTCTATCTGCGTCAGCAGCTCCGCGCGATTCAGGCCGAGCTTGGCGAAGCCGATCCGGGCGAAAAAGAAGCGATCGAAACGCTTCGCAAAATCGAAGAGGCAAGCCTTCCTCCTCGCGCAGCCGCGGAAGCAAAGCGCGAGACCGAGCGCCTCCGAATGCTTTCACCTGCGTCGAGCGAATACCAGGTGATTCGCACGTACCTCGATTGGCTTCTCTCACTGCCTTGGGAAAAACGCTCGGGTCGAGAGGAGATCGAGCTCAAAGCTGTCGAAGAATCGCTGGACAAAGGCCACTATGGGTTGAATGAAGCCAAAGAGCGAATCGTCGAATACCTCGCCGTGAGAAAATTGCGTGGTGGCGATCCTCACGGACCAATCCTCTGCTTCGCAGGCCCTCCTGGCACTGGCAAAACTTCACTGGGTGAAGCAATCGCGTCTGCAATCGGGCGCGCGTTTTATCGCATCTCAGTTGGAGGCGTGCGTGACGAAGCGGAGATTCGCGGGCATCGTCGCACGTACGTCGGCGCGATGCCCGGCCTGATCATTCAGGCGCTCAGACGCGTGCAGGTGAAAGATCCCGTCTTCATGATCGACGAAATCGACAAGATGAGCGGCGGCGGACCATCCGGTGATCCTACTGCTGCAATGCTCGAGGTACTCGACCCTTCGCAGAATGACGAGTTCGTCGATCACTATCTCAACGTTCCATTCGATCTCTCGTCTGTGTTGTTCATCTGCACCGCAAACAACATCTACGATATTCCGCCCCCGCTGCGCGATCGGATGGAAATCATTCGCATCGCCGGCTACACGGTGGAAGAGAAAGTCGAAATCGCCTGGCGCTACATGTTGCCTCGATTGCTCGAGGAGCACGGCATCACGGACAAGGACATTCAATTCACGGATGAGATTCTCAGCCTGCTTGCAAGTCGCTATTCGCGCGAAGCGGGACTAAGGAATTTCGAGCGGGACGTCGCGTCGATCATGCGCCGCCGCGCACGCCGCAAAGCCGAGGGCGAAGAGGGCGCGTGGATCATCGACAACGATCGCGTAACCGAAATACTCGGCAATCCGCGATACACGCTCGAGGAAGCAGATCAGGATCCTGAAGTCGGAGTAGTGACCGGACTCGCATGGACCGCGACCGGCGGCGACCTGATGCTCATTGAAGCTTTGCGCATGCCCGGCTCCGGCCGCCTCACGGTTACGGGACAGCTTGGCAGTGTGATGCGAGAATCAGTCGACGCGGCGTATTCGTACGTCCGATCGCGCGCCGACATACTTGGAATTCCCGAATCCGAGTTCAAGGATTCTGATCTGCACGTTCACTTTCCGGCAGGCGCTATTCCGAAAGACGGGCCGAGCGCCGGAGCGGCAGTGACGCTCGCAATCGCCAGTGTTCTGAGTCGTCGGCCGGTGCGCCGCGACACAGCACTCACTGGCGAAGTCACGCTTCGCGGAAAAGTCATGGAGATCGGCGGCGTGAAAGAGAAAGTGCTCGCCGCGTATCGCGCAGGGTTGCGACACGTCATCATGCCGGCTGAAAATGAAAAAGATCTCCGCGATATTCCGGATGAAGTTCGAGCGAAGATGACTTTCACTTTCGTCTCGACGATGGACGAAGTGGTTCACCTGATGCTGCTGCAACAGCCCGGACTCGTGCTAGCGGACTCCGCCCCAAGGCGAGGTACTCCTCGCAAACAACAGCCCCTGACGGCTGACGATTCTGAAACCGAAACGACGATCTCCGCGGAGCAGGTGAAGCCGTAGGTGAACATGGAGAACATGTGGGTCCAGCTCGCGGTGCACGTGATCGTCGGCACCGTGGCCGGAGGGTTGTCCGATACCGTCGCCGTATGGATGCTCTTCAATCCAAAGCAGAAGCGCTTCGGATTTCAGGGCGCAATTCCAAAGAATCAGGCGCGGATGGCCCGGAGCCTTGGCCGCACCGTCGGAGAGCGTCTTGTCACGCCCGGTGATTTACAGAAGGAGCTTGCGCGGCCCGAGCTCAGGAATGCTTTCGAGGAGCGCCTTGCGGAGGTAGTCGAGTCGATCATCGCATCGCGCGATCCATTGATCGACAAGGTTCCGCCGGCCGCGGTCACCGCGCTCGAAGGCGCCATGAGCTCCTACTTGCCAGTCGCTATGGGCAAGCTGGGCTCGTTCCTCGGGCAGCCGACCACGCGAATGAAAATGCGTGACGCTCTTCACGGAATGTTCAATCGCTTCGTCGAAGATTTGAAGTTTCACGAAAAGATCATGGCGAAGCTGATGATGAGCGAGCGCAAGTTCGAAGCAGCACTCGACGCGATAGAGGCCGAAGGCGTGGAGCAAATCGTCGAGCTGCTCGATGAGCCCATGATTCGTGAGGAAATCACGAAGACGATTCACGACGCGTTGTTGACTTACCTGCAAAAGCCCATCGGTGAGATCATCGGTGATGTAGCATCAGCAGCCAGCAAGGATCCGGAAGCCGGCCGCAAGCTCGCTCACGCAACTGCGCCTCACATCTGGGACTGGGTGGAAGCGCAGCTTCCAACACTCGTCCAGCGGATGGATGTTCAGGCCATGGTCGAGCGGAAAGTCATGGCGTTCAGCGTCGACAGAGTGGAGGAGATTCTTCGCTCGGTAATCGACAACGAGCTCCGCATGATCATCATCACCGGTTACGTCCTAGGCGGCATCATCGGCCTCGGCACTTTCTTCCTCTCGCGGCTCATCGGCCTCTAAAAGCCGCCACAGAAACACAGAAACCACAGAATTTCTATTAAGAAACAACGACCCAACTTCTCGGTGTTGTTGTGCAGTTCAAAAGAAAGAACTCTGGTTCTTTTTGTGATTTCTGTGTTTCTGTGGCAGGCTTTTTAGGAACTACTCGTGGAGCTTTATCTGATTGACGTCGAGCACATGAATGCTCGCACCGGCGGGAACATCGACGTACATCACGACTGGCCTGCCTGAGACCTCATCGGTAGAGATCTCGACGCTTCTTCCAGGAGGGGCATAAGTCCGGACGGTCGCTCCCGGTTGTCCGGATGATTTGACGTGATATCGCTTTTCAACGGCTTGATTAATGAAATCGAAGAATTCAGAAGCTTCGATAGCTGAATCCCACACCGTTACCCACGTGATTCCCTGCCCGCCCGTCGTGTTGAAGATCTCATAGCGATCTCCGTCCCACCCGGTCGCTCCACGAACCGCTTCGTTTTGATCCTGTAGATGCTGATACAGAAAGAGCCGCGTTTCGAATTCGCCGAGTGAGTTCTGATACGTCGGAGTAACCCCGATGAGCGCCGGCAACGCGATGTCTGTCGGGGTATCGCGCTTTCCGAAATACGCAGATGGGTGAAGAATCTGTTCGGTCGACAGGGGCATGTCCTTGTAGATGACCTTGCCCGGATTTCGCTCCTTGAAGTTTCGAACGAATTCCGCGCCGCTCAGATACGGAAAGATCAGTGTCTCCTGAATGACCAGTGGAGCCTTCGCAAAGACGGGCATCGAACTTTGATTTTCGCGAATCGTCTCGCGCACTCTCTCCCATCCGCCGGGAAGATTGACGGCGACATTGTTGCCGCCGAGCATTGCAGCGATCTGCTCGTACACCGCTTGTCCTTCGAACACGGCTTGCGCCGCGGATTGCCGGTCGTTCTCTCCTTCGATTTTCTGAGTGGAGTCGAGGCTGATGTATTGGTCCTGCAGCGCGTGAACGAGCTCGTGAGTGATCGTGATTTCAGCTGCTTCCTTCGGGGAGCCGTTCACGATGTAGAGAATTTTCGTTTTCGGATCGTAGTAGCCGATGATCTGCTCTGTCAGGAGATCGACGAGAAACTTCTTCAGGTCCATCGTGTCGGGAACCATGCCGAACAGCTTGTAAGCAGCTTCGATTCCGTTGAATTCACGCAACGATTGTGGATCGCGGAACTGCTGCGTCACGAATTCGCGCACCTGCTCTTTTGACCTCGCTTCGACGCGAGGCGGCGTTTTGAATTTCAATCCGACCGCAGTCTCGATTCGCGGAACTGCTTCCGCGACTTGTCTCCCGTAAGGTCCCGAGTATGAAACTGTTTTTTCTCTGCACGCGGCGGCGGATGCGAGAGCAAAACACCCGATCGCGGCACGCGCTACAAAACGAGACGTCAAAGGCCCATTGAGTTGGTATAGACCGACACCATCGAATTGCCCCAAAGCAAGGCGATCACCGCTGCTGGCGCAAGAAAAACGCCGAAGGGTATTTGTGGCGGCTCGAACGCGACTGCACGTCGTCGGGACCTCAGCCAGATGAAGGGATACACGATCCCGAGGAACACTATCGTCGCGATGAGTGCGCCGAGAAAAATCGTGAGAAGCGCGCGGGCCGGACCAACTGCTGCGCCAATCACTGCCATCAGTGTCACGTCACCAAATCCCATCGCCTCTTTCTTTAGCGCGAGCTCCCCTAACCATCCCGCGATTGCAATCGCCCCCGCCCCTGTGCACGCACCGATCAGCGCACCGTACGCGCCTGCAAATGGCGACTCGGAGGAAAAGAACAGCGCGATGATCGCGGAAAGAATTACCCAGACGATTCCGAAAACAGTAAAGCCGTCCGGTATCAAATAGTATTTCGCGTCGGTAATCGCTATTCCAAGGAGAGCGGTCAGGAACACTGCAACTCTCAGCGCCGTAAACGACAGACCGTAATGCAGATAGATCGCGAGCCAGAGACATCCTACCACCAGCTCAACGAACGGGTATTGCAGAGAAATTCTGCTGCCGCATGTCCGGCATTTTCCCCCGAGCACAATCCAGCTGACGATTGGAATGTTCTCGAACATGGAGATCTGTCGTCCGCACTTCGGGCACCGAGATCTGGGACGCACGACTGAGCCGCCCTCGGGCCAACGTAGAACGCAAACGTTCAGAAAAGACCCGGTGCACGCGCCGATGGCAAAACTGTAGACCGCCCAGAAGCCTTGCATTATTTCCTGAGTTGATAAAGAAGAATTCCCGTTGCGACGGCAACGTTGAGAGATTCCACCGTCGAGGCGATTGGCAGCGACACTGTCGCACTCGCCCGCTCGCGCACAGAAGACGACAATCCTCCGCCTTCGTTTCCAACGGCAATAGCGAGACGCTCCGGCGGAGTCACGCTATCAACAGCATCTCCCGACGGCTCTGCGCCCCAAAGAGGAATTGATTCGGCGTCGAGAAATGCGAATAGACCTTCGGGTCTTGTATGAAACGCGAGATGACGAAAATGCGCGCCCATCGCCGACCGAACGACTTTCGCGTTCCAGAGATCGACAGTTCCGGGAAGCGCGACAGTCGCATCGACGTCGAGGGCTGCCGCTGTGCGAAGAATCGTCCCGACGTTGCCCGGATCCTGGACGGCATCGAGCACGAGGATGCGCAGGTGGCTACTACGCGCCACCGAATCGAGAGATCGATCCGGCATCTCAGCAATTGCGAGAACGCCTTGCGGAGATTCCGTCTCGGCGGCGCTTCTGAACTCCGCTTCCTTTACCACTGCGTGCTCTATTCGCGAAGATGCGATCATCTCCAGTAGCGCTTGTCCTCTCGGAGCGCCAGCGAGCTGTGGCGCAGAGAGGACGCCTTGAATAGAGAGCGGAGACTTGAGCAGCTCCTCGACTGCGCGCACGCCTTCCACCACGAAGAGCGACTGTCGCTCCCTCGATTTTCGCCGTCTTAAGTCGCGTGCGAGAGTCAGAATTCTCACGCTTGAGCCGAAAGTGGGAGCTTGGAATGGGACTTGCCTTTCCCGGAGGTGAGCAATTTACCGCGGGAGTTCCAATGAAACGAATCTTTATCGCGTTCGCGCTGATAGTTGGGGTGACCGGCTGTGGCGTATCCACCCAGCAGGAAGTGCAGATGGGTCAGGAAGAGGCAGCGCAGATCAACCAACAGCTGCCAATGGTTACCGATCCTGAGCTCAATCGATACATCAATCTCCTCGGCGACCAGATTGCGTCACACACGAGCCGCGCCAATCTCGATTGGCGATTCTTCATCGTAGACAGCCATGAAGTAAATGCGTTCGCAGTTCCCGGCGGATTCGTTTATGTGAATCGTGGTCTGATCGAGCAAACCGACAACATGTCCGAGCTCGCCGGCGTTCTCGGTCACGAGATCGGTCACGTCGTGCTTCGGCACACCGTTAAGCAGATGGAGCAAATGCAGGGAGCCAACATCGGCGTAACCCTCGCATGTGTTCTGACGAGCGTCTGCAACAGTCAGGTAGCACAGGCCGGAATCAACATCGCCGGCACGGCGTTGTTTGCGAAGTTCAGTCGTACCGACGAGGCGCAGGCGGACAATCAAGCTGTCAAGAACACAATCGCCGCGGGAATAAATCCGCACGGCGTCGTAACGATGTTCGAAAAGCTGATTGCGGAGAGAAAGAGCCGTCCCGACGCTGTCTCGGCATTCTTCTCGACGCACCCCGGCGAAGAAGATCGCATTACAGCGGTTCAGGCCGCAATCAATCAGTATCCCGCAAGCGCTCTTCGCGGACTGACTACGAATACAACGAACTACAACACCTTCAAAGCGCGTTTCAGGTCATTGCCCGCCCCGCGGCAGTAGGGAAAGAACGAGGGAACGGCGCAGGGAGGCAGGCAGACGGTGAGAAAAGCGGCGCACATTTCTCGATGTGCGCCGCTTTTCTCACCGTCTCACAGCCTCCCTGCGCCGTTCTAATTCTGTAGTTCTCTCAGTGTCCCACATATTTCCCTCATGTACATAGCGCTCACCATCGCCGGCTCCGATTCGGGAGGAGGCGCTGGAATCCAGGCTGACCTCAAAACGTTTTTTCGATTCGGCGTCTACGGCACTTCCGCGATCACCGCCGTCACGGCACAAAACACAATTGGCGTGTCGAGCTGGGAACCCGTGTCTCCTGAATTATTGCGCGCACAGATCGATGCCGTAGCCACCGATCTCAAACCCTCGGCGGTAAAAAGTGGAATGGTTGGAACCGCCGAGTCGATTCGGATCGTCGCAGATTCTCTGAGACGCCACAATCTCGCACCGTACGTTTTGGATCCGGTGATCGTCGCGACGAGCGGAGATGCGCTGATCGATAGCAACGGGGCGCGCGCGATTCGAGACGAGCTCGTCCCGCTCGCAACGCTGGTCACTCCGAACTCAGACGAAGTATTCGCTCTTACAGGCGAACGCGTCAGCGACGAATCGTCAATGCGTCGTGCCGCGCAGCAGCTCGTCGCCCTGGGCGCAAAAGCAGCACTGATCAAAGGTGGTCATGTCGGCTCGTCCGATGACTCGACAATCGTCGATCTGCTTTACGACGATGGCGAATTCACTGTGTTCAGTCACCCGCGAATCAAAACGAATAACACTCATGGCACAGGCTGCACGCTCTCGGCAGCGATTACAGCGCAGCTCGCGGCCGGCGTTCCGCTCAGAGAATCAGTGCGTCGGGCGATTGATTACGTGCAAGCGGCGCTCGAGACCGCACTCCCTCTTGGGGATGGGCACGGACCGTTGAATCACTTCGCCGAAGGAAGCTCCGCGACAAAAGCTCGTACGACAGATTGAAAACTCTCTGCCGCGCGCGCAGTGACGTCGAGTACTTCCGCGTGAAGAACCGGAGCATCTGACGTTCCGGTAGCTGCATTCGTAATGCAGCTCATCGCCGCAACGCGCATTCCCATTGCGCGCGCGACAATTACTTCCGGCACCGTAGACATTCCTACGGCGTCGGCTCCGAGGGTTTCCAACATTCGAACCTCAGCACGCGTCTCGAACGATGGTCCGTTCAGACACGCGTACACTCCTTCCTTGAGAGGAATTTTCAGCCGATCTCCAATTGCGTGAAGCAACTCGCGCAGCCCGCGATCGTACGGGTCGCTCATGTCGGGGAATCTCGTGTCGCCTTCCTGAAGTGATCCGATAAGCGGATTCGCGAATGTGAGATTCAGATGATCCTCGATGATCATCAGATCTCCAGCCGCGAGATCGCGCCGAATTCCGCCAGCGGCATTAGACGCAAACAGGGTACGGGCCCCGAGCTCGTGCAGCACTCTAACCGGAAATGCGGCGAGCGCGGGTGGATGCCCTTCGTACATGTGGAATCTTCCCGCGAGAACGAGCACATGGCGCCCGCTCAAGTTCCCCGAGACGAGCGCTCCCGCGTGACCAGCTACTGTGGCCTCAGGAAATCCTGGAATGTCGGCGTAGGGAACGCGCACCGCATCTTCGACTGCATCCGCGAGACCGCCGAGGCCCGATCCGAGAATGATTGCGATTTCCGGAGCGCCTTCGTCGACGTGATGTCGAATCGCATCGGCGGAAGTTCTCGCCGCATCGCGCGAAAATGCAGAGATCACGAAGTCTCCTCGCTCAGTGCCTCGAGCTCCGCGGATACATCCTGCAACAGAAGCATGCGCTGCTCCCACGGGAGGAACGCGCTCTCGAAACCGTTGAGCGAAAGAGTGCAAAGCTCATCGAATGTGAAGTCGAGGTACTTGGCGGCATAGAGGTATTCATCTGTCAGCGTAGTTCCGCTCATGAGACGATTGTCGGTATTGAGCGACACGTTCATCCCGCGATCGAAATATTTTCTCAGCGGATGCTCTTCGTATGAAGCTGCCGCGCCGGTGTGGACGTTGCTCGTCAGACAGATCTCGAGTCCGATACGGCGATCATTGACGTACTGAGTGAGTGCGGGATCCTCGATGAGTCTCGTCGCATGTCCGAGTCTGTTCGCGCAGCAGCTGTGAACGGCCTGTCGTACCGACTCCGCTCCGTCTCCTTCCCCGGCGTGAACTGTCACGGCGAGATTGTTCTCACGCGCATAAGCGAATGCCAGCGAATGTGCCGAAGCAGGGTGCCCGAGCTCGCCACCCGCGAGGTCAAACGCCACCACTCCCTTGTCGCGATAGGCAACCGCAAGTCTCGCCAGCTCGAGTGACACCATCGGCGATAATTGTCGGAGCGCAATCACGATTGACCGCGCGACAATTCCGTAGTCTTCTTCCGCCCGGGCTAGCCCACGCAGCTGCGCGTCGAGGGATTCTGCCGCTGAAAGGCTGTGTCTCGAGTTGAGAATTGGAGCGTTTCGTACCTCCAGATAGCGAACTCCATCCTTCGCTGCGTCTTCACCGAGCTCGTACGCGACTCGTTCGATTGCCTCGGCCGTCTGAAGAACCGAGATCGTAACCTCGAAGCGTGCGAGATAATCCTCGAGTGTTTCAGCGTCGTTGACGAGCATGTAATCGCGCAGCTCGTCGGCTGACTCGGTGGGCAATGGAACGCCGTATTCACGACCGAGCTCGATCAGCGTTTGCGGACGCAACGATCCATCGAGATGGCAGTGAAGCTCCGCCTTGGGGAGGCGGCGCAGTTTTTCAGATGTCAGCATCCACGATTCTATCGAATGACATGGGAAAGCAAAAGCTCATGCACTTCCCTTTCTCACTGGAATCACGCGAAAAATCGCACCGCCGTGGAGCGGAGTGTCCGAGCTGATCGGAAGGCCGCGACTATCGGTGACGAGGCTGTCACCCGCGCGAACCGAAGACGCAAGAGATGCGTCCGCAATCTCGATTGCGTCGATCACCGTCGCCGCTTTCGGAACATCGACGGGCTTTGAATCGACGTACACGCGTAAGGTTGTGTCGCCGCTCATGGCGAGGGCGCGCCTGGATAAATGAGCCGCCAGTTTTTCGTGAAGTAGTCCTCCGGGCTGATGACTTTCTTTCGCGCGACTTCGTCGATCAGCAATTGACGAAGGTCCTGCTGTCGATCGTACACAACCGGCGCTCCGCGAAGCATGGCGTATCCGCCGCCGCCGCTCTGACGATAATTGTTCAGTGCGAGAGTGAAGCTGTCGGTGTCGGCGACCCCGCGGCCCTTTATCGTAAGCGATGTGACTCGCGATCCGATCGGTCGAGTGAGATCGATCGTGTAGTCGGCGCCCGCCACGATGTCGTAATTGTATCCGGGAATGGTGCGGTCGATCACGAGGCGCGCCGGCGACGACGTGGTGTCCACCGACTGGTAATAACGACTACTGAATTCGAGATAGTCTCTCAGCTCCCTACCTGTTATTCGCACTGCTTTCAGCGTGTTTTCGTAAGGATACAACCGCGATAGTTCGGCGACCGTGATTGGTCCTGCGTTGATCGATGCTTCGAGCGAATACGCAGGAGTGGATGCGAGATCAGCGCCTGTGGCCTTCCGTTCCGTCTCGAGAATGAAATCGATCAGCGGCGTGTCCTTGATTCGCGCGGAGTCAGCGCGCCATGCGACCGGCGTTGTTCCGATGGATGTTTTTACGAAGGCAACGGTTTGGCGGTGATTGCCCTCCGTAGCAGCGAGAACTTTTTGCTGCTCTGTGTGTCCCGCAACGTATACGATGTCTGCCCGTGACTCCGCGACGCGCCATGCACCACCATTTGGAACGACACGCAGGTGAGCAATCGAGACGCTCGTCGCCCAGTTCTTTGGTTGAGTGAGAAGCGTTTCGCCGATACGAAGCTCGCGCATTTCCTTGTGAGAGTGTCCGTACACAATGAGATCGATGCCTGCGACCTCCCGGGCAAGTCGCGCTGCAACGTTTTCGCTGGGAAGCCCTGTCGTCACAGTGTCATAGCTCGCTGGCTCATCCAATCCCGAATGAACCGTTACTACTACGACGTTAGCGCCGGCCGCCTTCACGTCGCCAACCGCCTTGCGAACCGCCGGCACAATGTCGCCAAGTCTCAGTTTATTTCGGACGTTGTCGGCATCCCAAAGCATCACGCCCGGCGTCGTCGCACCTATGATTCCGATTTTCAATCCATTACGGGTGACCATCGTCCACGGACGAAAAGCATCCAAGCCATCCGGCGCGTAGGTGTTCGCTGAAAGAAACGGAAAGCGCGCCTGGCGAACCGCCCGCTCGAGGTATTCCACGCCGTAGTTGTATTCGTGGTTTCCGATAGCCGCTGCATCGTACGACATCACGTTCATCACTGCGATGACGGGATTGAGCGAGTCCTTCGTCACTCGCGCAGCGACGAAAGTGAATGGATTTCCCTGAAGAAGGTCTCCGGCATCGAGCAGTATCACGCGTCCGGGATTCGCGGCGCGAACAGAGTCGACGATAGTGGCCGCGCGCGTTAAGCCGCGCGCGGTTTCCGCAGTGTCAGCGTAATAATCCCAGCCGCGAAGCCGCCCGTGCACGTCGGTCGTCGAGACTACCACTATCTCTCGGGCGTTCTGCTGCGCGTTGGCGCCGCATATGGCGGCGAACATAAGGAGAATCGAAGCGGGCTTCATTATGCGAACTTTCGCCTTTTCTCTCGCTCGGGGCAAACCACCCGATTATTGTGAGTGATGGCGATCGAGCAAACGCCCGACATACAGGGTCACGTGCCCGCACTCGATGGAGTGCGAGGTCTCGCAATCCTTGTCGTCATGATCGGCCATTTCAACCTCGGATACTATCCCGTCTACGGTTTCGAGCAGGGTCTCAAGACGCTCATTGAAACCGGCTGGTGGGGCGTCGATCTCTTTTTCGTCCTTTCGGGATTCCTGATAACGGGAATTCTTCTGGATGCGAAAGGCTCGAGTCATTACTTCCGCAACTTTTATGTGCGGCGCGTTCTCAGGATTTTCCCCCTCTATTATGGATTCCTGTTCGCGTTCTTCATTCTCGCTCCCGCGCTCAGACCGCCGACACCCGGCGGACCATTCGATGGATGGCGCGCCTCGCAGGGTTGGTATTGGAGCTACCTGTCGAATTATCAGCTCCTTTTCCCGCAATGGGTGCGCCCCTATCCACTCTCGCATTTCTGGACTCTAGCGATTGAAGAACAGTTTTATCTGTTCTGGCCCGCGGTGGTTCTGCTCGCTTCGCGCAAAGGTCTGCTTCGAGTTTGCCTCTTCTGCATCTGTGGCAGCCTTCTATTCCGCACCTGGCTGAACTGGGCAGGATTCAATCCTGGCCTTGGTTATCGGCTCACTCCCGCGAGACTGGACACACTCGCCATAGGTGCCGCGCTCGCCGTGATCGTACGCGACAAGGCGATGTGGGTACACGTTCGCTCGAGCGTGCGATATATCATTCCCGGAGCGATCGTCGCACTGGTCATTCTTTCGATCCCCACGCGCGGATTCGCTCAGTCGAGCATCGAGATGGAAACGGTGGGGTATCCTCTCGTTGCACTCTTCAGCGCCGCGCTGATCATCGTGGCGATCGATCCTGAAAAGCGCCAGACCCGACTATCAAGGTTCTTCCAAACGCGCCCCATGCGCGTGCTCGGCAAATACAGCTACGCGCTCTACGTATTTCATTTTCCGCTTGCGCCAACGCTGGAACGTATGGGTTTGACGATTCAAACATTTCCGACGATTGCCGGATCGCCATTGCCTGGCGCGATCGCCTTCACCATCATCTCCGGAACGATTTCCCTCGCTGCCGCGTTCCTCAGCTGGAACCTTTACGAGAAACATTTCCTCCGACTAAAAAGATTTTTCCCGCGGCGCGAAGCTCGTATCACAAATATTTCCGTTGCCGCCAAGATACCTGGTTTTGATGGCGCGTCCCCACTCACGGCGCGACCCTCCGAACCCGAGAAAGCCTTGTAAAATTCAGGGAATCACTTGTATTATCTGAGTCCGGCGTGGGCAAGCAAGTTTTCCACAATCGGACACGATGAGATCAAGAATTCTGCTTGGCTGCGGTCTGGTGAGTGCGGCACTGCTCGCATTTGGCAGCTGCAAGGAAGTCGCTGGACCGATACCCGTAGATAGCGTTACGGTCTCGGCGAATTCTCTCGATCTCGTCCCCGGCGAGACCGCGCAACTGACTGCCGTCACCCACGGCGTCGCGGGCGACGCGCTCGATCGCCCGATGAGTTGGATCTCGTCAAACGCAGCGATCGTAACCGTCACCAACGGATTGATCTCAGCGATTGCTCCCGGCAACGCGACAATCACCGTAAGCGCTGAAGGCAAGAGCGCGTCGCTTCCCGTGTCGGTCGAAGATGGGGGGGTAGTTGGTCCGGCCGGTGGAACGATTTCGACGATGGGCGGAAGCGTGGTGCTGTCAGTGCCGCCGGCTGCAGTCGTTTCCACTTTGCCGCTGTTCGTTAACGCAGCGACTAATTATCCGGCGAGCACACGGCTTGTGCACGGTTCGGCAT
>JBHELX010000019.1:13954-36433 GCA_046262875.1 Gemmatimonadaceae bacterium | reverse complement strand
GTACGAGTCCCCTTCGCCGCTGGGGGGATTCAGGCTGGAGGTGGAAGTACTCGGCTGGATCGCCGGTGATGCGTTCGCCTATACGAGGCGGCAGTTCGGCGGAAAATACCTTCTCTCAGCCTGTACTTCTCACCATCAGATACGACGCGGCCGCCATCGGTACGACGTCCGAGTCTGGACTGAGCATTTACCAGGCGGTTGGATCGGCGTGGCAGCCGGTCGATCAGAGCAATGTAGATCTGACGTCGCATACGGTTGCAGCGCACGTCAATGGTTTTGGTGTCTACGCGATACTTGTTGAGCCGGCCGTTGCTTCCGTGACAATTGCGCCGGCTACGCCTGCACTGCGAGTTCGCGATCAGGCAACTTTTGCGGCGACAGTGCTCGACGCCGAAGGAAAAACTCTCTCGGGGCGAACGCTTGCGTGGAGCACCAGCGACGCTGGTGTGCTGAAGATCGACGCCTCCAGTGGCGTCGCGACTGCAGTCGCCCCCGGCAACGCTGTCATCACAGTCGCCTGTAGCGGTGTCAGCGCGACCACCTCGGTCACAGTAACTCCGGGTGCTGCCGCGAAAATCAAGATGGGCGAGGGCGACAAGCAGAGCGCAACCGCGGGCGCGACTTTACCAGTTTCTCCATCGGTAATTGTCACCGATCTGGATGGGTTCGCGGTATCAGGGGTTCACGTCACGTTCTCGGTTACAGCTGGTGGCGGAAGTATCACCGGTAGCGACGTGATCACTGATGACTATGGTGTGGCGCGAGTCGGCAGCTGGACTGTTGGGACAGCCGGTGCGCTCAACATGCTCGCCGCAACGCTAGCTGGAGCAGACGGCAGTCCCGTTGTCTTTACTGCGACCGCACAACCGATTATTGCAGCGCCGCCACCTCCGCCACCACCGCCTCCGCCTCCACCTCCTGCGGGTCCGCCCGTAGCGATTGCGATATTCGCGGGTGATGGACAGGTCGCGCCACCAAAAACTGCCGTGGCGATTCCCCCCGCCGCGAAAGTCACCGACGCGGCAGGAAAACCGGTTCCCGGAATCACCGTGGTATTCTCCATCAGAAGCGGCGAAGGATCAATCACTGGCGCACAAGCGGTGAGTGATTCGGCGGGAATCGCAACGGTCGGCAGTTGGATTCTTGGTTCGGGCGGCGGGAATTCTCTGTTCGCCACGCTTTCAGGAGTTAGCGGCAGTCCTCTCATCTTCGTCGCCAATGCGACGATCACGCCCCCACCTCCGCCGCCACCACCGCCTCCTCCGTCGAACTCAGGACCTCCCGTAGCAATTTCAATCTTCGCCGGAGACGGCCAATCCGCGGTGACCGGAGCCGCGGTGCCGGTGCGGCCCGCGGTTAAAATCACCGACGCAAACCATGTGGGTGTTTCCGGCGTGACAGTCACGTTCTCAATAAGAAGCGGCGCTGGTTCTCTCGATCAGCCGATTGCCATAAGCGACGCGAACGGAATTGCCACGGTCGGCGCCTGGGTGCTCGGAACCGTTGGAGGGAATTCTCTTTTCGCGACGTCTGACGGCTTGACCGGAAGCCCGATCGTCTTTGTCGCGAACGCAACGCTGCCTCCCAACTCGAGTGTGCGAATCGTAACCTTCGGTGATTCCAACACCGACTTCGGTTTTGTTGGGACGAATCCAAATCCCGTCGCGGCATCCTACGTCTCCAGTGCTTCCGACGTCCGTCTATCACCGAATGCTGCGAACAGTCCGTATCAGCTCGCAGGAAAAATCGAAGCGCGCTGGAGCGCACAAAGCCAAAAGCCGATTACTGCAGTTAATCACGGAATCTCCGCGACGAGTAGTGGGGTTGGCCGCACTCCGCGTGGGGCGCCAAACGCGCAGACACAGGTCAACGGGATTACGCGATTTGCAGGTGAAGTCCTGGGAGCTGCGTATCCGTGGAGTGGTGGGGAGCCGACGAACATGTTCTATCCGTCGGGATCGATCGCGCGCGTTCGAGCTTTCTCGCCGGCGTCGAACGATTTCGTCTATGTCTCGATCGGCACGAACGATCCCGGCGCTTCGATCAGTCCTGCAGGGACGGCTGCCAACCTCGAGTGGATGATCGACCAATGGGTCAACTCGGGACACGGTGTCGACCATTTCATCCTGACGACGCTCCCGCCCGCAAACGGCGATCCCACGATTCCACAGATCAACACCCAGATTCGATCTCTCGCCGCTCGCAGAGCGGTGAGACTCGTCGATCTCGCCGCCCGTACATCGAACGACAACGGGCTCACGTGGAAGAGTAGCTCCGACACGGTGGATGGGTTGCACTACAGCGAGACGGTTCGCGACTGGCTCGCAGATCAGGTCGTCTCCTACATGCTCGTGATCGTCCCGAAGTAGCCGCAAATCTGTCAAAGTGCGCCGCTGAATATGCGCCGAATTTCATTCATAGTCCTCTTGTCACTCCTGCTGCCGGCCGGGATGGCCGCACAATATTCGCAATCGGATTCAACGAAGCCCAGAACCGATTCTGCCAAGCCCGCGCCTAAACTAGCTCCTGCACCGTCGGTGAATTTTTCGGGAGTTGTCTTCGGGAATTATCAGTATCACGGAGACGCAGCGAACAAAGCTCAAAACAAATTCGAGCTCGAGCGCGCATACCTGACTTTCAGAATGCCCGCCGGAGATCGAGCAAGCATTCGCGTTACCGCCGACGTTTTTCAGCAAACAAGCTCGACGAACAACGCTGACAATTTCTACAAGGGCTGGGTGTTTCGCGTAAAGTACGCGTATCTCCAATACGACTATGTTCAGGGAAAAACGAGCGCCGACTGGTCGGCTGTGGCGCGGATTGGTGTCATCCAAACGATGTTCATCGACCACGAGGAAACGTTCTGGCCGCGGTGGCTCTCGCTCGTTCCGATCGAGCGTGCCGGATATTTATCATCGGCGGACGCAGGCGTCGCTACCATAGTTACGATTCCAAACAACTACGGAGAGCTGTATGCTGGGATCACAAACGGCCCCGGCTACGCGTCACGCGAGACAGACCGCTTCAAGGATTATCAGGCGCGACTGACACTTACACCACTTGCGACGAGCGACGTCAGTTATCTCCGAACGTTTGCGATTGATGGCTGGGTGTACCGGGGTGCTATTGCGAGCAAGTTCGTAAACGGCGGTGTGGGACAAGCTGGTCCGGTTGGCGAAGGACTCGATCGAAATCGCTGGGGCGTATTCGCAGGATTCAAGGATCCGCGGCTAGTCGTCGGCGTTGACTACGCGCAACGCAGCGACGAAGGCGAAGGAAGCACGCTCAATACGATTGCGTCGCCGCGAGCGGTGACTGATTCAACTGGAAGTCTTCTCTCCGCCTACGCTGTCGTCAAACCGTTCCAGATCGCCGATGCGAGATCATCGTTCCCACTTGGGATCGTTGCTCGCTGGGATCACGTGAAGCCGAACACATCGACGGACGCTCGCTACAATGTCGTGATTGCCGGCCTCACGTGGGATCTGTCGAAGAAGAGCTCGATCTCGCTCGACTATCAGGAGCAGACGCCGAAAAACACGACGGCAGTAGCTCCGACACGAATCTACTTCCTGCATTGGGTGGCGAATTTCTGATAGCTGTGGTTGACGCACTCAGCGATTCGGTGTTTCGTGTGGTGTGGCAAGCAGATCAAGCAACACTTCGAGGATTAGCGTTTGACCCACGCAGCCGGAAGACCCTCCCTGACCTTGAGCTCGGGCGGTGTCGCGACGCAGAGCACGGACAATCCAACTCGCATCGCCGCGATCGACATCGGATCCAATTCGATTCGTCAGATAATCGCCGACGTCTCACCCGACGGAAGCATCCGCGTCATCGACGAAATGAAAGCCGCTCCGCGACTCGGCGCAGGCATTGAGAAGTCCGGCCGCTTGAACGAAATCGCAATTCAAAACGCGCTTGCGACACTCGGCCGCATGGCCGCGCTTGCGAAGCAGCTCGGAGCCAGGCGAACCGAGGTGATCGCGACGAGCGCCGTACGCGGCGCTTCCAACAGCCAGCGTTTTCTCGATCTCGTGCGCGAAGAAACCGGACTGCGAATAAAAATCGTCGACGGAGAAGATGAAGCCGCGCTGAGCTTTCGCAGCGCGCTCGCACACTTCGATCTCGGAGTCGGACGCGCTGCGATAATCGATATCGGTGGCGGATCGCTCGAGATCGCGCTCAGCGCTGACGGACTCCTCGAGCGGCTGTTGTCGCTCCGGCTTGGCGCGATCAGAATGACAGAGGAGTTTTTGTCCGACGGCAAGCGGAAGGGACTTACTCGACTGCGAAAGTATGCATGTCGCAAACTCGAAAAGAATCTTCCGGTAAGTGATTGGCGCGGCTCACGCGTGATTTGTTCCGGAGGAACCGCAACGAACCTCGCCGGAATTTTGCTCGCGCGCGGAGGAATGGAAAGTGCGCGCACAGTACACGGCACAGTTGTGCCGAGGGTCGACCTCGAGCACATCGTGGATGTTTTGTACAATATGTCCCCCGGCGAGCGACAGGGCGTGGCCGGGTTGAATCCCGCCCGCGCCGATATCATCGTCGCGGGTCTCGCGGTGATCGCCGAAGTTGTCGCGCGACTAGACGCACGCGAGCTGGTCGTGTCGGCGTATGGAATTCGTGAGGGCGTTCTGCTTCAGGCGGCGCGAGTTACTCCGGTCGTCGCCGATCCGGGGGAAGCTCGAACGCGGTCGGTGCGCCAGCTCGCGGAACGCTCACACTACGAGGAGCCACACTCGCAACACGTTCAGAAGATCGCTCTCCAGATCTTCGACTCGATTGGCAAGCGTCTTGGCTGCGCCAAGGCTGACCGTCAGCTGCTCGCCGATGCGGCGCTCCTGCACGACATCGGCTATCACATCAACTACGACAAGCACCACAAGCACTCATATCACCTGATTCAGCACGCCGATCTGCTTGGACTTACGCCGGCTGATCAAATCGTCGTCGCGAATGTCGCGCGATATCATCGAGGCGCGGAGCCCCAGAAGAAACACGAGAATCTCATCTCTCTCGACAAACCGATGCGAGCGCAGATCGCGCGACTGGCGGCGATCCTTCGCGTCGCAGATGGATTCGATCGGGGACACGCGGGGGCGGTTCAGGCGGTGAAATCTCGATGGACTCAGCGCGCCTTGCGACTGACTGCGGTTCCGCATCCGCGCGGATTGAGTATGCGACTCGATCTCTGGGGTGCAGCCAGAAAATCGAAGCTGCTATCGAAAGTCGCCGACGCAAAAGTGGAGATTGTTGCGCCCGACGGATCTGTGCTGACCTACGACGACGACGTCGGCGAGCCCGACTGAGTTTGCTCGATAGGTGAGAGGTGCAGCTCAGCGACTGCCGCTTCTCCCCAGGGGTCGCCGATCAAAAGCTTGTGAGTTGAAATCTCCGGGGCACCATTAGGATTTCGCTGGCAGTAGCTCCCGTCCGCCGCCAATTCCCACGCCTGGCGATTGTCCGCAAGAAAAACTGTTAGCAGCGACCGGATTCGCGGATGCAGCGCGGGGTCTTGCACCGGCGTCACTGCCTCGACGCGGCGATCGAAATTTCGCGGCATCCAGTCCGATGAGCCAAAATAAAATTCGCCTTTGCCGCCATTTGCGAAATAGAAAAGCCGGGAGTGCTCGAGAAATCGCCCGATGATGCTGATCACCCGAATGCCGTCGCTCACTCCCGGAATGCCGGGACGAAGGCAGCAGATCCCTCGTACGATGAGATCGATCGGCACGCCGGCCTGCGACGCAGCATACAGTGCTTCGATCATTTCTGAATCAACGAGCGCGTTCATCTTTGCGATTATCCGCGCCGGCCTGCCCTCTCTCGCCGCTTTCGCCTCGCGCTCGATAAGGTCGAGGAACCTTGCCCGCATGTTGCCGGGTGCGACAACGAGCTGGCGATATGCGCTCTGTCGAGAGAACCCGGTAAGTGCGTTGAACAAATCGGTCAAGTCAGCACCGATTTCCGGATTCCGTGTGAGGAGCCCGATGTCTGTGTAAAGGCGCGCGGTCTTCGAGTTGTAATTCCCCGAGCTGATGTGTGAGTACCGCGTGATTCCATCCGGCTCACGGCGAACGACGAGAGTCGTTTTCGAGTGCGTCTTGAGTCCTGGAAGTCCATAAGCGACGTGTACTCCGAAGCTCTCCAACGTTCGCGCCCAGGTGATGTTGTTCGCTTCGTCGAAACGCGCCTGGAGCTCGATCAAAACGGCAACCTGCTTTCCGCGATTCGCGGCTTCCGTAAGTGCGCGCACGATGGCGGTGTCGCCTGACGTCCTGTACAACGTCATCTTGATCGCGAGAACATTCTCGTCGACAGCTGCACTCGTGATGAAATGCTCCACCGTGGTCGAGAACGAGTCGAACGGATGATGAACGAGGATGTCTCCGTCCCGCAGGACGTCGAACATCGGCCGGTTCTGGTCGCGCAGCTCCGGCGGAGTGTGCGCATTGAACGGCGGGTCGCGAAGCTCTGGAATTTCCAGCGTCGCAATCGACATCAGGTCGCCGAGCTCGAGTATCGGTCCGTTCTCGACGACATCCGCTTCGGTGAGGGGCGGAATTTCCGGCGGTTGATCCTCTTGCAGCTCCTCGAGCAGTAACAAGCGAAGCGATGCCGGCATTCCATCTTCGACTTCCACTCTCACGACTTCAGCGAACCGTCGCTGGAAAACCTGCTCCTCGATCATCGCGAGGAGATCGTCGTCTTCATCGAAGTTTGGAAGCTCGAGGTCCGAGTAACGCGTCACACGAAACGCGTAGTAGCCGCGGATTTCCATCCCGGGGAAAAGCGAACCCAGATTCGCGCCGATGACTTTTTCGAGTGGGATGAACTGTCTGTCGCGACCAAATCCAACCCAGCGCGGAATGCTTTTCGGAACCTTTACCCGTGCGAATCGCTCAGTCCCTCGCTCGGTGTCATACAGCTCAACCGCGAGCGACAAAGAAAGATTCGAGATGTACGGAAATGGGTGTCCCGGATCTACCGCGAGTGGTGTGAGGACCGGAAAGACCTGCGATTCGAAAAACTGTCTGACCGTTTCGGTTTCTGCAGGATCGAGATCATCATGAGAAACCAATTTGATTCCGTGCTCGCGGAGCGCGGGCAGCAATAAGTCGTGAAGACAGTGCCTCGCGCGGCGAAGCAGCGGACCAACTCGATCATGAATCGCGACGAGCTGTTCTGTGGAAGTGAGTCCATCGGGCGGAGTTTGAAGAACTCCTGCAGCAACTTGCCGGCGCAGGCCTGCGACGCGAACCATATAGAACTCGTCGAGGTTTGTGCTGAAGATTGAAAGAAATTTCAGTCGCTCGAGGAGAGGATTGCGTTCGTCGAACGCCTCGTGGAGAACCCTGGAGTTGAATTCGAGCCAGCTCAGCTCGCGATTTATGTAGAGCGCAGGATCGACAGCCACGTTCCCATCACCCGCTTATGATGAGTCGCAGCACGTTATACGCGAGCGCCGCAAGTGCGCCAGCGGCCGGTATTGTCACCAACCAGGCCCACACGATGCGCCTCGCAATTCCCCACCGCACCGCATTCAGCCTGTTGGTCGCACCGACGCCCACGATTGCGCCAGTGATTGTGTGCGTCGTGCTCACCGGTATCCCATAATGACTGGCAAGCATGATAGACATCGCACCGGCGGTCTCGGCGCAGAATCCGCTTACCGGACGAAGCTTGGTGATGCGCGACCCCATTGTGTGCACGATGCGCCATCCGCCGAACAGTGTGCCCAGTGAGATAGCCGTGTAAGCGCCCATCTCCACCCAAAGTGGAATGGCATCGCTCGTCAAATAGAAGCGATGCCAAAATCCTGTCTGCGTGGCGACGAGCGGCTTGATCGAAATCAGGAGACCGACGATGATGCCCATGGTTTTCTGTGCATCGTTGCCGCCATGGGCGAGGGACAACGAGGCGGAGCTCGCCAATTGAGCGACCCGAAAAAAGCGATCGACTCGCGCCGGCGCCATCCTCTGAAAAATCCAGTACACCATCACCATGAGAACAAATCCCGCCAGCAGGCCAACTATCGGCGAGATCACGATGAACGAAAGCGTTTGAATCCACTTCGCTCCCCACTCGATTGCCGCCCATCCGGCCTTAGCGACCGCCGCGCCCGCGTACCCGCCAATCAAAGCATGCGATGAGCTCGAGGGAATCCCATACAACCATGTGATGAGATTCCAGATGATCGCACCGATGAGTCCGCCGAGTATGACATTGGGCGTGACGATGCTCGTATCGATGAGACCTTTGGCAATTGCCTTCGCCACAGCAGTCCCAACGGTAAATGCCGCAGCAAAATTGAAGGTCGCCGCCCAAATCACTGCTGCGAGCGGATTCAGCACGCGCGTACCAACGATCGTAGCGATCGAATTGGCGGAATCGTGGAACCCGTTTATGAAGTCGAAGACAAAAGCCACGATTACAATCGCGGCTACATAGTAAAGCACGGGCTAAGAGTTCTTGAGTGAGATGCTCTGTAGAACGTTGCCCACGTCTTCACACTGATCGATCGCGTCCTCGATCTTGTCGTATAGCTCCTTCCATTTGACGACGAGAAGCGTGTCAGTGGCATTCGAGAAGAGAACATCGAGCGCCTCGTGGAACACGCTATCCCCTTCCTCCTCGAGGAGCTTGAGCTGGCGGTTACCGGCGCTCACCGCCTTCGGATCTTTCATGTGACGGACAGTTTCTTCGATAGTCCGCGCCGAGCGCAACAGAACTTCTGAAAGCGCAATCCCGTGCGGTCGCGCAACCTTGATATGGAAGATCGCTGCGCGACGCGCGGCGCCGTCGATCAGATCGACTACATCGTCGAGCGAGCCCGCAAGCTCGTGGATGTCCTCGCGATCGAATGGCGTAACGAAAGTCCGGTCGATTCGATCGATGATGTCATGCGTGAGATTGTCGGCTTCGTGCTCGAGGGTTTTGATTTGCGCGACCTTCTCCTCGAGGTGTGACGGATCCTCGAACGCCTCGTGAAGCAAAGTTGCCACCCCGGTAAGGCGCTTGGCGACTTCGGCGAACATATCGTAGAACTGCGCGTCGCGTGGAATGAGCTGCAAAATGAACTTCCGGTATCAGGGTCCGAAAAACTTGCCGTCGCGCGAGCGGAAATTTACGCGGGCACGGAACGACGGGCTACCAGGTTTGGGTTCTCGAAGAACTTCACCAGTATCATTCCCGTAACGAATCCACCGATGTGCGCCCAAACCGCAACGCCACTCGACACTTCGGGCCGCATACCCGTCACTTCAGGTAGCGCACCGATCACTTGCCAGCCGAACCACCACAGGAGCACCGCCCACGCGGGAATCGGAATGATTTTGAAGAAAAAGATCAAAAAGAAGAACATTCGCACACGCACTCGCGGGTAAAGCACGAGATACGCGCCAAGAATTCCCGAGATTGCACCGGAAGCGCCAACGGTTGGAACTGGTGAACCGGGCTGCGAGAGGATGTGCGTCGCCGCCGCCGCCAAACCGCAAATGAGATAAAACACGAGGAAGCGGAAGTGGCCCATGCTGTCCTCGATGTTGTTTCCAAAAACCCAGAAGAAAAGACAATTGCCGAGCAGGTGAAGCCAGCCGCCGTGGAGAAACATGGAGATAAGCGGCGTGAACGTATTGATCGCTTCGTTGTCCACGACGCACGCCATTCCGCTGCCAAGCGGAACGGCGGTCCCGAGCTTTGCCTGGTGCGTGATCTCTCCCGGGACCATTCCGAGGTTGCAGATGCTTGCGGCGAGCTGCGGCTCGTTGAATCCCGCGCCCTGGACAAACACCCAGGTCCCCACGAGCGCCGCGAGAATTGCGTACGTCATGTACGGCGTGCGAAGTGTCGGATACTCGTCGCTGAGAGGAATCATTTAAGAAACGGCTACCGGCCGATGGCCCACGGCCGACGGCTGCCGGATTGGCAGAAAATTCCGGCCCCAGGATTGCCTCTACCTATCCACAAACTCATTGCAAAATCCAAAACGAGGCATTCATGGCAGACAAGGTAATCGGAATCGACCTGGGAACTACCAACTCGGTCGTCTCCGTCATGGAAGGCGGTGACCCCGTTGTCATTCCCAACGCGGAAGGTGGCCGAACCACGCCTTCAGTAGTCGGCTTCACGAAAGACGGCGAGCGCCTGGTCGGCCAGATAGCGAAACGTCAGGCCGTTACCAACCCGCAAAACACGGTGTTCTCCATCAAGCGCTTCATGGGGCGCAAGATGGGCGAGGTGAAGGAAGAGGCCGCGCGCGTCCCATACAAAGTGGTCTCGGGATCGAACGACGTCGCGATGGTCGAAGTCCAGGGAAAACGATACAGCCCCCCGGAAATCTCGGCGATGATCCTTCAGAAGATGAAGCAGACAGCCGAGGACTACCTCGGCTACAAAGTCGAGAAGGCGGTCATTACCGTTCCCGCATATTTCAACGACTCGCAGCGACAAGCGACCAAGGATGCCGGAAAAATCGCCGGCCTCGAAGTTCTCCGAATCATCAACGAGCCGACCGCCGCGGCGCTCGCGTACGGTCTCGATAAAAAGAAAGATGAGAAAGTCGCCGTGTTCGACCTTGGCGGTGGAACTTACGACATCTCGGTGCTCGAGCTTTACGACGTCGAGGGCTCGCGTCAGTTCGAAGTCAAATCAACCAACGGTGACACACACCTTGGCGGAGACGACTTCGATCAGCGCGTGATCGACTGGCTCGTAACCGAGTTCAAGCGCGATCAGGCGATCGATCTCTCGAAAGATCCGATGGCGCTCCAGCGTCTCAAGGAAGCCGGCGAGAAGGCGAAGATGGAGCTGAGCACCACTCAGTCCACCGACATCAACCTACCCTTCATCACCGCCGACCAGAGCGGCCCCAAGCACCTCAACTATTCGCTCACGCGGGCGAAGTTCGAGCAGCTCGTGGACGATCTTATTCAGCGCACGATTCCGCCGATGGAGCAGGCGCTCAAGGATGCGGGCATCAAGCCGAACGAGATCGACGAAGTTCTCCTCGTCGGTGGATCGACACGCATTCCGAAAATTCAGGAAATCGTCAAGAAGTTCTTCGGCAAGGAGCCCAACAAGGGTGTGAATCCCGACGAAGTCGTTGCGATCGGGGCCGCAGTGCAGGGCGCGGTTCTCACCGGGGAGCAGAAAGACGTTCTACTGCTCGACGTGACGCCGCTGTCGCTCGGTATCGAGACACTCGGTGGGGTGACCACCGTGCTCATTCCGCGCAACACAACAATTCCGACCAAGAAGAGCGAGACCTTCTCTACGGCTGACGACAATCAGACGACGGTCGAGATTCACGTTCTTCAGGGAGAGCGCGAGCTCGCGACGTACAACAAGACGATTGGCAAGTTCCAGCTCACGGGAATTCCGCCCGCACCGCGTGGAATGCCGCAGGTGGAGGTGACGTTCGATATCGACGCGAATGGAATTCTCCATGTAACGGCGAAGGACAAGGCAACGGGCAAGGAGCAGAAGATTCGAATCGAAGCTTCGAGCGGCTTGTCCGATGCCGAGATCGACCGGATGGTCAAGGACGCGGAAAAGAACGCCGCGGCCGACAAGACCGCACGCGAAGCGATCGATGCTCGCAACCGTCTTGACTCGATGACTTACGAGGTCGAGAAAAACGTCAAGGAGTGGGGTGACAAGGTGTCACCAGACATCAAGACGCGCATCGACGCGGCAATCGAGCGTTCCCGGAAGGCTCTGAGGGGCGACGACATGGACGAGATTCGCTCGGCTCAGGAAGAATTGAGCCGGGTATTCAGTGAGGCCGGTCAGTCGTTTTATCAGCAGCAAGCTCAGAGCTCCGGCGCGGAAAGCCCACCCGAGGGAGCCCCAGCGGGCGCGCCTCCGGGTGAGGGAGCTGGAGCCAAGGCCGACGACGTGGTCGAAGCCGACTACGAGATCGTTGACGACAAGAAGTAAGAAAGATGTAACGTCACCGGACGCAACCTGCGGGGGGTGTCCGGTGTCTTACATTAGTATCCAACCATTTTTGCACAGGTAGTCGAATATGTCTTCACTTTCATCTCGTGCTCGCTGGGGTCTTGCCGTTGTCGTCGCATTCCTCGGCGGACTCATTCTCGCCTCAGGTGGACTCAATCTCTCGCGTCTTGGCTTTGCGCAATCGAAGCCAAGTCTCGCGACGACCGCGCCGATCGCGGAGGCGAGCAACGCCTTCGTTGCCATCGCGGATCATGTGACACCCGCGGTCGTGTCTATCTCAGCGGAAAGCAGACCGGCGCAAAGCAGTCAGCGTCGCCGCGCTCTTCCCAATGGCATCACCATCCCGCCCGGAATGGAGGATTTCTTCGATCAGTTCGGACAGCAGGTTCCGCAGGTCGAAGGCGGATCCGGTTCCGGCTTTATTGTTTCCAAGGACGGCTACATTCTCACCAACAATCACGTCGTGACTACAAGTGATCGTACGACTGTGGCTGATCAGGTGACGGTGCAGCTGCTCGATCATCGCACATTCAAAGCGAAAGTCATCGGGAATGATCCGACGACCGACATCGCTGTCATCAAAATCAACGGCGACGATTTCCCGACTCTCCCACTTGGCAACGACAACAACACCCGAGTCGGCGAGTGGGTACTCGCAATTGGAAATCCGCTCGGATTCGATTTCACAGTCACGGCGGGAATCATCAGCGCCAAGCACAGAAGTCTTCCCGGATTGCTCAACCGGCGCACTGGTCCGAACTATTCCATCAGCGATCTGATTCAGACAGACGCTGCAATCAATCCAGGAAATTCTGGTGGCCCGCTCGTGAATGCGCGCGGGGAAGCAATCGGAATCACGAGCGCAATCGCAAGCCCCACGGGAGTGAATGCGGGATATGGATTCGCGATTCCAATCACGCTCGCGAAGAAAGTGATGGATGACATCATCGCGCACGGAAAGGTTCGCGTCGCGATCCTGGGGATTCAGATCAACGAAGTGACGCCCGAAGACGCGGCTGTCGCAGGGATGAAAGAGATTCGCGGAGCGAAGGTCGAGGGTTTCGGCAGCGCGGCAACAAGCGCGGCGCAGCAGGCAGGCTTGCAGGCCGGTGACGTCATCATCACCGCCGACGGTCAGGCGGTCGATCGCGTAAGCACTCTTCAGCAGATCGTGAGAAACCACCGGCCGGGCGAGACTATCGACGTAGAAGTTATGCGGTATGGTCAGAAGAAATCGTTCCGCGTGAAATTGTCGGAGCTCGAGGACTCGCCGCGTACAGCGCAGGTCGCGCCGGTTTCGCCGACGTCGAATCCGACATCATCGTCGAATTCGGAGCTGGGCATAACAGTCGAGCCTGTTTCGAATGAGATCGCGACGCAGGCGAAGCTTCCGACAAATGAGCGCGGAGTCGTCGTAACAGACGTAGTTCCGCTCGGACCGTCGTATCAGAAGCTCGGCAGGAACGACGTAATCTTCGAGCTCTTGTATCCGGGCCCGCGTCGCCCGATCCGAACGACTGCAGATTTGAGTCAAGTGCTACAGCGTGTGAGACAAGGCGATTACATCAGTCTGAACGTTGCGACACTTGGCCAGGACAACTCGAGCAGAGTTGTCAATATCAGGATTGGCGGGCAATAGACAATCGCCTGATCGATCTGACCGAACCGCCCTCGTGCCCGGTGCACGAGGGCGGTTTCGTTTTTTCTACGCGAGCTACGTATCGGTTCACATCTAGGGCTGTGGACCTAGGATTTCATTCCGGTAAGCCGGCAGGCGAAGAGGGCACGGAGAACTGCAGCCCACGGAGAGACACGGTAATTGTATAATGTCGGGAGGCGAACCTCCGTGTCTCTATGCTCGCATGCTGACCTATCCACATATTAAGTGCACAGAGACGCACGCTGACTAAGCGCACCTCGCGCAATGCGGAAGTGGCGGAATTTGGTAGACGCGCTGGACTTAGGATCCAGTGGAGAAATCCGTGGGGGTTCGAGTCCCCCCTTTCGCATTCTACGCGAGGTACGATCGAGTCACCCCCGTCCTCGCATCGTCACCTGGCTTGACGGTCCACTAACAGGCGAAGAGAGCACAGAGAAATGCGCACGACGGAGAAATTCGAATGGGTTTTAACGTTCATGCGACCGCGCATCCGGTCGCCAGATCGGGCTCTAAGCGTCGAGAGGTGATGCGATGCTCGCTGCCGAGTCAGACTACTACGTGAAGACGGTATGGCGGCTAAGGAGCGGTCGTGAATGAGAAAGAATAATTCTCCTTCATTGCATTTCCTGCGTCGTCGCGAATGGCAACCGTCAGCGTCACTATGTATCGAGTGTTCTTATCGAGCTCGAACCGCGGAGTGAACTTCCAGTATTGCGGCGAGCCGTCCTGAGCTACAGATCCTTCCACGGATTGACCGCTCACTGCATTGCGGACCAAAAAGCTCGATGTGTTGATCGAGTTGTATTCAATCCAATCGTCGAAGACGACTCCGATAACGCCATTTGCCCGAACGCCGGTCTCTCCATCCGCCGGAGAATTGCTCACGACATATGGCGCCAGTACATCTGGCGTTGCCGTCGTATAGAAATTGGATTCGAAGGCCCGCTGCAACGGGTTGCCGGCGTCATCTTTTGGGCCATTCGTAACATTGATGTCGTAGGCGGTGCCGGGACTGAGGGGCGCACTCGGTGTCAGCGTTGCGGAAGTTCTGTTTGCGTTCAAAGAAATCGCTCCTGCAATTTTTTTCCCCGTCCAGTGCTCGAGCAAGAGAAACGTCTCGCTATTGACGGTTGATGCATCCATCGACTCACTGAAGAAAACCTGTGCAACTGCGTTCAGCTCGATATTCGCGTTTCCGCGTGGCGGGCTTGCACCGGTTACCTCAGGCGGAGTGTTGTCTACGGTGGTGAAGCTCCACTGGAAGGAACCTGTGAAGGGAACGCCGGAAACGTCTTGACCAATTCCATTTATGGTCACTTTGTAAGTCGACTTCTCAGACAGTGCTCTAGTGGGAGTAAACGTGACGGTATTGGTCGCTTCATCGTAACTCGAGGTTACATCAGGGACCAAACCTGTTGAGGAACTGAGGGTGAACGCAGCCGGTCGTAGAGAACTTCCATCCATCGGTTCACTGAATGTTGCCTTTATCGTCGAGCCAATCGTTACTCCGGTTGCACCATTCGAAGGTGTTGTCGCGACAATCGTAGGCGCCACGCCATCACCGGTGTCGAACACGAACTGATAGTTCGTGCCAAGTAAATTGCCGGCCATGTCGGTCACAGCCTTGTCACATGTGACTGTGTAGCTAGTTCCCTTGAGTAAAGACGTTGCCGGGCTAACCGTCGCCTTGTGCGTGGCAGGATCGTAGCTCACGGTTGCGGCTACATACGCGCCGCTCGACGTGAGTCTCAGCGTGAGATTCGTGCTGTTGATTGTCGCGGCGTCCATTGATTCGCTGAATGTCACACCGATCACAACATCATTCACGTGCCCAAGATTGCTTCCATTGGATGGGGACGTTTCAACGACGGTCGGCGGAGTGTTATCACGTGGCGCCGACGAGTCGGTGCACGCGATCGCGGAAATAAGAACAGCGCAGGCGCCCGCTATCGGGCGCCGAAAGCTTGTAAGGATCGTGGAGGACTCGCTGATCGGAAGGAGCTAACCTGCTACTCTCACAATAATCAAATGATCCGCAGCGAAGTAAACCCTGTCGGCCGAGGCCGCCGGCTTCCGGCGACTGCCGGTAGCCGGTAGACCGTGGCGGTAGCCATTAGCGGCTAGCTCACTTTCGATGGGAATTGCTTCGCGATTCCGTCAGTCAGCGCGTCGGCCATCGACATTATTTCGTTATAGACAGCGTCGAACGCGGCGACATCATCGGTCCAGTTCTGTTTAATCCGATCGGTTGCTTCTCGTGTAGTCAGGGCGAGGTGCTGGTTCAGCATGTCCTGTAGGGTCGCCTTTGGCCAGTTCGGATTCGCCTTGCTCAGGAACTCCGCAAGATCCTCCGCGTTCGCGTGCCACCGTTTGTCGGCGTCGGCAAGCTTTGCAGCATCGCCGGCTTTTGCAGCTGCGACCACTTCGCCCGCCTGGCTGATGTGCTGCTTCAAAAGCTCAGTGAGTTTTGTACCTGCCGCGGCTCCATAGAAGGGTACGATCGCATTCCCGATGTCTTCCTGATTTTTCATCAGGCGTTGCAGCTGGGTCGGAGCGCTCGGATCGCCGGAAACCGCGGCAATTATGTAGGTGCGCGTCCAGATGACGTGATCCGACCACAGTTTTCGCATTGCTGTGCGAAGTGTCGGCGCCGTGGACGCAGGCGACATCGACGCTTGCGCCGAAGAGGTCGCGGGAGGGGACACCATTCCCGCAACGATGACGCCCACGAGCAGCAATCCGGTTCTTTTCATTTTCATAATTCCTCCAGTGGAGATAACGCAGATTTTATTGCGTTTTTTGCAAAAGCTTTACCACCGCACCGCATTCCCTCGAATGCATTGGGATGGCGGAACGTGAGGGCCTGATTTTTGACCTTTCACCGGCAACGAATACGAGTCGCATCCAAATGAATTTCAGTAGTCCATTGGGGAAGGTGCTCGCCGAGCTAAGAGACGGCCCGAAAACGATCGATGAGATAGCCGAAGGGTTGCGCTTATCGCCAAACGCTGTGCGCAACCAGATCAGAAAGCTCGTCTCCGCACATCTCGCAGCGGCAACCGGCCGCCGAGCGGGGGTCAGTAAGCCCGCAGTTCTTTATTCCATAACACTCGATGGAGAAATTCAGTTTTCCACGATCTACCTGCCGGTGCTGTCACAGTTTCTTCGCGTGGCCGAAGGACAGTGCTCCGGCAAACAGCTCGGGGCGTTCATGAGCGCCACCGGCAGAACACTCGCCAAGCGATACGAAAAACCATCCGGGTCAACGAAAGAGAGAGTCCACGCCGCTGCAAAACTCCTGGGCACCTTTGGCGGAATTCCGTCAGTTCAAAAACGCAACGGAGATTTCGTTATCACAAGTAAAGCGTGTCCCCTGTCGGCACTCACATCGGAGCACAACGCAGCGTGCCGAATCCTGCAAGGCCTCATATCGGAGTACGTTGAGAGGCCAACGCAGATATGCTGCATTCACGGCGAAGATCCGCGCTGCTGCTTCGAGTTGAAAGCCTGAGTGCCCTAGGCGTCCTATTTATTTTGGGCGATCGGTCTATTGGACAACCACGCTTCCGGCCATCGCCGTACCGTGAACCTGGCAATGATACTTGTAGGTACCCGGCGTATTGAACGTACGCGAGAAGGACCCGTGATCCTGTGTTCCCGAGGTCACGCCATCGTCGAACGTCACGCTGTGGGTGGTGCATACCTCCGCACCGTTGTAGCCGGCATCGCAGGAATTCCACGTCCACACCACGGTGCTCCCCTTGGGTACGGTCGTAGCATCCGGCGTATACATGACGTTCACTACGCCCACCTCGAGGCTGTGATTTACAGTCCCTCCCGTCCCACTCGATCCGCCCGTTGGATCGCTCGGATAGCCGGAACTATTCGCGTCGCCTCCACCGCCACCTCCACTGCACGAAACGACCCCGGCAAGAAGGAATGCTGAAAAAGCTATAACCGTCGCGTTGGCACGGCGTCTGGTGTGTCGTCCCATTGTTTGTCCTCTGCGATGCGCAATGCTCGAGAAATTCCGATCGAGGCCCTAATAGTAGGATCGTGCGCATCGTTTTTCCCGCTATTTGCGGCCAACGACGTGTTTCAGGCGGCAGAAAAGCAATTCCGGACCGCGGACTGCGAAACAATTGCGGACCGCGGACAGCGGAATACCTACGGATTACTCGGTTTAGCCATTTAGCTGCTTTTACTCCGGGGTCCGGAGTCCGCAGTGTCTTCTTCCATCAGTCGTTCCGTCTCGAGGTTTTCCTTGTCGCGTCCCATAGTCGCGATCGCAATGGTCTTCCCGCCACGAACATATCTCACTGCGCAATCCTGATCAGCAACACTCCCCTCGATTCTGATTTCGTCCCACCGCTCGGCATGACCGGTGTAGCCGATCGCCACGTCGTAGTGATTGCTCCAGAAAAACGGAACGCCGTCGAAATGTTCTCTGTTGCCGAGAATGTTTCGCGCCGCGGTTTGTCCCTGACGCTCAGCGACGACCCAGTGCTCCACACGGATTTTCTCGCTTGTCTGTGGATACGGCCATCGCGCGATGTCACCAGCAGCGAAAACTCCCTTCGCACTCGTCTCGAAGAATTCGTCGACGACAACTCCTTTGTCGATTGCCAGTCCCGCCTGCTCAGCAAGAGTGAGATTCGGACGAACGCCTACACCGGCGACAACGAGATCTGCACTCAATCGCTCGCCATTCGAGATCACGACCGCGCCCTTTTCAATGGACTTCGCAGTCTGACCGAAATGGAAATGCACTCCTTTTTCCTTATGCACGTCGCCGATGAAATCACCGAGCTTCGCGCCAAGCACTTTCTCGAGAGGGCGAGATTCCGGCGCGACGACGTGAACGTCGAGCCCGCGAGTGCGAAGCGATGCGGCAACCTCGAGGCCGATGAAGCTCGCGCCGAGAACAACTGCACTTTTTGATTTGTCTGCTGCGGCGATAATAGCGCGACTGTCGCCGAGCGTGCGCAGGTAGTGAATGGAGGCGCCATCGCTAACCGGGATGTCGAGTCTAATCGGCGTTGAACCGGTCGCGAGGAGAATTGCATCGAACTGCCGACTGCTTCCGTCACTCAATGTGATTCGTTTCGCGGCGGCGTCGAGCGCGGTCACCGTGACCTTTTCGACGATTTCGATTTTGAGATCTTCGTAAAATGATTTTGGATGGAGTGGAATCCACTCCTCCGGCGCGTTACCGGCGAGATAATCCTTCGATAGGTTCGGCCGATCGTACGGCGCGTCGCTGTCGGAATCGAAGATTGTGAGCGGACCCTTGTAGCCTTCTCGTCGCAACATCTCTGCAGCAGCATTTCCCGCAGCACCGGCGCCGACGATCGCCACGGATTCAGGATGTCGCTCGGGGTTGCTTCCATGCGCTGGAGCTGGTCGCTCGGATTCGCGTTTTTCGCCGATGAAAATTCTTCCGTCTCGCTTCTCGACATTCCAGCACGAAACGTCGTTGAGCGCGGGTGCGCGAATCGCCGCGCCCGTACGCAAGTCAAAACACGCGTGATGCCACGGACATCGAACAGTGTGTCCGACGACGAGGCCTTCTGCGAGCGGGCCGCCATAGTGCGTGCAACTCGCAGCGACTGCAAAAAAATCTTCTCCCTCTCTTACGAGCAGAACCGCTTCACCGCCCAAATGCCCTAGGAGACTGGCGCCGTCGGTGACGTCGCCCTCGAGAATGCCCTTTGCGAAATCCGGCCCGCTCAATTCCTTTTCTTCCAATTCCTGGTTTCCTCAGTTCCGCTTTGGCTCTCTTGAAACGAATTCCGCGAGTCAGTTCACTCGTGCCGCATCGAACGATAGCCGTCGCTGAATAGTAATGACGATTTTGCAGTTGCTGGAGGACCGCACTCGCTTCGCCGCGAGGGCCCGTGCGCTCGCCGTGCTAGATGCTCCGCCACTCCACTCCGACACGCTTTGCAGTGATGTCAGGCGAACCGCCGTGCGTTGCGGAAGCGCGGCATCGAGCGAGGAGATGTCGTCGCAGTTGTCATGCCGAACGCCCCGCAGATGGCAACAGCATTTCTCGGAGTAACCGCAGCCGCGATCTGCGCCTGGTGGCATTTGTCGACCTCTGGCGAGCAACACTGTCACGTTCCTCTCGCGAGGTCGCCATGCTGGAGCGATTGCTTGACATGGGAGAGAATTTTGACGCGATCGCGCTGGAAAACACCGGCGCCGTGCCTCCCTTGCACTATCGTGAATTCCCCGAGTGAATGGCACTTGCCTTGCCTTTCGTAATGTCAGCAGTCAACGAGGCAAATGCCGCAAATCAGGAGGAGAATGATGGAACTCGAAACCTTGCAGGACCTTTACGTCGACGAGCTCAAAGATCTCTACAGCGCCGAGAGTCAGATCGTGAAGGCGCTTCCGAAAATGATCAAGGCCGCGTCACACAACGAGTTGAAGCGCGCCTTCACCAAGCATCTTAAGGAGACCGAAATTCACGTACAGAGAATCGAGCAGGTGTGCGATGATCTTGGCGTAAGCCCTAAGGGAAAGAAGTGCGTCGGAATGGAAGGTCTGCTCAAGGAAGGATCGGAGCTCATCAAGGAAAAACCGGAGCCCGACGTTCTGGACGCGGGTCTGATCTCAGCCGCGCAGCACGTGGAGCATTACGAAATGGCGGGATATGGATGTTGCCGCACCTATGCGCGACAACTCGGATACGAAAGTCAGGCGGAGATGCTGCAGGCGACGCTCGATGAGGAGGGAAACACCGACAAGACTCTCACTGAAATCGCTGAAGCGACAATCAATATCGAGGCGGAGGTCTAACTACCAGGCCACCGATATCCGCTGGCCGATAACCGATGCGCGATATCCGAAAAAGCGAACCTGCAACTGTGGAGTTCTCGGACATCAGGATCGGTCATCGGCCCAGCGCGTATCGGCGACCCGGTTCTTACAGCAATAACAGATCGCCTTCAGCAGGCTGCACGCGCGCGATGCAGTCCTCGGAATCGTTATCCGCCTTGTTCACGAACCGACCCACTTCGTAGAGCTCGAGATCGTTACGATCGTAGGGTGCTAACATCAGCTGCAACTCGCGGGACGTGAGAGAATCCTCCAGCCAACGGACTGCGGCGTCATCCATGAGGAGAACCGGCATCCGATCATGAATCGTCGCGGCTTGTGCGCTCGCATCGGTCGTGATCACAGTGCAGGTCTCGAGCACTGTATCACCTCGCTCCCAACGGTCCCACAAACCTGCGAGGCCAAACGCGCGCCCATCATTCAATCGGAAGTAGAACGGGACCTTCGACTTTCCGACGACTTTCCACTCGTAATAGCCATCCGCGAGAATCACGCATCGGCGACTTTCGAGTGAGTCACGAAACGCCGGTCGACTATTCAGTGATTCCGCCCGCGCATTGATCATTCTGTGTCCGATCGACGGATCAGCCGCCCAGGACGGAACAAGGCCCCACTTCATCTGACGCGCGACCGGTGCGCCCTCATTGTCGCGCGATATCGTCCATTGAAGCTGAGTTGGCGCAATGTTGTAGTGAGGCGCGAACCCCGGAAGCGTTGGCGGGAGCGAGAAACGCTCGAGGATATTCGTTGGATCGTCGTGAAGAGAAGAGCGGCCGCACATAAGGGAAAGCTACCGCCTTCCGCAGTCCGCGGTTCTTCCGCGGTCCGTGGTCCGCGGTTCTTCCGCGGTCCGTGGTCCGCGGTTCTTCCGCGGTCCGTGGTCCGCGGTGTTTCCGGTGTTTCTCTTGCATCAGTCCCGTTGTCATTCACTGCGAGGGCAAGTATGGCCAAGTGCGAAGTCTGCGGAAACGACTATGACAAGTCGTTCACCGTTTCAGCGGCCGGCAAATCTCACACGTTCGATTCGTTCGAGTGCGCCATTCACGCGCTCGCTCCACGCTGCGCACATTGCGACTGCCGAATCATCGGGCACGGCGTCGAAAACAACGGCACTTACTATTGTTGCGCCAACTGCGCCCGTCTCTCCGGCGTAAAAGGCCTCGACGACCGCACTTAGCCGCCGCTATCGCAAAGCCAGACGGTTCGCACGGGCTGTTATATTCCGTGCATGACGATCGAGTTTACCCCGAAAGAAAGCACCGGAGTCGACCGCCACGTCCAAGTGTCGGTGCCGGTCGAAACTGTCAAGGACGCCGAGGAAAAGGCTGCCCGAAGATATGCCTCTTCGGTGCGACTGCCGGGGTTTCGTCCCGGTAAAGCTCCCGCGGCTATGGTCCGAAAGAAATTCGCCGAGCAAATCCGTCAGGAAGCGCTCGAATCGCTTGTCCGCGATGCATATAAGGAAGTCGTAGAAAAACAGGACCTCAAAGTCGCCTCTCAACCTCACGTCCACGACCTGAGCTTCGAGGACGGAAAGCCACTGACCTTCGAGCTGCATTTCGAGCTGAGACCAACGATCGAGCTCGCGCGGACTTCAGGATTTCGAGTCACCGGTCGGAAACCCACCGTGACCGACGAACAAGTCGTCGAACAGCTTGAGCAGATTCGCGATCAGCGCGCAGCCTGGGCGCCTGTTGAAGACAAGCCGCTGCCAGGCGACATGGTGAATGTCCAGCTTTCAACTGGTGACAAAATCGAGTCCGCAGGCGACGAGAAAGCGTACCCGCTTGTCCTCGGCGCCGGTCAGGCAATTCCGGGAATCGAAGAGTTGATCATGGAGGCAACACCGGGGCAAACCGTTCAACGCCCCGTGCGATGGCCCGACGACTTTCCCGATGAGACACAGCGGGGACAGACCAAGACCGTCCGAATCACGCTCAACGAAGTCAAACGCAAGACGGCTCCCGCACTCGACGATGCATTCGCACGCGAAGTCGGAGACTTCG
>JBHELX010000019.1:0-13944 GCA_046262875.1 Gemmatimonadaceae bacterium | reverse complement strand
CGAAGCTCTCCGAACAGTCGTCCGCGCCGATCTTACCGAGCATGCCAAGCGCGACGCCGATGCGGAGGTTCGACAGAAGCTCATGGACGACATCATTGGCGCGAACCCGTTCGACGTTCCGAAGAGCTGGGTTCAGCAGATGATCCAGAACTACGCCGAAGCGTATCAGATTCCTGAAGGCGAGCGGGAAAAATTCGCGACCGAATTCAGAAACATGGCCGAGCGTCAGATTAGGCGCGATTTGGTGATCGAAACGATCGCTGAGCGCGAGTCACTGGCATCGACCGAGAAAGACATCGATGACCGGCTCTCGGAGCAGGCAGAAAAGCGTGGCGTAAATCCAGGACAGCTATATGCTCAAATGGAGAAAAGCGGACGCCTCAAGGAAATCGAGCGTAGCATCACCGAAGACAAAGTCTTCAAATGGCTCATGGAACGAAATGAAATTCAAACCCAGGACTGAGGAAGAAGAAGAAATGCCCACTCTGTACACACCATACGTCATCGAACGCTCGAGTCGTGGGGAACGCACCTACGACGTCTTCTCACGCCTCCTCATGGATCGCATCATCTTCCTCGGCACGCCGATAAATGATGATGTAGCCAATGTAGTGATTGCGCAGCTCCTGTTTCTCGAGGCGGATAATCCGGAGCGCGACATTCACATCTATATCAATTCTCCGGGCGGGAGTGTTTCGGCTGGTATGGCGATCTACGACACCATGCAGTTCCTGAAGTCGCCGGTGAACACCAACTGCATGGGACTCGCCGCGAGCATGGGATCGTTCCTTTTGGCAGCCGGCAGGCCTGGCAAGAGGTCGGCACTGCCACATTCGCGCATAATGATCCATCAGCCGAGTGGTGGGACGCAGGGATCGGCGGCTGATATCGAGATCCAGGCAAGGGAAATCCTATACCTTAGATCGAAGATGAACGAATTGATGTCTAAACATACGGGTAGGCCGGTAGAGCAAATCGAACGGGACATGGACCGGGATCGCTTCATGTCCGCCGAGGAGGCTCGTGACTACGGCCTGATTGACAACGTCTTGAACTACCGGGGCCAGATGGAGGAGGCCCTTAAACGGTAGCCAAGTTATTCTGCTTGACCATATTTAAAACCGCTGTTAGTTGTTCACGTAGGCCCCCACTAAACGTCCATGTCTCAAGACAAGCATCTCCGCTGTTCGTTCTGCGGCAAATCGAAGGATTCGGTCCGCAAATTCATCTCCGGACCGTCGGTGTACATCTGCAATGAGTGCATTGCACTGTGCAACGAGATTCTCGCAGAGGACGAAGAGCGAGAGGTTTCTGAGGCGATTACTCAGGTACCATCGCCCCAGGAGATAAAGGACGTCCTCGATCAGTACGTTATCGGACAGGAGCAGGCCAAGAAGGCGCTATCCGTTTCGGTCTACAATCACTACAAGAGAATCAACTCAAGCTCCCTCAAGGACGACGAGGTAGAGCTGGACAAATCGAACATTCTTCTCATCGGGCCCACCGGGGTCGGAAAGACTCTTCTCGCTCGCACGCTCGCGCGAATTCTCGACGTTCCATTCACCATCGCCGATGCCACGACTCTGACCGAAGCAGGCTATGTCGGCGAAGACGTGGAGAACATTCTCGTTCGCCTTCTTCAGGCGGGCGATTTCAACATCGCCGAGTGTGAGAGAGGAATCGTTTACATCGACGAAATCGACAAGATTGCGCGCAAATCGGAGAACCCGAGCATCACGCGCGACGTTTCCGGTGAGGGAGTGCAGCAGGCGCTCCTCAAGATCATCGAGGGAACCGTTGCATCAGTTCCGCCGCAAGGTGGAAGAAAGCATCCGCAGCAGGAGTACATCCAGCTCAACACGAAGGACATTCTCTTCATATGCGGCGGAGCGTTCGACGGATTGGAAAAGATCATCGAGGCGCGGACGGGACGCAGACAGATCGGCTTCAACAATCAGAGTGCTCGGAAGGAAGCGGACAAGACAAATCCGTTCGGCGAAGTCGAGCCCGACGATCTTCTGCGCTACGGGATGATTCCCGAGCTGGTTGGCCGCCTCCCAGTGACCGTGGCGCTCGACGCACTCGATGAGAAGTCGCTGGTGAGAATTCTCAAGGAGCCCAAGAATGCTCTCACCAAACAGTACACGAAGCTCTTTGGCCTCGAGGAAGTGAAGATCACTTTCGACGAAGGCGCCCTCGCCGCAATTGCAACCAAGGCGCTCAAGCGTGGTACAGGAGCACGTGGACTTCGCGCGATTCTCGAGGAAGTCCTGATGGACGTGATGTTCGATCTTCCGAGCCGAGAGGACGTTGTCGAGGTGAAGGTAACGGAGTCGTGCATTACTAACGGCACTCAGCCGCTGCTCGAGATTTCGCCGGTCAGACGGAAGAAAGAAGCCTGACGCAGGAATATCTCCGGGACGGCGAGACCGTCCGCGCGGAAGAGCGCATTCCCGTTCTTCCGCTCCGTGACGTCGTCGTATTTCCATATGTCGTGATTCCGTTGCTCGTTGGTCGCCCGGCTTCTCTGGCCGCGATCGACGCAGCTGTCGAAGCCGACAAGCTGATTCTTCTCGTCGCCCAGAAAGAAGGCGAAACTCAGGAGCCCGGCGCCGCGGATCTTCACCGCGTCGGCGTGCTCGGACGAGTGTTGCAGGTGGTCCGACTTCCGAACGGAAGCACTCGCGTACTCGTCGAGGGATTCGCGCGAGCGAAAGTAACTCGCTACACCGCAACGGGACCGTTCATTCGCGCGAATGCGCAACCCGTCGAATGGGCTGAGCCTGTTTCGGCGGCCGAGACGCGAGCGCTCGCGAATCGCGTGCTTTCGCTGTTCGAGGAATACGTCGCGCTTCATCGCCGGATTCCATCTGAGGTCGTCGGGCTGATTCAAAGCACCGAGTCCGAGGAGAGGCAGGCCTGGGGAGTGGCTGCGCATATCGCAGTCAAGTTCGACCTCAGACAGCAGCTGCTCGAGTCGCGATCGCTCAAGAGTCTTCTCGAATCTCTGGCCGACACGCTTGCCAGCGAAGGCGAGCTGCTCAAGCTCGAGAGAAAAATCGACGATGACGTTCGCGGTGCTCTCTTTCAGAATCAGCGCGAGTTTTATCTGCAGGAACAACTTCGCGCCATTCACAAGGAACTCGGCGAAGAGGACGGCGATGATTACGCCGACCTCGAGGGCCAGGTCAACAAGAAAGCGCTCCCTGAGCTGGTGAAATCGCGCGCGCTTCGCGAGCTGAGAAAGTTGCGACGTATGTCACCGATGTCGCCCGAATTCACGGTCTCGAGGAACTTCATCGATTGGATAATCGGAATTCCGTGGAACGAGCGAAGCGATGACGTGCTTGACGTTTCGCACGCCCGCCAGATACTCGACGAGGATCATTACGGTCTCGAAGAGGTGAAAGAGCGCATCCTCGATTTCATCGCGGTGCTTTCTCTGGTTGGCCATATCGAAGGTCAGATACTGTGCTTTGTCGGACCACCAGGCGTTGGAAAGACGTCGCTCGGACGATCGATCGCTCGCGCGCTTGGACGCAGATTCATTCGTATGGCGCTGGGTGGCGTTCGTGATGAAGCCGAGATTCGAGGACACCGGCGCACGTATATCGGATCGATGCCGGGACGAATCATTCAGGCGATGCGTCGCGCAGAGGTGGTTAATCCGGTGATTCTCCTCGACGAAGTGGACAAGCTCGGACAGGATTATCGCGGCGATCCGGCAGCTGCGCTGCTCGAAGTTCTGGATCCCGAGCAGAACACAACATTCAACGACAACTATCTCGAGGTCGACTACGACCTCTCGCAGGTTTTGTTCATTACGACTGCGAATACACTGAATGGAATTCCGGAGCCGCTGCGTGACAGGATGGAGATCATTCGTCTGCCCGGATATCTCGATCACGAGAAGATGGCAATCGCCCGGCAATTTCTGATTCCGCGTCAGATCAAGGCGAATGGGCTTTCGAACGAAGATATCGTGTGGGAGTCCGATGTTCTCCCGACAATTTTGCGCGGCTACACACGCGAGGCTGGAGTGCGGGAGCTCGAGCGGCGCATCGCGCGTGTCGCTCGAAAACTCGCGAGGCGACAGGCTGAAAACGTTCCCGCTGAAGTGAAGCAGACTGTGACTACCGATGATTTGCGCGAGCTGCTCGGATCGCCGCCGTACGATCCTGACGATGCCTCGCTCGAAGATAAAGTGGGAGTTGCGTCGGGGCTCGCGTACACGAGCGCGGGTGGAGAAGTTCTCGAGGTAGAGATCTCAGTCGTGAAAGGACGCGGCAAGGTCCAGCTCACCGGTACGCTTGGCGACGTGATGAAGGAATCCGCGAGCGCGGCGCTCAGCTACGCGCGAACGCGCGCTAACGCACTTGGACTCGACGGCGATTTCTACAGGAATCGCGACATCCACATTCACATGCCCGCGGGTGCAACGCCCAAGGATGGACCATCGGCAGGAATCGCGATCGCCACCGGTGTTATCAGTGCGCTAACCGGCGTGCCCGTGCGCGGCGATGTCGCTATGACCGGCGAGATAACTCTGCGCGGACGCGTCTTGCCGATTGGTGGATTGAAGGAAAAATCGGTTGCGGCCCATCGCAACAAAATCAGCGACGTGATCATACCGTACGGCAACTCGCGCGACGTCGAAGATCTTCCCGAGGAAGTCCGCGACTCTGTGAGGTTCCATCCGGTGAAGACGATGGACGAAGTTCTCACGATTGCGTTGCGAGGCGACGTATTGAAGGTCGGAGCGAGTCGTGCGGCGCGGCGCGCGGCAGCCGCGGCGGCGAAAAGCCTGCCGGTTCAACCCGACGCAGGCGTCGCTGATTCGATTCGCCCCGACTTGACTCACTAATGTCCGAGCGGTCCGGAGACAATCCGCTTGTCATCCGGAAGCTCGAGTTCATTGGTGGGCTTGCCTCCGTTGGAGGATGGCGACCCGAGGGCAACCTTCCGGAAATCGCATTCGCTGGTCGCTCGAACGTCGGAAAATCTTCGCTCCTTAACCGACTCGTCGGACGACGTAGCCTGGCTCGCGTAAGCCGCACTCCGGGGCGAACACGAGAGATCAATTTCTTTCGCGTAAACGATCAGTTCATTCTTGCCGACTTGCCCGGTTACGGATACGCGCGCGTTTCGAAGGCGCGCAAAGCCGAATGGCGTCCGCTTATTGAAGGGTATCTCACGAAGACTCCGCAGCTCGCAGGTGTAGTACAGCTGCTGGACATGAGGCACGAGCCGAGCGATGATGACGTGGCGATGCTCGACCTGCTTTCGGAGCTCGAGATGCCCACGGTTGTAGTGCTGACAAAAAGCGACAAACTCTCGAAAAAAGCCGGTGCCGAGCGGGTTCGCAGGATTTCGTTGGGGCTCGGACTTGATCCGGAGCAGACAATCTCGTTCAGTGCGACGACCGGCGAAGGCCGTGACGAGCTGGCCGGCGCGATTGTCTCTGCCTTGACCTCACCGCGCGATGCGTAATAGCTATTTCGCCGCAGTTGCCTGTATCGGCTGTGTTCTAATGGTGTCTTGCGCGCCGCCATCTACCTCCAGTGGGGCGCCGTCGGCCGTCGAGCCTTCGCCCGGCGCGGAAGATACCACTGCTAGAGTTTCGGTCCCCGCCGGTTACGGATCGCTCAGGCAGGATGACATTGCGATTCGCCTCGAGCCTCAGGGGTTGATCGTGCGAGCGATTCCTCTCGACGAGAATGTCATTCGGTTGTTGACCCCGGATTCTTATCGCGCATTGCGTGACCTCGAGGAAAGCGACCGAACCGCCATTGACCGAATCACCCGACGTTCTGGTGGTCGGAGACCGGCAGTCTGGTATGTGTCGTTCTACGGATTGCAACCCGAGGTGCGATTCAGTCCGATGGATCTGGTGATTTCGAGCGCCGGCCAGGACTTTCGGCCCATCGACGTTCTTCCCTTAACGACTGGCTTTGGTGAACAGCGGCTGAGCCAGCGCGAAACTCAAAGCGCAGTTTATCTCTACCCTGGCGACATCGACGTCGATCATCCATTGGTGGTGACATTCCAGGGCGAGCGCGACGCGACGTGGGAGCAAACGCTTCAGCGAATCGAGCGTGAAAGGGCGCTCGTTCGGGCGAGGGCGACTGGCGGTTCGCGCTGACGCCCTAGGGAAGCGACCACGAAGAACACGAAGCGCACGAAGAACTACACGAATTTCTTCCAATTGAACACGCCTCGCGATTAGAGTGCTTTATCGCGTGAGGCGTAGTCCCAGCTAAGAAAAGAAACCGTAGTTTTTGGTTTTCTTCGTGTGCTTCGTGTTCTTCATGGTCGCTTCCTTATACAGGGCGGAGTAATATTTCAGAATGGCAATTCTCCCTCTGCGGCGGCTCGCTGAACGCCCGAACGCTTCGATAGCAACCGAATGGCTCGAGCAAATCAAATCGCGCCTTGCCGATCCAGCATGTGATCGTGCCCTGCTGTGCCGACAGACGTTGTGCGAGATCGCGTACCCCGGGTACGCTGCGAATTGGGAGACAGCGGTTGCCGATGCGAAGCTGGCTCATGCCACGCGCCTCGCACTCGACGCACTCGATCCACGCAATATCACGCTCGAGCCGGAGTATTACGCCGAGTGCGACGATGAGCGATTTCAAACAGTCAAGCCACTGCTATGGCTTTGGTACTCGTTCGATCGGACCGTACTCGGCGGACAAAACGTGCAGCTTGGCGTCGAGCTCAGGCGATTGCTCGCATCGCACATCTTCAAGCGATGCGGCGCGAATTTCAAAGCGTTCCAACACGTCGAGTTTTCGTTCGGATACAACATGGAAGTCGGTAACGACTGCGTGATTCATCGCCATGTATTGCTGGACGATCGCGGTGGAATCGTGATGGGCAACCGTGTATCGGTGAGTGATTACGCGAACATCTACAGTCACACACACAGCATTGTGGATCAGAAAGACGTCACCGACGCAACGACTCGCCTCGATGATGGCGTTCGCATCACCTACCACGCGACGGTGCTTGCCGGCGTTCACGTCGGTGAGGAAGCAATGGTCGGCGCGATGGCGGTCGCGACAAAAGACGTGCGTCCATACCACGTGTATGTCGGAATTCCCGCGAGAAGCGTTCGCGTGAAACCGAATGCGCCCGAGAGCGCAACCAGGTTCACCTCGATCAGAGAGCGACGATCCAACTAAGCGACTAAGCGACTGAGCGACTGAGCGATTGAGCGATGGGTGATTGAGCGATCGGTGATTGAGCGATTAGCGATCAGCGATTTGCGATGCAAAATTCGACAATCGCTCTGCGGGTCTATCGCTTTATCGCTCTCTCGCTTCATCTCTCTACCGCTCTATCGCTCAACCACTCCGATCGCGTTTCTGACATGATTCTGACAGCGCGCCCGTAGCCCAGTCCGAATGTGCCGCAAAGATTGCGGCGTATGGGGCTCTTCACTACAAAATCGATCGATGCTCTTCGCGCCGATGCCGAGAGCAACACGCTGCGGCGAGCACTCGGCCCGCTGAATCTCACGACCCTTGGTATCGGGTCGATTATCGGAACGGGCATTTTCGTTTTGACCGGCACTGCGGCGTCGCAGAATGCCGGGCCCGCCCTGATAGTCTCGATGATCATCGCCGGCGTCGGCTGTGCATTTGCCGGACTGTGCTACGCAGAATTCGCGGCGATGATTCCGGTGGCGGGCAGTGCGTACACCTACGCATACGCTACGATGGGCGAGCTGCTCGCGTGGATCATCGGGTGGGATCTCATTCTCGAGTACGCGCTTGCAACCGCAACGGTGGCGGTTGGATGGTCCGGATACTTTCGAAGTCTCCTCGCGGATGCGGGCCTTAGACTTCCGGCGGCGCTATCCGGCGCGCCTGGTGAAACGGTTACGATCGCCGGCGTCGCTGCCGGGCACGGGATGATCAATCTTCCCGCAGCGATCATCGTTCTTGTTGTCTCGGCACTCCTCATCATTGGCATCAAGCAATCCGCGAATACGAACACGGCACTCGTAATTATCAAGTTCTTCGTGTTGGTGATTTTCGTTGTCGCGGGAGCTGCGTATGTGAACGCCAACAACCTCAAGCCGTTCATTCCACCGAACACCGGGTCATTCGGACATTTCGGGTGGAGCGGAGTTCTTCGCGGCGCGGGTGTGATGTTCTTCGCTTACATCGGATTCGACGCAGTTTCAACGGCGGCACAGGAAGCGAAGAATCCGCAACGCGACATGCCGATCGGAATTCTCGCGTCGCTCGTCATCTGTACAGTTCTCTACATCGCAGTCGCGATCGTGCTGATGGGGATCGTTGCGTACCCGAAGCTCAACGTCGCGGACCCTCTCGCCGTCGGCATCGATGCAACGGGCTTACGCTGGTTCAGTCCGGTTATCAAGGTCAGCGCTCTTTTTGGATTGTTCAGCACTATGCTCGTTACACTGATCGGACAAACGAGAATTTTCTTTTCGATGAGTCGCGACGGATTACTGCCCACAGTTTTTCAGCGCGTCCATCCGACATTCCGAACGCCGCACATCAGTACGATGCTCACTGGTTCTGTCGTTGCGATTGCCGCAGCGCTTTTACCGATCAATGTGCTCAGCATCCTGGTAAGCATGGGAACCTTGCTCGCGTTCGTACTCGTTTCCCTGGGGATTTTGATTCTTCGGAAAACTTCGCCGGAGCTCGAGCGGCCATTCAGAACGCCATGGCTACCGTGGGTACCGATACTCGCGACGCTGTTTTGTCTGGCGCAAATGGCGTCCCTGCCGATTCAAACCTGGGTGAGACTCGTGATCTGGCTGGTGATCGGCCTGTCTATCTACTTCCTGTATGGGAGGCGGCATGCAGAGGCCGTTCGCGACGGACGAATCGCGGTAACTGCGATCGATCCGTTTGCTCTGGGCTCGCGTAGTGAAAATCTTTGGCGGCGTCAACCGAATACTTCTGAACGAGGCGCTTGGTCAGATCGTTCATGAATGTGTAATCGTCGATGCCCGCCGCATCAGCCGACGTGCAGTTCGTGCACCCAAGCGCTCACGTGTGATTCGCGGATGATCCTACCGCGTCGGGATACACATTCACCCTCGAATCGGAGCATTGTCAGAGAATTGTCAGAGCCTTCTCCAGCCCTCGTGGTTGTCGTGATTTTCGGGGCGCGACGCTAGCTTTTTCTCATGGCACGGTCACGATCAAATGCGCCAGCCACCGGCATTCCTGCGCTCGCGGGGCTTCTCGTAATCGTCTTTTGTATTGCGGGGCTGCTCGTTTACGAAGCGTGGAGCACGGGTCGCTCGCGTCGCGAAATCGCCGAGCGCGGCTTGCAGGACTATGCTGCTTACGCGACGTGGAGTACTGCGCGCATCGCCGATGCGACAGTCACTGCTTCGCTCGCGACTCTCTTTCGCGGAGTCGTCGGCGCTCGCATTCCTGTGAACGCAGCGCTTCTTCCTGCTTCCACATTCGAGGAAGGCATTCGCTATCTGGAGACATGCGATTGCGCACTGCCCGTTCCGGCGAGCTACTACTTTCGTCTCGACTCGCGAACGGGTGACATCACGATCATTCCGCCGCCGAGAGCGGCTGAGGGTGCAACATCCGGTTTTGCGTCGGCGAAGGTTGGGTCGTTCGCGAACACCGAGATTGTTGTAACTCCGTCGGGAAGCGTGCGGCAGGACGTGATCAATTCAGTTGAAAGTCATGCCCTGCCGACGGGGTTGAATTTTACTTTGATCTTTGCGCGAATTGGTGATTCTTCGCGCGTTGTCGGTGTCGCACCGCAACGTGATTCGTCGGGCGCGACGGTCGGCGCATTCGGATTTGTCGCAGAGCCGGATGTGTATGCGAGAAGTCTCATCAATCAGCTTTGGAGACATCCCCAAATTCTTCCGCTGGCGATCACGCGAGGTTTGCCAATCGACTCGCTGCTCACGGCCCTCGTATCGACGCCGGATGGCCACGAGGTTTATCGGTCGAGTGGCTGGTCTGCGGCGCTTCGCTCGGATACCGCGTCGCTTGCGCGAGCCGCCGGGGGATTGCGAGTAAGAGTCGCGTTGCGTCCCGATGCGGTTGCGCGCCTGGGAAAAGGATTGATTCCATCGGCGCGAGTACCCGTCTGGGTAGGCCTTCTTCTCCTGACTGGATTGCTCACGGCAATTATTCTCCGAAACCTGCAGCGCGAGCACGAACTCGCGCGGTTGCGAGCCGACTTCACTGCGAGTGTATCGCATGAGCTGCGCACGCCACTCGCGCAAATAATGTTGTTCGGCGAAACGCTGACGCTTGGACGAACGCGTTCGGAAACCGAGCGCGTTCGCGCGGCCGAAGTAATAGTTCGCGAAGCTCGCCGATTGATGCAGCTCGTCGAAAACACTCTTCAATTCTCAAGAGCGGAAAGGCCAGTCGTTGGTTTGTCACCCGAGCGGGTTGAACTTGCACCGGCATTGCGCGAAGTGATCGCCGGATTCGAGCCGCTCGCCCAGACGCGGGGGGTAAACATTGTCGCGGATCTCGATGAGAATTCGGCCGCCGTCGTCGATCGATCTGCAGTGCGCCAGATGGTTCTCAATCTTCTCGACAACGCGCTCAAGTACGGGCCTCGCGAGCAAACAATTACGGTCACTCTATCTGCGGAGCAATCGAGCGTGGCGCGAATCTCGGTTGACGATGAAGGGCCCGGAATCTTTGGACGGAGCCGGGTCGACATCTGGGCGCCCTTCGTTCGGGGTGAATCGTCGCATCATCCGGCAACCGGGTGCGGACTCGGACTCGCCGTGGTGCGCGAGCTTGCAACGCGTCATTCTGGAAAAGCCTGGGTGGAAACTGCGCCTGGCGGGGGCGGCTCGCGGTTTGTCGTCGAGCTGCCTTGCGCCGATGCAGATGGCATTGCCGATACTGCTCCGTCAGCTGTGGCGTGACGAGTCGCATTCTAATCGTCGAGGACAACGACGATCTCGCACGTGGCCTCGCGAACAATCTCGAGATCGAAGGATTCGCGGTGGAGATCTCACACGACGGGACGCGCGGCCTCGAGCGTTTGCGCGCATCGCGACCCGATCTTTTGATTCTCGATCTGATGCTGCCGGGAATGGACGGCTATCGCGTACTGAGCACGCTACGCGACAATGGAGATGACGTCCCAGTTCTGATTCTAACGGCGCGCACCGAAGAGAAAGACAAAGTGCGCGGATTCCGGGAAGGCGCTGACGATTACGTGACTAAGCCGTTTGGTCTTCTCGAGCTGATTGGACGCGTCCACGCTTTATTGCGACGCGCAAAGACAGCGCGCGATCGCATCGAGCGAACCGAGCCGCCGTTCAAGTTTGGAAGTGTCGAGGTCGTCCCTGGAACGCACGACGTTTTTGTCGACGGGGCACCGGTCAATTTGCGCCCCAAAGAATATGATCTGTTACTCGCTCTTTTTCGTCGAAGAGGCAGTGTTGCGGGGAGAATCGAGCTGTTGCGCGAGGTATGGGGATATGGCGCAGACGTCGTGAGCAGAACCGTCGACACGCACATTGGCGAGCTGCGGCGAAAGCTCGAGGTAGATCCAGCTGAGCCGCAGCACATTCTCACAGTTCGAAAAAGCGGATACCGACTTCAGCTCGATTGATCAGTAAACTCTGAGAACGTCCTCTACTGGTCCTGCGTCGCCGCTCGCGAGCAATTGACGAATGTGGTGCAACGCTTCACGCTCGCGCGGCCAGACAAAGCGCGCATCGGCCTCTTCGACCGACAACCACACATACTCCTGATGCTCTTCGCCGAGCGTTACTTCCGCCGGTTCTGCAACGAAAGCTGCGAACACGACAGCGAGCTGCACTGTCTCATACATATGCAGATAGAAAGGCTGAACAGTGACGTTGTAGAGTCGCTCGAGATCGAGTCCAGTTTCCTCTTTCACCTCACGTCTCGCCGCGGCCTCGGGTCGTTCCTCACCTTCGATTCGGCCGTGCACCGTTTCCCATGCGCCCGGACACCGCGTATCCATTGCTCGACGGACAACAAGTACGCGCCAGCCTTCGGGCAATGGTCTGATCACATAAACATCTACCACACCTGGGACGACTGAGGTCACCTGACTCAGATTCTCGGGAAAACGCGCTCGATCATGGGCTGAATCATACAGCGACGCGTTACTGCCGGGAGTATCGAAGAGGCTCCAAAGATTATCGACGGACTTTGGATCTCCGTCAGACGGCGCGACCGTCTCCTGTTCGAGAACTCTCATTAGCTCATCGCCGCTGGTATCACCTGCGAGGAGTCGGGTGACTCCGGAATCCCATAATGACCGAGAACCCTCGCGACGCGCTGCCGCGACGAGTGTTTCGAGCGTTGATCCTGACGCGATTGCACGCTCGAGCTCGGCATCTGGAATTGCTATTTCTGTAACCGCGAGGCGGCCGCGATATCCCGACATTGCACACGCCTCGCAACCGACCGGGGCGTACACCATGGCGTTTTCCGGAACCGTCGCGCGCAATCGAAGCGGAGCACCCGCGTTCGCGACAACTCGGCAGTCGCTGCACAACTTTCGTATCAGCCGCTGCGCAACAACTCCTTTGAGAGCTCCGGCGAGTTTTGCGCAATCGACACCGAGATCAGTAAGTCGAGTGATGGAGCTGCACGCATCGTTGGTGTGCAGCGTTGCAAATACGAGATGACCCGTCAGCGCAGCTTGAATTGCGATAGACGCAGTTTCGCGATCGCGGATTTCACCGATTAGGACAACATCAGGATCCTGACGCAGAATAGAGCGCAGCGCTGATGCGAAAGTAAGCCCGGCCTTCTCATTGATTTGCACCTGCACGATTCCGGGAATTCGATATTCAACTGGATCCTCGACGGTAATGACATTCACTCCTCGCCGTTGGATCTCGAGCAACGCGGCATAGAGCGTCGTCGTTTTTCCCGAGCCGGTTGGCCCCGTGACGAGCACGAGGCCCTCGCGCACCTCGAGAAGTCTCTTCATTCGCGGAGCGTCGACTGAATCGAGACCGAGTCCTTCGAGCGAGCGGACGGCAGCGCGCGTATCGAGTATGCGAATCACAACTTTCTCGCCGTGAGACGCAGGCAGAGTTGAAACGCGAAGATCGACTCGCGCACCATCAACCGTTACGGTCGCATGGCCTCCCTGCGGGCGGAGGCGATCAGCGATGTCCATCCCAGCCATGATCTTTATTCGCGAGACAAGAGGCACACCGACAGCGCTTGGGAGAACCATGATTTGTCGCAACAGACCATCGATGCGATATCGAACCGCCAAGCCGCGCTCGGCCGGCTCGAGATGGATGTCGCTTGCGCGCTCGCCGATTCCGCCGGCGACAATCCGATCGACGAGACGAATGACCGGCTCACCCGCTTGAGTAATTGGCTCGCCGTCGTAGCTGACTTCAGTTGTCGCATCAGTGCTCGGAGGCGCCCGATTATCGAGCGAAAAACCACGCTCCTTGCGCGACTTCCCGTACGCTTGCTCGATTCGCTCGGCGATCAAAAGAGGCGGTGCTAAAGAGATTCCGACGGCGCGACCGGACCAAAACCCGAGTGTGCGCTCGCAATCCGCGTCATATGGATTCGCTGTCGCAATCTCGAGACGCGACGTCGATGCGTCGAGCGGAAGAATGTGGTATCGTCGCGCGAGTGTCTCGGGTACAACGTCGATCGCGGCAGGATCTACAAAAAGATCGTCGGCAATTCGCGTATGCGCGCGGCGGGAAATGATCGAGAGCAAATCATCGTCGCTGACGCACCCAGTTGCGACGGCGGTCTCCCAATAACTGTCGCAAACAGCTTCCTCGATCCTGGCGACATCCGAGCGCGAGAGAAACTCCTCGAGAATCGGAAGCATCCATTGATCACGCGGGGCGACGGCAGTTGCGGGCATGGGCCGAGTCTACTCTCGCGTCGCCCCTCTCGGCGCATCCGTTCTTTACCAGTGAAATCAGTT
>JBHELX010000018.1:0-66774 GCA_046262875.1 Gemmatimonadaceae bacterium | reverse complement strand
TCCCTTTCCCGACGTGAGTTCCGGACGCTGGCAGGTTTCGAGCAGTGGCGGTCAGTCTCCGGTCTGGGCGCACAGCGGGCGGGAGCTTTTTTACATAGATCCCGCTGAAAACTTCGTAGCAGTGCCGATCAATGCCGGTTCAGCCTTCGCAACGGGTACTGCGCACACACTATTCAAGACTCCAGCTGGCGGTCTCACAAGTCCAGTGGACCGCGTGTTTGACGTCAGCCCGGATGACCGTCGTTTCCTCTTTCTGCGCAGTGTGAGTAGCGGAATCGCAGCTCCGCCATCGGGTGCCATCGTCATACCCAACTGGCTCACCAAAAACTTGGGTCGGCTCAACGCCAGTAACTGAGATCGATGCGGGCAAGCAGTCTCGCGTTTTTATGCAGCGGGAGAGTCGAGCGCTTCCGGCTGGTTCTCGGTCTGAGCACCAACTGGACTGACTTCGATCGCGTACGTCGGACAATGCTGAACGAAATCGCCATCCGCGGGCGACCACTCGACCTCTGACGTCCATGGGTACGCTTTTCCGAATTTGTCCATCGCCATGACCTGTGGTGCCATCGCAGCGCAGAGCGTGCAGCCAATGCATTTGTCGCGATTCACCGTGACGCGCATTGCGCGGCGAGGGAAAATTCCAGTTTCCGCCTCGAAGCACTGGTCAAAATTGTCCAGCGCATCGCTCGCCGCGCGATAACCCGCATCGATTACTTCCTGCGCTTGCGAGAAGTTGAACCATCCGATGTGCTGGACCTTCGGACGTATCAGTGTCATCGGCGGACCGGCCCAATGCTCCAGTGGCGAGAGCTGAAGGGCATGCATCATCGTCGTTGCCGCCCTCATATAAATCGCACTGAAACCGTGCGTCTGTATTTCCTTGTCAGTGAGGAGAGCGCTCGTTCCCGTGTCTACAGCGATCACCGCATCCATTCCACGCCCCGCGATCGTGACCGGCAGATTATCAACTACGCCGCCATCGACGCACACTCGCTCGTCGATCAATCCAGGCGGAAAAAAGCCAGGCAGCGCGCATGACGCGTAGACGGCGTCGGCAATCGAGACGTGCTTCAGACCCGGCAAGCCCCACACGAGCTGCGTTCCGCGTTGAAGGTCAACCGTGTTCACAAGTAGAGTCGCCTTCAGGTCATTGAACGTCCCCTTGGGGGAGATCCTCGCGCAGATCTCCTTCAATGGCCCGTCGAGATAGATCGCAGGAAGCTGTAACCGGTTGAGAACCATGCCGATCCGGTTGATGCGAAACAGATCTCGCTTCCTCAGCGCAAGCGCATGCTCCGCCATTTCCGGAATCGGCATTCCTCCCGCCGCAGCGGAAGCGATCATCGCGCCGATACTCGTTCCCGCGTACACCGTCGGCGTGATCTTTCGCTCCTCGAGTGCGCGCAGCACTCCGATGTGTGCGAACCCTTTTAGTCCGCCACCTCCAAGCACAAGCGCAATGCGTCGCTTTCGCGGTCTCTTCTGCTTTCGCTTGGCCGAGTCCCGGGGTTTGTTCAACACGCTATAATTTTATCAGCGAACATTCACCATCGTTAAACCGACAAAATGAAGTCTTTGACTAATTACGTATTACTCGCCGCTATTGTCGCAATGCCTGCCGGCGCGCAGGTAAAACAAATCGATTCTCATGAGATCGACGCCCACCTTCGTTTTCTCTCGTCGGATCTTCTCGAGGGCCGCGCTCCTGCCACCCGAGGTGGCAGACTTGCCGCCGAGTACATCGCATCTCAGCTGGAGACATTCGGCGTCGAGCCGGGTGTCAACGGGTCGTATTTCCAACCTGTCCCGATCGATGTCGTGCGCTCGAATCCCTCGACGATCAGCGTCACTGCATCAGGCAAGGCGAACGCCAATCTGAAATTCACCGACGATGTAGTCGTGTGGGCGGGCGGTCCGTCGACATCGAGCGCGGCAAAAGGTGAGCTCGTTTTTGTCGGCTACGGCGCAAAAGCGCCGGAATACAAGTGGGATGATTTCAAGGGCGCGGACCTCAAGGGAAAAATTCTACTCGTTCTCGTGAACGATCCGCCCGCGCCGCCGAGCGAGCCGAATCTTTTCGGCGGCAAGGCGATGACCTACTACGGTCGTTGGACATACAAATACGAGGAGGCCGAGCGTCAGGGTGCGGCTGGAATGCTGGTCGTGCACACAACGGATGCGGCGGGATATCCGTGGCAGGTCGTCGTCACGTCGAACTCTACGGATCACCGGATTCTTCCTCGCGATCCAAAACTGCCTCCGCCAATTGCAGTTCGTGGCTGGATCACGAACGACGCGGCAACTTCACTCCTCGCACAAGCGGGACTCCACCTCGCTCAACTCCGAAAGCAGGCAGAATCTCGCGACTTCAAGCCGATCCCGACCGGCATCACGATCGACGCGCATTTCAACAACAGCGTCAAGCGAATGCAATCAGAGAACGTTGTCGGCGTTGTTCGTGGGAGCGATCCGAAGCTGCGTGACGAATACGTTGTCTACAGCGCGCATTGGGATCACCTCGGCATCGGTCCTCCGGATGCGAAGGGCGATTCGATTTACAATGGCGCATCCGACAACGCATCCGGCGTCGCGGATATTCTGGCTGTGGCGCATTCAGCAGCCCAGTCGCCGAAGCCGAAGCGATCGCAGATTTTTCTCTTTGTCACCGCCGAGGAATCTGGCCTCCTCGGCTCTGAATATTACGGCGCGCATCCAACGGTTCCGGTTCGCAGCATCATCGCGAATTTGAACGTCGATGGCGGCAACATCCTGGGTCGCGTGCGCGATCTGAACGTGCTCGGAGTGAACAAGAGCTCGCTTGGGTCGTCGCTCGCGGCAATGATCCGCCCCGACGGAATGCGAATCACTCCAGAGGCGCATCCCGAGCGCGGACTGTTTTATCGCTCCGATCATTTCTCTCTCGCGAAGGTTGGAGTCCCCTCGATTTCAATCGGGCGAGGAACCGATTTCATCGGCCGAAGCAAAGAATGGGGACTGCAGCGGGATGAGGACTATACGGCGCACAGGTATCACCAGCCTTCCGATGAGTACAAACCCGACTTCGATCTATCCGGTGCAGTTCAGCTTTCGGAAATAGTTGAGCGATTCGGTAGAATGCTCGCGAACTCTCCATCGGTTCCGACGTGGAATGCCGACGCGGAGTTCAAGGCAATCCGCGACGCACAGCGCCGATAAATTGACCACCGACAAGCTGCTCGAATTCCGGGAAGAATTTCCGATCCTGGAGAAGACGACTTACCTCGTCTCGAATTCGCTTGGTCCGATGCCGAGGACCGTTCCGGAAAAACTCGCGGAGTACGCGCGAGATTGGGGCGACCTCGGCGTAAAGGCGTGGAATCGCGGGTGGTGGGAGATGCCGGTGAATGTCGGCAACGAAATCGCTCCGCTGATAAATGCTGATCCCGGCGAAGTAGTGATGATGCCGAACGTCACGATCGCACAGTCGGCTGTTGCTTCGGCGATCGATTTCTCCGGCGAGCGCAACACGATCGTCATGACGTCGCTCGATTTTCCCTCGGTGAGATACGCGTACGAGGAGCTCGCGCAGAAATTCGGCGCGCGTATTGTCGTTGTCGAATCGGAAGATGGGATCTCGATCGACGAGGAAAAACTTCTCGCGGCGATAGACGAGAGGACGAAGCTCGTCGCCGTATCGCACGTTCTATTCAAATCTGCATTCATCAATGACGCGGACGCGATCTGTCGTCGCGCTCACGACTTTGGAGCGCTGGTTTCACTCGACGCATTTCATTCGGTGGGGATCATCCCGGTCGACGTGAAAAAAAGTCGCGTTGATTTTCTCACCGGCGGAGTTTTGAAATGGCTTTGCGGCGGACCGGGCGGCTGTTTCCTCTACGTCTCGCCTCGCGTTCGCGACGAGCTCGCTCCCGCGATCACAGGCTGGCAGGCGCACGCGCGCCCATTCGCCTTCGAGGAGAGAATGGAATACACCACCGGCGCTTTCCGCTGGTTGAACGGCACGCCGGTGATTCCAGCTCTCTACGCAGCGGCGGAAGGACCGCGAATCCTCAACCGCGCCGGCATGGATCGGATTCGTGCAAAAAGCACGAGACAAACGAGCCGGCTAATCGAGCTGGCTACGGATTGCGGTTACCGCATTCATGCGCCCCTGAATCCGGCGCGGCGGGGAGGAACAGTAGCAATCGACGTGGACCACGGATACGAGGTTGCACAAGAGTTGCTCTCCAGAGATATCCTCGTCGACTATCGTGTTGGGGCGGGTATCCGTGTTGCCCCGCATTTCTTCACGCTGGACGACGAGGTGGAATCAGTCATCGAGTCGATCGGTGAAATTCTGGACACCGAAGTATGGCATCGGTTTACGGAACGTTCAGCCGTTGTGACGTGATTGGGGGAAAAGCGATTGGGCGATTGAGCGGTCGAGCGACAAAAGCGATGAGAGATAAGCGACATCATCGTCAAATCGCTCTTTCGCTCTATCTCCCTATCGGTCAATCGCCCTATCGCTCAATCGCTCGACCGCTCATTCGCATTTTGTTCTTGAACATTTCCTCGTTTCGATTGTACAATACGGCAACTCGATCAGTCGGAGGTAACGAAACGCCATGGCTACCCCGTTTCTGAGTTCCGAGGAGTATGATGAAAGAGCGCATCAGTTGTACAATGAAGGCCAGTACGACGAAGCGTTGGACGTACTTCGAGAGGGGCTCGCGCTCTATCCTAACGCGGTAGAGCTGCACATTGGCGTCGGTTACGCGTATCACGCTCGCGAGGAATATGCGTGGGCTCGGCGAAGCTTCGAGGAAGCCCTTGTCCTCGACCCCGAGCACGAGGACGCTCTCGCCGGACTCGGTGAGACACTTCTCAAATTCGGACAGCAAACCCAGGCGCTGAAGAGCTTTCATCACACGCTCGAGCTTGGCTACGAGGATGATGTCGAGCTGATGCTCCAGATCGGCCGCGCTCTTTTCCGTGAAGGCCTCATCGATGAATCGCGCGAGTACTTCGAGATTGCCGCGCGCCAAACACCGGATTCGGCCGAAGCGGTGTCCTGCATCGGCTACGCACAGCATCGTTCGGGCGACGATGAGTCGGCTATCGCGACGCTAAAGCGTGCCCTCAAAATCGACGAGGACCATACCGAAGCCCGGATTTACCTCGGAAACATTTATTACGACCGCGGAGACTATGAGGCGGCTCTTTACCACCTCGATCGCTCCGAGCCGGATGACCATTGGGACGAGCTTGGCATCTGGAGGCTGATCGAATTGAAGAAGATGGTCTACCGTTTGCGAGACAACGACCCGGAGCTAAAGCCCTGGGAAGAGCGTCTGGCCGAATTGGCCGGCGAGCCCGATGACATCGACGAGATGCTCGCCGAGATCGAGGCAAAGGCGGCGGAGTCAGCGGACAACGACGCCAAGGGTCAGCTCGAGCTATTCGGCGTGTTGCTCAGCAGTCTCGCAAAGGACAAGCGGGCGGAGCATGCGCCGGTGGCGCACTGCGTAACGATCGATGAAGACCGCTCGTTCGAGGGGACCTGGGAGGAGATCTTGCAAAAATTGCGTGAGTCGCGTGGTGAAACGTCGGCCGGGACAATCAAGGACTTCATGTTGAATGAGGCTCGCCGCGGCTATTCGCTCACCGGCTGCACAATTCCCACCGAAGACGCGGAGAGCTTCATTCGCGGAAGTGCCGATGCCGGACTTCTGCGAATAGTCAGATGAACGCGAACCAGCAGTCGGCGCTAGCCGCGCTGAGATCCGTGCAGCCCATCGCGGCGAAGCTGGATCGCTCCCGCGACGGCGAGGACCGCGCCGCTGACATCCTCGAGCTCTGGCAGGGAACCGAGACCGCGCTCCGTGCGCTCGCCGGCGGATCATCGCTTGGTGGACAAGCGTTGATTCGCGAGCTACGCCAGCAGGAGCTCATCTCACTCGGACAGGCGTACGCGCTTCTCGAATTTCTCGGTGCGCGGGATCGCGCAAACCGAACGACTTATCGAGCCAGCGACAACGATGTCGCTGTGGTGCGCGAAGGATATCGTCAGCTGGAACAAGGTCTGGTGGCGGGGGAGAAAGAGCCGCCCCCACTTCCGTCTCGTCCTGGCGACGCCGCGGCAGCGGGGGCGGCCGCAGCCGGAGCAGCGGCCGCATCGTCGCCGTACGCGCCGCCCGGTTCGCAGTACGCGCCACCAGCTTCTCCGTACGCCCCCGGCGGATCGCGCGCCGCACCCGGGCCAGTGACACCGCCCACATCGACGTACACTCCTGCCGAGCCGCAGCCTGGCTACGCCTCGATGGGCAACCGAATCCCCGCGAATCTCTGGTTCATCGTTTCAATCGTCGTGATAGTTCTCATCGCGATTGGCGGATTCATAATGTTCTCGCGTCGCAGCAATCCGTCGAAGGAGCTCGCGGCAGCGATAACGATGTCGCAGACCGGAAAGCGCGAAGCAGCGCGCGCCGAGTTCGCGCGTCTCGCGCGCGACAATCCGAACCTGGCGCCGCCCCATATTTTTCTTGCGCGAATGGCACGCGAGGACGGCGACATCAACACCGCACGACGCGAGGCCGAAACTGCGATCAGGCTCGACGCGAAAAATGCGACCGCGCTGAGAGAGATGGGATTGATACTTTTTTCCACGGGCGATTATGAATTGTCGCGCCGCTTCTTCGTCCGCGCGATCCAGGTAAATCCTGCGGATAACGCCTCGCAGGGGTATCTTGGCTGTGCACTCGCACGTCTCAACAGGATGGAGGAAGCGCAGCGCTTCCTCACACGCGCCGGGAATGGCGTGTGGAGCACGTGCCTGCAACAGCCGCAGCCCTTGTGATTGAACTCAACAACGCCACCAAAATTTACCGTTCAATCTTCGGTCGCTCGGTAAAGGCGGTCGAAGATTTTTCGTTGCAGGTCGGTGAAGGAGAAGTGTTCGGAATCGCAGGGCCAAATGGCGCCGGAAAGAGCACTCTACTGTCGCTTCTTCTCGGCTATTTGCGACCGACGAGTGGAACGGTGCGAATTCGGGGGCTCGAGCCCCGCGCGTTCGTCCAGAAAAACGGCATCGGCTACTTGTCGGAGCTGATGACGATCAATCCGAACTGGAAAGCAAACGACGCGCTCGTTCGTTTTGCGACTCTCGCAAACATTCCGCCCGCCGAAATTACCGGACGAGTGAACGCGGTGATCGACGAGCTTGGAATCGCCGAGCACCGGGACAAAAAGATCAAGGCGCTATCCAAAGGAAATCTGCAGCGACTCGGCGTTGCGCAGGCGTTGCTGCGAGACGAGCAGGTGATGATTCTGGACGAGCCGACGCACGGGCTGGATCCTGTCTGGACTCAGCGATTTCGCGGAATCGTCGAAGGACTTCGGCGACCGGGACGGACGATCATCATTGCGTCGCACAATCTCGACGAGCTTCAGCGTCTCGCCGATCGTGTCGCGATAATCGATCGCGGGCGGCTGCAACGACTCGTCACTACCGGCTACGATCAGGCGACAGACACCGGCGGGACATATCGAATCAGTGTCGCCTCCGGCGCGGAACATCTCAAAGCGATGTTCCCCAATGCGGTCGACTCGGGGGACGGCGAATTCGAGATAACATTTCCAAGTATCGCCGATCTCAATTCGGCGCTGGGGAAATTGATTGGGGCAGGAGTGCTTGTTGCTGGAGTGATTCCGGCGCGGTCCGTGCTGGAGCAGCAGTTCCGCGAGGCGGTGGGAGAGCCGGAGTGATGGGATCGAATCTTACGCGTTACGCATACTGGCATCTGCGCGATTTCATTCGTGAGCGCGGCCTCGCACTTCTCATCACCAGCACGCTGCTCGGATTCACATTCGTCGCGCCGATGCGAGCGATGATGGGCTCGAACATCGATGAGGCAAACGCAAAACGAATTCTCGTAATGGCGCTGCCGCAGATTGTATTCATCGCTGCGTTTATCGGCCTCAACGGACTCATTTCAACCGATCGGAAGTTCGGCTACTACCGCTTTCTCTTTTCAAAGCCGGTGAGCATCCCCGCGTATTACGCGCAATACTTCGTGATATCTCTCGTCGGTTTTGTTGCGACGTTTGCTTTGCTGTTCGGCGTTTTCGCGATTGTCGTTCGTCCTGTCAATTTCGTTCCAGCATTGACGTTTTGCGCTCTGGTGTATCTCTCGCTCGGCGGAATCGCGTTTCTGATATCGAGTCTGTTTCGGTTTGATTGGCCGATTCTTGCCGGTGTGTATCTCGGCTCCCTGGTCGCTAACGGATTGTGGGCACAGGACACGGGTTGGCGGATGGTTATTCGTGATGCGTTGCCGCCGCTGCACAAGCTGAGTCCGGCGCTCACTGACCTCATGAACTTCGGAACTCCCGACACAAAAGCGGTCGCTTGGCTTCTCGGCTATAGTGCACTCTGCTTCGTCGCCGGCCTCATCGTCCTCTGGCGGCGGCCAATCGGGTGACTGCCGAAAGGGTAACGTCACTCATCGATTCCAATTCGGTTCAGCGAACGGTTCTTCCGAACGGATTGACCGTTCTCGTTCGTGTCGATCGCTCGGCTCCAGTCGCGTCGATCGTCACCCTCGTGAAAGCCGGGTATTTCGACGAGACAGACGACATCGTCGGAATCGCTCACGTTCTCGAGCACATGTTCTTCAAGGGAACAACTCGCCGAGGAGTGGGCGAAATCGCGAAGCAGACGAAAGCGAGCGGCGGTTATCTCAATGCCCACACGATTTACGACAATACCACGTATTTCACCGTGCTTCCTGCGTCGGGCTTTTTGGCGGGACTCGACATTCAGGCTGACGCGTATGCGAATTCGTTGATCGACGCGGGCGAGCTCGCCAAAGAGCTCGAGGTGATCATCCAGGAAGCAAAGCGCAAAGCAGACACTCCAGAGGCGCTAGCAGTGGAGACCCTGTACGAGCTGATCCACGACGCGCATCGAATTCGTCGCTGGCGGATCGGCAGGGAAACTGGCCTCCGGGCACTCACCCGCGAGAAGCTCGTCTCGTTCTACAAGAATTTCTATCGACCATCGAACACGATTCTCACGATTGTCGGGGACGTGGACTCGGATGCAACCATGGCGCGCGTTTCCGAGCTGTACGGATCACTTGCAGATTCAGAGCCCGTGCGACATCCGGGACCGACCGAGCCTCCGCACAATGATTTTCGATATCGCGAGCTTACCGGCGACATCGCGCAAACGCAGGTGGTGTTTGGCTGGCGCACTCCACGCACGTTGCACGAAGACACTCCGGTGCTCGACGTTGCCGCATCGCTACTCGGCAGCGGTCGTGCTTCGCGGCTGTACAGAGCATTGCGCGAGAGACAACTCGCATCATCGGTGAGCGCCCATAACTACACACCGACACAAACGGGTGTGTTCGCTGTGCACGCAGAATCGAATCCCGAGAATGCGGCGGCTGCAGCAGGAGCGATCGCGGCGCAGATGCGCGCGCTGCGTGAAGAAAAAATTCCCGCAGTGGAGATGGAGCGTGTTCGCCGAATTTTCGAGTCGCGGTGGATCCGTCGAATGGAAACGATGGAAGGACAGGCGAATCATTACGCCGAATGGGAATCGCTCGGCGGCTGGGAGATTGCCGAGGATTACAAGTCACGATTCCTGTCGGCGACGGCGGCGGAGGTGAAGCGTGTCGCGTCGGAATATCTGTCGGATGATCGAGCAGGAGTGATTGTCTATCGTCCACAGAACTCTCCTGTCGTCGCGGAATCGGTGACAGCGATGAGAGAGATTCTCGACACGAGAGCTGGCGAGCCGCTCGAGCCGATGCCTGCACGCGCGACTCCACCGCTTGCGTCGCCGGGCCCCGCTCCGAGATTCGAACGGGAAGAAGCGGGCGTCGCTGTTTATCGCGCGAAGAGCGGCCTACCCGTACTTCTTCATCGCAAGCCGGGCGCGCAAATAGTCCATCTAGGAGTTTTTGCATTGGGTGGCGCGCGCGACGAGCCAGAGGAGCTGTCGGGAATTACAACTCTCGTCGCTCGCTCGATGCTGAAGGGAACGAGACGCCGCAGCGCGGCCCAGCTCGCAGAAGACGTAGAGATGCTCGGCGGAAGTATCAGTGCAGGTGTATCGCTCGAGGCATTTGGGTGGACCATTTCAGTTCCCGTGCAGCACCTCGCCGACGCCGCCGAGATCCTCGGCGACGTCGTTCAGGGTGCTGCGCTCGGCGGAGACGCGATCGAAACCGAGCGAACAGTTGCAATCTCGGATGTCGTGAAGATGCGCGACGACATGTATCGATATCCGGTGCGTCTCGCAGTGTGTGCAGCCTACAAGGGCCATCCCTACGCGATATCGTCGTTGGGAACGGAGCGATCGCTCGCTGAGATATCGGTGCAGAAGGTGCGCGACTGGTATCGTGCTCGGGTGCTCAAAGGCACTCTCGTGGCGGCGATCGTCGGCGACGTCGATGAATCCGCAGCGGCGATAATCGCGAACGAGCTCGGATCGCTTTCTCCGTCGACGCCGCTCCCGCTTCGCTCACCAAGATGGCCGAATGAGGTCACTGTGCGCGTAGACTCGCGCGACAAGGCGCAGACTGCACTCGCGCTTGCTTTTCCAGGTCCGGCACGCGCCGATCCCGATCGATTCGTTGCGCGCATCATCGCGGGAATTGGAAGTGGACTCGGCGGGCGATTTTTTGACGAGCTGCGTGATAGGCAATCTCTCGCGTACACAGTTCACGCGGTGAGCAGCGAGCATCAGCTTGCGGGAATGTTCATGTCGTACATCGCCACCTCGCCTGAAAAGGAAGATGTTGCGCGTAACGGATTGCTAGCCGAATTCGAGCGGCTGCGAAAAGAACCGGTCACGGATGAGGAGCTCGAGCGCGCAAAGAAGTATGCGATTGGATCGCACGCGATTCGGCAGGAGAGCGGCGGCGCAGTACTGGGCGACATGGTTGACGCATGGATGCTCGGTACAGGAGTTCGCGAGTTGGAAGAGCATGATTCACGCGTGAACGCCGTTACAGCCGAGGATGTGCAACGAGTCGCGCGCGAATATTTCGATCCAGACCGGCGAGTGGAGGGTGTCGTACGCGGCGTGGGCAAGACTGTCTAGTTATTGAGCGACGGTCTCCTTCAATCCGATTTGCGCTCGGCGTACCGCCGAGACGGATGACCGCAATCGGCCACTCGCTGCGCGCAGACCACGAATCGCATCGTAATCACCTGCTTCAGTTACGATCAATCCCTTGATCGACGGCTGAGTCGTCGCCCACGCCAGAGTACCCCACAGCGCGAGCTCCTGACTTTTTTCGCCGTGCGTTAGAGGGTAACCGCCCGCGGCGAAAACCCACGCGGGCTTCGGGCGCGCCGCGAATACACGCATCCATCTTTGCGCGACTCGCATTTCCACATCCAGATCCTCCGCCCCGTTGAATCCCGGGAGCAATGAAAACCCGACAACATCGATAGGCGAGCTGCGCGCCGATGCCCACGCGAACAGCGTACTATCGCGCGATCCATAACTAGATGCTTCGACGCCAACGCGAATACGGCGGTTCACATGATGTATGATGTCTGCGGCGCGCGTGAGGTAATCGATCCAGTACTGCGGCTCCTGCAAACCAATTGCACGCGATCCTGCGCCGTAGGGCTCGTGCGCCGGTAACAAGATGTCGGGCCGCAAACGTCGTGCGATGCGATCGACATCTGCCAGCCGGTTCCGCGTGTATTGAGCTTCGGATTGCCGAAATTTTCGCGCTGCGTCTTTTGGATACCCGAGGGCGATGATGACCAACGTGCTGTCAGCGCGCCGGTCGTCAACGGTGCGCGCGAGAGAGTCGAGTGCGCCGAGGCGAGCACCTTCGGCGTCGATAACAATGGATACGGCGTCCATGTTGAGCGAATCGGACAGCGGCACGTCCTGCTGCAGAGAGATCGGTGGGGGAGGGCCCTTGAGATCTGGAAAAATCTTGAGTCCAAGGTCGAAATCACCTTCAGGATGTTCCTGCAGCTGGTCCTTGGAATAGTGCGCATAGCTGCGGATACTCTTGAATGCGTTTGGCAGCTCGATCACGACCAACGCGGCGATTCCAGCCACCGCCGCAGCGATCACTCCGCGAACGATGCCGCTCATCCTCCATCGCGCAGGAAGCGATGGTGAAAACACGGGGACGAGAATGTACGCAGCGCCCCACAGCGCAGGCGGGCCGAAGAAAAGTCCAAGTGCGTTCGCCTGCGCGGCTGAAAGCGCGAGACCAAAGTCCGGGGGAACAACGCCATGCGAGATCGCGTAGCGAGAGCACGCGACAACCGCAACGACAGTGTTGTAGACCGCAGCGGGAACGCCGAACAAGGGCGTAACGAGTCCGCGTCCAAGCGCGTAATACGCCTGCATTGCGAAGAGCACAGTCGTGAGCGGCCACACCCACGCGATGGGTTGAATCGCCCGCCCATAGATGATCGTCGCCGAGGCGTATCCGACGAGCAGTCCGGGGAGAAGGAGCAGGCCGGCCAACGCCGTGATTGCCGCGAACGGGCGGGGTGCGCGTCGAAGCTGAGCGACTCGTCCTGCGACGAGGATGTCCCACATGACGATGATCGCGGCCACCGCAACATAGATGACGGCGAGCAAGTGATCGCTGTTCAGCGCGGCTGACACGGCCGGAACCTAGACGCCATGCATCGAGGTGGCAAGCACATACGGGCGCATCTAGCTTACGCGAATGAAGCGCGCCGCATTGCTCAATTTGCCCAACAGCATCTCGCTTTCACGCCTCATCCTCGCGCTTCTGTTTGTTCTCATGGACGGACGATGGGAGCGAACATTTCTCATCGTCGCCGCGGGTGTAACAGACGTACTCGACGGCTGGTTCGCGCGGATTGGCAACAGCTCGTCGGTCGCCGGAGCACTGATCGATCCTTTTGCCGACCGCGTCTTCGTGTTGACAGCCGTAACCGTTTATCTGATCAGCGGCGTGCTCAACACCACGCAGTTTTTCATTTTTCTCGCGCGCGATATTGCCACCGCGATCGGCTTCGTAGTGGCACGATTCATTCCCGGCCTTGGACCCTCGGCGTTCAAGGCGCGGACTTTGGGTAAGACCGTCACCGTATTTCAGATCGGTACTCTCGTCATCGTGCTGCATTTTCACCAGGCGACGACGTATCTCATCGCAGTCATCGCCGGACTCTCAGCCGTATCGATAGTCGACTACACGCTTGCTCTGTCGCGAGAGCGTGTTCGGGCGCGCCAAGTCTCTCGATGAAGGGAGGTCTGACCTCGTTGGTCGCAATGATCTTCTGCGCGACCGGCGCCGGCGCGCAGGCGCAAGCGGATACTACGGCGAAACCCGTCGACGCCGAAATGCGATTGGATGGAATCATCTCGCGCGTACCCGCCGCCCAACTGGGTGTGGGATTGATGGCGACCGCCGGCTATTACGTGCGAATCGGAGCTGATGGTGCGCTGGGATTCAGTCAGCATGGGCTGAGCGGGAGAATCGATGGACTGGCGCGATTTCACTTCGATCCTTTTCGCCAGAGCCGCTGGGCGCCGTACGGAGGAGGCGGGATTTCGGGGCGCTTCGAGAAGAGGGAGAAAGGGAGAGCTTATTTGCTCGTTTTTCTCGGAATGGATGGTCCTATTGAGGGGAGTGTCACGCCCTCGCTCGAGCTGGGGCTTGGAGGTGGAGCGAGAATCGGAATCATTCTCCGCCAATCTCGAAAAGAGCGACGCTAAAACAGCAGATTGCCGCGAAGGCGCGAAGACGCAGAGGGGCCCACGTGATTTTGCCGTGGGCCCCTCTGCGTCTTCGCGCCTTCGCGGCAGTCTGTTGGTTAGACGGCCGCTCTTTCTCTCGTAGGTTGTACGAATCGCTCGCCAAGCACTCTCAGCTGCGCGATCTCGTCCTTTCCAAGCTCATGGTAGCGGTCAGCCAGGTAATCCATCGTTCCGTCAAACCATTCCTGCTGGTCTTCGGGCGCGGCGCCGATAACACCACACTTCATTATCTGCTGAAACATCTCGTCGCGCGCATCTTCGAACGGCGTGGGAGCCGGCGCAACTGGTCTTCGGTATCGGGTCTTCTGAGTCTTCATCAATCAGGGTTGAGTGTTGATCGTTATACACTCAATCTAACAGTTTGGTGCCCTTTTCTCCACAAAAACGTGAAGTAAATCTCTCGATTTCACAGTAGTAATCGACGAATCATGCAACTGCACGCTTTCGCATGAAGTCGAGCAGATGCTCGGTGAGAAATTGGGGATTCTCCTCGGGCAAAAGTCGCCCAACGCCGGGAATGCGCACGAGACGGCCATCCGGCAAAGCATTCGACAGCTTCTCGCCGATCTTCGCGTCCACGAAAACGTCCTCCTCTCCCCAGAGCAACAGCGTCGGAACGTGAATGTCCCTGAGCTCGATGTCCTCGAGATCTTCGGCACTGATGGAGTTGGCCAGCGTCAGAAGATGATTCGGGCCCTCCTTGCCGACGAAGGGAGCCAGGTAGCGGGCGATGAGCTTCATCGGCATGTGCTTCTCGGGATCGGTGACACTCGCTTTCAGAACAGCTTCGACCAGGGGTGCGGCACCGAGTATACCGCGCGTTGTGCGAACGGCGAAGCGCGCGGTGTTACGTTGGAGCTGCGTAATATCCTTTGCCGGGAGCTCGTCGAAGGCGGGCGTATTGATCAACACCAGCTTTTCGACGCGCTCTGGTCGCGTGGCGGCGAGGCGAAGCGCGATGTCGCCACCGATGTCCACGCCAACGAGAATCCCGCGAGCAACCCTGAGCGCGGTCATCGCGGCATCGAGATACTCGGACTGCGACGAGATTCCAAAATCAGAATCGTACGGACGATCGGATTCCCCATGCCCGAATAGATCGATCGCGTACGCGGTGTGTCCGGCGTCAGTGATCGCCGGCGCAATATTCCGCCAGAGAAAACTAGAAGTCGGAAATCCGTGTATAAGAATCACGGCGGTGCCACCGTGACCGAATCTCTCAACGTGCATCGCTCCCGGTCCAACTGGAACGCGCAGCTGGTCAGCTTGCATATCGATACCTCGTCAATACTTTTCGAAACTCCTCAATCACATCAACCACTCGCCCACATGGCAGCAAACTCCAAAGACCGGCGGCAGAACGTCGTACGCAACGCATCAAGCCGGCCAAAAGGGACCTACATAGCTCTTGGCGTCGTCGCTCTTGTCGGCGCAAGCATACTTGCCTGGGCCGTGACTCGCAAACCGGCCGCCGGTGCGATCGCGCCAACGCCAATCACAGTCGACCCGGCTACAGCCGGCCCGCCTCAGGGCTACCTCATCGGCAAGCCCGATGCCCCGGTGAAGATCCTCGAATTCGCTGATTTCGAATGCCCGGCCTGCGGAAGATTTGCAACGGTCACCGAGCCTGATGTTCGAAAGCGACTCATCGACACCGGTCTCGCGAATGTCACGTACTTCGATTTCCCCCTACCTCAGCATCGCAACAGCCAACCCGCGTCAAACGCGGCCGCATGCGCCGACGACGAGGGAAAATTCTGGCGGATGCACGACGTGCTGTTCGCGAACCAGGATCAGTGGAACACCGAAGCGACCGACGATCCAAAGCCGTTTTTCATGAAGTACGCATCGGAGATCGGACTCAACCCGCAGAAATTCGAGGCCTGCTTCGACGGTCGCACTCATCAGAAGAGAATCGAAGCGAACTTCGCGGAGGGTGAGCGGCGCAAGGTGAATTCGACGCCGACGTTCTACGTAGGTGACGTGGCCTATCGCCAAAGCCTTTCGTATGACGAGCTCAAGGCAATCGTGGATTCAGCGGCGAAGAAGTGACGAAAAGAACGATCGTGGCGGCGCTCGCGCTGGCCGGGATCTTTGTCGCTCTCTATCTCCTTCTATACAAGATCGGCGTGGTCGGAAACCTGAGCTGCAGCATCGGCTCATGTGAGACCGTAAACACGAGCAAGTGGGCGGTTTTCCTCGGCGCTCCCGTTGCCGGCTGGGGCGTTGTGTTTTACGTCGCGCTTTTCGTTGTCGCTCTGGTGAGCATTCAGGATCGGTATGCAGACTCAGTGGGGATGTCGAAGATTCTCGCTCTGGTCACAGGCATTGGCTTCCTATTCTCGGCGTGGCTGACGTCGCTCGAGTTGTTCGTGATTCATGCGATCTGCCAGTGGTGCGTTATCTCGGCGATAATCGTCACCACGAGTTTTGTGGTCGCAGTAATGGATCTGAAGGCGGTTGAGCGATTGAGCGGTAGAGCGATTGAGCGCCAAAGCGATAGAGCGACCGGCGATTTTTGATTAGCGTTTCGCTCAATCGCCCATCGCTGATCGCTCTATCGCCTACCGCTCAATCGCTCTACCGCTCTACCGCTCAATCGCTTATGCCCTTTTTACGCTCCGCGCTCTCGCGGCTGCATCATCCAATCGAAGTCGAGGCTTGATCTCCTCGTCTTCCTGTCCTTCCTCTCTCGCTCTTCTCCGGAATGGAACGAGATCGCGGCCGAGGCTCACGAGTGCCCGCGTCGCGACAGTGCTCGCGAGCGGCTCCGGAATTCCCATAACGCGAATGTAGGTATCGATCGCGCGGTCGAACGAGAGATCTTCAGCCAATGTATCGACGAACATCAGCGCGTTATCGACGTGGGCTCGGACGATCGTCTCTTCAGCGCGAGCCTGCGATAGGCGGAGCCGTCGCTCCGCATTGGGATTCAGCTTTCGTCCAAATATCGATTCCGGAAACAGACCACCGAACATGCGCTAATCCTCGTTCTCTGATTTCAATAATCTAAGCAGCAAGTGTACCGCTGTCGGCTGCCGGCGACCTGCTTCCGGCTAAAAGCGCGCGCAGTCAGCCGGTAGTCCGCGGCCGGTAGCTGGTAGCTCTCAGCTTTCCTGACTTTCGTACTGCGCCTTGAGACTCGCAACGACTGCGGGGTCCGCAAGGGTGGTCGTATCGCCGAGAATCCGCCCCTCGGCAATGTCGCGAAGGAGCCGGCGCATAATCTTCCCCGAGCGCGTTTTGGGTAAATCGGCGGAGAAAAGGATGTCGTCCGGCCTTGCCAGTGCGCCAATCTTCTTTGCCACGAATTGCCGCAGCTCGTCCGCAAGCTCTGGACTCGCAGCTCTACCATCGCGCAGCGTGACAAAAGCTGCCAATGCCTGACCTTTTAGCTCGTGCGACCGGCCCACCACTGCCGCTTCCGCAACCGCCGGGTGCTCCACAAGGGCTGATTCGACTTCCATCGTCCCAATTCGGTGTCCAGCGACGTTGAGCACGTCATCCACGCGGCCGAGAATCCAGAAGTAGCCGTCCTCGTCGCGCTTGGCGCCGTCGCCCGGGAAATACAGGTCAGGTCGGCCGGGCCATTTCGAGAAATAGGTTTGAACGTATCGCTCATCGTCGCCCCAGATCGTTCGCAGCATCGATGGCCAGGGTTTGGTGAGCGCGAGCAAGCCGCCGCCAACAGGAATTCGGTTTGCCTTATCGTCGAGTAAGTCGGCCGTGTATCCGGGAAGCGCTTGCGTTGCGCTGCCGGGTTTCGTTTCCGTCACTCCGGGCAAAGGCGAAATGACAATCGCTCCAGTCTCCGTCTGCCACCACGTGTCGACAATCGGACATCGGTTTCCACCGATATGCTCCCGATACCACATCCACGCTTCAGGATTGATCGGCTCTCCCACCGATCCAAGCAGGCGGAGCTTTGAAAGGTCGTGCATCGCCGGCGCCTCATCGCCCCATTTCATGAATGCGCGGATTGCAGTGGGCGCGGTGTAGAGAATCGTGACACCTCGCCGCTCGCAAATGTCCCAGAAGCGATTTTTTCCTGGAGTATCGGGCGCTCCCTCGTACATCACGCATGTCGCACCGTTGGCAAGCGGGCCGTAGACGACGTAAGAGTGCCCCGTCACCCAGCCGATGTCGGCCGTGCACCAGAACACGTCGTCATCTTTGAGATCGAACACCATCTTCGTCGTAGCTGCCGCACAGGTGAGATATCCGCCGGTTGTGTGGACGATCCCTTTCGGTTTTCCTGTTGTGCCCGACGTATAGAGGATGAAAAGCACGTCCTCCGCGTCCATCTCCTCGGGGTCGCACTTGTCGCTCGCCTTTGCGACCAGATCGTGATACCAGATGTCGCGGTCTTCCTTCATCGGCGCTTCGATACCCGCGCCCTTCGCACCCTCTGCAACCCGGAACCGTTGCACGACGACGACCTTCTCGATCGAGGGAGTTTCTTCCAGAGCGAGATCTGCGTTGCGCTTCAGCGGAACGATTCCTCCCCGGCGGTAGCTGCCATCGGCGGTGATGAGCAGCTTGCATTCCGCGTCATTGATCCTGTCGCGCAGTGATTCCGGGGAGAATCCACCGAATACAACGGAATGAATCGCGCCGATTCGCGCGCACGCTAGCAGTGCAATCGCGGCTTCAGGAATCATCGGGAGATAAATCGCGACGCGGTCGCCTTTTCCAACGCCGAGTGATCGAAGCGCACTTCCGAGGCGAACGACTTCGCGATGCAGCTCGGCGTAAGTGAGTGTTCGCTCATCTCCAGGCTCACCCTCCCAGATGATTGCGCGTGCGTCGCGTCGCGGACCATTCAGGTGGCGGTCGAGACAATTCACCGATGCGTTGAGCTTTCCACCGATGAACCACTTGGCATGCGGAGGTTTCCAGTCGAGGACCTTGTCCCATTTTCGGATCCACTGGAGCTCACTGGCCTTCTTTGCCCAGTATCCTTCGGGATCGCGAGTCGCTTCGTCGTAAACCTCAGTGGACGAAATAAGCGCCGCCTCACGAAACTCTTCGCTCGGCGGAAACTTCCGGTCTTCCTGAAGCAGGGTGTCGATGTCTGTCATTGATCGATGAAGAATTGTACGGGGCAAAAGCTTACCGCGTTTTGCACACTATGCGCCAGAGTAGCACCTTTCCCCTCACATGAACTCAAAACCGGTCGCGGCGGTCGAAGCCGACTCGATTGCCCGAGCCTTTGGAACGCGGCGCGCGGTTGACGGCGTGAGCCTGCGCGTGAGCTCCGGCGAAACTCTCGCGATTTTTGGACCGAACGGCGCCGGCAAGACCACATTGCTCAGGCTGCTCGGCGGACTGATCCGGCCAAGCGGGGGTGAAGCGCGCATTAGTGGCGAGAAACTTCCGGGAGGAGCGGAAGTGAGGCGGAAGATTGGCGTCATCTCGCATCGCACACTCTTGTACGACGCGCTCACCGCGCGTGAAAATGTCGAGTTCTTCGCACGACTGTACGGCGTTGAGTCACCTGGAGATGCAGCGATCCGATCGCTGGAGAGAATTGGGATCGCGGAGCGAGCGGATGCGCCGGTGCGCTCCCTTAGCAGAGGAATGAAGCAGCGAGTTTCGATCGCGCGCGCGACCGTGCACAATCCGAAAGTGGTGCTGGCGGACGAGCCGTTCACCGGGCTCGATGCATCCGGTGCGCGCGCTCTGTCAGGATTGCTCGAGGAGCTGCGCGCGTCGGGAGCTGCGTTGCTGATTGTAACGCACAATATCGATGAGGGACTTTCTCTCGCGACACATGCCGCAATCATGCATCACGGACGCATTGCTCGAACTGGCGACCGAGCATCGATTATTCCGGCTGACTACGCAGATGAATACCGTGAGCTGGTCGCCGCCGGTGAATAACGCCGTCGGAGATGCACTGCTCGTCGCAAGAAAGGACTTGACGATCGAGTTCCGAAGCCGGAGCGCGTTCCTCTCCGTTCTTGTCTTTGCGCTGCTCGGCATCGTGATTTTTTACTTCGCGTGGGATTCAACGGCAGTTACTGCGTCTGATCTCGCGCCGGGCGTGCTGTGGGTGATTTTTACTTTTTCGGGATTGTTGGGATTGCATCGCTCTTTCGGAGTGGAGCACGAGGAGGGAGCGATAGATGGATTGCTCGCGTCGCCCGTATCGCGTGAGGCGATCTTCATAGGGAAGGCCGCAGCGAATCTTGTTTTCGTGATCGGGGTTCAGGTGATCGCAATTCCAGCGGTGTCTCTCTTTTACGGTTTGCCGCTGGGCGGAATTGCGTTGCCGCTCGCAGGAATCGCGCTTCTTGCGGCGATTGGACTAGTGGCGGTTGGGACACTTTTTAGCGCGATGGCGGCGAACACTCGACTGTCAGAGCTGCTGTTGCCGATGCTGTCACTGCCGTTCTTTGTGCCGATTGTAATTCCTGCAGCGCAGGCTACAGCGAAATTGCTGAGTGGTCGTCCCGCAATCGACGCTCTCGCGTGGCTTAAATTGTTGCTGGCATTCGACATTGTATTCGTCGTCGCCTGCATGCTCGCTTATCCATTCACACTAGAGGAATGAAACCAACGCCGTTGTCCATCGCTGCCGCGGTGGGGATCGTGGTGACCTACATCAGGGCGATCTACTTCACGCCACTCGAGGCGATCCAAGGCCCGGCGCAGAAGATCTTTTACGTTCACGCCCCGTCGGCATGGGTCGCATTCCTCGCGTTCGGCGTTGTCGGCTTCACGAGCGTTCTCTACTTGTGGCTTCGCGATGATCGACTCGATCGTGTCGCCGAATCATCCGCGGAAGTCGGACTCGTGTTCACGACGGTTGTTTTGATCACGGGTCCGCTCTGGGGAAAACCGATTTGGGGAACGTACTGGACATGGGACGCCCGGCTGACGCTCACACTTTTTCTCTGGTTCATCTTCGTTGCGTACATCGTTCTTCGCGGAGCAGTCGAAGATCGCAGCATGCGCGCGCGCTACTCAGCGGTGCTTGGAATTCTTGGCGCGCTGCTCGTGCCGTTCATTCATCTGAGCGTTTACATGTTCCGAACGCTCCATCCGAAACCGATTCTGATGAAGCCTGATGCGCCATCGCTGCCGCCCGAGATGTTGATGACGGTGTTGCTCGCATTCGGAACATTCACACTGCTGTACGTCGCGTTGTTGCGGGCGAGATACCGATACGCAGTCGAGCGTGATGGTGCGCACCCTGAGGAGTCGTACAATGCCGGATAACGCGGTTTACTATCACATCGCGTACGTCGCCGCCGCGGTGATTTACGGACTCTATGCTATCTCGCTATACGTTCGCCGCCGTGCGTTGCATCGCCACTAACGGAAGGCATTTGACCGGCAACCGGAACTGGGAACCGATTGCTGGCACTGAGGGCGAGTGACTCAGTTGCGAGTTCCCGGTTCCCTGTCAAAATACTAATACCGTCGAATCCGTTTGAACCTTAGAACTCAGATGCTTGGCGTAGCGCGCGACTATCATTAGGCACAATGGCAGAGCTGACTATTTCTTCCGAAATATCCGACCCGATCAACGCCCGAATCCTTTCGGTCTCCGAGGATTGCATTCAAGGATTCTTGGCTGAGCCGTTTGCTGAGATCGCTCGAACGGCTGACTTATCCGAGGATGTCGTAATCGATCATCTGCGCGCGATGCTGTCAGCGGGAACCATCAGACGCATTCGACAAACGCTTATGGCGACGAATCTCGCACCGGGTGCACTCGTCGCCTGGCGCGTTCCGCCCGACAAGCTCGATTCAGGCTTCGACTTCATGTCGAAGGAAGATCCGTTCTCCGGCCATGTGGTCATTCGTTCAACCGACGGAGACACACCGGGCTCAGCATATCGTCTCTGGACGACGCTCAAGGTGCCGTTGGGATTCTCGATGCGCGCGCACTGCGAGTATCTCGCTGGGATAATCGGCGCTGACGCATTTCGCATCATGCCCGCAAAGCGTTTGTTCGCACTCGGTGTTGGCCATGTGCGACGCCGCGGAATGGAGCCGGGTTCCAAGACCGATGAACCGGGAGCGGTGATCGATACAAACATCGTCAGGCTCTCCGATATCGACTGGAAAGTATTGACAGCTCTAAAGCGCGAGCTTGCGGTTGACGAGATTACGCCGGACTTATGGCGCACTCGCGCTCAGGAGGCCGAGGTCGAATTCGAAGACTTTCTACGCATCGCGCGCTCGCTCAATGAGCGCGGAGTCATCGGACGCTTCTCGACATTCCTCGAGCACGTCAAGCCTTCGGCAACGGGCGCTCGCGTTACACGATACAACGCGCTCTTTCATTGGCGCGTTCCAGAGGGAAGAGAGATCGAGGCGGGACGCGAGGTTGGGCGTCACCACATTCTGACGCACGCGTATTGGCGAGAGGGCGGGCCGGAATTCGCGAATGTCAACGTCATGGCTGTTGCGCACGGAACCGATAAGGATCTGGTGCTCGCACACAAAGCAGCAATCGATCGCCATTTGCAATTGGTCGGAATTCCTGTCGCGTACACGAATGTCTTCTGGGGTGGCAGAAGCGAGATCAAGCCATCGGAGATTTCCCCCGTCGAATACGAGCGGTGGTGCGAGCGCGTGGGACTCGATGTGGAGTCGATGCGTGGATCAACCGACGTCACCGCTGCGTGATTACAAAGGGAAAAGTTTTTCTCGTGGGCGCCGGGCCGGGCGATCCTGGTCTAATCACAGTTCGTGGCAAAGAGTTGATCGAAAGTGCTGACGCGATCGTCTACGATGCGCTGGTAAATCGTCAGCTTCTCCCCGCTGACGCGAAGGAGACCGGCGTCCCTGAGCTTTACTTCGTCGGGAAACGCGGCGGCGATGCGAAATCGGCATCGCAGGACGAGATCAACGATCTGCTCGTAAAGCTTGCGCGCGAAGAAAAACGCGTAGTGCGGTTGAAGGGCGGGGATCCTCTGGTCTTCGGCCGCGGAGGAGAAGAGGCGCAGGCGCTCAACGATGCGAGCGTTCCATTCGAGATCGTTCCGGGAATCACTGCGGGTGTCGCGGCACCAGCGTACGCCGGCATTCCGGTTACACACCGCGGAATTGCGACCTCGGTGACGTTTGTCACCGGAAGTGAAATGCCCGGCAAGGCGTCGACGCAAACGAATTGGTCTGCACTTGCGAAGTCGGGAGGAACGATCGTGCTCTACATGGGCACGAAAACGTTGCCGTCGATTTCTGCTGCGCTGATCGAAGGCGGGATGCCACCCGAAATGCCAGTCGCCGCAATTCAGTGGGGCACCCAGCCGAAACAGAGAACCATCGTTGCCACTCTCGAGACAATCGTCGATCGCGCAGCCGAAGGTGGAATAACCGCTCCGGTAATCACTGTGATCGGATATTCTGTCATTCTGCGTGATGAGCTGAACTGGTTCGAGAGGCGGCCACTTTTCGGCAAACGCATCGTCGTCACGCGAGCGGCAAATCAAGCGCATGCTCTCACCCAGAAACTTCGCGATCTTGGCGCCGACGTGATCGAAATGCCGGCTACGCGCGTCGCGCGCCTCGACCTCACACCGTTGCGCGAAGCGATCGATCGGCTGAGCGACTATCGCTGGCTCATTTTCACAAGTCAAAACGCAGTCGCAATTTTCTGGGAACAGCTGCTCGGCGCAGGACTCGACGCGCGCGCTCTCGCAGGTTTACGGATCGCTGCCGTGGGTCCCGCAACCGCAGGCGCATTGCTCGAGCACGGAATCATCGTCGACGTTGTACCGGAAAGATTCGTCGCCGAGTCCTTGCTCGAAAAACTTTCCGGGCGCGACGACGTTGCCGGGTCGTCAATTCTCTACGTGACCGCCGAAGGGTCGCGCGAGGTTTTGCCCGATGGGCTCGAGGAAATCGGCGCATCACTGAATCAGGTGCTCGCCTACAGATCGATCGTCGATGGAACCGGCGCCACGCGCGTGGTGCGTGCTCTCGAGTCGCACCCCGCAGATATGGTGACGTTCACTTCAGCTTCGTCGGTGCGCGGCTACGTGGACGCAGTAGGCGAGGAGCTCAGTCGCGCGTCACCAGCAGCGTCGATCGGGCCCGCGACATCGGAAGCGATCCGAGCTGCCGGCATCGAGCTCAAGCTCGAGGCAGAGGAATCGACGATTGATGGATTGGTCGATGCTATCGAGCGCGCTTTTACGTGACGGAACGCATCGTTCGCATTGCTACTCGATCATCCGAGCTGGCTCTACGCCAGGCGAGAATGGTGGAACAAGCCCTCGAGAAACGCGGCGTCAGGAGTGAGATCGTAACGTTCAAAACCCTCGGCGACAAAAAAATCACGGAGCCACTGAGCGGAATCGGCGCGAAAGGATTGTTCACGCACGAGCTCGAGGTTGCGCTGACGAAAAAGAAAGTCGACTGCTGCGTTCATTCGCTGAAAGATCTTCCGACTGAATCGCCCGAGGGTTTGGAGATCGTCGCGCAGCTCGAGCGTGAGGATCCGCGCGATGTGCTCGTTGTGAATCGAGTAACGCAGGCTGATAGCCTCGCCGCCGTGCCCGCGGGATCGCGCGTCGGCACCTCGAGTTTACGCCGGCGCGCGCAGCTGCTTGCGGCGCGACCCGATCTCGAAGTAGTTGAGCTTCGTGGCAACGTTCCGACGCGGCTGCAGAAGGTTCAAGGCGGTCAGGTCCACGCCGCGATTCTCGCCGCAGCGGGTCTGATTCGACTCGGCGCAGTTGACAGGGTGACAGCGTATCTCGAGCCGCCGGCGTGGCTTCCCGCGGCGGGGCAGGGAGCGATCGCGATTCAAATTCGCAGCGACGATGAAGAGATGCGTGAGCTTTTCTCGCAACTCGATCATCGGCCGACATCCATTGCGACAGAGGCGGAGCGCGCATTTCTCGCCGCGCTCGATGGTGGGTGTCAGGTCCCGATTGGAGCACTGGCTCTTTCGACCGCAGCGGACGACAAGAGCCTCACGCTTCATGGATTCGTGAGCGATCTTCGTGGAAGGAACGTCGTACGAGGCTCGCGCGTCGTGAACGAATCGGACCCAAAGGAATCGGGTGCGTCGCTCGGTGCGGAGCTCAAGTCACGCGGGGCAGGGAGCTTGCTTGCCGAGCTTCGTGCAACCGAAACCGTCATTGCGCCCCAGCCGGAGTAAAGTTCGACACGTGCCTTCATTTCCTGAGTATCGCGGACGTCGTCTTCGAAAAACCAGCGCGCTGAGAAATCTCGTTCGCGAGACTGTGCTCGCTCCCTCGCAGCTCGTATTGCCCTTGTTCGTTCGCGACGGGACTAATCTGCGTCGCCCGGTGGAATCGATGCCGGGTGTAGCGCAGACGTCGCCGGATGAAGTCATCCGAGACGTCGAGCGCGCCGCGTCTAAAGGAGTCGGCGGCGTAATTCTATTCGGCATTCCCGATACAAAGGACGCGACAGGCAGCGAAGCGTGGAATGATGAAGGCGCGGTGCAGAGCGCGGTACGACTGATCAAGCGTGAAGTTCCGGACATTGCGGTGATCACCGACGTCTGCATGTGCGAATACACCGAGCACGGCCACTGCGGAATTCTCGAGAACGGCGAGGTGAACAACGACGCGACGGTCGAGCTTTTGTCGCGCGTGTCGGTATCACACGCTCGGGCAGGCGCGGACGTAATTGCGCCGAGTGACATGATGGATGGGCGAGTGAAGGCGATTCGGTCCGCGCTCGATGACGCGAAGTTTTCTTCGACTCCGATTCTGAGCTATGCGGCAAAGTACGCGTCGGCGTTCTACGGTCCATTCAGAGAGGCAGCGGAATCGGCGCCAAAGGAAGGCGATCGCAAAGGCTATCAGATGGACCCCGGCAATGCGGATGAAGCGCTGCGCGAGGTATTTGCCGATATCGAAGAGGGTGCCGATGCGATCATGGTAAAGCCGGCCGGTCCGTATCTCGACATCATCGCACGAGTCAAAGAGGCGACGGGGTATCCTGTGGCAGCGTATCAGGTGAGCGGCGAATACGCCATGATCAAAGCTGCCGCTGAGCGTGGATGGATCGATGAGGAGAAAGTGATGATGGAATCGCTCCTCGGTATCAGGAGAGCGGGAGCGGATTTCATTCTCACGTATTTTGCGATTGAAGCAGCTGCCAAACTGCGGACTGCGGACTAACTGACGGTCACCGGTACCCGCTGGCCGATGACCGAAGCCCGATGTCCGAGAACAACCTCAGTTTTGCAGTTTTCAGCTTCGGACCTCGGCCATCGGGTATCGGCCAGCGGATACCGGCGACCGTCAGTTAGTCCGCAGTCCGCAGTTAACTTTATCGACATGCTCTACAGAACATTTCCCAACACCACCCTCTCCGTCAGCGAGATAGGATTCGGAACCTGGACTCTCTCCACCGGCTGGTGGGGCGAGAAGACGGACGACGAAGCCGTCGCGATGCTGCGACGGGCGCACGACGAGTTTGGAATCACGTTCTTCGATGCCGCCGACAGTTACGGCAACGGCCGCAGTGAACGCCAGCTCGCTGCGGCATTCGGCGATCGCCGAAGTGACGTCGTCTACGGAACAAAGGTTGGCTACGACATCTACGATGAATCCGCCCAGCAATCGCGACGGGGACAACGCGAGCTGCCGCAGAATTTCAGCGCCGATTACATGAGGCTCGCGGTGGATCGGTGTCTCGAGCGACTCGAGACTGATTACATCGACGTCCTCCAGCTCCACAACATAAAAATGGAGCATGTCCGCGATCCGCAGATTTGGCAAACGCTCCGCGATCTGAAAGCCGAGGGAAAGATTCGCGTGTGGGGCGCGGCGTTCGGGCCGGCCATTGGTTGGCTCTATGAAGCAGTCGAGCTCGTGGAACGCGAGAGCGACATCGGCACAATCCAGATGATCTGGAACATTCTCGAGCAGCATCCTGGAACCGCGATGATCGAAGCTGCGCGTGAGCGCGCGCCCGATTGCGTCTTCAACATCCGCGTCACGCATGCCTCCGGAATGCTCGAGGGCAATTACACTGAGGACACGACGTTTCCGGAAAACGATCACCGCCGACATCGCCCGCGATCATGGCTCATCAACGGCCTCAAGAAAATCCGCACTCTCGATTTCCTTACGACCCAGATGACGCTCGGGCAGGCAGCGCTCAAGTGGCTTCTCGCCGAGCCCCGCGTGATCACCACTCTGCCAAACATCTACGACGAAGCACAGCTCGCTGAATTCAGCGCCGCGAGCGGCAAGATCGATCTCGACGAGCAGCAGCTCGCACACATCGCAAAGCTCGCCGAACAGAATTTCGGGGTCGACGAAGAGCCGATGAGCTACAAGGGCACCATGGAGCGCGTTCCCTCGTGAATCCATGGCACGACTTCCCGGTCGGAACGCACCCGCCCGAGCGTGTCACCGCAGTAATCGAGATTCCGCGCGGAAGTCGCAACAAATACGAGCTCGACAAAGCGTCCGGTCAGTTTCGTCTCGATCGCGTTTTGTTTTCCGCCGTGCACTATCCTGGAGATTACGGATTGATTCCGCGAACGCTCCACGACGATGGCGATCCACTCGACATTCTCGTAAGCATCAACGAGCCGACTTTTCCCGGCTGTCAGATCGACTGTCGTCCGCTCGGCGTTTTGAGAATGCTCGATCGTGGAGAGCCCGACGACAAAATCATCGCCGTGCCTTCGCACGATCCGTTTTACAACGAGGCTTACGACATCGCCGATTTGTCGCAGCACTACCTCAAAGAGGTCGAACATTTCTTTCACATCTACAAGGATCTCGAGGGACGGCGGGTCGAAATTGTCGGCTGGGAAAAAAGTGAAGTGGCGATGAAGGTGATCGACGCCTCGGTGCAGCGGTACCGCGAGAAGTACCTCCAAGTCGGTCCGTAAATGCCGATGATGGAAATCGCGCGCGAGTTGAGGCTCGCCGTCGATGATGCTTCAAAACGACTCATCGCGATTCCTGACGACAAGGCGTCGCAGCCCGTGACGCCGGGAAAGTGGTCACCCAAGGAGATAATCGGACATCTCGTCGATTCAGCGTCCAACAATCACGGTCGCTTCGTTCGAGCGCAGCTAACCGATGATCTTTTCTTTCCGGGATACGATCAGGAAGCATGGGTGAGAGTACAACAATATTCCCACGCGAAGTGGTCCGAGCTCATCGCTTTCTGGGTCAGTTTCAATCACCACATCGCGACCGTTGTCGAGCACATTCCTTCCGACATCGCGGGTCGTCAACGCACGCACCACAACCTCGATCAAATTGCATGGAAGACTGTAGCGACTGACAAGGCAGTGACGCTGGAATATTTCGTTCGCGACTATGTCGCGCACTTGAAGCATCACCTGTCGCAGATCCCACAGTGAAACAAGCCGGCTATTCCGGAACTCCGCTTCTACAGAAGCTCGGCGTGCGGGAGTTCAGTCGTATGGCAGTCATCAAGCCGCCGCCTGGATTTGTATCATCGCTTCCAACGCTGCCGCTTGGAGCGAAGGTGAGTCAGCGCGGCAACGGTGAAGCGGATGTGATCGTCTGGTTCATCAAATCGAGTAATGAGCTCGAGTCAATCGGCGATGCCATTGGACGCATGCCGCCCGGCGCGGGAATGCTTTGGGTCGCGTGGCCGAAGAAAGCCTCGGGTGTGAAAACGGATTTAACCGAAGACGTTATCCGCGGCGCAGCGCTTCGCGCCGGACTCGTCGATACGAAGGTCTGCGCCATTGACGAGATATGGAGCGGCCTTCGATTAAATCGAAGGAGGAGTGCAACCGCGGACCGCGGACCGCGGTAATACCGCGGACGGCGGAATCATCAGCGATACCCTTTACGCAGTACTTTCGTAATCCGCGGTAATACCGCAGTCCGCGGTCCGCGGTCCGCGGTCCGCGGTTGTCTTATCGATGCGCCCCCACTCCCACCTGTCGACAATACTCGCGCACCGGACAAGTCGAGCACCTCGGCAGCTGTCCGGTGCAGATGTGCTTACCGAACGGGACAAGCAGGCGATTGATCTCGATCCAATACTTCCTCGGCAATTTTTCCTCGAGCTGTCGCCTGATCTGATCGGCACTTCCCGGTTTCACGTATCCCCACCGCACGGTCACCCTGCCCACGTGGACGTCGACGCTGATGCGCTCGTGGCCGGCGGCGACGCCGAGTGCGAGGTTCGCGCACTTCGGTCCGACTCCGTTGAACGACATCAACACTTCTGCATCGGCGGGAAGCTCGCCGCCGAATTCGTCGACCGCAGCGATTGCGATTGCGCGAATCTGTTTTGCTTTCGTTTCGTGAAACGTGCTCGTCGCAATCAGCTGATCGATTTGCTTTTCGCTCATCCGCGCGATGGAGCTCGCGTCCGGAGCCTTTTCGAGAAGTTTCACGGACGCCGGGAGACTCACTTCATCTCGTGTACGGATTGAAATGATGCACGCGATGAGCTGCTGAAACACAGTTGCGAATCCGCGCGATCGCAGATCGAACATCGCGGCGTCGGCAAATCCTGCGATCTCTTTTCTTATCCGGCGGACAACGGTGTCGATGTCAAACGGCTTCTTTGCCATTGCTGCCGCTACGCGCAAGCATCTTGCCGGAGACCTTCAGCGGTGCCATCATCGCGACCGGAAATGCCAAATCCCGGACCGGACATGCAGCTCGAGATTTACTCGGGCGCTTTAACCAGCGCGGAGCCGCGCCTGCCGATCGCCTGCGAGGATTGGGAAACGCGTGCGCGGGCTGTGCTCGCCGACGGCCCTTACTGGTATGTCGCAGGTGGCGCGGGCGGCGGCGACACGATGCGCGCCAATCTCGAGGCATTCAGGCGGCGAAGGATTTTGCCGGTCATGCCGCGCGACATCAGCGGTCGCGACATTGGCATCACTTTGTTCGGCGCGAGATACCCGTCGCCGTTTCTTCTCGCTCCAGTCGGCGTCCAGGGAATTCTCCACGCAGAGGGCGAGCTTGCGACCGCGAGAGCCGCCGCCTCCACGGGCGTGCCATTCATACTCAGCAACGTTTCCTCATTCACGATGGAACAGGTTGCAGCAGCAGCATCGTCGGCTGCTGCATCGACCGTCCCGATGGGCGACGGTCCGCGATGGTTTCAGCTCTATCCGGGAAAAAATCAGGAAGTAGTTCGGAGCACTTTGGCTCGCGCCGAATCCGCCGCGTACTCCGCGATCGTCGTCACGCTGGACGTGACTATGCTCGGTTGGCGCGAGGCTGATCTTACGACTGGTTATTTGCCATTCCTGCAAGCGCAGGGCGTCGCGAATTATTTCTCCGATCCAGCTTTTCGCGCGCTGCTTCCAAAACCGCCAGAGGAAGATCCACGCTCAGCGGTGATGCTCATGCTTTCGCTGTTCACGAATCCTCGATTCACGTGGGACGACGTCGAGTGGCTGAAGAAGACGACTAAGCTGCCGATTCTCTTGAAGGGAATCCTGAGCCCACGCGATGCAGCAACCGCAATCGATCACGGCGCAGACGGAATCATCGTCTCGAATCACGGCGGTCGTCAGGTTGACGGATCGATCGCATCGCTCGATGCTCTCCCGAAAGTTTGCGATGCCGTGAAGAATCGCGTGCCGGTTCTTCTCGATAGCGGCATCCGTCGTGGTCCCGACGTTCTCAAGGCGATCGCCCTTGGCGCAACCGCTGTTCTCCTCGGGCGTCCCTTCGCTTACGCGCTCGCGAGCGACGGTGAAGCCGGAGTGCGGCACGTAATTCGAACGCTGATGGCGGACATCGATCTTACGCTCGCACTATCCGGCCGAACGTCGATGGAAGACATCGACGATTCGTTCCTTGCAAAAGATTAGCTAGAGACCGGGCCGTACCGTCCATGTGACCGTATCACCCGGCGACACGGTTATCTGATCGCTTACCGAGTTTCTGTTGGAGCCGATCGGGTCTCCCACGAATCGCAGCGTCGAAGCGCCAAAAATCATATCAGACGGAATCGGCAGATCAGTTTTCTTAAGGGCTCCTGCAATGCCGAGCCGCACTCGTTCGGCGCCGCGCATTACGTAAACCGTCATGTCGAGCACGCCCTGATTGTCCACTTCGAGAACTGCAGCGGGCTGGTTGGTTTGCTGATTAGTGTTGCGCGAATAGCACGCAGAAACAATCAGAGCTGCTGCCGCGAGAAATCCTCTTCGAGTCGTTTTCATCATCATCACCTCCGGACATGTACTACCACCCGCGAGCGCAGTTTGCGTTCCACGCGCTTAAATTCTCTTGCGCTGGCCGAGCGTGTACTTCCTGACGCACAGATAGGAGCGATCGCGTGAAGGGAAAGTTGACCGTCCTCATGATCACGGCGTTTGTGGACATGCTCGGACTGATCATTGTCTACCCCCTTCTTCCTTTTTACGCCGAGCGCCTCGGGGCGAACGCTGCGATGGTGGGCGCTCTCATCGCCTCGTTCTCGATCGCGCAACTTCTTGCCGCACCGGTTTGGGGTTGGCTCTCCGATCGTTATGGGCGACGACCCGCCATACTCGTCGGACTTCTTCTCTCGGCTGTCGCGTATTTCATCTTCGGGTTCGCGAGTTCGATCTGGCTGCTTTTCCTGTCGCGAATCGTTCAGGGTTTGGGTGGGGGCACGATCGGCGTCGTTCAGGCTTATGTCTCCGATGTCAGCGAGCCGAAGGACCGTGCGAAGATGCTCGGCTGGCTTTCCGCGGTTACCAGTCTCGGTGCGGTAATCGGTCCGGCCATCGGATCGGCACTGGTGAAATTCGGGGGACACACTGCGCCCGGTCTTGGATCCGCGGCGTTGTGTCTTCTCATCGCCGGCTTCGCGTGGAAATTCCTGAAAGAGTCACGCGGTACGACGACGATGGAGATGGCGGTTGCTTCGGAACACACCGGTGGGTTCGGCGCAATTCGTCGCGTTATCACACATCCCGATGATCCAGCGACTCGCCTCATCTGGCTTTACACGATCTCGATCGGCGCGTTTTATGGCACAACCGCGATCCTGCCACTTGTGCTCGCGGACCGCCTCGGCGTCAACGAACAGAATGTCGGGTATTTCGTTATGTACCTTGGCGGAATCGGCGTTGTTGTTCGCACTGGAATTCTCGGCCGAATGATCGAGTGGGTCGGGGAGGCGCGACTCTGCCGGCTCGGTCTCGTGTTCCTGGCTTCGGGCCTGGCACTCGTTGCGGCGATTCACTCCTATCCAATGATGTTCTTCTCGTTCACGCTGATGCCGGTGGGAACTGCGTTCATTTTTCCGGCGGTCACCGCGATGTTATCGCGCGTGGTCTCGAAATCCGAGCGCGGTTTGTACATGGGAGTTCAGCACACCTTTGGCGGGATTTCCCGGGTTGCATTTCCACTTGCGACGGGCTTCGCAATGGACCGCATCGGAAAGACCGTTCCCTATGTTGTCGCAGGCGCGCTCGTGCTGATGAGTGTCGGCCTTACGTCATCGATGGAGCGGTATGCGGAGCCGCCATCTACTACGCCAAAGCCGGAGCCGCAGCCAACACCGCCGCCCGAAACCTCGCCTGTCCTCGAGTCCACTACTCCAGCAGAGCCGATTCCGGTCGATGCGCAGATAAGAGCACGAACTCGGGAGTAGCACTTCGCGGCGCAAAGTACTTGACGATGCTAAAGTCCTGAGGCATTATTTCCTTGGATCCCTGACCGAGGACTCGATGCTCAAGACTGCGCTCTTCGTTCTTTCCATCATCAATACCGCATGCGGTCTCTTCCTCGCCGGTGCGTACTTCTTTGCGAACTCCGATGGCGGAATTCCATTCATCGCGCTCGCAACCGGTGTCGCGCTGGTCATTCAGGGCGGCTACACCGTTCTCTTTGCGGGTGGCGGCCTCGACGCATGGGGCGAAATGGCAACGCAGCTTTTCGTATCGGGTGAGACAGCATCGATTCTCGCGGGCGGCCTCGCCGCCTTGCAGGGCGTGCTATACAATCTTCACCCGCGAAACGGCGACTACGAGCTCCTGCCGATGAGTCTCGGAATTTTCATGGTCGCGCAAGCCGTCGTCGGACTCTTATACGCTTCGTCGGTGTCATCAGCGAAGAGAGCCGACGCTATTCATTGACGGACTGTCTGGTCCGTCCTCTTGTCGTAGTCGCTTCCGGCTTCAACGTTCCGTGATCGACCGGCTCAACGTCGCGCCTGATGAAGAGATGCTCGTACAGCAAGGCGGCCGCGATGCCGCCGACTATCGGACCGATCCAGTAAAGGAGCTGCGCCTCGTAAAATCCGCTTGCGACAGCCGGTCCGAACGAGCGCGCTGGATTCATCGACCCTCCGGTCAATGGTCCAATCGCGAGAATGTCCGCCGCGATAACGAATCCAACTCCCATTCCCCCGATACTCGGCGCGCGCGGATCGACGATCGTGCCGAATACGACGAGAACAAGAAAAAAGGTCGCGACTGCCTCGAGTGCGAAACCCTGCGCTCCTGAGACTTGGAGCGCGAGTGATTGGCCACCCCCGTGCGTCACGTCGAAGAGAGTGAACGGGAACGTCCACTTGAGGAAATAGGCTGCGATAATCGAGCCCATTATCTGAGCGATGATGTAGACGCCGGCCATCATGGGCTCGATCCGCTGGGTCACAAGGAAACCGATAGTGACTGCCGGATTAAAATGGCCGGAGATCCGCATCAGCGAGCTCACAAGGATCGCCATCATCAAGCCATGAGCAAGCGCGATCTCGAGAAGACCTGCCGGGCTGCTGCTGTCCTTCGCCAGCATGATCGAGGCGCCGCCGACAAACACGAACCCGAACATGCCGACGAGCTCCGCCACAAAATGGCGCCATGAATCACGCATTCAATTGCTCCGATGTTGGTATCGGAAAAGCTCTCAGCTTACTCTGCGGAGTACAAGAGATGCGTTGATGCCGCCAAAGCCAAATGAGTTCGAGAGGATGTGCTCTACTCGCATCGTGCGGCCGCTTCCGGGAAGAAAATTTAGATCGCACGCTTCGTCGGCAATGTTGAGGTTCACGGTCGGCGGAATCCATTCACGCTCCATTGCCAGCGCGCAGATGGCAGCTTCGATCGCCCCCGATGCGCCGAGCGCGTGCCCGTAATAACCCTTCGTGCCGCTCATCGAAAGTTTGTAAGCGTGGTCTCCGAAAACGTCCTTGATCGCGAGTGTCTCTGTCGGATCATTCAGCGGGGTCGAGCTTCCGTGGGCGTTCACGTACTCGATTTCCGCTGGCGAAACGTGCGCGTCATCGAGCGCAAGGCGCATTGCGCGTGCTGCCTGAGATCCATCAGGACGTGGCGCAGTCATGTGAAACGCGTCGTTGCTCATTCCATAACCCACTATTTCGGCGTAAATGTGAGCGCCGCGCGCGGTTGCCCGATCGTGTTCCTCGAGAACCAGAACAGCCGCCCCCTCACCCATCACGAAGCCATCGCGATCGCGATCGAAAGGACGTGATGCGCCTGGCGGATCGTCATTGCGCGTCGACATCGCCTTGATGATCGAGAATGCGCCAAAGCACAGCGGAGCAAGTGGAGCTTCGGCTCCGCCCGCAATCATGACGTCCGCGTATCCGTCACGGATCTGACGGAACGCGTCGCCCACCGCGATTGTCCCCGACGCGCAGCTCATCGAATTCGTGGAGTTGGGACCGCTCACACCAAACTCGATTGCGATGTTGCAGCTCGACGCGCCACCAAAAACGGTAAGCGCAAGAAGCGGATCGACACCTCGAACTCCGCGCTCGAGAAACGATCCGAGCTGTGACTCTCCATATGCAACGCCGCCGAGTGCGCTGCCCATCATGGCGCCGATGCGATCGCGATTTTCCTGAGCGAGATCGATTCCGGAATCTTCGAGCGCCATGCCCGCGCTTACGACGGAAAATTGTCCGAATCGATCGAGTCGCTTCGCTTTCTTATGCTCGAGGTGATCGGTGGGAATGAAGTCGTTCACTTCCGCCGCATTGTGACTGCGGAATGGAGTGGGATCGAATCGCGTCAGCGCCCCTACCGCGGATCGCTCGCGACGAATTCCGTTCCATAATCCCTCGCCACTGTTTCCGATCGGCGTCAACGCGCCGATTCCGGTGACTACCACCCTTCGCTGCGGCAACTTTCTTCTCCCTTATCCTGCGGCTTTCCCTGCGTGCGGCGGCGTCGCTGATACCGCTCCTGAACCCATTTCTGCTGTGCGACCTAGCCCTGCAAGTGTCCGCGATGCAATGCCGTGAATGAAAACTGGACCAATGAACATCGTCGCGGCCGGAATTCCGATGAATGGGATCGGCGGCCCATCCCATACGTGCAGTATTCTTACCAGCGTTCCCGGCGCGTCACGGACCGCACGGAAACTCCATTCGACGTCCATTCCTTTTGTAATACCCCCGACATGGCGAAAACGGATTGCCGGCGCGCCTTCGTCGACGGACATCTCCGATAACCACCATGTCGGCCAGCCGATTGGACCAAATGGACGATACGCCGACATCTCCACCAATCCACCGCCGTCGCTCGCGCGCTCGCGGAATCGCACGAACCGATAATGTGGCAGATACGCGGGCCAAAGCTCGACTTGTCGTGCGATGTCGAAGATTCTTCGCCATGGCGCATGCACGAGCCTCTCGTCCACTATTTCCATTGGACGGCCAAGGGGCATCGGGCCGAGCTCGAACGGTTCTCTCGATGGCGTCGTCATCCTGGTATCCAACTCGTAGTGACCCTGAAAGCGGGACGCCGCCGCACCACCTCCTTCCGACTCGTTACCGATTTCACCAGACGCGACAGCTCCTCGGGCAGGAAACCGCGCATTATCGACACCACACCGTCGTGTCTACTCACAGAGTGAAAGTTGAGTATGAACGAAGCCAGCCACAGGCCGCCGGCGGCGATGAAGCTGCGGCGAAGGTCACTGATTACTACGCGAGTGCGTGCCACTCGATTCATTTCGGCGATCAGCCGTCGCGCATCGTCCTCGCGAAAATGATGGAGAACCTGCGAGCACATTACGACATCGATGCTGTCGTCAGCGAAAGGAAGTCTGAGCGCGTCTCCGCGCACGGAGTAGTCGTTGCGCCGACGAAAGCGCTCGACGAGCACGGGCGAGATGTCGAAGCCGATCGTTCTGAGAGTGACGCCGTGCCTCGCGGCAGATCCGCGCGCGGCGGCGGGAATGTCCGCCGTTCCGGTTCCAACATCGAGCAGCGTCGCGCATTTCGGCAGCTCGGCGAATACAGGCTCCAGTTCGGCCAACGCCGCCCTTACGCCGCCGAGAAGAAAGTTCGAGCGCTCGACATCGGCCATTGAGCGCGTCATGATCTCGGCCGGTGTTTTGGGATCATCGAGCAGCTCGACGCCCCGCCGACGGCTTGGAGTGAACACGCCTACCGGCTAACGGCTACCGGCCGGGAGCCAGCGAGTAGCCGGTAGCTGTTAGCCGGTAGCCGGCAGCCGTCACCTCTCGAGTTGAGCGTACCCGCCTCTGTAATAAAGTAGCGGCCGTCCTTCACGAGCCTCGGCGATTGCAACTTCGCCGACATAGATGCAGTGATCGCCACCAAGGTGAGTTGCGATCCGGCGGCACTCGAGGTACGCGAGTACATCGTCGAGAATTGGAATGCCACTCACTCCGCGGCCATAGCCGATTCCCTCGAATCTGTTTGGATCTGTACCGGAAAAACGCCGCGCGAGCGCCTCCTGCTTTTCCGAAAGAATGTTGACGATGAAGCCATCGGCGTTGGCAAGCGAATCGTACATCGATGCTGCGCGATCGACGCAGCACAAAACGAGTGGAGGATCGAGACTGAGCGAGCAAAATGCGCTCACCGTCATCCCCTCATCCTCGCCCTCGTCGTTCACCGAAGTGACGACCGTCACTCCCGATGCGAACCGTCCCATTACCGAGCGAAACTCATCGGGATCGATCATCGAGTGCCGGGTGTTGGTGTCAGCATGAGCTTGAAAAGATACGCGGGACTGAGAACCTCGCGCGCCGGGACGAAATCTCCCACGACTCCGACGAGCAAATCGGCCATGTCGCGTCTGCGGGAGAGAACACTTGCCGCGCGATTGATCAATGCAGGGAATGCAACAGCCGCGCCGACCAATCGCTCCACCTTCCACTTTCCCGAAAACTCCGCGCGCCGCGCGCGATCGTACGCGCGCAGCGACTTGTCAGCCAAGGACTCCACGACATGATCGGCGAGTAGCTCGCCGCCGCGCAACGCTGTGTAAATGCCCTCGCCCGTGAACGGATCAAAAAAATCCGCCGCGTCGCCGACGAGGGCAGCGCCAGGCGTCCACGCGCGTTTCGCGGCCGATGCGAATGGCCCCGTCGCTCTCACTGGATCGACACGCTCCGCTCCGCTGAACAGCTCGGCGATTTGTGGACGCTCTGCGATCCAGCTCTCCAGAAATTCTGTTCGATCAGCCGCAACTTCTGCGGCGCGAGATACAGGTACGACGACAGCGACATTCGTGAGTCCGTTCCCGACGTCTGCGAAGCCGAAGTATCCCTCGCGATCGACGTGCATCTCACCGTATTGGCCGATGCCGCGAATGTTGCGGTAGTGAGTGACGAGTGCGATTCGCTTCGGCCAGCGACTAGTGCGAATGAGACCGAGCCTTCTTCCGATGACAGATCGAAGGCCGTCTGCGCCGATCAACAGGTCGGCGTTCATCATGCGTGATGCACCGTTACTCGAGACAACCACTCCTGTCACGCGCCCCCGCTCGTTGCGTACCACATCCGTAACGCGGCAGCCTTCTTCCACTCGCGCACCAGCGATGCGCGCGCGATCGAGAAGTATTGTGTCGAGCACGGTTCGGCGAAGCGCCAGGCCGCGATCGCGGAATCCACGATAGCCGTGCGCAGCGGCAAATTCTCCATGAATGGTGTCGCCGTTCGGTGCGTGAACACGCATCCCCGTCAACTGTGCAGCGCCGGATCGCTCGATTTCGTCGAGCGCGCCCATCGCCTGGAGAATTCGTGACGCCTGGGGACTGAGATATTCCGAGCAAGGTTTATCTCGTGGGAATCGCGCTCGATCGAGAATGAGAACATCGAGTCCGGCACGCGCCAGGTAATAAGACGCGGACGATCCCGCGGGACCGCCACCGACAACAATCACCTGCGCGTCACGCATGCTGAGGGCGAAGCCGGTTCGCCGAGCGCGAGATTCGCTGAAACGCTCCCATGTATTGCCAATGCGGCTTCGGCAATCTCAGAAGGGAGGCCGCCCGCGTGAGATACGGCAGGATCACCGAGCGCGAATCGGCGGAGAACATGAATCGTGGATGATCGGCGGCAAAACGTTTCAGTCGCTCGACGGTTTCGTCGAACGACAGATCATCTGAGAAATAGAACGTCGGTGAGAGCAGGGAATCGCCGGCGGCAACTTTTCCCTCCGCGATTGCAACTCGATGCAGCGTTGTTCCAGGATAAACGCGAAGTCCGACTGTTAGATAAACTGCATCTCCACGCTCGAGTCTCCAGCGAGCAAACGCGAGCGTTTCTTCGAGACTCGTGCGCGTTTCACCCGGACCGCCGACAAGAAAAATCCACAGCGTGCGGATTCCTGATTTCTCGACGCGTTCTGCGACCTCGCGAACCTTCGCGGCATTGAACCCTTTCTCCAGCCTCTCGAGCACTGCGTCGCTCGCGCTCTCTGCTGTGATCCCGAGCGTGCGAAAACCTGCGTGCCGCATCGCCGCAAGCAACTCGGTCGACGCAGCAGCGGGAGTGAAGTTTGTCGTGTCGAGGTGGACACCAAGATTGCGTCGAGAAATTTCTTCGCACACTTCGATGGCGTGCCCCGGAGGAGAATTGAAAGTCGAATCGACAAAATCGAAGTTGCTCACGCCTGCATCGCGTTTGAGCTGCTCGATTTCATCGACGACGAGCTTCGGTGAGCGCCGCCGATAACCCCAACCCTCCACGTTCGTGTACGTGCAGTAGATGCACTTGAACACGCAGCCGCGCTTTGTCTGAATCGGAATCGTCGCGCCATTTCGCTCGTATCGCTTGAGATCGATCCAGCGATTGAGCGAGGGTGATGCGAGCGAATCGATATCCGCGTCCTCTCCCGGAGGAGTGAAGCGGACACGTTCCCCATCGTTTCGCACGAGACCACCGAGTGCACCGACTTCGTTTCCATTTGCGATTGCGTCCACGAGCGCGACACTCGCTCGTTCACCGTCGCCCGCGACTGCGTAGTCGACGCCGAATTCGCGAAAAAGCGATTCGGGCGCAACACCAAATGCTGCGCCTCCCGCGATCACTTTTGCTTTTGGCGCTGCCTCGCGCAACGATTGCAGAACAACTTTCGCTTCGGGTGTGTAATGCCGAAGCGCAATCGCGTCGCTGTTGTCTATGTTGCGAATCGAGACGCCGATGATCGACGGCGCAAACTCACGCGCTGCTTTCGCTGCCGCAACAGCGGGGTTTCGCTCGAAGCAGAGGTCCACGAATCGCACGTCGTGTCCCGCCGCATCGAGCGCCGACGCGACGCACGCCAGCCCGTTCGGCACAACCGGATATGGCTGCCGCTCGCGATTCGTGCTTACCAGCAGAACCTTCGCACCATCTCGCTTATGAGCGTGAGACATGAACTCTCAGGAGAATAGAATCGCTCCAACGACGGCGCCTGAAAGGGAGCTCAGCGCGTTCACCATGTCGTTGTTGACCCAGCTAAGCCCTCCGGCCGGCTGGGTAGTCGTACCACAACTGTGCACGAGGCGTTCCGTCGCCTTCCCGCACCTCTCGCACCACTGGTGTCGCTGCAACGTCGCGCCGACAATCGAATCCACGAGCGAGCCTATCACGCCTCCGACAATAGTTGCGAGTGCCGCGCGACTGCCCCATCCAACGGCCAACACGATCACTCCGACGGTGGCGGCACCCGCGAGTCCGGCGAATGATCCGCGCCACGTTACTGCGCCGGAGGTGCCGGCCGGTACTTCCTTGCCTGTCGTTATCAGTTTCGGAAAATGGCTTGCCAACGTTCCAAGCTCTGTCGCCCACGTATCTGCGGTGACCGCGCCGACCGCGCCCGCGGCTGCCGCGATCCACATTGGCGACGGACGAATCAGTGAAGCGGCCGCGAGCAGCGTGAAGATTCCGCCATTCGCTGCGACCTGAACTGCATCGCGCCCTCCGCCCTTTTCGATGAACTCGCCGACAACCTCTTTCTTGAAAGAGTGGCGATAAAACGACAACACCGTTGCGGAGATAAAGAACGCGATGAGAACAAACGACCAGCCCCATCCTGCCGCGGCGCAGATCGCGCCCGTCAACACCGCAGCCGCGGCGCCGCCTTGCGAAAGAGCTCCGGCGCGTCGCGCAACCGTTGCGATTATTCCGGCGAGAACGAGACCTGCGACGCTGCGACCTGCAAGCGAAGAAAAAACCTGAGCACCTCATTTCTTTCCGGATTGAATAAGTTTATGACCCGTCCGGCGGTTGTCCGGAAAAATGCTCCCACCCCGTGACATGGCCCCGACAGTAAATCCACGCATTCCACTGAGTCTTCTCGAAGCCGTTCGGCAGATCGATACGCCTGAAGAAGACCCGGATGCTGAATATGTCCAGGAGCTTCGCAACAAGCGACTTGGATTGAGTGATACTGTCTATCAGCAAATCCGGCGGTACACCGACGCGGTAAAGCGCGGGCAGATGATTCCTTACACAGAAGCAACCGGACTCGGCACTTTGATCGGCAGGCGTCCTGACGCACGGCGACTCTTCGTCAGCGCGGGCGAGATCTTTGCAAACGACGTCTATCAGTCGATTTCACCAGGGCGTCGACGAATCATTCGACACGCGCCCGCGATTGTGGCCCGCCGGCTCGCACTATCAAACATTCGCCAGATTGCGCGCCGATTCTTTGGAGGGTCGCTGACAAGCGAAGGAGCTCTCGTCAGTCTGAGAGTTGAAGATTCAGTGACCGCCAACAGCGCCCCTGACGCAGTGGGCTGCGAGTATTACGCCTCCGCACTGCGCGAGCTGATCCGTCTCTTGATTAACGGCGGTGGTTCGATAGATCATGTGAAATGTGTCGAGCGCGGCGATCGAAACTGTGAATGGCATGCAGAATGGCGCACCGCTCACTCAGAGGCAGCGTGAAATGCTGACGCGCGATTCAGTTGCCGCGGTTCAGCGCATGCTCGCCGAATTGAGCCTCGATGGCTGGCTGATCTTCGACTTTCGTGGACTGAATCCGATTGCGACCGGAATGATCGCTCTCGAGGGAATGGGAAGCCGGCGCATCTTCGTCTTCATTCCACGCGAAGGCGTGCCGGTAGCCGTTACTCACGCAATCGAACAACCCCCCTGGCGGGATTGGCCGTCGCAATGGGACAAGACGATATACAGCAGCTGGCAAGAGCTCGAATCCCAACTGAAAAAACTCGTCGACGGGAAACGTGTCGCGATGGAGTATTCGCCGGGCGATGCAATTCCTTATCTCGATCGAATCCCAGCCGGCGTTCTCGAGATGGTTCGAGCCGCGGGTGCGATCGTCGTATCGAGCGGTGACCTGGTGACGCGTTTCTACGCGGTGTGGACCGAAGAGCAGCTCGCGTCTCACCAGCGGGCGGCAGAAATCATTGCGGGAATCGCGAAGGACGCGGGCAAACGAGCGGGGGAATTGGCCGGCGGGAAATCGCCCGTTACTGAATACCAGATCAAGGAATGGATTCTCGGGCAATTCGCCGCCGCGGGTCTCGAGTGCGACCACGGTCCAATCGTCGGGATTGGACCCAACGCTGCGAATCCTCATTACGAGCCGACATCCGATAATTCTTCGACAATACAGCGCGGCGCGATTCTCCTCATCGACCTCTGGGCGCGCGAGCCTGGCGGGATGTTCGCGGATCAGACGTGGATGTTTTCACTTGGACAGCCCAGCGATCGTGATGCGAAATGCTGGACTGCTGTGCGGGGTGCGCGTGACGCTGCGATTGCATTGCTGCGAGAAAGAATCGAAAGCGACAAACCGGTGCGGGGGGGCGAGGTCGACGACGCCTCGCGCGCAGTCATTCAATCGCGCGGACTCGGTGAATACATCGCTCACCGAACCGGTCACTCGATCGATGTGCACGAGCTTCACGGCTCGGGGCCGCACATCGACAACCTCGAAACACGTGACGAACGTTTGTTGGTTCCGGGGATTGGTTTCTCGATCGAGCCTGGAGTTTATCTGACCGGTGACGTCGGGTTTCGAACGGAAGTGAATGCTTACGTTGCGCCGGGGAAGCTAATTGTCACGCCGTCGCAGCCGGAGACCGATCTCCTCATCGTTTGAGCTGACGCAGCGATTGCCATAGCTGAGGATCGGCGCCATCGATTCCCGCGAATGCAAATCGTGTAACGCCGATCCTTCTCGCATCGGCGATGAGTCGCTCGAGAAGGACGTGGTCCGCGACCCAGATCTCCCAGCCGTCGCGCGACGACGATGCATGAAGATTTCCCGACGCCGGATCTCTCACGAACGTAGTGCTCGCCTGTTCAGCGAGCCGCATCGACTCGGCATAGCTCACACTCCGCGTCGAGCCGTCCGCGCTCCAGAGAATTCCATCGGCCGGAATCTCGGCGACGATCCGTGTCACACCAACTTGCGCCGCACGAGCGCCGAGTCCGCGCGCGAACCACGATGGCGAAACGATTGGCCCGGGAGGAGTGCGCGGGCCGTGCTCCGGGAAAAGTCTGACGATCAATGCGTCGGCAGTTCGCGCGAGGGTTGCACCGGGATAAGCAGTGCTGTCGTTCGCCGGAATTATCATCGCAATCGGATTAATCGATACAACGCGCGCAGAATCGGCGATTGCGCGAGCGACGTCCGTCATGGCGATGAGATCATCGCCTGCCATCTCCTGAAAGTCGAGCACGAGCCCGCTTGAAATCGTCGAAGCAGCGAGCGACACGATCGTGTGTGCGGCGGATCCCATTACATCCGGGCTTGCTCCGATTCCCCGGACGACGTCTGGATGGTATTGCGATCCCTGGAACGAAGTCACGAGCGAGTAGTGAGCTAACGCTCCGGTTGGCTGTGTCGACCGAGAAGTGAGGGCAGGCCGAAAAGTTGTCGAGTCGAGGACGATCGTGTTGTCCACTGCAAAGTCGAACTGAAACGCATTTGACGGCGTTCCAATCACCCACAGCTCGGCCGGAACCCGTGTCGACGCGGCAAACGGGACGCAGGCGGTGGCAACCGCGGCAAGTGCGCCGCCGAGAAGATTTGTCGTGAGCTTCACGAACGGGAAGCTAACTAGCGGCTACCGGCTAACGGCCGCCAGCTACCGGCCAGTGCGGAGTTGTTGCCCGAGCCGGTAGCCGGTAGCCGGTAGCTCGTAGCATTTTGTATTCATGAAAATTTTCTTGTCAACAACCCTGCTCGTGATGGCAGCTATCCCCGCTTATGCACAACCATCTCGCGCCCGGCCTGTTCCGCGCGCCGATCTCATTGTAGTCAACGCGAATGTCTACACCGTCGACAATGCGCGACCGCGCGCATCTGCATTCGCGGTACGTGACGGTCGAATCATTTTTGTCGGATCAGATTCGGAGGCGCGGACGCTCGCGGGTGCGGGCACGCGCATCCTCGACCTTCACGGTCGCACAGTAATTCCGGGAATGATCGACGCGCACGCACACTTGAGCGGTCTTGCGACGTCGCTCAGAAACGTACAGCTCGCGGGCTCGCGGACGTACGATGAAGTGATCCGACGAGTGGTCGAGCGCGCTCGCACACTCAAGCCGGGTGAATGGCTCGAGGGTCGGGGCTGGGATCAGAATCTCTGGCCCGACAAAAACTTTCCCACTCACGAAGCGCTGAGTCGCGCGACACCAAACAATCCCGTCGTGATGACGCGAATTGACGGGCACGCACTTCTCGCCAACGCCGCCGCAATGCATCTCGCTGGAATTACAGCCGCGACAAAGGATCCCGCAGGCGGAAGAATTATTCGGCTGCCCAATGGCGATCCGTCGGGAGTTTTCGTCGATAACGCGGAGGGCTTAGTGCGGCGGGCAGTTCCCTCTACGTCCGACGCAACCATGCGAGAGGCGACGGTCGCGGCGATCGCCGAATCCAATCGATGGGGGCTCACGGGACTCGACGACGCAGGAGAACCGCGACGCATCATCGATATCTTCGAATCTTTAGCCCGAGAGGGGAGATTCAATCTTCGGGGCTACATAATGGTCGGCGACAATGCGGGGGACATCGCGCACTACACGGCGCGCGGTCCGCAAAATGGACTATACGGCGGTCACATCTGGATTCGCGCAATCAAGACTTACGCCGATGGCGCACTCGGTTCACGTGGAGCAGCATTGCTCGCTCCCTATTCCGACGATCCGGGAAACGTCGGACTCCTTGTGAATACTCCGGAGCATCTCGAGCAGGTTGCGGAGATTGGACTTCGGTCTGGTTTCCAGGTTGCAACTCACGCGATCGGCGACCGCGGTAATCGCGTCGCACTTGACGCATTCGAAGCTGCGCTAAAGAAAGTTCCAACGGCAGACCATCGCTTCAGAATCGAGCACGCGCAGGTGATTTCGCCCCAAGACATTCCACGATTTGCAAGGCTCGGTGTGATTCCGTCGATGCAGGCGAGTCATCAGACAAGCGACATGAGATGGGCCGAGGCGCGCGTTGGGCCCCAGCGCATTCGCGGTGCATATGCATGGAGAACGCTTCTCAATACGGGCGTTGTGATTCCGAACGGCACCGATTTTCCCGTCGAGCAAGTGAACCCGCTAATCACTTTTCACTCCTCGGTGACACGACAGGATGCAACGAATTGGCCGGACGCTGGATGGTATCCCGATCAAGTGATGACGCGCGACGAAGCGCTCAAATCGATGACCATCTGGCCGGCGTACGCAGCGTTTCAGGAGAAGGAGCTTGGCTCGCTCACACCGGGAAAATACGCGGACTTTATCGTGCTCGATCACGACATCATGACAGTGCCCGCAACCGAAATACTGAGTACGCGTGTACTATCCACGTACATCGGCGGCAAGAGCGTCTACGAATTAAAGAATCCATAGACGCTCGGACCTCGGTGATCGGTTATCGGCCAGCGGGTATCGGTGACCGCTCATCTGATTGGTGTGGCACGTGGGTTGCCCCCGTGCCCTGCATCCTCACTAAATAGAAAAAAATGAATCGCAGCATCATCGCGTTTGCAGCTTTTGCTTTTCTTCTCATCAACGGATGCAGTGGCGAGAAGCCGGCGTCGGCGGCACAGCCAAAGAAACAGAAAGAAGGTAGCGTCCCTCCCCGGCCCTCGGTCGTCTCTGCTCAAACCCAGCCATATCACGAAATATCAGTCACATCTCCCGGAAAAATCTCAGGCACTGTCGAATTCGACGGCGCATTTCCGGCGGACACAGTAATCCAGCTTCCTCCTACCGAAACAGGGTGTGATAAAACGATCACCGATCATCGTGTCGAGCGATCGGGGAATCGTGTTTCCGGCGTTGCGGTATGGCTCACCGATATCCGCGAGGGAAAACCGATCCCGATCGAACGTCGCTTCGAGCTCACGAACGAAAACTGCATGATGGACCCGCGAGTTCAGGCAGTTACGACCGGCGGAACGTTGAATGTCATCAGCGCAGACCCGGCGATCTACAATGACCGCATCGTAAACGTCGGAACGGGTGAGCTTCTGCGCCTCGCGCCCTTCAATGACAACGGACAAGTCGTGCCGTTCGACCGGCTGCTTACGAAGCCGGAAGAATTGGAGGTGACGTGCGAATTCCATCCGTGGATGCGAGCCTACTTGATCGTTCTCGATCATCCTTACTTCGCGATGACGGGGAATGCCGGCGATTTCTCGATCGACGGAATTCCCGCAGGCACTTATCACCTGCGTGCGTGGCATCCGATTCTTGGATTTGTCGATAAGACCGTGACCGTCAGCGGAGGTGGTACGGCAACGGTTGCGATGAAGCTTCCGGGAGAGAAAGCGCCGGCGTTGCCGGCGCCTCCATCAGCTCCCGATACGACGGGCGCGAAGCCTATCTCGTAAAGAACGACAGGCCAGCGAGCAACCCGATTTCATTCTGGCTCACATCTCCAAATCGATGCGCGAAGTTCGCCTCGAATCGGCTGGCGAGGCGACTCACTAACGGAACTTTCATTCCGATGCCGGCGCCGAGTATGGCGTCCGTGTTGCTGTCACCGTCGCTCGTACCGACGATCCCGGCGAATGGCCTGATGTAGAACGCGGATCTCAAAGCGGGCGGCGGATACACGCGACGTCCATATCCCTCGCGATAGAAGTGATACAGCAACCCGAGCTCGAAGAGATACGAAGTGAAAGTATCTCCGCTTCCGGTGATCGTATTCAGTGCGAGCTTCGGCTCCAGTGACATGTTGTCATCGAAAAAGAATCCGACGCGAAATGCCTGCGCCGGAATGTTGATGACAGTCACCGAGTTATCGCCGAGGCCGATAGACACTCCAGCATCGATTCCGAGCTCGATTGGACGCTGCGCCTTTGCCTCCGTAGACGCGAGAAGAACACTAGCGCACGCGATGATACTGATTCGATTGATCATGGGGTTATTCAGGGTTGAGTCACGCGTTCTTGCTGCAGGTAGTGGGCCGCTCAGTTTGCGCGTCGGGAGATTTCAGTTTTTCAGTTGGCCGTGATTCAGTAGCATTGCCGTGACGACACATCGGAGCGAAGGCCTTACGGAGAAGTGTCGTCCCGGCAATGCTACTCGAAACGCCGAACTGAAAAACTGAAATCTCCAAACGCGCAAACTGAGCGTCACGGCCCTTAGCGGGTGAATACGGTCACCTCAGCCGCGTCACGATCTCTGAACTGCCCTCTGAACAATCGAGAGTAAACTCCTTCCCGCGCGAGTAGATCAGCGTGACTTCCTTCCTCGAGAATTTTTCCTCGATCGATCACGACCACGCGATCAGCGCGTTGGACGGTACTCAACCGATGAGCGATGATCAGCGTCGATCTTCCCTGAAGCAGCTGCTGCATCGCTTGTTCAACGAGTCGCTCACTTTCACTGTCGAGACTCGACGTCGCCTCATCGAGAATTACTACCGCAGGATTTTTCAGAAACACTCGTGCGATCGCGAGTCGCTGCCGCTGTCCGCCCGAAAGCTTGATGCCGCGTTCGCCGACCAGCGTGTCATAACCGTCGCCAAGCCGATCGATGAATTCACTCGCGTGCGCTGCTGAAGCCGCTCGTCGAATCGATTCCTCCGAAGGATTACGCCCGTCTTCGATCAGCGCGTACGCGATGTTCTCTCGTATTGTGCCGCTGAAAAGCGTGGGCTCCTGCGGCACGATACCGATCGATCCTCGAAGATCATTTAGCGAAAGCTCGCGCACGTCGTGTCCATCGAGCGTGATCGACCCCTCGTTGACGTCCCAGAAGCGGGGAATAAGAGAAGCAATCGTCGTCTTGCCGGCTCCGCTCGGGCCCACGAGCGCCACGACTTCACCGGCACCGATTCGAAACGTGACGTCGGAAATCACATCAGGAAGCGAGAGCGCATAGCGGAACGTCACCTTCGACAGCGCGACCTCGCCTCGGACCGGCCTCGACAGAACGGCAGGTTTCTCGGGCTCGGCGATCGTCGAACGCGTGGAAAGCAAATCGAACGTCCGACGCGCGGCGCCGACTGCTTCCTGATAAACGCCAAACAACGATCCGAGTGAGCCAACCGCCCCCGCGACGTACAATGCGTACAACATGAACGACACGAGTGCCCCTGCAGTGAGTGCTCCCTCGAGCACAAGCCGACCGCCCTGCCACAGCACGGCGACCACTGCGCCGAACGCGCAGAATGTGAGAATTCCAAAGAACAACGCGCGAATTCTTGCGCGATCCATCGCCGCCGCAATCACATGCGCCATATGCGCGGTGTAGCGACGCGTCTCTTCGCTCTCTCGAGTGAAGCTCTGCACAGTCCTTATCTGGGAAAAAGCTTCCTCCGCAGTCCCGGTCGCTTCTGCAATGCGATCCTGAACGCCCGTGCTCGCGCGCCGCAGCATCCTTCCGAAGATGAATGCCGCACCAATTACAATCGGAACTACCGCAAGAGTTGTTGCGGCGAGCTTCGGATGCGTCATCGTGAGCAGTACGACTCCGCCAATCAGAAATAACGACTGCCGCGCGAACTCCGAGAGATTGTAGCTGATCACCGTCTGCAACACGGCCGTATCCGCCGAGAGACGACTCGTCAGCTCGCCTGTTCGCTGCTCGGTGAAAAATCCAGGCGACAATCGTATGAGGTGCGCGAACAAGTCGCGCCTCAGCTCGGCGATGATTCGTTCGGATGTCATCGTGAGCAGATAGACTTGCGCGTAGTTGAGTACTGCTTGTATCCCGAACAGCGCGAGAAGTCCGATCGCAATGTCGTCCAGTCGGGTGCGATCCCCCGAGATGAACGCGGCATCGAGCAAGCGTCGAACGATCTGTGGAAATGCAAGAGCGATTCCGACGCTGAGCAGGAGACAGAAAAATGCGCCCGCGAGTTGTAGCGCGTGTGGGCGGACGCGGGGAAGAAACGCGCCCAGTGGCTTCGGACTCGGGAGACGTTTTTTCGTCTCTGCCTCTGCCATCAAATCGAGATCTTTCGGTCTGCCGCCATTGCGACGAAGAGAAGGGCCAGGTACAGCAGCGAATATTTGTACAGCCACCACGCCCGCGCCGTCCAGTCGTCAGCTCTCATCATTCGAATTATTCCAACGAGCATGAGCGCGCCGAGAACCAGGGCAGAAGCAAGGTATATCCGGCCAAAGGCGCCAAACGTCACAGGTAGTATCGTGATTGCGATGAGAATCAACGCATACCAGAGCATTTGCCGCATCGTTTCCCGTTCTCCCCACACCAATGGCGCCATCGGCACGCCGGCCTTTCCGTAGTCGCGCTGCTTCAACAGCGCGAGCGCCCAGAAATGCGGCGGCGTCCAATAGAAAATGATGAGAAACAGATATACCGCCACAAGATCTACTCTACCCGTCATCGCGGCCCAACCGACAAGAGGCGGGAAAGCGCCGGCAGCTCCGCCAATGACGATGTTGTGCGGTGTAGTTCGCTTGAGCCACCGCGTGTAGACGTACACGTAGAAATAAAATCCGGCGAGTGCGAGCGCGGCCGTCAACAAATTCGTGAACATTGCGAAGACAAAAGTCGCCGCAGTCGCCAACGCGACGCCGAATGCGAGAACCGATTTCCCGCTCATGCGGCCGCTCGGAATTGGACGCAGCCTCGTTCGCGCCATGCGATCGTCGATGTCGCGATCGAGATACATGTTCACGGCATTGGCGCCCCCCGCCATTAGATAACCGCCGAGGGCAACGATCAGGATCAGTCCCAGCCCTGGAGTGCCCGCAACAAACATCGGCGCGATCGTCGTCAATAAGAGCAGCGAGATGATGCGCGGTTTGGTCAGTGTCACCAAGTCGCGAGTGAGGGTGTTGCGTGCAACACCGGCGGTTGCACCCGTAACGCTCGCGCTCATGCCGGCTCCGGAGTGAGTGATCGCGCGCTCTTTGATTCAGCGGGCGCCGCGATTCGCGCGAGACCCGCGAACACGCAAACCGAAACCCAGAGAAGCGTGCCCGTCGCCTGGTGGAGCGATCGCAAGACCGTCGGCAAATGCATCTCGACCATGGCGGCCGCGATCAACACTTGCAACACCGCGAGGCCGAACGCGATACGCGCTGCCCGAACGAGACTACTCGGCTCATTTCTCTTCGGGAGCGCGGCGGCGACACCCCATAAATGTCCAAACAGAAGAAAAGCGATCACGCGATGAGTGATCTGAAGAATTAACGGTGTCCCGCCTGCATTCACCGATCGACACCAGGGAAAACCGCCGCATGCGATCGCCGCGTCGGGAACGTTCGCCGTGAGCGCGCCGAGTAGAAGCGTGAGCGCGGCGAGAATCACGGCAATGCGCGCGGCGCGCCACGTTCGCGGCGATGCTCCCCTCATATCCGACAACGCGCCGAGCTCGCCGGCGCGTAAAACGGTGATCGAGAGAACCGCGAGCAACGACATTGCAATCGCGAGATGCGTGACAATCACAATAGGATTGAGTCCGAGCTTCACCGTCGCTGCGCCGACGAGCGCCGCCAGAATCACGAGGCCAGCCGCCGCGATCGACGATCGTAACGCGCCACCCGGCCCGCCTACGCTCTGCTCGTCGCGATTGATGTACGCGACGATTGCAAGCACGAAAACCGTCGTCGATAAAATCGCCGCGCCATATCGATGCGAGATCTCGATCAATAAGCCGATGCCTGGATGCACAGGCGTGAATGATCCATAGCAGTCGGGCCAGTGATCGCCGCAGCCAAGCCCCGACCCTGTGATGCGGACGATCGCGCCGAAAACGATTTGGAGATACGCGAGAACGAGCGCAGCAACAGCGAGGATCCGAATATTTCTCATTCTACTCGTAGCTCAATGGATCGCGCGCCACGTGGCAACGAGAAGTGCTGCAAGGGCGACTGCGGGAATCACAGCCCAGAGAATCTCCGCGCCGCGGGATGAATGAATCGTCGTCGCCGGCTCGGTGCGTCGTGGTAGGAATACCGCTCGAAGGATTGCGATCTGAGCGACCGCGCAGCAGAAAGCCGCAATCCAAAAAAGGATTTCGCCGGACTGTTGTGTCATCTCGTTCAAAGCTACTCGCGGCCCGGGGGCCTTTGCAGTAGCGTTCCGGAATGGCTGAGCCAGTTCAGAGCAGTGCGACCGTTTTTCCGGTAGATGAATCGTCCGAGCGACTCGCGACGACAGATGAGCGCGGAGTACTCCCGCGAAGAATCGGAGTTTGGACAGGCGTTGCGATTCTCATCGGTTCGACGATCGGCTCGGGGATTTTTCGTTCGCCCGCGAGTATCGCCGACAGGCTGCCGGGACCACTCCCCCTTCTCGCCATATGGGTAACAGGGGGATTGTTCGCACTCTGCGGCGCGCTTACGCTCGCAGAGGCGGCGGGTGCGTATCCGGAAACCGGCGGCGTCTACGTTTTCATTCGCGAAGCGTGGGGACGCCTCACTGCTTTTCTTTTCGGGTGGTCCGAGCTGGTAATGATTCGCGCCGCTTCACTCGGTGCCGTGTCGACGACTTTTTCCGAATATTTCATCCGTGTAACCGGGCACGATCCGTCCGTGGCTCCCTATAGTGGGTACGTTCATTACGTCGCTGCCGCGGCGATATTTGTTGCCGGTTTCAGTAATTACGTGGGCGTGCGCGCAGCCGGCACGATTCAGAACATTACGACCATTGCGAAAGTCGGTGGACTCGTCGCGATTATCGCCGTCGCGTTTGCGATTGGAATTCCGCAAAACGGCGTGTCGCATTTCACGCCTGCTGTTCCTCCAGGAAGTTTCTCGATCGCGAGATTCGGTCTCGCGCTTGTTTCGGTGCTATGGGTATACGATGGCTGGGCCGATGTGAGCTTCGTCGCCGGTGAAGTGCGGAATCCCCGACGCAATCTTCCACGCGTGTTGATTGGGGGAACGTGTGCGATCATCCTGATTTATCTCGTTGCAAATCTCGCATATCTGTCGATCATGCCGATCGAGGAGATGCGGCACTCGAAGCTCGTTGCTGCGGATGTCGCACAGCGTGTGATGGGAGCTGGGGGCGTCGCGTTTGTGGCCACAGTCGTGATGATTTCGACGTATGGGACGCTGAATGGCTCGATGATTACCGGGCCGCGCGTTCTTTGGGCGATGTCGCATGACGGGATGTTGTTCTCGCCGCTCGGGAGAGTTCATCCGCGATTCAAGACACCTTCGACCTCGATCGCGCTGGTCACGATAATCTCGGTGCTCTTTGTTCTGGCGGGGACTTTCGAGCAGCTCGCCGACGCTTTTGTTACAGCGATCGTTCCCTTTTATGCGCTCGCGGTGGCATCGGTGTTCGTCTTTCGCAAGCGTCCTGGGTACAATCCGCCGTTCAGAGTTCCTCTGTATCCGTTGGTGCCGGCCCTCTTCATTATTTCGACGATCATGCTGCTGGGGAACGCCGTGATCGATCCGGGCAGTCGCTGGGCAACGGTCGGAGTCCTCGGCGGAATCGTCGCGGGAATTCCAGTCTATTATCTGACCGTCGGACGCAGTCAGGCCGCATCGCAATAGCTCGCGTCGAAACCTGTTTTTTGTTTCCGTTTCGTTTCCTCGTTGTTGGAAAATTTTGCTTGCTGCCCTGTTGACCGGCCTGTAGTTTTGTCGCGTCGAGAACGTCCCGTGTGCGTTGAGAGAATGCCACGCCGGCGCGAATTTAGTTTGCAACACCTCACACTTGACTGCTCTCTGCTGTTTGAAGTCTGCGACATCGCGTTCACGCAATTCCATCCTAGTCTGCCCGCACAGGAGTGCACTGTATGAATCGAAAGCGTTCGTTAGTCGCCACGCTCGCGGTAATTCTTTCATTTCTCGTTAGCCCGTCGCTGTTTGCTCAAGGTGTTACAACAGGCGTAATCAACGTCAACGTAACGGATGCCTCGGGTAATCCTCGGCCGGGCGTACGCGTAGTTGCCGTTCACCAGCCCTCTGGCACCGTCTATCAGGGGAGAACGCGAAGTGATGGCAGGACGACCATTCCCGGTCTGAGAGTGGGTGGGCCGTATAGAGTGACCGCGGCCTCCATCGGTCTCGAGCCTCAAGTGAAGAATGACGTGTTCATCACTCTCGGCCAGTCCACCGATCTTGACTTTTCGCTGAAGGAAGCGGCGCTGAATATCGGGGAGGTGACCATCACCGCTGCCGGCGATCGAATCATCAATTCGTCGCGTACTGGAGCGGCGACGACGATCACGCGCGATGTTCTCGCGGTACAACCGACGGTTTCGGGTAGACTCGAGTCGCTCGTACGCCTGACTCCACAGTCCGGTGGCTGCTCGGTTTCCGTGGGTTGCACGATGGCCGGTCAGGATGGCCGGCTCAACAACATCACCGTCGATGGCTCCGTTTTCAACTCCTTCGGTCTCGGCGGTCAGCCGGGCGACAGGACGAACGTCGCACCGATTTCTCTCGCGGCGATCGAGCAGATGCAAATCAACATCGCTCCCTTCGACGTGCGACAGGGAAGCTTCGTCGGGGCGAGCATCAACACGGTTACGAGAAGCGGAACGAACACTTTCCGCGGGTCTTTCGGATACAATTGGCGTCAACCCGGACTCGTCGGAACAAAGGCGGGGGATCTGACTTTCGATCCCGGCAAATTCACCCAACACACGGTCGGTGGATGGGTGAGTGGCCCGATCATTTTGAACAAACTGTTTTTCTTCGGCAGTCTCGAGGACGAGCCGCTCACTCAGCCCGGCACGACGTTCACGGCCAACACCGGCAACCAGACGGTCGCCGGTAACGTGACGAGAGTAAAAGCATCCGACCTCGATGCTCTGAGCGCCTTCCTCAAGGACAAATTCAATTACGATACGGGCCCGTACCAGGGCTACAACAACGAGACTCCCGCCCGCCGCGCCCTGGCAAAACTCGACTTCAACCTGAACGACGCGAACAAGTTCTCACTGAGGTACAATCACCTCGATTCGAGAAGCGACATTCTCGAGTCCAACTCGAACTCGCTCGGCAACCTTGGCAACAGACGCAGTAACTCCAACTCTCTCAATTTCGCGAATTCAAACTACGGCATGCTGGAGAACATCGAGTCAACTGTTGGCGAGTGGAATGCCGCTCTTAACGGGATGTCCAATAGCTTGCTCGTCGGCTACACGAGGCAGAATGAAAGTCGTTTGCCCAAGGGCGAGTTCTTCCCGCTGGTGGATGTTCAAGAGGCAGGCCTTACCTACACCTCATTTGGCTTCGAGCCGTTTACGCCGAACAACCTGCTGTACTACCATACCTGGCAGGCGCAGGAAAACTTCACCAAGTACATGACGAATCACGATGTCAGTGTTGGTTTCAGCTTCGAGAAGTATCACTCGGACAATACATTCTTCCCGGGTTCCCAGAGCGCGTACGTGTATAACTCGCTTGCCGATTTTTACACGGATGCCAACGGTTATCTCGCTAATCCGAACAGAACCGTCGCCCCGGTCACACTGAATCGTTTCCAGGTTCGTTACAACAATATTCCAGGTTTGGATAAGCCAGTGCAGCCGCTCGACGTGAAGTACGGCGGCGTTTACATCCAGGACGATTGGCGAGCAATGAAAAACCTGAAGCTGAATCTCGGCATTCGAGCCGACGCGCCGTCGTTCTCCAATACCGCACTCGACAATCCGAATGCCGACAAGCTTTCCTGGCGTGATGAGAACGGCAATACTGTTCAGTACAACAGCGGCAAGTTGCCGGATGTACATTGGGCAATTTCGCCGCGTGCTGGTTTTAACTGGGATGTTCGTGGGGATCGTACCACGCAGCTGAGAGGCGGCAGCGGAATTTTCGCGGGACGGCCAGCTTACGTCTGGATCTCGAACCAGATCGGAAACACGGGAATGCTGACCGGCTTCGATGATTTCACAAACACGACTGCGCGTCCATTCAATCCTGATCCGAACAGATACAAGCCGGCCACGATTACCGGCGCGCCGGCGGCAAGTTATGAGCTCGCGCTCACCGACAAGGACTTCAAGTTCCCGAAACTCTGGCGCACGGACCTTGGTGTCGATCAGAGATTGCCGATGGGATTCATTGGAACTCTCGAGTGGATATATAACCGCGATGTCGACGGCATCTACTACATCAACGCCAATCTGCCGGCCGCACAATCCGCATTCGTGGGAGCCGACACGCGTCTCCGATGGGTGGGGACTTCCTGCAACAGCCCGACCCCTGCACCGTGCCAGAACCGTATCAACAACGCGGCGGGCAACGTCGTCGCACGTAACATCGTTATGAAGAACGAGAACGTCGGCCGCTCGTACAATATCAGCGGATCGATCGAACGCCCCTTCAGCAACGGCCTTTTCATCAAGGCCGCGTATAACTACGGTGTTGCAAAGAACACGATCGATCCGGGCAGCATTGCCTCCGGTTCGTGGAATGGAAACGCGATGTCGAATGATCCAAACAACCCGGGTCTTTCCTATTCGGCGAACTCGCCTGGCAGCAGGTTCTTCCTCGCGACATCCTATCGCAAAGAGTATTTCAGTTTCGGCGCTTCGACGATCTCGCTCTTCTTCGATGGTCACACCAACGGCAATACGAGCTATACGTACGCCGGCGATTTGAATGGCGACGGTGCGAGCAACGATCTGATCTACATTCCGAAAGATGTTTCGGAGATGAACTTCGCGCAGTTCTCGTGCGCGGCTAGTCTGTGCGGAACAGCGCGCACCGTGACCTCAGCGGAGCAGGCAACCGCGTTTGAAGCTTTTATTCAGCAGGATGACTATCTCAGATCGCACCGCGGTGAGTACGCCGTGCGTAATGCTCTGTTCTTCCCATGGGTAAAGCGGCTCGACCTGAGCTTTGCGCAGGAAATCTTCACGAACGTCGTCGGTCGGCGTAACAGCTTGTCGCTCCGTGCCGACATTTACAACTTCGGCAATCTCCTGAACCACAACTGGGGCGTCGGGCAGCGCATTCTCGGCGGAAACGGTCAAATTCTGACCAGTCCCGGCGTTGATGCTCAAGGCCGCGCGACGTACCGGTTGAAGATTGTCAACCAGCAGTTCATCAACTCAACGTTCGAGCCGACCGCAGGAAGGAGTGATGTCTACGAGGTTAGGCTCGGGCTAACCTACAACTTCCAGTAATAGCCAACTAACGAAGTACCTAAAGGGCACGGACTACGGTCCGTGCCTTTTTTTGTTGCAGTTCACCGTTCTCTTACAAGAGCCCGCCCCATTCCCGTTGCGACCCGCTGTACCCGCAGATGCGGTGAATCAGAAGTCTGAGGTGGGCTCGCGAAACGCATTCTTGGCAACCCGTGACTGCTGGCTCCAATCCCGTGAGTCGCTACTACTGCGCCATTTTCATTCTGGTCGCCGGCGTCGCACTTCTATTGTTGCCGGGCCACGCAACCGCGATGCAGGCTGCGGTGGATGAGACTTCGATAGTCACGGCACTCGCCACAGACTCCGCGGGCAAAGGACTCTCAGGCGTTGAAGTCACTGTCATAGGAACCGATCTTCGTCAAATATCCGACGAGTCCGGACAGGTAGACATGTCCGGAGTTCCAGCGAGAAAGGTCACGCTTCACATGCGGCACGTCGGTTACAAGCAAGCTCAGATCGATCTCCTTCTCACACCCGGCGTTCGCACGAATACCACGATGGTCTTGCATCGCGCCGCCGATGTTACGACTCTGCCAAAAGTCGTAGTCAAATCGGGCCTCGTTCCCGCGCGCTACGCCGGAACATCGCGCTTCGACGATTTTTATCGCCGGAGAGCCGACGGCAATGGAATATTTTTCGATCGTGAATACCTGGATGCACGTGCGGCCGATCGCTCCGACGATATCCTGCGACGGCTTCGTCTCCTTCCTCGAATTGAATCCGAAACAGATCGAAGCAGTGGAGATTTATCGAGAAGTCGCGACGGTCCCGCCGGAGTTCTCACCAATCCCGAATGATTGCGCGGCTGTAGTAGTCTGGACGAGGTGGCACTAGCGAGAGGCTAGAAAACCCGAACGTTGATATATCGTTTGGGATTCTTCTTTACATCGACTATAAGTGAATCCATGTGCTGAATCAGCGCGCGGATATCGTTGTATGCCCCGGGATCATTGAGAGCCTTCGCAACAGTTCCGGGACCGTTATCCACTTTCGCAACAATCGAGTCCAGCTTGAGACTCGTCTGCTTCAAATCCGCGCTCAGCAAATTCATGTTGGCGCTCGCTTCTCTGAAGTTCTTCACCGTCGAGTCGACCTTCGCCGAATCAACGCCCGAAGTGGCATGTCTCAATGATGCGAATGTCGCCGACAACTGACGGTTCTGTTCTGTTGCGATCGCACTGAATTGCGCGACGAGGCGATTCATTCCAGAGAGCGTCGCACGCAAATCTCTCACCCCACCCGCAGCAATCAGCTCGCGATTCAACGCAGTGGTGATCGCGTTCACGCTCGTCGCGATCGAATCAGCCTTGCTCGTCAGCTGCGCGATGCCCGGACCTGAAGGTCCAACCGGAACCGTATCGCCGGGCGAAATCGAAAGTGGATTCGGCGCCTTAGGCGTAAGAGCAACCGCCATGTCGCCAAAAATTCCGTTCGCAACAACCGTCGCCGTCGTTCCAATCGGCACGTGATACTGTTTGCCGACACGGAAGGTCGTCAGCACAGTTCCGTCGGTTCTCAGCTCGACGTCATCGACGTAACCGATGTTCACGCCGCCGAGTAGAACCGGCTGACCCTGTTTAAGTCCGGCGGACCAGGGGAATTTCGCGTAGAGCGGATAACCTTTCGAGAGACCGCCGCGCGCTAGCCACAGCGCTCCGAGTATTGCCACAACAACGGCAACCGCTATCACTATTCCAACGAGTACGTCGTCGCGTTTCTTCATCCCTGGAGGTATGGTGCGAGGAGGAGTGCGGTGAGCGCGTCGAGCACGAGTATCGCCACCGACGCAATGACTACAGCCTGAGCAGTGCTTCGACCAACGCCTTCGGCGCCCGCGTTGGCGTTGTAGCCTTCGAACGAACAGAAGAAGGCAATCGCCGCCCCGAAAATCGTCGCTTTAATGATACTATAGACTATCTGAAATGGCGCGAAAGCCAGACGAAGTCCCTCGGAAAATGCCGAGCTCGAGACGTCCGTCGCCAGGATTGCCGTCAGGAAAGCAGTACCAACGCCAATCGCGTTCGCCAGGATCGTCAGTATCGGCAGCATTATCACCGCCGCGATGATTCGAGGAACGATCAGGTACGCGATTGGGTCGTATGCGAGTGTCTCCAACGCGTCGATCTGTTCGGTGACTCTCATCGTCCCAAGCTCGGCTGTCATGCGCGCGCCGACTCTTCCTGTCAGAACCAATCCAGTGAGCAGCGGTCCGAGCTCGAGAATGATCGACTGTCTGGAAATGAGTCCGACGACCGAAAGCTGAACGCCGCCGAACAGCTGGTATCTCGTCTGAAACGCCGTGACCGCTCCAATGAATGCCGCAACAATCGCAGCGAGCGGAAGAGAATCGACGCCGATGTTCCGCATCTGGCGGATCGTCTCGCGGCCGTAAGTCTTGGGATCTCCAAGCCCGCGGAAGATGTCGCGCATGAAATAGCCGCGCTCACCGACCCGCGCAAAGCCCGACCCGACTGCGTCGATCAAGTTCTCACGCGCGCGAAGAGAATCAGCCCGAAAACTCCAAAGAGAATGCTCGGCAGCCACGCCGCGAGGTCAGGAGGAATAATTCCGCCCACAGCTTTCATCATCTGAACGAGCATGACGAAAATCACCGTCGTGCCCAGTGAAATTCCAACTCCATAAGCAGCACCACCGCGCTGCGTGCTCGTTGCCAGCGGCGCGCCAAAAAGGAGAATCACGATGCTCGTCACCGGAATCACGATTTTCAGCATTCGTTCGACCTTGAGCTCGCTCACGTCGCTCCCCGATCGTTCCATCGCTCCGATGAATCGGCCTAGCTCGCGGTACTCCATGTCAGTCGGAGCGCGCGACGCGACAGTGAGATCTTTTGGCCGTTCGGTAATGAGATTGTCGCGCATCGACTCGAAGTTGTAAGTCACGTCGTGAGTGCTGTCAGTCAGAACGTGCATAGTCCCCTTACCGAGCTTCCACCCCGAGACCGGCTGATAGGACGCTCTATCGACGGTAAGAATGTACGACGGATACCCGGGGCCTTTCCCCCTTCTCTCGATCGTCAATCCTTCCATCGAGTTGTGATCGACGTGTAGCGCCTGGATTTTGTAAACGCGACCGCCCTCCGAAGCGTACGCGAAATTATAGCGCTCATTCGACGACGCAAACTTCTGCGTCTGAAGCAGCTCGAGTTTTTTTCGATTCGCGCGCGGATTGATCTCGCCGATCACGAGTCCAGCGACAGTCGCAATGAATGCGCCCAGAAATATCGGTGCAATCACGCGATAGAAACTGACGCCCGACGCCTTGGCCGCCGTTATCTCCGAGTGGCGAGTGAACGACCCGATGGAAAAGACAGTCGCGAACAATACCGCCGCCGGAAGAATCATGAACATGTAATCGGGCAGGGAATACACGTAGCTCAGCGCGACGTTGCGAAGCGGAAGCTTTTGCGCGAGGTACTTGTCGAGATTGTCCGTGATGTCGAAGATGATCAACAGCAGCGGAAATCCGAAGGCCGTCGCCATGAAGATCTTCCAGAACTCGGAGAAAACGTACCGGTCCAGCGGTCTTACCAGACTCACGATGCGCTCGGCCTGGGATTGGGAATGGTTCGCGGGCGCGGTGCTCGCGAGCGTCTGAGCCGCGATCTGAGTGCCTTCAACGCTTCTCGAATATCGCCACCACGCCCCGACGTGTTCTCATTTCCCATTCGTGACAGAAGGAACAGAGCCAATACCGTGAAAATCAGATTCGCTCCCCACATCGAGATGAAAGGCGGGATGATTCCTCTGCGAGCGAGCGATTCTCCTGCGATAAGACCAACGTAATAAAGTGCGAACACGACGAGACTGACACCGATGGTGAGTCCAACGCCACCGCGAGGAAAACGCAACGCGATGGGTGCACCGAGGAGAATGAAAACGAAGCACGCTGCAGCCAGGGCGAATTTCTTCTGGATCTCGACTTCGTAGCCGTTCTCGCTGCGCCTCGCTTCATCGACGCGGAGCCTCAGGCCCTCCATCTCCGACGGCAGCTGTTGATCGGAAATCTGGTTGAGCGGTATCGGTGGCGGCGTATACAAACCCGTATCCGGCGCGACAGGCGGGCGATGTGGCCTCAGCTTCGGCGACGAAAGCATTTGCGCACCCGCCGTCTTCACACCGATTTGATCGAGGAGCGCGCAGTATGCGCGACCAAGTCCAATCGTGATCGGATCGTTCACCTTGGTGCCCTGAACCTCCCGGCTGAGTTTCACTTTTCGTTTTTTTGCCAGGGCGAGCATCTTTAGAAAATCCTGCCGCGCGAGAAAAAGAGTGCGGCGCGCGATCCTCGCGTTTTTTTCCATCTCGCACACCGACATCTCGCGCTCGCCCTTGAACGTATCGTTCGTGGTCTGACGAAATTCATTTCCTACATTGCGAACCGTTATCTGCTCCGTGTCGAAATAAACTCGCTGGAGCTGCTGCGGAGTTGCAGTCGGAACATCGTCCACGGTTCCACTGTATAGTGTGAGAAGAAGATCTGAATGATTCGGCGACATCACCATGTTGCCGCTGTCGGCGTAGACGGTGCGCCGGCGCGTTGCGTCGCCGACGTCGTAGATCGTGACCTCCTTCATTCGGTTCGAGCTCTTGCTGAGTCGTCCCGCTTTAAGGTAGAGCTTCGCTGGACTCACCTCGTTGATCACCTGCTCGCGCAATCCGAATGACGGTTTTTTCTGCGCGATGTCGCCCTGGAGGGTCCGGAGTTTGTGATTCGCTTGCGGCAGCACCTGATCGTTGAATGCGACCATGAACAACGTGACTCCGAGCGCCGCCAAGAGCACCGGCATCATCACGCTTCGCATGCTGATGCCGCCCGCTTTCATTGCAGTGATTTCGTTTTCCGCCGCAAGTCTGCTGAACGCGTAAAGCGTGGCGACGAGAACGGCCATCGGCATCGAGAGCGCAACGGTGAGCGGAATCGAAAGGCCAAGAAATTCCGCGATGATGCTCCACGGCAACCCCTTGCCCACGAGGTCCCCGAACCGCTTTGCGATGTATTGCAGCAGCAGCAGGGAAGTAAGTGCAGTCATGGCAAATACGAGCGGCCCGACGTGCTCCTTGAGGACGTATTTGTGGAGTATCTTCACCGGGTGAAATATAGAGGGGGCCTAGCGCGGTTAGCGCGCGATCTTCTGCTGTTTCTCTTCGTGGTCCTTGCGTCCGCGAGCGCTCTCCATGCTCAACAAGTACCCGCACCGAAGGACACAGTTCGTCCCCATCCTGACACCGTCCGGGTCCCGCAGGATACAAGTCTCCGAATTCCATTACCTCCGCTCGGCCTTCCACCAAGGCCGCGCATTCGACTCGGAAGAGATTCACTCGGTCTGCGTCTTCCTCCTGTTGTGTCACGCGCCGAGCGCGAAACTTACCAGCAGGCAGTAGCGCAAATCGAGGCGGCGCGTGCGACGGCTTTCCAGCAGAACATGCGCGCGATCATTCAGGCGGTCTGGGGTCAGGTTGCGACATCGACCTTTGGAACTCCCGAGCAACCTCCCGCATTTCCCGGAGCCGTGCCCAAGCCGCCTCAAACAGTCGCTGCAAAAGCCGGAGACATAATCGCCGAGCATACAGACCTCGCGCTCCAGCTGAATGGCCGAATGGAATTCCGCGGCGAAAAAAATCAGAGCGAGCAGTGCGCGGTGCCGGGATTCGTCGATCCGGTCTTCAATTGCCGCAGCGCGTTCGAGCCGCTTCTCGATTTTCAATTCAATGCGCGGTCCGGAGGTGTTGTCGCCGATCGCGTGCATGTCGACGTCGACTACGATACTCAGCGTGAGTTCGACGCATCCAACAACATCTCGATCACTTACGAAGGCAGGGGAAAGGAATTTCTTCAGCGATTGGAGATTGGAAACGTCACGTTCAATCCGCCGGTCTCCCGTTTCATTACGGCTGGAATTCCGAGTGGAAATTATGGAATCCAGGCGATAACACGCATCGGCCCGGCGCGCGTTGCGACGATTCTAGCTCAACAAAAAGGCAACATCGTCAGCAACCGCGTTTTCACCGTCGGCGATCAGACTCTGCAAACCGTCGATCGGGTTATCGAAGATCATCAGTTTGAGCCGCGCAGATTTTTCTTCACGGTCTCGCCAAGACTGTTCGGCTCCGCGTATCCGAACATCGATATTCTCGACAGCAACAAGATGGCTCTGTTGGCTTCTTCGCTGCCCGACACGCTTCGTCCGACAAAGATCTTTCTCTACAGATTGTTGATCGGCGGTCAGCCGCCAAATCCCAACGGCCCGCAATTCCGTATTCTCGGTGATGCGCTATCGCGGCGCGGTCCGGTGTACGAGCGTTTGCGAGAGGGAATCGACTACTACGTCGATCCCTCGCAGTTGTGGATTGCGCTTGTGCGTCCGCTCTCGCTGAACAATGAGCGACTCGTCGTAGCGTATCGCGTCAACATTGGCGGCCAGGATACGATTCACGTGACAACCGGCGGTACCCCGGATCTCGACTACAAGCCGCAGAGCGAGCAGTTCGCAAATCTTCTCTGGGATCCCCAGGTAACTCCCACCGATCCTGCGTTCGAGCGCGAGATCAGAAGCGTTTATCGCATCGGCGGCCCGGAAGTCCGGCGGCAAAGCGTTGTCGTGAAAGTCGTCGTCGGAACTGGCGCAGATCAGGAAAAAGTTGCCGACGAATCGGGAACGCAGGCAGCGACGTTTCTTCAGCTGTTCGGCCTTTCACAAAAAACGAACAGCTCGACGTTCGATCTCGAGAACAGACTGTGGCCCCGTCCGGGGGATCCGAACTTCGAGCTCAGTCTCGGCGCTTCCGCATCGCAGGTTATCCGTGACCAGTTTCTCGTCTTCCCATCGATTCGGCCTTTCGCGCGCAATGGACTCGTTGGCCGCACGAACCCGAGCAACGATACCATTTACACGACTCCTTCGGAGTACGTGAAATCCGCGCAGCGTCCGCAGTCCGTTTATCACATCCGTACGAGATACGAAGCAGAAGGAAGCGGCGAAGCCGGAAGCTTGATGCTGGGCGCGGTGCAGGTTCGCCCAAACTCCGAACGATTGTTAGTCGATGGAATTCCGCTCGTGCGCGGAACGGACTATACGGTGGACTATGATCTAGGACGCGTCTCGTTTGCCCGACCAGACACGCTGTTTCCACGGCCGCGACAGGTAAGCGTGCAATTCGAGGAAAATCCCGTTTTCGCTGGGACTCCGACATCGATCTTCGGAGCGACTGCCGAGCTTCCTCTGGCGAGCGGTACGATCAATTTCACCGCGATTTCACAAGCGCAGAAAACGACATTCAATCGTCCGCCGCTCGGCTTCGAGCCTGCGGGCTCTCTCGTCGCCGGCGTCACTGCATTGTTCAACTTCGATGCGGCACCGCTTACATCACTCGTGTCGAAACTTCCGTTCGGCGCGACGACTGCTCCATCTAGAATCAGCGTTTCCGGAGAATTTGCGGCGAGTCGTCCACAACCGAACGTTGCGGGTCAGGCTTATCTCGAATCATTCGAGGGAGAAGGTGGGATTGTTGTCTCGCTCCTCGGCACCGATTGGTACTACAGCAGTCAGCCTGCGCTCGGCCGGCAATTTCCGCTCAGGTTCGGCCCGCAGTCGCTCGATCTCGCGCGCGCGTCGACGATGGCCTGGCAGAGCGATGGACTCGATCAAAGTGGCCGGGCCGTGCGCTACTCGATCGAGGATATCGATCCGAAAACGACGCTCGTTGGAACGGGAATATCCGCCCCAGAGCAACTTCTCTGGCTGACCCTGTATCCACTGGGCGTTGGCGGATTGCGCGGTGACGGAACTTTCAAGTGGACTGTCGGCAACACGCCTAGCGGAAGACGTTGGCGGTCCATTCGCACTCCACTGGGACCTAGTGGGTCGGATCTGTCTCGCGTCGAGAGTATCGAATTCTGGGCGCAAATCGATACCTCGGCTGCTCGCCGCCAAAAGAATCCAGTACTGATGCTCGACTTCGGTGATGTTTCCGAGAACAGCGTCACGTTTGCGCCCGACACGGCGTTCGTGCGTCTCAAATCGGATGCTCCATCAGCTCGTGATACTCTGTACTCCGGGAAACAGCTTCAGGGGTTCGACCGCCTCGACAGCGAGCGCGATCCATTTTCGCGGGCGTTCAACGTCGGAGTCAATGACAACGGACTCGCAGGCGATGTCGCAGGCGCAATCACGCTCGTTGCGGATACGATCCCCGGTGGCACTCCAGACGCGAGACAAGTCGGAAACTTCGCTACTTGCAAGGGAGGCTTTTCCTTCGTCCACGTACTGGGCGACTCGCGTGTCGATTGCACCGTGGGCAACAATCGTCTCGACGAAGAAGACGTAGATGGTGACAACGTTTTGAATCTCACGAGCGCCGAGCGTGAGCAGGAGCAGCTCCGCCGATACGTCGTGAATCTCGCGGACGAGGCGAAATACAATCGCGTCGGAAAATGCTCGATTTCGCCGCGCGTTGTCGTTGGACCCGCGCCCCAGTCTGTTTGCTGGGTTCTGTTTCGCATTCCATTTCGAGCACCGGACGACTCCATCGGCACGCCTCTTCTCCGCCGCATTCGAACGATGCGTGTGACGATGCTCTCAGCCGACGCGCTCAGTGACACAGAATTCAGCCAGATCGCGATCGCTCGATTGCGACTGACGGGCGCGCCGTGGATCAAGCGACTCGACACCGGCATTCGCGGATTGGGTGCGGAGCAGGCGGGGTCGGGCTTCGTCAACGCGGGTGTTATCGGAACGCAGGACAAGTCGCTGGCGAATGGAATCAGCTATGAATCGCCACCCGGTGTTATCGATGAGCCGGAGACGAAAAGCTCGACACTCCAAACTCCGCGCATTCAGGTGAATGAGCGATCGCTGAGAATCACGGCAGGTGATCTCGCGCGCTTCGACCGGGCTGAAGCCTACTTCAGATTCCCCGAGGGAGAAAAGAATTTCATGGCTTACAAGGAGCTTCGATTGTGGGCGCGTGGAGTGCGTAACGGTTGGGGCGATAACGGCGATCTCCAATTCTTCGTAAAGATCGGGCGGGATCCGAACAATTTTTACATGTATCGAACCACACTCAATGGTGGCAGCGGACGAGACGCATGGTTGCCGGAGGTCAGAGTCGACTTCCGAAAACTGTTTTCGCTTCGCGCGGAAATTCAGAATGCATATCTCCAGGGTGGGTCGCACAACACCTGCACGGGACTCGACTCAACGCTCATCGCTAACACTCCGCTTCCTCCCGCGGGACAGCGCTACGTCGCCTGCTCCGATGGATACATCGCGTACATCACCGATCCTGGAGTGAATCCGCCCAATCTTGCGTCGGTGCAGGAACTATCGGTTGGAATGGTTCGCACTGGGCTGGGAACGTCCGCGCATCCAATCGCACCCGGCGACACACTCGAGGTGTGGGTCGATGACATTCGACTTGGCGGCGTGGTTGACGCCGCTGGTTTTGCGGGGGAGATGGGACTCTCCGTTCTCGCCGGCGACTTCGCCGACATTCGGATGAACGTCAGCCGCCGCGATCCCAATTTCCGCCAGCTGGCCGAGCAGCCGACATTTCTGACTGACAACAATTTCAACCTGTCTGGAGCATTTCACCTCGAAAAACTTCTCCCGAGATCGGCGGGAGTGGTGATGCCATTTACGATCAACTACACGTCGGCATCGATCGATCCACTATTCGTGTCTCAATCAGACGTCGAAGGGGACATCGTGAATGGACTACGCACGCCGCGGTCGAATGCTACATCGGTGACCTTCAGCGTGGCGCGCGCTACCCCCATGAAGGATTCACGTCTTGCGGCGCTCTGGAACAACCTCGTCCTCACGAGCACGTACACGTCGGCAAACGTGCGGAGTGAATACGAGGACGGTCGCGCACACAACTTTACTGTCGGGCTCGACTACAATCTTACGAATGCCTTGTTGCCAAATCTCTCACGTTGGACTCCGGCCGAAATCCATTTGACGAGCGTCTACACGAATGGAACCGATAAGAGAGCAGCGTATCTCAAGCCCGCATTTGCTCTCGATGACATTCCACGACACATCGACGGACTCACCAGCAACTGGCGCAATGGAACTTCATTTCAGCTGAGGCCGGCGAAGGGTCTCACGGGTCGAATCGATTTCAACACGGTTCGTGACCTCCGCAATTATGGGTTCGACAATCCCCTTGGAATCATCACTACCGGGGAGCGCGACAGAGTATTCGGCGCGAACATAGGAATGGAGCGGGAACGTGAGATGCAAACCGGTATCAACTTCACGCCGCAGGTCTCTGCGTGGATCAAGCCCAGGATCGACATCGGCAGCAGCTACAACATGCTCCGCGATGCAAACGCCTTGAGCTTCGAGCGACTGAGCGATACAACGCAGGCGCTAAATCTCCCACTGCGGCTGGGCAGCTCTCAAACGACCACCGCCGGCGTTACGCTCGATTTGCCGCGCGCTGCAAAACTCTATCTCGATAGCACCAGTTTGCTGCATCGTCTCTTCATGGCGATTCAGCCGATCGACATCAACTACAATAGAAGTGTCCTGTCTGTGTTCGAGGGTACGCCGATTTCACCGCCACTATCGTATCAGCTCGCGCTGGGTGGGATCCAGAGTATGCGGGAAGTGGCAGGAAGGCCGGCGACGAGTGCGGGAATAATCCGGCAAATATCCGCAACGCATTCCATACTCCTGCCGTTCGGTGCGACGCTCGCGAATCGATACCAGCTGATCAACGCGCGCAACTGGACGATAAGAAGAGACGACAGTCAGGCGGTCAATGATGGAACCCAGATCGTTTTTCCCGATCTCGCGCTTAGGTGGAGCACGAAGCCCGATCGTTTGAGGAATGTCATCTCGAGCATTGGTGCAACGGCGCGAGCAGTGCAAACGCGCCAGCTCAATTCGAGACAACCGGAATTCGTACCGGCCAATAATCCGGCGACTGCTACCGTGCCACTATTGAATCCGGCGTTCGGCGCGGATCGTGGTGAGACTGTCGTCACTAGTTTTCCGGCAACCATGTCAATCGTTTTCGCCGGAGCGCGTCCGTTGTCTACGACGTTGGGTTATGCGCTCTCGCGCCGGCGCGAAGCGAGGCCGGGGTTGAGCTCGAAGACAGCAAGCGCCGACGTAAACGGGGAGATCTCGAAACCCTGGGCGCTGCCTCCATCGTGGAAACCGCGGAGCGACTTGCGAACGAGAATCAGTTATCAGGAGACGCATGGTGATAACTTCGTTCTCAATCCTGAGGCGATTAATAATGAAAGTCGCCTGAGCGATAATGGCCGTCGTGCCCTCAGCTTCAGTATGGACACGGATGTCG
>JBHELX010000017.1:71849-73549 GCA_046262875.1 Gemmatimonadaceae bacterium | reverse complement strand
GTCGTAGACCGTGCGCAGGTCGGCGGGCGGCGCGCCGTCGAGCAGGAAGAGCAACTCGGGCCGGTAGTGCGCGAGCGAGCGCTCGTCCGATTGCCGCGTCAGTCAATAGCGCAGCCTCGATGGTCTTTGTTACCGCCCGCCCACTTCGCCATCGGCCGATACCGTATTGTCGTTTAGGCGAAAAAATCGATTCTCTAAGTTTCGAGACTACGCGCGGAATGAGCAACGAAAAAAAGAAGTAGCCTTCCGCGATTGTCTTGAACCCGGTATCGGAAAGTGCTCTACGCGCCTGTGAAAGTGAGTATCGCCGGAAATGTTTCAAATACTCGTCATGTGACGTGTGCAGTGACCAGAATGCCGGCACAGTGACGATCGTGACTGTCTCGTAAGACATGAATGGTCGCTTCGCGAGATCGCGTAAGAATGTGTGATCATCAGCAATGTGTTCGATCACGTCGAGCAGCAGGATAACGTCAGCCGGCCGTGAAAGAAGTTGCTCCAATTGCTCGGGACTATTGCAGAATCGCACTCCGTCCGATGCGCCGGCATTGAGCTCGCGTACTTCGTCGTCGGTGAGTGCGATGTCCAGCCCGACGAACTGGCCGTCGCGCAGTGTCTTTCGGAGGCTCTCGAGAAAGAATCCATCACCCGAGCCGATGTCGACAACGACGGAGCTCTCTCGATCACCGTACTCTGCGATCAGCTTGCTGACGAATTTGAATCGTGCCGTTTCCCATGGATGCCTGTAGGCGCCGGCGTCCCCACGCTCAACTAGATCCATCGCTCGGCCTCTGGGTTACGACGTACTGAAAGCTGAATCGAGATGTTGTCCTTTCACCAGCGCCGCTATTCGCGCCCGTATAATTTAGGCGCTATGAAAAGGCGAAGCGCATGGGAAATCGCTACGGGCGTTCTTCTCGTCGCGTTTGCAATTCTGAGCCTACTCACCTTTCGAAGCTATGGCGTAACCGTCGACGAGGCCGTTTCCATCGAGAACGGCCGGTATTTCATCAATTGGTACGCTTCAGGATTCCGCGATCACACGATTATCACCAGTGGAAACCAACGTCTTTACGGAAGCTTCTTCAACGCAATTTCAGCATTTCTAAGCGATCGCTCACCGCTCGGGCTCTATGAAACCGAACACTTGTTGATCGCAATCTTCTCGTTCCTCGGCGTCCTTTGCGCATATCAGTTCGGAAAAAAACTCGGCGGACCGGCGGCCGGTTTTTTTTCCGTGCTCCTGCTTCTCCTGACGCCTGTGTATTACGGCCACTCGTTTATGAATCCGAAGGACATTCCGTTCGCGGCGATGTTTCTAGCCTCGGTCTACGCGATGACGGAGGCTTACGACCGTCTGCCTCGGCTCGGAGTGAAGCGGATCGTGATAGTTGGAGTTGCGATCGGACTCACGCTTGCAATTCGTGTCGGCGCGTTGATGCTGTTCGGATACCTCGTAGTGCTGGCCGCGTTGTGGCTGATAGCGCAACGGAGAAAGAATCCCGCGTATGCTGGTAGCAAGCTGTGGAGTGATGTGCGGTCGGTTGTCGTTTCCGGGGTGGGGATTGGCGTCGTAGCATGGGCCGTGATGCTGATTTGGTGGCCGTATGCGCAGCTCTCCCCAGTTCTGAATCCTCTCCGCGCGATGAGGAGTGCCGCGAACTTCACGGACTTCAACAATGTTGTGCTTTATCGTGGAG
>JBHELX010000017.1:22443-71839 GCA_046262875.1 Gemmatimonadaceae bacterium | reverse complement strand
TCCCTGGCATTATTTGCCGACGTGGTTTGTGATAACGCTTCCGGAGTTTTACGCGGTGATTCTGCTTCTCGGTGCGGCGGCTCTCGTCGCCCGTCGACCACATCGAGGCTCGAGCGATCCGGATATTCAAAGCAAGCTCGTCTTTCTTGGCTTTTCAATCTTGTTTCCAATCGTGTACGCGATAGTGGCCAGGCCGGTCGTGTACGATGGTACCCGACATTTCTTGTTCGTTGTTCCCCTCCTTGCGGTTTTAAGCGGAGTGACGCTTGCATGGTTTTTTGCGCAACCGCTCTCTCGACCAATCAAGCTTGCAACCGCGGCTGTGCTCGTCGCACTAGGCGCAGTCACTGCGGCCGACATGTTTCACCTGCACCCCTACGAATACGTTTTCTTCAATCGCACCTACGGTGGTCTTCCCGCAGCGCTCGGTCATTTCGAGACAGATTACTGGGGCGTGTCGCACAAGGAAGGAATCGACTGGCTCAAGTCCAACTACAAGCCGAATGCCCCGCCGCGCTCGATTCGTGTGGCAACCACAGCGGCGGATTTTCAGACGTCGTACTATCTGCCCGGCGATGGGCGATCAACTGAGAGATTCGTTCCGGTGAACCGGAGACAAGATCCGGATGTGATTTTGTCAATCACGCGATACGATGCGCATCTCAAGTATCCTGGGAAAGTCATTCACGTCGTTCAGCGGATGGGAGTACCGTTGCTGTATGTGATAGAGCGATAGAGCGACAGAGCGATAGAGCGACAGAGCGATAGAGCGACAGAGCGACAGAGCGACAGAGCGACAGAGCGACAGAGCGACAGAGCGATAGAGCGACAAGGGATAACCGACCAGAGGCCTGTCAGGAATTTTGTGTGTGAGGTCATATCTTAACCTTCGAGGAGGGACGATATGGCCAAGAAAGCAGAGAGAAAAGGGTCATTAACCCAGGGGACGCGAAGCGCGCTTCCTGCGACAACGCCGAGGAAGAAGAAAGCGCCGGCTCCGGAGTTAGATCTTGAGCCGCTGGAGGCGCTGCTCGGAAAGCACCCGACGCACGAGCAGTTCGAGGATGTCTTCAAGCAGCTTAAGAAGGGTTTCATCGAGCGCATTCTCGCCGCCGAGCTAACTGATCATCTCGGCTATAAGCGGGGTGAGGAAAAGCCAGAGACACAGCGCAATCACCGGAACGGCTCGAGCGCTAAAACGATCAAGACCGAAGATCACGAGATCACCCTCGACATTCCACGAGATCGACAGAGCAGTTTCGAGCCGAAGTTCGTTCCAAAAGGCTTGAGACGATTCAAAGGCTTTGACGACAAGGTGCTTGGTCTTTACGCACGTGGCGTATCGGTGAGAGAGATCCGTGGCTTTCTCGAGGATCACTACCAGGTTCCGATCTCGCCGGATCTGATCAGTGAGATCACCGATGAGGTGCTGGATGAGGTGACGCAGTGGCAGCAGCGGCCGCTGGAAGCGCTCTATCCGGTGGTGATCTTCGATGCCCTGAGAGTGAAGATCCGAGACGAAGGAGTGGTGAGGAACAAGGCGGTCTACCTTGCTCTAGGGATCACTCGAGAAGGGAACAAGGAAGTTCTGGGTTTCTGGATTCAGCAGACGGAGGGCGCAGCTTTCTGGCTGCGAGTGATGAGCGAGCTCAAATCCCGCGGTGTTGAGGATATCCTGATCGCTATGATCGACGGCCTGAGGGGGTTTCCTGACGCGATCAACAATGTGTTCCCTGAGACTCAGATTCATCACTGCGTCGTGCACTTGGTGAGGCAGAGCCTGAACTACGTTTCGTGGCAGGATCGAAAGAAGGTCGCGCTCGAGCTCAAAGCGATCTATCGTGCGCCGACTCTCGCTGCGGCGGAGTCAGCGCTTGCTTTATTCGAGAAAGGACCGTGGAGCAAACGCTTTCCACCGATCGCACAGCTCTGGCGAAGGCACTGGGATCATGTGAAGCCGATCTTTCAGTATCCACCGCAAATCAGGCGATTGGTTTACACCACGAACGCAATCGAGAGTCTTCACATGCAGCTGCGGAAGATCATCAAGACACGTGGACATTTCCCCACTGACGAGGCAGCGGGGAAGTTGATCTATCTTGCGCTTCGCAACATCGTGAAGAAATGGAAAAACAGCTCATCGCTGTGGAGAGCAACCGTAACGCACTTTGCACTACTCTTTGGTGATCGCTTCAACCTTGAAGAAGCGTGAGCCTATGCGACCTCGCACACAAAAAACCGGATAGGCCCTCGCTTGTCGCTCAATCACCAATCGCCCAATCGCCCAATCGCCCAACCGCTCAACCGCTCAACCTGTAGAAGACGGCTTCCTCCACGACCCTGCCGTTCTTCAAGTGCTCGAGGACGATTCGCTCGAGAAGCTCGGGAGTAACCCCGCCGTACCACACACCTTCAGGATACACGACGACGATCGGGCCTCCACTACACACGCCGAGGCACGGAGTCTCGCCCCGCTTTACGCGCGTTGGTCCGAACAACAAATCCTCGCGTTCGAGCAGAGCGGCAAGCTGTGAATAGAGAGCTCGCCCGCGCCGGTCGGGAGAACAGAAGCCTCCGGTGCAGACAATGACATGACGCGAATACGGCTCCATCCACGGAGCCGAGTAATCGATCGGCTCGCCCGCCACTATTCGTCCGGAATCGAGTCGGGCGTCTTGTTGTCGCCGGGAGGCGCGACGTACAAGTAATCCGTGACGACATCGCCATCGACGAGATGCTCGGCAACGATTCTCTCGGCGCCAATCCGATCGACCGCTGCGTACCATATATCATCCGGGTACACAGCGACCATCGGACCGTGGCCGCATTGATTCATGCAGCCGGCATGATTCACTCTCACGATGTCGCGAATCCCCGCCGCAGCGACGGCTTTCTTGAGAGCGGCATGAACCTCGACGGATCCCGAGAGAGGACAGGTTTTGCCACTAGTGCAGACGAAGACGTGATGACGGTACTGACCCATGCGAATAAGTTACAGCTACGGGCTACCGGCTACCGGCTATGGGCGGGCCGGCAGCGGGTGGCTGGTTGCAGGTAGCTTATCAAACCGAGAAAGGACTTATGAAAAACGAAACCACGAAAAACCTCGATTCCGTAATCGCAAAGAAGGGCTACGCGCATCCTGAATTGCTCGTGAGCACAGAATGGCTCGCGTCGCATCTCGACGATCCCAACATCCGGATCATCGAGAGCGACGAGGACGTTTTGCTGTACGACACGGGGCACATTCCCGGCGCGCAAAAAGTCGACTGGCATGAAGATCTGAACGATACGGTCGTGCGCGATTATGTGTCTGCCGAAGGCTTCGAACAACTTCTTCGCTCGAAAGGAATCGACGAAAGCAAGACGGTCATTTTCTACGGCGACAAGAACAACTGGTGGGCGGCCTATGCGTACTGGGTGTTCCAGCTTTTTGGATTCAGTAACGCGAAGCTGCTGGATGGTGGAAGAATCAAGTGGCAGCAGGAAGAGCGCCCGATGGACACGGCAGTACCGAAGTTCGACGAGACGAAGTACAAGGCACCGCAACGGTCGGATCAAAAAATTCGCGCGTTCTTCCACGAAGTGCGGGATCACTCGGAAAGTGGGAAGCCACTCGTGGACGTTCGTTCTCCCGATGAATACTCCGGCGCAAAAACGCACATGGCAGATTATCCGCAGGAGGGAACGCTGCGAGGCGGGCACATCACCGGAGCGAAGAGTATTCCCTGGGGGCGGGCTGCGAATACTGATGGAACTTTCAAATCTGCGGATGAGCTCCGTGCCATTTACGAATCCGAGCAGGGACTTAGCCCGACTGACGATGTGATTGCGTATTGCCGGATCGGCGAGCGCTCGTCACACACCTGGTTTGTTCTTACCAACCTCCTCGGCTACGAAAAAGTTCGCAACTACGATGGCAGCTGGACCGAATGGGGAAATGCGGTCCGCGCGCCGATCGAAAAGGGCGGCCCGAAGTGAGCGAGCCGTATAGCCTCGACATAAAATGGGTTGGGGAGCACAAATTCGATGCGGGGCGGCCCGGCAAACCGACGATGCGAATCGACGGCGACGGACGAACAGCACCAAGCTCCGTTGATGCGTTGATCGCTTCGCTCGCCACATGCTCTGCGTACGATGTCATCGACATTCTTGCGAAGCGGCGAACTCCGGTGGAGTCGCTCGAGATCGAAGTCGTGACGGAACGAGTTGACACAATTCCACGGCACCTCAAACACGTCACGCTGAATTATCGAATGGCCGGAGCAGGGATCGAGCGCGAACACGCTGAACGGGCGATCGAGCTCGCGGTGACGAAATACTGCTCAGTGGGCTCCTCTATTCGGCCCGATGTTCCCGTCGATTGGACGGTCGAGATAAATAACCGCGGACCGCGGAACGCGGAATAACCGCGGAACGCGGGCTGCGGAAATCACTCCGGCCTACCAAGCGTCCAGGATGTTCCGCAGTCCGCGGTTTTCCGCGGTCCGCAGCCCGAGGTGCGGTTACCAGATCTTCACTCGCTCCTCAGGTGGTAGATACATCTTTTCGCCGGGCTTGATGTCGAACGCTCGCTGGAATGCGTCGTTGTTCACGAGCGGAACGAACGCGCGATACATCCCCGGCGAATGGGGATTCGTCAGCAGCTGCTGGCGCAGCGACTCGTCGCGGAACTTCGTGCGCCAAATTTGCGCGAAGCCGAGAAAAAATCTCTGATCACCAGTGAAGCCGCCAATCACCGGCGCTTCTTTCCCCCCGAGTGAGATTCGATACGCGCGGTAAGCCTGAGCGAGGCCGCTCAGATCGCCGATGTTCTCGCCCATCGTCAGACCCGGATTGATGTGGAGATCATCGATTGGATTGATCCAGCCGCGTCTGGCTCCGAGCTTCGTCGTGCGCGCATCGAACGCTTTCGCGTCGTCGGCCGTCCACCAGTCGCGAAGATTTCCTGATCCGTCGGATTTTCTTCCCTGATCGTCGAAGCCATGACCGATCTCGTGACCGATGACTGCGCCGATCGCGCCATAGTTAACGGCATCATCGGCATCCACGTTGAAGAACGGCGGCTGCAGGATCGCGGCTGGAAAAACGATTTCGTTGTTCGACGCGTTGTAATACGCGTTCACTGTTTGCGGGGTCATTCCCCATCGCGTGCGATCGACCGGTTTGGCGAGTCGGCTGACTGCGTCGTTATACTGAAATTCCGAGTAGCGCATCGCATTGCCGAACAGGTCGCCCCGCTTTATCACGAGCGCCGAATAATCTCTTGGCTTATCGGGATAGCCGATCTTTACAGTGAAGTGCGCGAGTTTCTCCTGCGCCTGCGCCTTTGTTGCAGGACTCATCCACTCGAGACTGTCGATTCCGACGCGATACGCCTCGCGCAGATTTGTCACCAGCGCATCCATGCGCGCCTTCGCTTCTGGCTTGAAGTACCGCGCAACGTAGAGTCTGCCAGCCGTTTCGCCGAGTATTCCTTCGACGCCGTCGACGGAACGTTTCCATCGCACCGGCATCTCCTGCACGCCAGATAGCGTGCGTCCTCGGAAATCGAAGCGCGCTCTCTCATATGCAGCGGGGAGATCTTCCGCATAAGAGTCGAGAAGCTTGAATGTGAAATAGTCGCGCCATGTTTGCGCCGGCGTCGACGCAATGATTGCATCCATCGCCTTCACGAAATCGGGTTGCCGAACGACGACTTCGGTTGCGCTCGTCAATCCCGCCGCTTTGAGATACGCGGGCCAGCTGTATGACGGCGTCATCGCGGCGAGCTCCGCCATCGTCATCTTGTTGTATGTGGCGTTGCGATCGCGACTCCTCGCACGGTCCCAGTGGTTCTTGGCGATTGCGGTCTCGAGGTCGAGAATTCGATTTGCTGCTCCCGCGGGATCGGGTTGGCCTGCAAGCGTGAGCATCTTGGTCACGTAGGCCACGTATGCATCGCGGGTTGCTTTTGTTTTCTCGTCGGTCCTGAGGTAATAATCCCGGTCGGGCATTCCCAATCCCGACTGATTGACCAGCACGATGTTCACGTCGGAGCGCTTCGGATCCTGGCCGACTCCGACACCCAATGGCGTCTGGACTCCAATTTTCGAGAAATGCACAAACGCGGCTGGAAGGTCGGATGCTGACTTTATCGCAGCGATCGTGGCGAGCTCGCCCTTGAGTGGAGTGATGCCAAGTTTCTCGACGGCGGCCGTATCCATGAAGCTCGCGTACAGGTCGCCGACTTTTCGCTGATCGCTTCCAGCAGCAGCATTGGATTTCGCTGCTTCCTCGAGGATCGTGTGGAGCGCATCGCGGCTTCGCTCGCGTAGCTCGTTGAACGCGCCCCAACTCGATGCGTCGGCAGGAATTTCGGTTCGCTTGAGCCAACCACCGTTCACGAATCGGAAAAAATCATCCTGTGGGCGAACGGAGCGATCGAAATTCATTGTGTCGATGCCGAGCGCATGGCCATTCTGTGCAAAAGCCGGCGACGGAACCTGGATCGCGAGTGAGCACAGAGCCGCCATAACGAAAGTGCGTTTCATTGGTCAGTCCTCTCTAGTTTTGATTAGCGTCGCCTTTTCGGAGTCGAGGTCGGATTGTAGTCCGCCCATTTGTCTTCGCTTTCCTTCAGCTCGGCGCGCAGCTTGGAGTAGCTATTGAATCGATCAGAAGAAATCTCGCCCGCGTGCACGGCCGCCGCCACCGCGCATCCGGGCTCCCCCAAATGGGTGCAGTCGTTGAAGCGGCACTTGCCCAGATACGGCCTGAATTCCGGAAAGCATTCGTCGAGATGCGTAGATGGCATTCCCCACATTCCGACCTCCCGAAGCCCCGGCGTGTCAACGACATAACCAGCATCGGGGAGTGGATGCAAAATCGCGCCGACCGTCGTGTGCCTGCCCTTGTTCACCGATTCGCTGATCTCGCCAACGCGAAGATTCAGTCCGGGATACATCGAGTTCATCAGCGACGATTTTCCGACACCGGATGGCCCGCTCAACACCGATGTCCGTCCGGCGAGGGCGTCGTGAAGCTCGTCGAGACCGACACGCTGCTTGACGCTCGTTAAATGCAGGGGATATCCGGCACGCAGATAGTCAGCGAATCGCTTTTGAGTGTCGGCGAGATCGACCAGCTCGATTTTATTGATAACGACGCGCGCTTCGAGGCTGTTTCCTTCGGCTATCACGAGAAAGCGATCGAGCATTCGCACGTGAGGCTCCGGATTCGCGGCGGCGAAAACGACAACTACCTGATCGATGTTTGCAACGACGATTCGTTCGCCGCGACCTTCACCGGGCAAACGACGCGCGAGCTGCGAGCGACGTGGAAGGATTTCCGATATCGCCCATCCTCCGTGCTCGTCGCTCTCGAGCACGACGCCGTCGCCGACAGTCAGCTTGAGCTTGTCCTCCCGCTCCTTCTTCAGTCTTCCGCGAAGCGACGCCTCGATCGTCTCGCAGCTCTCGGTGCGCACAACCCAGATGCCACCCGTCCCCTTTACTACTACTCCTTTTTCACTAGCCCGCTTTGCGACAACTGTCACGCGCGAGCCTCGATGAGACGATCGAGAACACTGCGCACTTCGCTCAGCTTCATCGCTCCGACTTTTGCGATCGCTTCGGCTTCGGTTGCGCCGTATTCGAGGTAATCCGTTTCCAGATGTCCAGCAGCGACTGGATCTCCGGAACGCCACCTCACGAAGAGCAGAAACGCCCCGAATCGTTTTCCCCGCTCTCCCGTTTCGTCAGCGACGATCTCGACGCTGTACGACGCGCCATCTTTTCCCTCGAATGCAGCGGGTCTCGCGTGAACCGCCATGTAACCGCCAATCGTGTTGGCATCGCCGCGCGCGTGATCAGCAGGGAGGAACTGACCCATCTCAAGCGCGATTCCGGCCGACCATTTCCTTCAACACGTTGCCGGTGATGAACGCAACGTTCGCGGGGCGCTCCGCGAGACGGCGCATGAGATATGGATACCACTGCGTTCCGAACGGAACGTAGACGCGCATCCTGTAGCCTTCTCTGACGAGCTTCTCCTGAAGATCGCGTCTCACTCCGTAGAGCATCTGGAACTCGAATCGATTCGCTGCGACGTCGTTGTCGCGTGCGAATCGCTTCGTCTCGCGCACGATGCGCTCATCGTGCGTCGCAATAGCCGGATAGTGTCCTTCGAGCACCAGCTCCCGCATGCATCGCAAATACGAGTCGTCGACGTCCTTCTTCTCGGGATATGCGACTGATGCCGGCTCCTTGTACGCGCCCTTGCAGAGTCGTACGCGCGCACCGGCCGAGTTCGCTTCCTGCACGTCCTGAAACGCACGATACATATAGCTCTGAAGAACAATGCCTACATTGCCTCTAAAGGACGGGAAAAGCCGGTGATAAAAGATGTCCAGCGTTTTCTGAGTGTAATCGCTCCCTTCCATGTCGATTCGCACGAACGTCTCGAGCTCCCGCGCTCTCTCGAGAATGTTCTGCATGTTCGCGATGCAAAGCTCCTCGTCGATGTCGAGTCCCATCGCAGTGAGCTTTACCGACACATTGGCATCGAGCTTCTTTTCGTTGATCCGATTGAGAATACGGATGTACTGGCGCGCAGCTTCGCGCGATTCACTCTCGTTACGAACGCTCTCGCCGAGCAGGTCGAGCGAAGCGGTGATTTTCCTGGCATTGAGTTTTGCGACAGCGTCGAGTGCAGTTTCCAGAGTTTCACCAGCGACAAATCGGGAGGCGAATCCTTTGGCCATTCGGTTGTGTCGGACGAAGCTGAAGACTTTCGGCTGTGCGGATAGGTATAGAAGTGCGCTGCGTAGCATCGATTTGAGTCTAACGGGATGCCGGCCGGGGATCTGTCATCAGTCTCATTACTGGATAATTGGCGCCCGGCCTCAGCTCGCGATCGAAGAAATTCCAGGTCACAAGTCCATCATCGCTTTGCGGTTCGAGAAGATAGACGACGAGCACGCCTTGCGGCTGAGCAGTACGAACGATGTACGTGCCGCGCGGAATGTCACGCGACTCAGTGACCCAATGCCCGACGAGCTGCATCTCGTTGTGACCCTGGAACGGACGTGGTGACACGTTCGTCGAATCTGTGACGAAAGTCTGCGCCTGGGCTCGCACAGGTACCGTCAGCGAATCGACGACTATTCCATGCAGCTGAAGGACTCTGACGACTTGAGTGTCAGACGGCGAGATCGTGTACGCGACCGGCGGAGCAACCTCGAGTGTCGGATTGAATCGAACAAACACAGGCATTCTGACAGATCGAAATTTTCCTGTGCGCCGCAATCCCTTCGGAACGCCAGGTTGTGTTCGAGTGGAATCGCGCGTGTGCTCGAGAATCTCAGCGACGACTGGGACAGTGTCAGGCGCTACGAGCTGTGAGCGAATCGGAACCGTCACCCCGGGAGTATTTCGCCAGAGCATCGAAGTGCGAGTGAAGAGGTCGCTCAATCGCCGAATGTTACCTCCGTTCGCCGCAACGAACGAAAGAATCGACTGCACGAATTGATAAGTCGACGCAACGCGTCGTGGAAAAGTGTCATGCGAGTAGGCTTCGCTGAGAATCGCGATTCTGCCACGCAATCCGTAATAGTTCGTGCCGAAGCGGGGGCGTGAATCGAATGTCACCCAACCTTTCGACAACGTGTCATCGGAAATGAAGTCGCCGTAATCGAACGTGGCAAAACCGGCTGCACGCATGCGGGCAACAACCGCGGGAAGGAGAACGTCCCGCGTGAAACCGCCGTAGCGTGCTGCTGGATTCAGCGGCGGAGCGTACGTCAGTGCGTACCCGTGATAGCTGCCGTCGGTCGTGTGAAGGTCAACGAACACGTCGGGATCCCATGCATCGAACATCCCGAGCGACGCACGCGTCTCGGGCGCTTCTGCCTTTACGTAATCACGATTGAGATCGAGCCCCTGCGCGTTCGCCCGCACGCCGACTGACTCTGGTCCATTCTGCGCGCCTCGATTCACTTCCTGCGGCGCAAATTTTTCGTTGCCGTCCGCATTGTAGATCGGCACTGCAATCAGAACGAGTGAATCGAGAACATTCGGTTCGCTGGAGTTCGTGAGATCTCGAAGCAACGCCAGCAGCGCCTCTTTTCCCTCGACTTCTCCCGCGTGAATGTTGCCCTGCACATAGACGATCGGACGTCGGAGAGCACGCGCTTGCTCGGGCGTCGATACCAGAGGACGAGACGCGATAACGTACGGGATGTCGCGACCCTCCGTTGTCTTTCCAATAACTCCGAATGCCAGCTCTTTCCGTCCGCGCAGCGAATCGATAAACGCAATCACATCGGCGTAGTGCGATGTCTCCTTATACGCGGTGCGCTCGGCACGAGTCTGCGGGCCTGCTATACCCCGTACGCTGGTACGAACCCCCCTTGGCGCGCATCCAACTACCGCGAGGAAAAGAGTGAGAATGACGCGAATTGCGGATCGCCGATACCCGCTGGCCGATGACCGATGTCCGATGTCCGGGAAGAACCTGGTTGTCATTAGCCAGCGTGGAAGCGAGTCTTGCGCCGCGCCATCCCGACGAGCAGTTCGGCAGGCGTATATCGGCCCGGGAAGCGATCGTTCAATTCCTCGAGCTGACGAACCACTTCGCCGGCGCCGAGTGAGTCGATGTAGCGGAACGGACCGCCGCGAAAAGGTGGGAACCCAAATCCATAAACGGCTCCCACATCCCCATCGCGGGGGGAATGAATCACGCCTTCCTCGAGGCAACGCACGGCTTCGTTGAGCATCGGCAAAACAGTTCGCTGCTGAATCTCTACCTCAGGAAATTCCGGACGCGGACGAGCCTCGGCACCAGCAGAGGGAGGAGTCTCGCGTGCTGCTGGTGTCAACAAAGCATAAACCGATTGATCCACTTCTCCCTTCTTCCCTTCTTCGTCGTAGATATAAAATCCTTTTTTTGATTTTCTGCCGAAGCGACCTGACGCCATTACTGCACCAATTGACTGGGCTGGGGAAAAACGATCACCGAAAGCATCGTGCATGATGTGGCCTGCCTTCGATGCAACATCGAGTCCGACTTCGTCAACGAGCGTTACTGGTCCCACCGGAAAACCAAAATCAACGAGCGCTTTGTCGAGTGCGTCGATCGATGCGCCCTGATCGAGCATACGACCCGCTTCGTTGATGTACGGCGTAAGAATTCGATTGACGAAAAAACCGGGACCGTCATTCACAACGATCACTGTCTTTCCGAGTTTCTTGCCGAATGCAACGGCGGATGCAATCACGTCCCGATCCGTCTGCTGCGTAGTGATCACCTCGAGCAGCGGCATCTTGTGCACCGGCGAGAAGAAATGCATGCCGAGTACACGTTCGGGAGAAGTAGATGCAGTTGCGATCTGAGCGATTGGAATGGTGCTCGTGTTAGAGGCGAAGATTGCTTCCGGCTTGAGCACCGCTTCGACCTCGCGAAGAACTTCGTGCTTCACGTTTATGTCTTCGAACACGGCTTCGATCACGAGATCCACGCTCGCGAAGCCGGAATAATCCGTCGTTCCGCCGAGTAGCGACATCATGTCTGCAAGCTCCACGCGGGTGATCTGCCTGCGAGTGAGCCTTTCTTTCAGAATCTCTCTCACAGCTGCGAATCCCTTCGCCACTCGGCCATTATCGGCGTCGCGCATTCGCACGAGTGTCCCTTGCTGAAGCGCAACCGAGGCGATCCCCGATCCCATGAATCCCGCGCCGAGAATTCCCAATTTGTTCACGGGAATAATGTTCGGCGGCGGCTCACCGTCGTCAGTCGAGACGCCGGGATCTTTCTTTAGCGCTGTCGTCGCGTAGAAAAGATAGATGAGCTGCTTCGAGACTTCGCTCGCCGCCATCTCCCCGAAGAGGCGGGACTCTTCGCGATACCCCTTGCTGGGTCCGCCGCTGTAACCCGCCTGAACCGCGTCGATTGCCGCGAGAGGCGCGGGATAATGTCCGTGCGTTTTCTTGAGAGTCTCTTCGCGAGCTTTCTTTAGAACGATTCTTCGGCCCGCAGGATTCTCGTCGAGCAGAAATCCCGTGACGCCGGAGCTGTGTCGCTCGTGCTTGCGCGTTCCGTCGGCAATCTCGCGTCCACGCTGAAGCGCGACGTCGCGAAGAATCGCCGGATGTACTAGCTCGTCAACGAGACCGATCTGATATGCTTTTTTCGCGCGGACATTTTTCCCCGTGAGAATCATGTCGAGCGCACCGCGAACTCCAATCAAGCGGGGGAGTCGCTGCGTTCCTCCCGCACCGGGAACCAACCCGAGCTGAACTTCCGGAAGCGCGAGGACCGTTTTCGGATGATCGCTCGCGATGCGATATGCCGATGCGAGCGCGAGCTCCAACGCGCCGCCGAGGCAGGCGCCGTGTATCGCGCAGATCAAGGGCGTGCGCATGCGCTCGATCGAATCCAGAAGCAGTTGACCCTCGTGACTCATTCTCTCGGCATCCGCCGCTGTTTTCAGCTCGAGAAACTCGTCGATGTCCGCCCCGGCGATCCAGCTGTCTTTTTTTCCGCTTAGCAAAACGGCAGCGCGAACATTCAGATCATGCTCGAGCCGGTCGAACAAAGCAACGAATTCATCTTTCACCGCGCGGTTGAGCTTGTTGACCGACTCGTTTGGCAGATCGAACGTGATTACAGCAACGCCGTTCTGGATGTCGGTGTTCAGCGCGTATGGATTGCTCACGATGCACCGCCGCGCTCGACCACCATCGCGAACCCCATTCCTCCCGCCGCGCAAACAGTCATCAATCCAAACTGACCGTCGCGTCGCGCAAGCTCATTGAGAAGCGTTACAGTGATACGAGAACCGGTTGCGCCGAATGGATGACCGATCGCGATCGAGCCACCCATCACATTGAGTCGCGCCTGATCTACTTCTCCCACGGGTTTCGTGAATCCGGCTCGCTCGGCCCAGTACTGGGATTCGAAACCGCGGAGATTCGACAATACCTGCGCGGCGAATGCCTCGTGCATCTCGACGAGATCGATGTCCTTCAGGGTGAGGCCTGCGCGCTGCAATGCAACCGGCGCCGCAAGCACCGGCGCCTGAAGCAGCTGCTCGCCTGGATCGAGCGCCGCATACGCATAGGATCGAATGAATCCGAGCGGTGCGTAACCGAGCGCATACGCTTTGTCCTCGCTCATCAGCAGCAGGCACGCTCCGCCGTCGGTTAGCGGCGAAGAATTTCCGGCCGTAACAGTTCCATACTTTTTGTCGAACACCGGCTTGAGTGCCGATAGTTGCTCGTAACTCGTGTCGGAGCGGATTCCATTGTCCGATGTCACTACGCTCTCATAACGAGGCGGGACGTACACTGGCATGATTTCCGCTAAGAGTCTGCCGTCAGCGGTCCCTGCAGCAGCGAGTCGATGCGATCGCAGCGCGAAATGATCCTGCTCTTCGCGCGTGATGTGATTGAGCTTCGCCATCTTCTCCGCAGACTGTCCCATCGTTTCGCCGGTCGATGGCTCGGCAATCGCCGGAGTGATTGGAACGAGATCGCGAGGACGAATCGCAGCAAGCGCTTTTACTCGACCGCCGATGGTCTTCGCTTTTGAAGCTTTTACGAGCGCTTCCGCAAATCCCTGGGAGTGAAGAATGGGAACATTCGAGAGCGATTCCGCGCCGCCCGCAATTGCGACGCCAACATGACCCAACGCGATTTGATCCGCGGCGTCGGTAATTGCCTGGTTAGCGGATGCGCACGCACGGCTGACGCTGAACGCCTGAACTCCTTTTGGAAAAATCGGCATCAGGGAGACTTCGCGGGCGATATTTGGCGCGACAACCGAAGGAATCACCGTTCCAAAAACCAGCGCCTCGACCTCCTTTCCGCTCAGATTCGTGCGCTGTACGAGCTCGGCAACGCAGAGTTTACCTAGATCGATCGCGGAAATGGACTTGAATGCCGAGCCTGCGCGCGTGAAGGGAGTGCGTACTCCAGCCACGATGGCGACCCGTCGACCGTTCCCGAAGGCTGGCATCAACGGGAAGTTAGACAAGGCATGGATATCTTTCTAGGATGCGCACCAGCCTGGAGGGGAGCCGGTTCGATGTGCTGGTCATTGGAGGTGGAATTACCGGAGCCGGCGTCGCAAGAGATGCAGCGATGCGCGGGCTTAGTGTCGCGCTCGTCGACAAGGAAGATTTCGCGAGTGGAACGTCGAGCCGTTCGTCACGTCTCGTGCACGGCGGCATTCGCTATCTCGAGTATGCACAGATCGGAATGGTGCGCGAATCGGTGCGAGAGAGAGAAACATTGCTGCGAATCGCGCCGCATCTCGTTCATCCGCTCGAATTCACATGGCCGGTTTATCGCAAAGCGCGGATCTCACGCACGAAGCTCAGGCTCGCAATAGGCGTCTATAATTTTCTCGCCGGCCATCCTTCGCTTCCACGAGTTTTTTCCGGACAAGCAGTCCTGGGACGCGAGCCCCGGCTAAAAGCGAACGAGCTTAAGGGCGGCGCTGTTTATACTGACGCGCGTACCGACGACAGCAGACTCACATTGGCCACCGTTCTCGCCGCGAAGGCTGCGGGCGCGATTACGGTCAATCACGCGGAGGCGGTGCGGCCGATTTCGCGCGACAAGAGCTTCTGGGTTGTGAAGGTGATGGACGCTGCGTTGCACGCGGAATTCGAAGTGAAGGCCACAGTCGTTGTAAACACGACCGGGCCGTGGAATTTGAATCTCGAGAGGCGCTGGCCGCAACACAAAACTCAGCGACGTGGAAGCAAGGGCGTTCACATTGCGCTGCCGGCAGAGCGCGTGGGTAATCAAGGTGCCATAACGATTCTTTCTCCGGACGACGAGCGAGTGATGTTCGTCTTACCGGCCGGTCAATTCACTATTGTCGGAACAACTGATACGTGGACTGATGAATCGCCTGACGAAGTTCGACCGTGGCACGATGATGTGGAGTATCTCCTTCGCGCAGCAAATGCTTATTTCCCCGACGCAAAATTGAGTGAAGCCGATATCGTCAGCGCATGGGCCGGCATTCGTCCCCTGACCGACTCGGATTCGGCAAGAAACCCGTCGGAGTTTTCGCGCGAGCATCGCATAAATACGACTGGTGCTGGGATGATAAACGTCAGCGGCGGCAAGCTCACAACGTATCGCGCGATGGCAGCGGAGATCGTTGACACAGTGGAGCACGAGCTTGGACGAAAGCCGACAAAATGCACGACCGCGGATGTCGATCTGCCGGGGGCGGAGAGACTCGAGCGCATCGCCGCGATGCTGAGCTCAGATCCGACAGCGGGTGGGCGCATTGTTGCCGATCTTCCATACACGATCGCGGAGCTCAGATATGGTATCGAGAGTGAGATGGCGTTGACGCTGAGCGATCTCCTTATGCGGCGCACGCGAATCGCATTCGAGACACCGGATCACGGACTGGCATGCGCACCTCAAGTGGCTGAGGCAGTGGCGGGCGTCGCGAGCTGGGACAAATACCAGAAGCGCGCGCAGCTCGATGCCTACACCGACGATGTTGCGCGGGTTTTCTCGGTGGAGCCGTAACCGACAGCTGAGCTACTGCGTACCTACCTTGGTGGGCAACGCCCTATCGATCGTATTGCCACTGCCAAGTTCACCGTCAGCGTTATACCCCCAGCAGTAAACCGCGCCGCTGCTCGTGAGGCCGCAACTGTGTCCGCTGCCAGGGCTGATCGCTGCGAATCCAAGGCCCCCCGAGACAGCTATCGGAAGCGAGCTGTTCGCGAGCGAACCGTTACCAAGCTGACCGAACGTACCGTTGCCCCAGCAGTAACCGGCTCCTCCGCTCGTAACACCGCAGGTATGAGCTCCACCGGCAGTCACCATCGCGAACGTGAGCCCACCAGAAACAGGTACTGGTTGCGAGGAGCTGCCGCTCGCGCCATTACCTAAATTCCCTGAGCCGTTGCCCCCCCAGCAGTAAGCCGCGCCGGCCACCGTCACACCACAGCTCCAGCCGCTGCCGGCGTTGACCGTGGCGAAAACGAGATTTCCGACGACAGCAACCGGCGTTGAACTCGCCGCCGTTAAACCGTCTCCAAGTTGGCCAGAACTATTCGCACCCCAGCAGTACGCGGCACCGCTCGTTGTTCGACCGCAAGTAAAGCCATCGCCCGCGCTCAACGCAGAAAAAGCGAGCCCGCCTGAAACAGCTACCGGCACCGAGCTATTTGTGGTTGACCCATTGCCAAGCTCGCCACTCGAATTGTTACCCCAACAATACGCGGCGCCGCTCGAGACCAGGCCGCAAGAGTGACCAAGCGAAGACTCTGACGAAAAATCCAATCCGGCGGTAACTGCGGTGAAGCTGAGTCCGCCAGAAACAGGAACGGGCACATCGCTGTTGGCAATCGAACCGTTTCCTAGCTCGCCGCGGGAATTATTCCCCCAACAATACGCCGCTCCGCCAGTCACGAGACCGCAACTGTGAAAGCCTCCCGCGCTTACTGCCGTGAAAATATGTGCGCCTGACACGGGCACGGGCGTTGTGCTGCGGGCCGACGCCGACCCTGCTCCAAGCTGACCATCTCCGTTGTTGCCCCAGCAGTACACCGCGCCCCCCGTTGTGAGGCCGCACGTGTGAATTCCTCCCGCGCTCACGCTCGCGAACACAAAGCTCGACCCCGCCCCGGTGGCGACGAACGTCACGGAAGTCAAACCACTGGCCGAAGCGGATAGTGAGTTCCGTCCAGGCACTGACCCGAGTGTCCAGCCGCCAACCGTTGCGACGCCGGATGCATTCGTTGTGACTGTGCTTCCGGTAATGGTGCCTCCACCGCTCGTGACCGCGAACGTAACGGAGACGCCGGACATCGGAGCACCTCGCTGGTCCTTCACGACGACTGAAGGCAGATCAGAAACAGAAACAGCGGATCCCGCGACGCCCGTAAGAGAAATGCTCGAGTTTGCCGTAAGACTAGTGGCGACAGATGGCCCAACCGAGTCGCCACCGCCACTGCCACAGCCGCCGAGGACAAAGGCAGACAACGAGCAAGCTGCAAGCGCGGAGCGAATCGACCTCATGAAATCAAAACCGCTACACAGAGCAAAGTCGGCGCCTCATGGAATCGTCCAGAGAAGTGCGATCTGGCTGCCTCTGCTCCCGTAACCAATACCGACCACCTGCTTCGAAGAGCGCGTTGCCGTGCCGTTGTTGATATCAGTGGCGGAAGATTCAGAGTATCCATGGGGGACGCCCAGATCCGTCAGCTGCGGCGCCGCCGGAGACCAGACGAACGCGCGCTCGTACGCGCTGCGGCTGAAATTGAAAATCTCTCCAACAATGAACCGGCTCGAGTTCGTCCCATTCGGCCAGGCGTCCAGGTTGCTCAGCGAGCCGATCGCCGAGGCTCCGGACAGAGTCCATTGGTAAGGCTCCCGACTCGTACACGTGGTCGGCCCGGTGCATCTCCAAATCCCCCCGATCACGTCCTGACCCTCGATTGCTTGCGCTGCACTATTGGTCTCTGCGGCGTGAGCATCGAGCGGCACGGCAGCGTCCCATTCTCCAGGCGATGTCACTGACGGCACCCACTTGACGGCATGATCCCAAGTCGTCCCGTCGTCAGAAAGACCCACGACAACGCCATCGTTATTGATCGACCTCGGGTCACTATGCGACGTTCCACCAGCCATCGGCGTCAGAAAGTGTCTCGTCCACACACCGGCGGCGAATGTCCAGACCGCCGGCCGATTCGTTGGCCCGTCGCGTCCGACGACTGTTTCGGATTCGTTCAACGCGACACCCCACCCGGCAGCGACGACCGCCGACGATCCGTCTCTTCGCCAGACCATGATGTTGCCCCCGGACGATCCGACAACCGTACCTGCTTCATTGATATCGCTGGCTGAACCCATTGCGGAGCCGAGCTTCGTTGCAGTCCAGACACCATTCACCAGCGACCAACGTGCGGCAAAAGTTCCGCTGAAACCCGCGATCTCCTGCGCGTCGTTGATTGCATTGGCGCCTGACTGGCCCGGTCCGAGAGTCGGAAGAGTGATCACAGTGATCGATGGTGCCGATGACGGTTTGTTGTAAAGCGGAACAATATCCGGTCCCGTCGGCGAAGCCTCGTTGCCCCGAGAGCACGCGAATAGAATGACTGCAGCCATTCCGCACAGCGTGCTGGAAATCAGTCGCGTTACCATGTTTTCTCCTTCGGATCGTCAACAGTCAGTTTGCGATTCACGCAGGCGGTCAGAGTTGTGTTGCGCCCCTGCTCGGCGCTCCGTACGTTTTGACTCTAGTACGCAACGCTACAGGGCCGTCGTTTACCCGTCGTTACTTTCGGGATAACGCCTCCGCAGCACAGGGCGACCATGATCAACCTGCGAACGCTGGGGACGCTGGAGCTGAAGGGCGGAGATCCGCAGGAGATGCGTGCGGTTGTCACTCAGCCCAAACGGCTCGCCCTGCTCGCCTATCTGGCGCTTGCAGTTCCTCGCGGCTATCAGCGTCGCGATTCGCTCCTTGCGCTGTTCTGGCCGGAGGCCGACGGTGCCCACGCGCGAAACGCGTTGCGTCAATCGATTCACGCCCTTCGCCAGTCGCTCGGCGCGAACGTAGTCGACAGTCGTGGCGATGAAGTCGGCCTTGACCGGTCGAATTTCTCCTGCGACGCCGAGGCTTTCGAAAATGCGCTGGAGGCCGCGCAACCGGAGGAAGCACTCGAGCTTTACCGCGGCGACCTGCTGCCGGGATTCTTTGTCGCGTCAGTCGGCTTCGAGCATTGGCTGGATGCCGAGCGATCACGGTTGAGAAGGCTCGCCGGCCGAGCTGCGTGGTCGCTCTCGGAGGCAGCTGCGGCTTCCGGTGACCTCAGCATGGCAGTGCAGTGGGCGCGTCATGTCGCTGCGTTCTCGCCGGATGACGAAACCGCGGTTCGACGTCTCATTGGTTTGCTGGGGAGATTCGGCGACAGAACCGGCGCGAGCAGAGTTTACCAGAGCTTCACGCGACGCCTGCTCGATGATTTTCAATTGGAACCTTCGATCGAGCTGGAAGCTCTGATTACACGAATTACCGCGCGTGCAGACGCGCAGGCGGCGCCAACATCCGCACTGTCAACGGCCAGACGGTCGCGCGAGTACGGAAAGGATGAGCGAGAGCGCCATCGATATGGCCGAACATCCGGAACGACCGAAACTCGCATCGCTGTTCTGCCGTTTACGCTTCGGGCGGCGAACAAGGCGCCGTGGTTGCGTGAAGGCGTTGCGGAAATGCTGAGCGATGCCATTGACGGCGCGGGATCGATGCGCTCGGTCGACGTGCGGGCGGTTTTTCATTTTGTGGGTGACGCGACGGATCCCGACCTGCAGCAAGGGAAAGCTGTGTCGCATCGATTCGCGGCGCAGCAGTTTGTTTTGGGAACGGTTACCGTCGCAGCGCGAAAGGTGAGTCTGAGTGCGGCGCTCCACGATGCCGACGGAACGCTGCGCATTTCCGCTCGCACCCGGACAGGGAAAGAAGAAAGCGTGTTCGATCTGGTGGATCAGCTCGCCCGACAGCTCCTAACAGCCGAGTACGGCGGCTCCGCCGGCCGCCGACTCAAATCAGCAGCGAATTCGACAGCATCGCTTCCCGCGCTAAAACAGTATCTGCTGGCCGAGAAAGAATTCGACGCTGGCCACCTGGTGCTTGCTCGCGAAGCCTTCAACCTCTGTCTGTCGCACGATCCGTCTTTCGCCATTGCGTGGCACCGACTCAGTTGTCTCGTCGCCTGGTTTCATCAACCCGAAGCACGCGAATACTCGGACCGTGCGATCAAGCTTTCCACTGGCTCGTCGGAGCACGACGTCCTCATCATCCAGGCTTTCCGAGCTCTCCTTGACGGCGACGCTGACAAAGCGGAGAGACTGTACCAGAAAATCCTCGAGACTTACCCGGACGATGTGGAAGCCTGGATCGGGCTCGCAAAGACACTTATGGTCCTCAATCCGATGCGCGGGCGAGCGCAGGTGGAAGCATTGGATGCGCTCGAGTATGCGCGCCTCCTTGCACCCGAAAACCTCGAAGCCCGAATTCACGTGGCCTTTCTTTCGTCGAGGTCGGAACAGTACGAGGATCTCGAATCGCTCCGCGACTGGCTGAGCGCGCGGAGCGAGTACTCCCTTCTCGTCGCTTCCGATTGGGCTTTCGCGCGGGGAAACGTCCGCGAGCAGGAAGTAGTATTAGCCGAATTGGAACGGGCTCCGGATCTGATTGTTCATGAAGCGTCCCGTTTTGCCGCGGTCGTGGGACACGATCTCGCGGGATCTCAAAGGATCGCCGGCCTCCTCACTCACGCCACGCGCGCACCTGAGGTAAGAGCAACCGGGCACGTTCTACTCGCGCACATGCAGCTCATAAAGGGACGCGTTCGCGACGCAAACCTGGAATTTCGCGCAGCGCGTTTGTTCGCGCCGGTTCAAAGCGGCGAGTATTACGTTCTTGCGGCGCTTCATCCCTTCGCCAGAACTTCGCGCACGGAGCTGACGCGGCTACATCGCGAGGTAACGAAAGGGTATGGCGAAGCGTCACCGAACGGTGGGCCCCCTATGCCTTTCATCGTTCATCGTGACGTACATCCGCAGATACGTCTATATCTGCTGGCTTTGCTGAGCCTCAGGCTCGATAACAAGCGTGCAGCAGCGGCTCACGCCGTGGCACTCGAGCGTCTTGGTGGAAGCGGTGAAGGGGTTTCTCTTGCGGTCGACCTCGCACTCAGCATTCAGGCGCAACTTGCCGCTTCAGCGGGACGGCCAGCGGAAGCGCTAGCGATTTTTTCGCAGATGCGCATGAATCCGCCTCTCGAGAAAATCGTGATGCAGTCCCCATTCTTCTCGCGAAATCTCGAGCGCTATACGCGAGCGCGTCTGTTGGAGGAGGAAGGGCGACTCGATGAGAGTCTGCAGTGGTTCGACACATTGTGCGAGATGGGCGTCTATGAGTTCACGTATCTCGCTCCGTCACATTACAGGCGGGGCATCATCCACCAGAGGCTCGGCAACCGCGACCTGGCGGCCGATCATTTCCTGAAAGTGACCGAGCTTTGGAGCGATTGCGACCGCGCTTTCCGGCCAACGGTGAGCGACGCCGCCCGCCGGCGCGCCGCTATCCTTCGTGGATCGTCTTGAGCTCGACGATCTTGAGTCTACGAGTGCGCGCGGGGAGTTTGAGTATCGTCGTATCGCCGACTCCCTTGCCGACCAACGAAAGACCAATCGGCGACGACATGCTGACGTGTCCATCCTCGAAATCCACCGAGTCGCCGAATACGAGACTGTAGCGCTCTTTCTCGCCTGTGGCTTCGTCCTTCACGACGACCTCTGATCCCAGGCCGACTTTATCCGCGGGAATCTGGGTGATGTCGATGCTCGAGAGCTTGCTCAACCGCTGATGAAGCTGGCCGAGGCGCGCCTGCACGAGCTGCTGGCGCTCGAGCGCAGCCTTGTACTCGCTGTTCTCGCGCAGATCACCCATTTCAACGGCTCTGCGGATCTCGCGCGGCAACACGACGTTGAGCTCATGCTGGAGCCTTTCGACTTCTTCGCCGAGTTTGGCTTTTAGTTCCTCGATCATCTAAACATCCGGTGTCACGGAGACAAAAAAACCAAGCGTCGCTCCCGACGGGAACGACGCTCGTCTTCTCTCAAACTAGGTGCTTGAACGAGCTATCTCAAGAGCACTCCGCAGTCCGCGGTCCGCAGTAATTCCGTAGTCCGCGGTCCGCGGCTATTCCGTAGTCCGCGGTCCGCGGTTATTCCGTAGTCCGCGGTCCGCGGTTATTCCGTAGTCCGCGGTCCGCAGTGTTATTCATACGTCGCTAGTGCGGCGTTCCGTTCGCCGTCTCTCGATCTTTACTGTCTGCGCGTTGTAGGCTTTGATCACCGCATTCGCGGCTTCCTGGGGATCATCCGTGAGCACCATAAGATCGATGTCCCCCGGCGAAATTTTCTTCTCCGCAAGCACGCGCGCCTGCAACCACCGAATCAGTCCCGCCCAATAACGCCGGCCGAACAGAATCACCGGGAATTGATAAATCTTCCCGGTCTGAATCAGAGTCACCGCCTCGAAGAGCTCATCGAGCGTTCCAAATCCTCCGGGAAAAATTATGAACGCGACCGCGTACTTGATGAACATCGTCTTGCGCACGAAGAAGTAGCGGAACTGAATCAGCGTATCGACGTAAGGGTTGGCGCCTTGCTCGAATGGAAGCTCGATGTTGCATCCAATCGATCTTCCGCCGCCCATTTGTGCGCCCTTGTTTGCCGCTTCCATGATCCCGGGCCCGGCACCAGTAATGATCGCGAAGCCGTTCTCCGCCAGAATGCGAGCGACTTCCTGTGCCGCGGTGTAGTGCGGATCGTCGGGAGAGATTCGTGCTGAGCCGAAGATCGTCACGCCGCGATCGACTGATGCGAGAGTGTCGAACCCTTCAACGAATTCCGCGGTGATTCGCATCACTCGCCATGGATCGGTTTTTGTAAACGCGTCGCCGGGAGGAGGAGTTTGAAGAAGCTTCTCATCTTCCGTCATCGGCTCTACATAATCTCTGATCGCCTGATCGATAACGCGCGTGGCGCCTGCCTGCCGCGCATCCGTGACCTGCGAAGGAGGCGTGCGGCCGGCCATGATGTGGCCCTCTTCCGTTCGCTCCTTGTATCCGGCACGCGCATTTTCTTCGGCAGATGCCTGCGTTTCCGGATCGTATTTCTTTCCGGTCGGCGTTCGAGGTTTTGATCGAGGCGCCGACCCATCCGCATTGGCGGCGGTATCTTTCTTTCTCTTCATGACTCCAGATTGTGGCGAGATCGCCCGCACTGAACGAGCGGGCGTAAGATGCGTGAGCAAATACCACACTCGCCAGATGATCACATGCCGGTAGTCGTGATCGTTGCCGACGGCGCTCGGCCCGATACGTTGGCCGCGGCAATCGAATCGGGCTCTCTTCCAGCGCTGAAGAAGATGCGCGACGAGGGTGGATTCTATACCGTCACTTCAGCGTTTCCATCGGTGACAGGACCCGCTTACACACCGTTCCTCATGGGACGATACCCGGGCCCGGTGGGTCTTCCCGGACTTCGGTGGTACGATCGCTCGCGGACGACTGTGAGGTTCGCCGGAAATTCACGAAGTTACGTGGGGCCCGACATGCGATTCGTCGACGACGATCTGGATCCGGCGGCCCCCACGATCTTCGAGATGGTGCCGTCGAGCATCGCCGCGCTGAATGTCATCGGCCGCGGTTTGTCGAAACATGGCCGCATTGGACGTGGAATTCGATTCGCCGCGCGAGCAACTGGAACTCACTTTCGCGGAAACGTGAGAGGATGGCTCGCAATCGATCGCGACATCGGCGGCGAAGTCGCAGAGCAAATCTCGCGCAGAAATCCGGATTTTGTTTTCGCCGCGCTCACCGGAATCGACAAGACTTCACATTCGGCCGGTCACAACGCGCCGATTGTGAAGGAGGCGCTCAAAATCGTCGACGAAACGGTTGCCGAGATTCGGCGAAGAGCGGAGCGAGCGGGAACATGGACGAACACACATCTGTGGGTCGTGAGCGATCACGGACATTCACCGGTGAAGCAACACGAGGACCTTGCGGGCCTCATCCGCGCAGCCGGTTTGCGCACCATTGCGCATCCCTGGGTTTATCGATCTGGAGCTGATGCAGCCGTGATGGTGAGTGGCAATGCGATGGCGCACATCTATCTCGATCTCAAGAAGCGGGAGCGCCCATGGTGGCCGTCGGAAAACTCACGATGGCGCGAGCTCGCCGACTTGCTCATGGCCCGCCCGTCGGTCGATCTCATGATTCTTCCGAAATCCGCGAGCGAGTGTGAAATACACGGGCGCGGACGAGGGATGGCTCGCATGTGGTGGGACGGATGTCGAATGTCGTATGAGCCTGTCACTGGAGATCCGCTCGCAATCGGTGAGCAACACGATGTCGATTCGAGCGAGGCGTACGAACTCTCAATCGTCAGTGACTATCCAGATGCGCTCGTTCAGATCGCTCATCTGGCCGGAGCGCCGCGGAGCGGTGAGATCATTCTCTCAGCTACTCGCGATTGGGATTATCGGGCGAAATACGAGCCCATTCCGCATGTGTCGTCGCATGGTGCTCTTCACCGCGAGCACATGCTCGTTCCGTTACTCGTCAATCGGCCTGTTCACGGGTTACCTCGACGGACAGTCGATGTTATGCCCAGCGCACTAAAGGCACTCGGTATTCCAATTCCATCGGGGCTCGATGGAGTGGCGTACACGTGAAGAGATTGCGACCGGCTACCGGCTGAGGGCTACCGGCGAAAAATCGCTATGCAGTCACCGGTGGCCGGTAGCTGGTGGCCGGTAGCTGGTAGCCGTTTTATTGAACCGTGATGCTTCCCGTCATTCCAGCGTGGATCGTGCAGTGAAACGCAAACGTTCCGGATGTGTTGAAGGTTCGGTTGACCGTTCCGGACGTGATGTCGCCAATATCGGCAGCACCCGACGCCTGCGAGTCGAACACAACGTTGTGCTCCACGCTCGAGTTGTTCTGAAAGCCCACCGTGCTGCCTTTGACGACCGTTAGAGTCGTCGGTTGAAAACTCGACGCCCGCATGCAGAACGTATTGTCGGGGCATGACGGCGGCGGCGGTGGTGGTGGCGGAGGCGGAGAAACGATTCCGCCACCGCCGCCGCCTCCACCGCAGGCGCTGAGCACCGAGAACATCGCAATCACAACCATTGAACTGATCTTATTCATGAGCGTCCCCTGCGGCATCGCCGCCGAATCACCTGCGTCGTTATCCGAAGCTTACGGGCAATCACGAGGGGAAGGAATGCCATTCGCCGCACAGGACCTGCCCTTCACCGGATAGGAAAGCCGATTTCGGACTGCGAGCTTCGGACTGACTTCGAACTTCCGAGTCCGTAGTTCGCAATCCGCAATCGTGTTTACATCGACGGTTTCTTGGCCGTCGGTGGAAGCATTCCATTCAGTCGCATGTAATTCGCCAGCTGACTGTAGTGATCCGCCCAGTCGGATGCCGTCGCAATGATGAACCCGGCACGCGACATCTTCCGACCGAAGAAAGACATCTCCTCGCTTAGCTTCGAATCATCGAGTCCGGCAAGCGCTTGATCGCAGAATGCGAATGTTTCCTTCAAGCGCGCGACGAGTGCGGGCTTCCCTGCGGTGGGCGCGATCTTCGCGCGCGTAGCGGCCTTGCTTCCGCCGATGGCTCCGCAGAGGTAGTCATTGCCTTGGGCCAGATGGCCGGCGATGTCGGCGATGCTCATCTGCGCCTTCGTCGGCTTGTAGCCGTACTTGGCGGCGGGAATATCCTCGAGAGCCGCGACGAGATTCTTTTTCGCTTCCGCTTCAGTTTCGCGAAATGCGCTCGCAACAGGGTTTTGAGCAATCGCTATCGCCGGCAGAAAAGTCAGCGCGGTTGCTGCGGTGATGGCACTGAAACGCATATGGATGTATCCCGGGATGGAGTGGATTCCAATTTTGGCTCGCGTACCGACACATGTCCAGCGTAGTTAGTTTTTACTCCGATGGATCACCCGATCGTTCATGTAGAGTACCCGCCCTGGGTCGACGAGGGCGTTGACTTCGGCCGCGTGTACAAGCGCGACGAAGACCGCATGCGGGTTGCCATCGGAGTCGCGCGGACGAACGTCGAGCGCGCAACCGGTGGTCCTTTCGGCGCCGCGATTTTCGAATCGCGATCGGGCAGGCTTGTGGCAGTCGGAATGAACGCCGTTGTTCGACTCAACAACTGCGTTCTTCACGGCGAGATGATGGCGTTCATGATGGCGCAGCAATGCGTCAGCTCATTTACTCTCAATTCACCGAATTTGTCCGAGCACGAGCTCTTCACTTCGTGCGAGCCGTGCGCAATGTGCCTCGGCGCTACTCTGTGGAGTGGGGTTCGCCGGTTGGTTTACGGGGCGACCAGGGAAGACGCGGCACTGCTGAACTTCGACGAGGGTCCGGTTTTCCCGGAGTCGTACCGATACCTCGAGGATCGCGGGATACGGATCGATCGAAGTGTCTTACGCGAAGAGGCGCGGGGAGTTCTCGAGTTGTATCGCTCCAAAAGCGGAAAGATTTACAACGGATAATCCGGTACCCGGTGCCCGGTACCCGGTGCCCGGTACCCGGTACCCGGTGCCCGAGTAAACGGAACAGTCCCTCGCGACAACATAGATGCAGCTACTGCTACCGGCGACCGGCTGCCAGCTACCGGCTAGTCGTAAGAACGGCTAGTTTTTTAGCAGACTGCTAATTTTATAGCACTTTCTCGCGAACCCTTCGCCGAGATGCTGTGTCGAACGTTTCGGGACTCGGGTACCGGCGATCGGGTGCGGGTGCCAGGTACCGGGATTTGGAGAAAGGATGAAGAAAAAGCTTTCGCTCGTTGCAATTTTCCTCGCCGCCGTTTCCGGGACAGCATCTGGCCAATCGGCTGAGGTGATTCGCGGTAGGATCACCGACGATTCCTCGCATGCAATCGTCGCGACAGTCATGGTCACTCGCGGCCCAGACCGACTGACCCAAACCGATACTACCGACGCCGCCGGCAACTTCAGCGTCCGCTTCGAACAAGGAACCGGAGATTATCTCGTCTACGTCTCTGCACCCGGATACAAATCCGCACGCAGACGTGTGCAGCGGGAAACGAACGAAACAGAATTCGTCGCGAATTTTTCTCTTGCGCGCGACCTCGCACTTCTCGACACGGTCAAAGTCAGAGCGCAAAAACCGGTTCGCGCCTCGAATCCAACTAACCCGACTCAGCTCGAGACCGGCTCGCCCGAGAAATGGCTCAACGGCATCAACGGTCTCATCCCGCCGACAATCGCGGGTGACCTCAACGCGATCGCCGGAACAATGTCGAATGTCACAATGACCGGCAGTGGCGCATCGATACTTGGCTCCGGAGCGGAATCGAATCTCACGACACTCAACGGAATGGGACTCGCCGCCGGATCGATTCCCCGCGCGGCGCGAACAGAAACGAGAGTCACTGGCGCGACGTTCGACCCAACTCGCGGAGGTTTCGCGGGCGCGAACATCGACGTGCGACTCGGTGCCGGTAGCAGGAACTATCAGCGACGAAATGCGTTCGTCACGCTCGAGCCGCAAGGATTTCAGTTCGCCGATCCAATCGCGCGTGCCGCGGGCTCGACGAGTGGCGGATTTCGCGGAAGCGTCGGCGCTGATGGAGAGTTGATTCGTCGCGTGCTCACCTACAACGTCGCCGTCGATGTTGCGCGCAACACGAGCGATCCGCAGACTCTCGTCAGCGCCGACGCCGATGCGCTTCTCCGCGCGGGCGTCGCTCCCGACTCTGTCGCGCGACTGGTCGCTCTCGCGAGTCCACTTGGTCTCGGGCTGTCGAATGGCGGCATTCCGGCGAGCCGCGAGCATCAGGCGATTTCATGGCTCGGTCGTCTCGACGACACGCGCGACACACTGCGAACACGCGCGCTCACGAGCTATATCGGGTACACGAGCGACGGCGCGCTCGGATTTGCTCCTCTCTCCGCTCCATCGGCCGCAGGCAAACGAGATGATCGAACACTCGGCGCACAATGGACGATGGGTGACTTCGTCGGCCCCGGTCGTCGAATTCTCACGGAGTCACGTTTCGCGGCGAGCGGCGTGAGCACCAAAGTGTCGCCGTATCGCCTGCAACCAGGCGCGACTGTTCTCGTTCGATCATCGACTCCGGAAGCCACTTCCGACGTAACGAGCCTCACGCTCGGTGGCGGATCGTCGTTCGCCACCGACGAGTCGCAATGGACCGCGGAGGGAGCGAACGAAACGATTTGGATGGCAGGCGGACGAAAGCATCGATTCAAGGCGTTGCTCTGGGGACGCGCCGATGGCGAAAAACAAAGTGGGATATCGAACGCACTCGGATCGTACACGTTCAACTCACTCGCCGATCTTGCCGCGGGACGACCCGCAAGCTTCTCTCGCACACTCACTCAACCATCGCGCGACGGAACGGTTTGGAATTCCGCATTTGCACTCGCGCATCAATACTCGCCAACAGCCTTTTTCAGAATCCTTTACGGCGCGCGCGTCGAGGCTGACGGATTCTTCGACCATCCCGCGTCCAACCCCGCGCTCGAGCAGGCGCTCGGCGTTCAAACCGGAGTTGCGCCCAATCGCGTTCACGTGAGTCCGCGATTTGGATTTTCCTACACTTACAATCGAGACAAAGACAACGGATCAGGCACGAATCAAAACAACGTCGGCAGATTTTATCGCACTACCACCGGCGTAATCCGCGGAGGAATTGGAGAATTCCGCGATCTGCTGCGTCCGGGAATTCTCGCTGATGCACGCGCGGCAACTGGTCTGCCCGGCGGGACATCGTATCTCTCCTGCGTCGGATCCGCCGTTCCTCTTGCCGATTGGACTTTGTTCGCAAGCGATCCGAGTCGCATTCCAACACAATGTCTGGACGGCAGCGGAGTTCTCGCGGAGCGCGCACCGCAAGTCTCGCTGATCGATCCATCATACGATGTGCCGAGGAGCTGGCGAGCATCGCTCGACTGGAACACCAGCTATCACACTGTGCTATTTCGAGTCGAAGGCCTCGCTTCATACGATCTCGCACAACCGGGGATCATCGACGCGAATTTCGCGGGTGTCCCCAGGCTGACTCTAGCCAGCGAAGCATCACGACCAGTTTACGTCTCGACCGCTTCGATCGATCCGGCGAGTGGATCTGTGTCTGCGTCGGAGTCTCGCAAATCCACTGATTTCGGACGCGTGAACACGCGCGTGAGCGACCTTCACGGATACGGCGGACAGCTCACCTTCGGACTTTCTCCCGACGTATTCAAGTTCCGGCCGAAGATCTCGCTGTTTGGCTCAGTTGGCTACACGTTGCAATGGAGTCGCAGACAATTCCGTGGATTCGACGGCGCAGCATTCGGCGATCCGCGGGTTCGCGAATGGGCGCCCAGCTCGGGCGATGCGCGACACGTGCTCGTTCTGACGGGTGGAATCTCAACCAAAAAGACTGGAACGATCACTCTCTTTGCTCGATCGCAGTCCGGTCTGCCATTCACTCCAATAGTTCAAGGCGACATAAACGGCGACGGTCGCGGCGGCGATCGCGCATTCATTCCAAATCCCGCGACCGAACCGGATGCGACTCTTGCAACACAGCTGAGCTCACTGATCGCGAATGGATCGTCGACGGCAAAGAGCTGCCTCGAAGCAAATCTTGGCCGCGTTGCCGGAAGGAATGGTTGCCGAGGTCCGTGGACAGAATCGCTCAACATCCAGTGGCGACCGCCTTTCCCGAGTAAATGGCTCGGGCGAGTTACGCCGAACGTGTATTTCCAGAATGTTCTCGCGGGTCTCGACCAGGCGTTCCACGGCAGTGGTTCATTGAGGGGTTGGGGTTCGCAGGCAACGCCGGATCCCGTTCTTTTGATTCCGCGCGGATTCGATGCAGCGGCAAATCGTTTTCGCTACGATGTGAATCCGCGATTTGCCGATACGCGCGCATTTCGAACTTTGTCGCGCGAGCCATTCCGCATCGTCATCGATTTCTCGATGAATCTTTCGACAGATTACCAGCTGCAGGAGCTTCGCCGCGCCGTCGAGCCTGTGAAGGTCGAGCAAAACTGGCAACGGCGTTCGCCGGATTCGTTGACGTCGTTCTATCTCCAGAACACATCGAGCATTTTCAAGCTGCTGATCGACAACACGGACTCACTGTTTCTCACGCGCGCGCAGGTTGCCGAGTTGAAAAAGGGCGATTCGGTTTTTTCAGCGAGAGTTCGCGCGATTTACGCTCCGCTCGGCGAATTCCTCGCGCGTGGAAACGGAAGCGCGGGAAAGGCGGAGCTCGACAGTGCCAAAGCGACCCAGAAGCTGTACTGGAAGATTTTCTGGGAGCAGCCCGAGATCGCGGCCGCGGTCGTGAACCCGGCGCAGCGGCACTTACTCCCGATGTTCGAGCGGATGGCCGCGACTCCGATGGAAGATCGGAAACACAGTCAGTGGGAGTTTGGCTACCCCATAAAGTTCAAAGACCAGTAACGCAACAGCCGGCCGCCGATCCCCGATGGCCGATGACCGATTACAGAGGTCCGAGAACTACTTAGCCGTCAGTTTGTAGTTCGGACATCGCTTATCGGTTATCGGCCAGCGGGCATCGGTGACCTGATCGTGGTAGTTTCTCCGCCATGCGTTCCAGCCTCGATCCTTCAATGCTCGCCGAGGCGACACTCGCGCTTCTCGAAGCGAACATCGCATTCGCGAAAGCGCACCCCGGCGAAAGTCCCGGACGTCAACCGGTGCACACCGTTTATGGCGGTGCACAGCTTTTTTCCGCGGACTCCGCCGCCAAGCTCGGCGGCGTTGCGCTTCGAATGATGGATCAGTACGCCGACGATGCAGCCGCGCTCGGTGCCGTGCTTGGAATTCACGATCATCCCGAGCTCGAGACCATCTACATGCGTGCGCGGGACAAGCTCGAGGCCGAGCCAGTCGAAGACTTTCGCATCGATTTCGAAGATGGATATGGTAACCGATCGGATGCAGAAGAAGACGACCACGCAGCAGTTGTCTCCCGGGAGCTTGCGGACGGAATGCGCGACGCGACTCTCCCTCCATTTGTCGGGATCCGCGTAAAGCCGCTTAATGAAGAGCTGCGCGACCGTGCGATTCGCACTCTCGATCTCGTGACGACGGCGCTCGTCGATGCCGAAGGAATTCCAGAGAACTGGATCGTCACAATCCCCAAGATCACGATCATCGAGCAGGTCGAATACACGGTTGCAGCTCTTCGTCAGCTGGAAAAATCGCTGGGCCTATCTGATGGAAAGTTGAAGTTCGAAGTGATGATCGAGACGCCGCAGATCGTTCTCGATTCTTCCGGACGATCGGTGCTTCCCCGAATTCTCGATGCGTCCGATGGACGCTGCCGCGGCGCACATTTCGGGACCTACGACTACACGGCTTACTGCAACATCACAGCGGCGTACCAGCACATGCAGCATCCTGCGTGCGAATTCGCGAAGCAGCTCATGCTCGTTGCGTTCGCCGGCACCGATGTCTGGCTTTCGGATGGATCGACTGCAGTGCTGCCGGTTCCAATTCATCGTCAGGAAAAAGGCGGACCGTCGCTCAGTGTCGACGAGAAGGTTGAGAACTCCGCGACGGTGCACGGCGCGTGGCGAATGCATTTCGACGACGTGCGTCATTCTCTCGAGGGCGGATTCTATCAGGGATGGGATCTGCATCCGGCGCAGCTCGTCACCCGGTACAGTGCGCTCTACAGTTTCTTCCTCGATGGAATCGAAGCCGCGGCGGCGCGATTGAGCAATTTCATCAACAAGGGCGCGCAGGCGAGTCTCGTCGGGGACGTGTTCGATGACGCCGCAACCGGACAGGGATTGCTCAATTTCTTTCTGAGAGGAATCAACTCCGGCGCGTTCACCGAAGACGAAGCGCTCGAAATGACCGGACTCACCGCCGACGAGTTCCGCACGAGATCGTTCGTGAAAATTCTCCGAGCGCGTGGCAAAGTCGGCGCCGGTGGACCAGCAGGCGGAGACGAAGACTGAGCGCGTCGAGTTACGAGCTGCTCGATCTGATTGCCCGCTGGGTTCACGTGATCGCGGGAATCATGTGGATCGGAAATTCCCTTCTCTTCAACTGGCTCGACCGCAGTTTGCAATCGCCAACTGGCGCGGGACAAACGCGCTCGCCGCTTGGATCGATCTGGTTGTTGCACAGCGGCGGATTTTATTACGTCGAGAAAACTCTTCTCGCGGGCGAGCAGCTTCCGCGACGAGTGCACTGGTTCAAGTGGCAGGCGTATACGACGTGGCTGAGTGGGATGGCGCTGCTGATCGTCGTTTACTATCTGAGCGATCGCGCTGTGCTTGCCGATCCGGGCGTTGCGAATCTCACGCACGCGCAGGCGAGCGCGATTGGAATCGGCGCAGTTCTTCTTGGGTGGGGGCTCTACGAAACGATGCAGCGCGTGGTCGCACCGCGCGCTCCTGCGATTGCGACTGCGATTTGGATAATTGGACTCGTAGCGATTGCGGTTGCATTGACTCAGCTGCTCAGTGGTCGCGCTGCCTTTCTTCACGTCGGCGCAATGCTCGGGACCATCATGGCCGGCAATGTCGTCTTCACGATTGTTCCGTCACAGCGCGAGCTCGAGAGATCGGTAATCGAAGGTCGAGGTGCAGCGGCGAGTGAAGCGCTGTCGGCGCGAGCGAAGAGAGTTTCGATTCACAACAATTATTTCACGTTCCCCGTGATCGTGCTGATGGTGAGCAATCATTTTCCGTCGGTGTACGGGCACAGGTTGAGCTGGTTGTTGCTGCTCATGCTGTGCATCATCGGCGCGGCGGTTCGGCATGTTCTCAACCTGCGCTGGACAACTCCACAGTGGAAAACGCGTCTCGTCAGTGTGGTCGCTGCGGGTGTCGTGGGGTTGTATCTGGTTTCGCATCTGACAATCGCGTCGGCGCCGTTAGTCGCAAAGACTTCAGCGGCGCCAGTGACGTTCGCCGATGCGAGACACGTGATCGATCGGCGATGTGGCGCGTGTCACTCAGCGCATCCGAGTGACCTCACGTATGGCGGTGCGCCTCTCGGAGTGATGTTCGACACGCCAGAGCAGATCATCGCTCGCGCGGATCGCATCAGAGAGCGAGCCGTCGTAACGCGAACGATGCCGCCGGCGAACAAAACGAAAATCACAGATGAAGAGCGTGCCCTACTCCGTCAATGGATTGACCATGGAGCGTCGCGCTAGGTTCCTTGCGCCTGGATTCGTGCACTCCGCCGCGTAGTTCCGGCCTTTCGCCTGTCGCCTGACAGAAAGGGTTGAGACCTTGCTTGATTCTTGCCTCTCAATCCGTCCACGCTGAGCAGCACGAGGCGCTAATGAAGAATTCCAACAAATCGATTCCGAAGACGCTTGTGCTCGGTGTTGCGTCAACGATTGTCGTTTCGGCTTGCGGCGGCGCGGCACAATTTCCCGTCGCCGCCGGAATCGGACCAAAGCCTCTGATACCGCCGCCCAGTATCTCACCGATCCCAACGATCAACGTCGTGAGGGCAAAAGGGTGGGCGCCAAACCAAACGCCGATTCCCGCGCCTGGAACTCGAGTGAACGCATTCGCGCGCGGACTCGATCATCCTCGATGGATCTACGTTCTCCCCAACGGTGACGTTCTAGTCGCCGAAACCAACGCGCCCAAAAGACCTGAAGACGGAAAAGGAATCAAAGGCTGGTTCTTCAGATACTTCCAATCAAGAGCCGGCGGCGCGGTGCCGACGCCAAATCGAATCGTCCTGTTGCGCGACGCAGACGGTGACGGCATCGCCGAGACGCGCACGATTTTTCTTTCGGGACTGAATTCACCGTTCGGAATGGCGCTCGTCGGTGGAACTTTCTTCGTCGCCAACACAGACGCTGTCGTTCGCTTTCCATATCACACCGGTGACACGCACATCTCCTCCGCACCGGTGAAAGTTTCCGATCTACCCGGCGGCAAAATCAATCATCACTGGACAAAGAGTCTGCTCGCCGCGCCTGACGGAGGAAAGCTTTATGTCGGAGTCGGATCCAACAGCAACGCCGCGGAAAATGGAATCGATGCAGAAGAAGGTCGCGCTGCGATTTGGGAGATCGATCCTGCAACCGGCTCGCATCGGGTCTTCGCATCAGGAACACGAAATCCCGTCGGCCTCGCATGGGAACCCGACACGCGAAAACTCTGGGTCTCCGTCAACGAGCGCGATGAGCTCGGAAGCGATCTCGTTCCGGATTACATGACTTCAGTGCGCGACGGAGGATTTTACGGCTGGCCGTTCAGCTACTACGGCCAACACATCGACTCGCGAATCAAAACTCAGCGACCCGACCTCGTCGCCAAAGCAATCGTTCCCGATTACGCGCTCGGCGCACACACCTCGTCACTCGGCCTCGCGTGGGGTGGCCAAACCGCGCTTCCCGCTCCGTTCGAACACGGGATGTTCATCGGACAGCACGGATCATGGAATCGAAAACCGTTCAGCGGCTACAAAGTGATTTTCGTTCCCTTCGCGAATGGAGCGCCGATAGGCATGCCGATAGACGTTCTCACGGGATTCATAAAGCAGAACGGTGAAGCGATGGGACGGCCCATCGGCGTGGCAATCGACCATCACGGTGCACTGCTCGTGGTAGACGATGTCGGCAACAGTGTGTGGAGAGTTACAGCATCTCGCTGAATCAGATTCTGTCGCAGAAGACGATGATGCTGTCTCCGTCGAGAGGGACCGCTTCGCGCCGCGCGTAGCGACTGCTCAAATTGAATTGAGCGATTCGCGGGTCGTATGAATCAATGATGATCGCGTCGAGTGGACCAGCGTTCAAATCCTGAGTGACTTTGGAGAAGGGATCGAACCGATTCTCGAATCCCCGCGCCGGCAGCGTCCGCGCGGCGAAGTAAATCGATTCCGGCGCATTCATGCGCGCCGTCGAGGAACAGCGATCCATTTTCTGCGAAATCTTTTCTACAAGACGGTGATCGAAATAGAACGTCTCTGATCTCGACACATATCTGAGCCCCACGAGGCCGACGAGATACACGGCGACAACCGGCACGACCATCCGTCTCGCAAACTTGTTGGTCTGCTGCGTAAGCTCGATGAGCCCCGTTGCGGCGAGGATCGCGACAAACGGGGTTGCTGGAAGGAAATACCCGGCAGACGTGGTTCTCGCGAGCGAGACGGTGACGATCATCGCCAGCGAAATCCAGCCGCATAATCGAACGTCATCGTCTTTGCGAAGGCTCACCGCCGCGATCGCGAGAGCGGTGAGGACGACACCCTGCAAACTGCCAAACCACGCGATGATCTCGCGCACATTATAACGCCAGCTCAGTTTCGGCCGGTCGAACAGATGGTATCTGAAAACATCCGCGAATGTTTGATCGGGCGCGACGATCAACAGGATGAGCAGCGGAATGAATGCGATCGCCGCACCGGCGACAAACAAAAACGCTCGGCTCTTATCCTTGAGCGCGAACCAGATGACAAACACCGCGAGTGCAGGAACCGCGAGAAAACTCGATTCCACGGCGCATCCCGCGAACATTCCGGCAAAGACCAACCCCGCATCCGTTTTCGAGCGCGAGGAGTAAAGCGCTGCCATCAAACACAGAATGCAAAAGCCCTGAGGGAAGCCTGTGACACCAAAAACCAGAGCGTAGCAATTGAATCCGACGAGGATTGCTACGATCGTCGCGTTACGCCAACGCAGAGTTTCCTCCTGGAAGAGATCGCGCGCGTACAACGACGCGAGAATGATCGCGCCACTGAGAGCGAGCGCAGAAAAAGCGTGGGCAGCTCGCCAACTCGCGCCGGTGACACGAAAGATCCCACCGATGATGTAAATGAAAAGCGGCGGATGCTGATAGAAAAAATTTTCGTAAGGAATCCTGCCGGCGCTTACCAGCTTGGCCGCGAGCAAATGGAACGACTCGTCACCGACGTACGCGAAGATCTGCGAGTCGGCAATGAGAATTGCCGACACCAAAATGAGTACACTCCGGAAAAGAGGAAGCGCTTTAGAAGAAAGCGGAGGAGCGGAGACAGTCATTTGCCGCGAAGGCGCGACTACATGAGCTGCTCGACACTCTCAACAGCAATGCTTTTGCTTTTTTTCGCTTTTCCATTCTGCGAAGCATTCGAGTCGGCGAGCTGCTTTTCAGTCAACTTACGCAGCTCAGCGCCACCGAGCTCCTGCTTCTCGACGAGAAGGCGCGCGACTTCGTCGAGCAGCCCTCGATGAGATCGCAAGCGACCGACAACACTCTTGTAGCTGCTTCGCAACAGTTGATCGATCTGCTTTTCCTGTGCGGGCGTGGCCTGCCGCGTCCAATGCAAAGCTCTATTCGCTCCCAAACCCGACTGGCACACAAGCATTGTCGCAGTCGCGGTAGCTACCGCAAGATCGCTGCTCTCGCTCGAACCGCCGGCACCAAGCCCAACATCAGCCGAGCCGTATACAATTTCTTCAGCAGCTCGCCCGGCAAGCATCGTCTCCAGTTCCTCGATCATCTCGCGCCGCGTGGCCGACGAACCCTCTCTCGGCAACGACGCGACGAACCCGAGCGATCCATCCATCCTCGGCACAATCGTTATGAAGCTCAAGTCCGCGCCCTTTCGCGAGCTCAACAACCGTGAAGTAGTATGTCCCGCTTCATGCACCGCGACGCGACGCATTTCTTCCGGGCCCAGTCGCGGTGCGGAATCCGGGCGCCTTGGTCTTCGCGTCACTTCAGCGAGGAGATCTGCCTGGTTGATCTTGCGAAGCTCGCGGCGTGCGCGGCGATCCGCGCCGCGAACAAAGAATTCCACGTCCGCGCCGGTCAATCCAAAAGCGAGCTCGGCAAGTTGTCGGGGCGCAACATCCGCTGCGAGCTCCTTCGCATCCTGATGCGGCTTGAGATAGTACTCGAAAATCTTCTCGAGTCCGTCAATGTTCGGCAGAGGAATGTTGACTACCTGATCGAGTCGTCCTGCGCGCTTCAACGCCGGATCGACATTGTCGGCGTAATTGGTCGCTCCAATGACAATCACTGGAGCACTGACGTCAAATCCCTGCACCTGCTCGAGCAATCCGTTGATGACGTCGGTTTGATAGACTGCATTCTGTCCGCTCAGTTTCTCACGATTACCGATGCTGTCGATTTCATCTATGAACAGGATCGCTGGAGCGAATCGGCGGGCTTCGGTGAAATCGGCGCGCATCGCGCGTAGATGTGCGTCGAGAGCTCCGGCTCCCTGCCATCCCGTCGCGCTGGCGACGATAAACTTGATTCCGCACTCCTTCGCGATTGCGCGGGCCAGAGTGGTTTTCCCCGTGCCCGGCCTGCCGACCAGCAACAATCCTCTGTCGACTGCAGACCACGGAATCTGTCCCGCTTGTGCCGAGCGAATGTCGGCGATCAGATCTTCGGCGATCTGACGCGCCTCGCCCATCCCGTTCAACTCACTCAACTTCGGGCCCGACTCGGCAGACACGAGCTTGAGTCGAGTATTCACGCGGTCCTTGAGAAACGCGAGCGCTTCATCCGGCGGAAGTCCGAGTCTTCGCGGCGCATGAAAATCGGCGGGGACGAGATATCGCGTCCAATCGGAATCGGCGCCTTCCCATCCAGTTGTTGGTGGAACACCAAACACGCGCTCGAAGATTCGCGCGAAAAGTTTTCTATCGATTCGAGGGAATTTCAAAACGAGATCGGTGAGTCTTCGGAGCGGCTCTGGAACATCAGCCAATCGATCTGCGCCGATCAGAACCGCAGCGTCCTTGATGCCTAGCTCGTGTGCGGTTCTCTCAGGATCCCATAGCGTTCGGTAGGCATGGAAAGACACGAGGTACAATCGAATTCCAGGCGAGTCGTGATCCACCTGACATTTTACGTCGTCACCGCCGACAGCCGTTGCGCGAATGCGTCTCCCCTTTGCCAGGTCTTCGCTCGCACTGGCGAGGAGTCCCGCGACAAAGTCTTCGACGAACGGAATATCTGATTCGATCACGACCATTGGCGCCGAATCGATAATCATTTTCGCGAGACGCTCGATCGGCTTATCGGCCGCCGTTTCCGAATTGAAGTGCTGGAGAAGAAGACTGCCGTCCCGCTCGCGAATTGCTTCTTCGAGAAGCGTTGCGACCGCGGCTTCGGTGACTTCCTTGTCTTTGCCCGGCTGCACCGCCGGCTTGTTGCGATCGACGATGTTTCGCATGTACGAGGAGAAATCCGATGGTTCCTCCCCGCTCGTGTCCTCGTCGTCATCATCGTCTTTGTCTTCTTGAGGCGGTGTGACGACGGCGTGTTCGTCCGTTGCTGCGCTCGCTTCGAACTCCTGCTTCGGCTCGAGCATCAGGTTCGGATGGAACGGCGCGACGAGTCCATCCATGGTCATGAACGAAACGTCGTCCACCATTTCTACTTCGCCTGTCGGCGCAACGCCGAACACCGCTGCGGCCCTCGTGTTTCCATAGGAGATCGCGGCGTCGAGAAGGAATCGTCCTGAATCGTCGGTCTCCTTCACAACGAGCGGCTTACAATTTTCTCTTGCGAGCTGAAGGTTCGGGTCGTCGGGCTTGAGCGCTTCCAGCTCGTCGGGCGACTCGAGAAGCGCGAACGCTCCTTCGTCAGCGCGAAGGAAATAGCAGAAGAATCGGAGATAATTCGCAGCCTCATCTTCGGTGATCTGCAGATTTTCTTCGTGGTTCACATAGTGAAGCGGCCCAGTGACTCCCGGCAGCCACCACGTCTTCCCATTGCCATCGAGGAGAAACGCGTGCTCGGTGGTGGCCCCGTGACCGATTGTTACATCGATCAGCCGATAAATCTTGTAAAAAGAAAGGGCCGTCCATTTCGCGCCCTTGAGCTTCGTGTCCGCGAAAAACATCGGCACTTCGTCGGTGATTCTCTTGAGTGCCGCATTCGCGACATCGGGTGGGCAAAGCTCCCACTCAGCCCAGGGACTGGTCGACTTTTCTACCATAGAAACGCCCGTCGTGACGTTGGAGTTTTCGTTAGGGAACTGAAGCTACGCGCCGACATAGCAGGCGGCAATCTGGCGAGCCAGTCACTCGTGGCGTAGCGTTTGGGTCCCATGACGCTCCGGTCTGTCTTTCAGTTCATCAATTCCGGGATTCTTTCGAGCCTCATCTCGACCGGCATACTCGCTGCGGTTGGCCTTTGGTATACCCGGAACAAGAAACGAATCAAGGAGCGGACCCGCGCGCGCGACCCACACGCAATTCATCCGTGGAATCTGATCGGCGAGAAAAACGATGATGCGGGGCATGCAATAGCGCTGCTCGAAGCAATCAATCGCGGGGCCGTCGACCACTGGGCAAAAAACTCCGCGGTCGGAAACGATGAAAAAGAGCGCGTACGATTTGCCGCAATTCGAAAGGTCAAACCCTCAGTCGCGAAAGCGCGCTCCGTCTGGAATCCCGTCGAGAAAGAGTTGGCAGCCGCTACCGACCATTTTGTATCTCCTGACGCGGCGATAACCGAGGGGGGACCAGCACGAAGAGGCAACGCAATCGAAGCTGTTGAGCGGTGGCTCGAGCAGTGTCACGGCAGAGACACTCCATCAACGACCGGCAGAATTTCAATCCGCTCGGCAGGTGGGGCCGGAAAAAGTGTCTTCATGCATCGTCTTCTGCTCGACCTGGCGGCTCCTGGTGGCTCGCGGCGCACGCCGGTGCCAATGCTCGCAAGTGGCGCATCTGTTCAAAGGAATGCAGAAAAAATCAGTCATCTGCAGACAACGGAGGATTCACTCAGCGCCTTTATCGAGGTGTGGCTCCAGAATCGTGGGATCAACTTCAGCATCGACGCCAAGGACAGTCTGATCAACAGGGAATCACTCATCAACGACTTCAAGCATGCGCTCACGGGTGGTGAGATCGTTCTGCTACTCGACGGCGATGACGAGCTGCGTCAACAAGGTCTCGAGCGTTTTACGCTCAACCTGCTTCACGAAGTCAGATACTGGGTGGTCACGCACAGGCCGGGCCCCGAGCTGATCAAAACAGAGCGACGAATCTCATTCGACGATTCGTGGGACCAATCCAGCATCGACGCATACATCGATTTACGCGCGGCTCACCCGACGGTGCGCAACTCTGCACTCATGGCCCAGCGCGACTTCGTCAAGAGCGTGGTCGACGAGGTACTACGTCATCACGCCGAAACCGCAAAACGAGAGAGTGCTGCGGACAATCTCGATGGCGCGTCGATGGCAGCGCGACTCACTCAGCCGCAGCCGCACTGGCTCTCTCAACCGAGCAATCTCGATCGCTATCTGGCGGCAATCGAGAGCGGCGAGATAAAGAGTGACAACGATATTAGAAGGGCCGCCGAGAGTCCGCCCTATCTTTTCGGAAAAATAGTTGCCGCGGCGGTGGACAAGATCAACGCGACAAATGACCTCGACGCGATTCGCGACCGCTTGTGCGAGGTCGCCGTAAATGATCCGACGAACATTCGTCGACTACCAGCTGGAACGCCGCAAAACATCAGCGACAAGGTCGCTCTCCATCTTCGCAAGCTGACCGAGCTCGTCGGTTTTTCCGAGAAGCAATCGCGCTTCTATTTCAAGCACGCCGCGCTCCGCAGCTATTTCATCGCGGGACAGATTGCGCGCGAGCTGCTCGATCCATTTCACGCGCTCGAACCGGCGGACGAGCTTGCGCGCAAGGATGTGTGGAGCGCAGCAAGACGCGAATCTGTGCAAAGCTGGCTGCATGAGATGAGCAATGATCCGAGCGCCCCCATCGCAGCCCGACTTCGGCGAGGCGCAACGCAAGACCATCGACTCGATCCGATAATGCACCGCAACCTGCTCGATCTGCTCAAGGATCTCAGGCTCGCGGCCGGAACACCTCGCGATGGCATCGAGCCATTGTCCGATCTCGACCTCTCTGCAATTCCGGGTCATCGGCTCGATCTGCATCTAATGAAGCTTCACCACTGCGATTTTACGAATGCGTCTCTCGTGGACGCAGAGCTGACGTGCGCAACATTCAGCGACTGCTCGTTCAATGGAGCAGATCTTTCCGGAGCCGATGCAGTCGGCGCTGCATTCAATGATTGTGCATTCGGTGCCGACGGGGTTGACCCCGCCAAGGTCCGCAGCATGGCAATCGATCGCGCGGAATTCACGCTCCAGGGAACTCCGGCTCGATTGCAGCGCGAGCTTCTTATTCAGCGCGGTGCGTCCCTCGAGCGCTCACGGTACCGAGGAGAATTTGGAAAGAAATTCTTCGCCGCCCAGAAAGCGTTTCTCGGACCGGGTGTCGAAAGACTCGAGCGTGATCATTATCTGCGCGCGATCGAAGAAGCGATTGGTGAATGGATGAAAAAAGATTCGTCCTCACCTATTTACCTCGTCGATCTCATGGCAGGAGGGAGTTACGACCGCATCGCGGACCTCCGAAACAAATTCGATCGTCTCCACATCCTTGGCATCGATCGCGATGCGAGCGCGAAACCGCTGGACAGTCGATTTCAGTGGGCGCAATTCGAAATCGGCAAGGATTCGACCTCGGCCGAAGTTGCACTCGGCTTCGATATCTCGTCGTCGCTCAGGAAACACTTTGGAGCCAGCGCGGCCTTGGCACACATCATCGTCGCCAAGAAAGCGTTCCACGAGATCGATCGCGACCGACAGCAGCTTTTGATTCAGGAATGTGCGCGCTCGCTACAGCCGGGTGGCCGGTTGATTCTTTTCGAGGACACCCCCGGGATTGTCGACGGTGAGGTGCCGGCGAATCTTTCGCAAACTCGCGCTGCGCTCGATGCTTTGCGCCGCACACTGGCCGAGGATGCGGACGACGTTCAACGGACCATAGTGTTCGAGCCCGACGACGTCGTCCGCGCGCTTGCGCCTTTGCGATTCGAGACTACCGCGGCAGACCTGATCGGTTTTGCGAACACGTGGATCATGGTGAAGGATTGGGCGAACCTGAATCGACACGAGGTGCGCAACCGCTACTTCGCAAGCGTGCCGGAGATCAAGGAATGGGCGAGAGGAGTTTTCGGTGCGCCGCGCGAAATCAAATCGGACCACTATCGATTGAATCCCCTGATTTTCAATGAGCTGGGTATTCAGCGGGTACTCGACCACCTCACGCGCGAAGGTGGGAACGGCGCGCAGGTCGTCGATCGCGACGAGGCGCATTTGTCGGAGTGGATGTGGGAGAGTGAGAGAGTCAAGGTGCTCGTCGACTTCACCAAGAAGCTTCTCGCGCCCGGTGCGCTCGCAAAGGCGCTCGATGCAAAAGAAGAATCGATTGACTTGACTCAGATCGATCCTGCGCTCGCCTTATTGAATCGATCGGACATTACTGCTCCGACATTCAACCTTCCCTGTACTGTTCTCGTATTCGAAAAGCGATTGAGCGGTTGAGCGGTTGAGCGGTTGAGCGATAGAGCGATAGAGCGATTGGGCGGTTGAGCGGTTGAGCGATAGAGCGATTGGGCGATAGAGCGATTGAGCGATTGAGCGATTGAGCGATAGAGCGATTGAGCGGTTGAGCGATTGAGCGATAGGGCGATAGGGCGATTGAGCGATTGAGCGGTTGAGCGATTGAGCGATTGAGCGATTGAGCGATTGAGCGATTGAGCGATTGAGCGATTGAGCGATGAGCGACATCGGGCCGGGTGCGCGAAGCGGGAAATAGGCTTGTCGGCAAATGGAACGGTGATGATGTCGCGCGAGGCCGAGGAATGATTCGTCATGGCCAATTTCAGAAACCTTCGCGCTTGGCATGCGGCCGAGGAACTCACAATCCATACTCATCGAGTAACGCGCACGATGCGGGGAGCGCGGAGTGCAACTCTATGTGACCAACTCATTCGCGCTACGATGTCGGTTCCGATCAATATCGTCGAGGGTAACGCTCATCGCAGCCCGCGGGAACGAGCCCGTTTTTTTGGATATGCGCTGGCATCGCTGTGGGAAATTGAAGGTCACCTTCAACTCTCGAGCGACCTCGACATGATGACCAAAAGCGATCATGAGGCTCTGCTCGAGGAGACAATCAACGTCCGAAGAATGCTTTACGGTCTCCTGAAGAAGGTAAGAACGTGGGAGCAGCCAAAACCGCCAAAGCGCCGCAGCGACGATCGCTAATCGCTCTATCGCCCAATCGCTCTATCGCCCAATCGCTCTATCGCCCAATCGCTCTATCGCCCAATCGCTCTATCGCTCTATCGCTCTATCGCGATCATCCTTCAATTTGAATCGCTTGACCGTGATTTCCTCGGGAAGTCCCGCGTTCATCGCGACGTCGTACATCCTGTCGATTTCGGCTTTCAGCTTATTCATGATCTCTTCCATCATCGAAACGTTTTCCGACGTCATGCCCGCGGTTTCGGCGGTCGCGAGCGCCTTCTCCAGCTCGGCAACACTCGCGCGGAGATTCCCGATAATTACATCGTAGTCCGACATCAGCTCCCCCGGTAAGTCGAGTATCCGAATGGACTGAGCAAGAGAGGCACGTGATAGTGCTCATCATTCTCGCCGATTCGAAAGGCGACAACGATCTGAGTGTAGAACGACTTCCGATTTCCCTTCGAAAAATATTCGCCGACAAAAAACGTCAACCGATAATCGCCGGCGTCGAGTGTCGCACTCCTGGGCACGAGATCGCGCGCTCGCCCGTCCGCGTCGGTAACGCCGGAGCCGACAATCGCACCGCCGTACTCGAGCTCGATGCGAATTCCCTCGGCGGGTTTGCCGAGTGATGTGTCGAGTACGTGGGTGGTGATCGTGCTCATCAATCCTCCAGGAGCTTCGCTAATCGAAGCTGAGTGATCTTGCGCTGTTCTTCGGCGGCGACAGCGAGCTCGGTTGCTGGATCATTGTTCAAGCGATTGCGCGCGATAGCGAGCATTTCGTCCGCGCTCTTGCCTGTCGCGCAAACAATATAGATGTAACCGAAGCGTTGCTCGTAGTCGCGATTGACTTGGGCGAGTTGCGAGCGAATCTCGTCGTCGGCGTTTTGCACTCCCGATTGTTCGCGAGACGCGACGGAATTCGTCGTTTGCTCGCCTATTCGTGGATGACGTGCGAACGCCTCGAGCCAGTCGGATGGGTCGAGTGATTTCCAAATCTCATCGGAGGCATTGAAGAGTGCCTGGGGCGATCCGAATGGCCTCCGTTCGATCATCGCGGAAACCCAACGCGACGAGCCACAGCATTTGCGGAGCGATTCGGCTGCAACGGATGGAGGTATTGTGTCGAGCTCAGTGATTTTCACGTCAACACGTTGAAATGATCATCGGCTCACAGAAATGATGCGTCGCTTTGCCCGAGGAGATTGCAGTCTCCGTCGTGCACACTTGCATTTCTCTCCGTACGCCGAGCAAACTATGGGCATGCCCGCTGTCCGCACAGATTCTATGCCGCACCGACGATGGACACCCGCACAGGTGCGAGATCTCATGGACGAATCACGACACTGGCCACGATACGAGCTCATTGGCGGGGAGCTCATCGTGACACCGTCTCCGGGGTTTCCTCATCAAATCGCGGTCACAGACTTCTGGAAATCCATCGAGGAATACGCTCTCGCTCAAAAGGTGGGAATCGCGGTCACGTCACCGGCTGACTTGGAGCTCAAAGTCGGGACGATAACGCAGCCGGACGTTTTCGTAATTCCCAAGGCTGACTTTTCCGACTCAGAGTTTACGCTCGAATGGCCCGATGTTACCGGACTCGTGTTGGCCGTCGAGATTATTTCGCCGAGCAGTGTTCGTACAGATCGAATCACGAAGCGCGACTTCTACCTGGACTCCGGCGTCGCTGAGTACTGGATCGTTGACCTCGAGGCTCGAATAGTCGAGCGATGGATCCCATCACGCGATACGCCCGAGCTTGCGCGAACATCGCTCGAATGGCTACCCACTGGAGCAGCAACGAGCCTGACGATCAATCTCACTGATCTGTTCGAGGGTATTTGGGCAAAGCATAGGGCACACTTCAAGTAATTCGGTGTGGTCACCGTTTCACTGCTTGGCCGAACAATCTCAGTCGTGCAACTCCACCATCGGGATAAATGTTGAGCCGCACGTGAGTCGCCGGACCGCCTGAAAGATTTTCCCACCGATGCCGCGCATCCGCGTGAATCGGAACTTCCGGCACTAACACGTTCCACTGAACGTTCGCTCCATCGAATGTCCCGCCGGCGTCGCACCACTCGAGCATCGCACTGCCAGGCGCATTTCCCTTGAAGTGATCGGTATCGAGCTTCACACGATTAATCCTTCCGCGCCGTGCGAGCCGAATGATCGCCCAATCGTGACCGGGCCCGCGCCTCCGCTTCGTCTCCCATCCATCGCCCATGTGTGTCGATCGTCCGGGCAGAATCAGATTCCCCGGATTTCCATAGTGCATGTCACTGCACGAAACGACGAGCCCGCCGTTCTCGATCGCCGCGAGATCGACGTCCTTCTCCGAACGAAATACATCCTCGGCGGGCATCACTTCACCGTGCACCCGAAGTCGCGCGACTCCTCCGTCTGGAAAAATGCTGAGCCGCACGTGAGTGACGCGCATGCGGCCTTCGACTGGAAAGAGATTGAGACTGTCTCCCTTTAACGGGACCTTCGGGAGCAGCGGCTCCCAGATTATTTCTTCGCTGGTCAATCGATTGGCGGATGGATCGCCGTCGATGCAACACGTGTCGATGCTCGCTGCTTCGGGAAAATTTCCAGTGAAGTATTTCGTGTCGATCGCGACTCCGTGAATGCTGCCCGGCAATCCGAGTTTGATGATGACCCAATCGTTGCCGGGAGTTCGTCGTCGCCGAGTTTCCCATCCGTCCATCCACTTTCCGCGGCTCGTGAATTTCCCCTCGCGCCATTTCGGCGCATTCGGTTTGATAAGATTTTCTTTGGGCGCAAAGAACTCGTCGTTCGCGACAATGACGGAGCCACCGAGTCGCTCGGCAGCGAGATCAGGAAGCGTCGTGAAGGAGGAGTCGAGCGTTGGTGTGGTCATCAGGGTGATCCGGTCGCCGATGCCCGCTGGCCGATACCCGATGAAGGATGTCCGACAAAACCAGGCACGAAACTCAGAATTATGTTGGATCCAGCGGGGCATGCTGCACGCCAGTTGTGTCGGCTCATTCGACGCGTAAAGCAATAACGGATTTGGTGGTAACCAACCACCTTGGCAGTCACCGTTGCTCTCACCTGATTCGCGCCGTCGTAGTGAATGTCTTCGATAGTCACGTGATACGGATCAACGTAGCCTTCGGGTCGTTTTGGCTCGTTGCCCGTGATGACGCAAAATTGACAGCGGCCATAGCTCGGCGGACAATCGCCTTCCGTTACGACTTTCGCAATTCCACCAGATGCTCCGCGTAACACCGAATCCGCCTCATGCTGAAGATAGGAACCGTATTTCAGATTGGTGAAGGAAAGGCACGCGGTGGAATTTGCCGGCAGCTGGCTCAAGACCACGCGCACCATGGACGCGAGCGCCAGGTCTTTTTCCGTCGACAGAGAAAGGACGGGATAAGGTTTAGGCTGTATAGGCACGCCATTCTTGAAGCGTCCGTGCTTGATGCATCCAGTCGTCCACAGCACGAAAGTAGAAATCAAAGCGATTGTTATCCGTTTCATCCAAAAACTGCTCGACCTCCAACCAAAGTATTAATCACTCGTCCAAAGAGCTCACGTCCTGCATAGGGCGTGACAGCGTGGCGATGCTCTAACGCAACCGGATCCACTGTGAACCTGGCATCGTCATCAAAGATGACGATGTCAGCGTCGTAACCTTGCACAAGCGCTCCCTTCCGATTCTCGAATCCCGCAAGACGAGCGGTTGAAGCGCTCATCCACTTTGCAACTTTCTCGATCGGAACGCCGCGCGCACGAGCGCCGGTCCACACCGCTGACAATGAAATCTGAAGAGATGCGATTCCGCCCCACGCGGCAAAGAAATCGGAATCCGGCTCCTTCAGTATCGGCGGGCAAGGAGAATGATCGGACGCAACGAGATCGATATCGCCCGCAATCAGCGCTGACCACAACGCTTCCCTCTCCGCCGCAGAACGAATCGGCGGCGCGCACTTGTACTCTGTCGCGCCATCCGGAATTTCTTCTGCCGCGAATGTCAGATAGTGTGGGCACGTCTCAACTGTGATCGGCAACTCAGCTGCTTTCGCACCTCGCACAACGTCGAGCGATTTCGCTGATGAGAGATGGACGATGTGGACACGCGCCGGCCACGGTTTCATTAAACGCACCAGCATCTCGATTGCCGATCGCTCGGCTTCAACCGGCCGCGACGCTAACCAGTCGGCGTAATGACGTGATCCCCCTGGTGGGCCCGGGCGAAGAAGCGAGGGATCTTCAGCGTGCACCATCAACGGAAGCCCGAGTCGCTCGAGAATCGGAAACGCCTCGCGTAAATCGTTCTCGGACACGGCGGGAAATTCTTCGACACCCGACGGCGACAGAAAGCACTTGAACGCGCGCACTCCCGCGTCGCGAAGTCCCTCGAGCTCACCGCTGTTTCCGGGAATCACTCCGCCGATGTACTCGACGTTCACGACAGTTTTGCCGCTCGCAGCTTTTCGCTTCGCCTCTAACGCGCCAACGGTCGTCGTCGCGGGAATTGAATTGAGCGGCATGTCGAGAATCGTCGTCACTCCACCGGCAGCCGCTGCGTGCGTGGCGCAGTCGAACCCTTCCCACTCCGCGCGTCCCGGTTCATTTACATGGACGTGTGTATCGATCACGCCGGGCATGACGATATTGTTACCCGCGTCGATGACTTCGACATCCGTCGGGACATCATCCCACGCGGCGACTCGAGCGATTCGTCCGCGATCGATATGGATCGACGCCGGCCGCACGCCGTCCGGTGTAACAACGCGTTGCGCCCGAATCACACGATCCACTACAGCGCCTGCTCGAAAAGCATTCCTGGAGCGACAGTCGTCATCACGTATGCAAATCTGTCGGCAACACGATAGACAATCCGATATTCGTCAACCACTAACTGACGATAAGCGCCGTCCTCAGGAAGAAGGGGCCCACTCAGCGGATTGTTGGCGAGTTGGTCGGTTGCATCGATAAGCCGTTCGCAGACTTTCGCGGCACGCGTGATCGAGTCCCGCTCGATGTACCGCTGGACCTCGCCGAGCCGATTCCTTGCATGCTCGGTCCAGAGAACCCTCACCCGGAACGCGGACGTCGCGCGGTTTTTGACCTCGGCTTTCGCTTGGATAGGTAGCTACGCAACTCGCCGGTCGTATAGGTCCGGTTCGCAGCAACGTCCGCTTCCGCCTCGCGAAGATCACGCAGCAGCTGACGCTCGGCGATCAGTGCGTTGTACTCTGCGCGCGAGCAAAGAACGACGCTTTCCCCGTGACTCGGCGTAATTAGATACCGTTGCCCCTTTGAGGCGACCTCGTGGACAACATCGTACAGTTCTTTGCGAAGGTCAGTCGGGCTGATGGATTTTGGAATCATATACACCTCCATACGTACGTTATAACGTACGACAAGAAAAACAACTGCGGACCGCGGACTGCGGGTTAGTTGCGGACTTCGCCCTTCGAGACAGATGCGCATTTGTTCGCAGTCCGTAATCCGCAGTTATTCCGTGGTCCGCGGGCCGCGGTTGCTCTCCCTGTTGCGCGATTCATTGCTCGTCAACACTATGTAGCTCCCTTCGCCGACACCGCCGATGGCCGACGAAACCGACGAGCCAAAAATGACCTCTATCGGTGAGCACTACACTGTCGAGCGCGAGCTCGGACAGGGCGGCATGGCCACGGTGTACCTCTGCACCGACAATCGCACCGGCGATCACGTCGCGGTAAAAGTTCTTCGCCAGGACATCGGCAGCGCAGTAGTGGTCGAGCGATTCCTCCGCGAGATCGCGTTCTCATCCGAGCTCGATCATCCGCGAATTCCAAAAGTTCTCGACTCGGGCAAAGTCGGCGACATGCCGTTCTACGTGATGACGTACGTCGAGGGCGAATCGCTGCGCAGTCGCTTGCTGCGAGAAAAGCAGCTGCCGATCCCTGCCGCAATTCGAATTACCTGCGACATCATCAGCGCCACTTCGTACGCACACAAACGTGGAATCGTCCATCGAGACATCAAGCCGGAGAACGTCATCATCGCGAAAGACGGCGGCGTGTACGTTCTCGATTTTGGAATCGCGCGCGCGATTGTCGAATCGGGCCTGGATCGTCTCACATCAACCGGCATCGGCGTCGGCACTCCCGCCTACATGAGTCCCGAGCAAGCACTCGGCGACAGAACTCTCGATGCTCGAAGCGACGTGTACTCGATCGGCTGCGTGATGTACGAGATGATCGCAGGTATTCCGCCATTCGTCGGACCGACGGCGCAGGTGATAATCTCTCGTCGATTCGCGGCGTCCGCGCCGCCGCTACATGAAACTCGCGAGGGAGTGGCCGACTGGCTCGAGGCAGCGGTCGCGCGCGCATTGGCGAAAGCGCCAGCCGATAGATGGGAAAACGTCGACGAGTTTGCCGAAGCTCTCAATGCGGGACCATCGGGTCCCGGCGCAACGACCATCGTCACACGTCGCGAGCAGAAAAAGAAATCGCGGCGGTACTACACTGCTGCCGGCGCCGGATTGCTCGGACTCGCTCTTATCGCCGGCGCCTGGGCCTGGACGAAGATCGAAAATGGCGCCGGCGCAAAAGCTGGTCTCGGATTCGATCCGAAGCGAATCGCCGTTCTCTATTTCCGTGATGGAAGTGCAACGCATCAGCTCGGGTATCTGGCGGACGGGCTCACAGAATCCGTGATCGACCAGCTACAGAACGTTGCGTCG
>JBHELX010000017.1:0-22433 GCA_046262875.1 Gemmatimonadaceae bacterium | reverse complement strand
GATATTATGGTCGCCGTCGCGCGTCACGAGCGCGCTTTTGCCGTCAGGTGCGATGGCGACGTGCGCGGGGCCGGATTTTTCGTCGCCGATTTTGACCATGCCCGCCGGCGTCAATTGACCGGCCGCGAAACTGAACACCGACAGCGCGGCGCGAATACTCAAAGCCGGAACGCTCGTCGACGGAAGCGTCGAGCAGGTGGGCGACCGGCTTCGGGTGGGAGTAAAGCTCATAGATGGAAACAACGGCGACGAGGTGAAGCACGCCGAGTATGAGTATCCCGCAAGCGATCCGATTCGAGTTCGTGAGAATCTTGTTCGCGACGTCGGCGACCTTCTTCGACAACGCGTTGGCGAGCAAATCCAGTTCGAGCAGTGGAAAGCGGGAACACAGAATCAAGAAGCGTTTGTGTTTACCGAGCGCGCGCAGAAAGCGATGAACGATGCGCAGGAGTTGACTGCGGCGAGTGATACCACCGGCGCGACGGCGCGCCTGCACGTTGCAGATTCGCTGTTGTCGCTCAGCGAGTCGCGAGACAAGCAATGGATCCAGCCGGTGATCCTGCGTGGCAACGTCGCATTTCGACAAGCACGCATAGCGTCGAACCCCGCGGATATGGCAAAGTCGGTCGATAACGGAATGATATCCGCCGACGCTGCGATGGCGCTCGACAGCATGAACGCCGGCGCGCTCGAATTGCGCGGTACACTCCGCTACTGGCGTTGGCTCAACGATCTGATTCCCGATCCGAAAGAATCAGCCAGGACTCTTCGCCTCGCTGAGGAAGATCTTCAGAAGTCGACGACGATCGACCCGCATGTCGCAAGCGCGTGGAGTGTGTTCAGCAGTCTGCTGACAAACAAGCCGGAGCCCGATCCGGTTGGCGCAGCTCTCGCCGCGCGACGAGCGTACGAAGAGGACGCGTACTTGTCGGCTGCACCGGATATCCTGTGGCGACTGTACAGCACGGCATACGACATCGAGAAGCCCATCGAGGCAAAACAGTGGTGTGACGAAGGACAGCGACGATTCCCCTCGAATCCGCGCTTCGTTCAATGCCAGCTCTGGCTTCTCACACTGCGCGGAACAAAAACCACTCCAGCTGCCGCGTGGAGTCTCATACCTTCCCTGAAAAACATCACGCCTGAGAAAGATTGGGCGTTCGAGTCGCGCGAAGCGCAGATGTTAGTCGCCGCCGGACTCGCTCGAGCCGGAATGCAGGACAGCGCCCGACACGTACTCGTGCGATCGAGAGGCAATCCGCAGGTCGATCCGTCGCAGGATCTCGTCATCGACGAAGCGGTCGTCCGAGTAATACTCGGCGACACGACCGAAGCGTTGAATCTCCTCAAGCAATATCTCGTCGCAAATCCGGATCACCGAGTGGGAATGGCGAACACCCAGTCGTGGTGGTGGCGAGATATAAAGAACGATCCGCGTTATAAGCAAATGGTTGGGAGTTATTCCGGGTCGCCGGTATCCGCTGGCCGATAACCCATCCGCGATGGCCGAAACAGCAAACTCGCAACTGTGTGGTTCTCGGACCTCAGGAATCGGTTATCGGCCAGCGGGCATCGGCGACCTGATAAGGACCCTTTCATTGATGGCGGTTGTGACGGCGTGTGGCGGCGGAGGTGACAATGGTGGAACCGGCCCGAATCAACAACCCGACAATGTCACGCAATCAGTCGGAGCTGCCGGCGGAACTGTCGTGACGCCGAGTGGTGCGGCGGGAGTCGTGATTCCCGCGGGGACATTCACTCAGCCGGTGATGGTCACAGTCACGAAGCTCGACACTTCACCGACGCCGGGCACGGGACCACTTCCAACAAATCTCAAGCAGTATGGACCATACTACGATTTCACGACGTCGCCTCAAGTCGCGCAATTCGGAGACTCAGCGCGCGTCGGTGTTTGCCAGGTGACCGATCCATCGAGTCCGCTGTATCCGCCGGAGCCGCACGATCGATTGCGCCTTGCTCACACTGTTAACGGTCAGCTCGAGTTACTCGACCGAGTCGACGTGACCGATTTTCTTCGCTGCAACAATGTCTCTGCCAGCACAGCGACAGGGGGTTTGTCGAAGATCGTCAGCAACATCGCAAACTTTTTCCGCGCCAAACCATTGTACGCGGCACATGGCGGACTCGGCGGGAAAGTGAAATCGTTCAGTCCATTTGGCGCAGTTCAAATGACAGACGATGCTCTTCATTTTCTTCGAGTGAGCGCCGGGGATCGAACCAGCTGCGGCATCGTCGGCGTCGGTAAAGCGTACTGTTGGGGAAACAACTCGCAGGGTCAGCTCGGCAATGGATCTACGAGTGGATCGAATACTCCTGTTGCGGTCACGACTCCCCAGACGTTCCTAGCTATCAGTGTCACGGGCATGCACGTGTGCGCGCTCAACAACTCGCAGGCCGGATGGTGCTGGGGGCAAAACAACTATGGACAAGTCGGCGATAGTACAACAACCAACGTCCTCACTCCATTCGGCGTTTTTGGAACTGCGGGTTTTGCGACCGGAGTTTCATCGGACCACACCTGTGCACTCGATGCCGCAACTTTGCGCGCATTCTGCTGGGGTCGAAACAGTTATGGTGAGCTTGGAGTCGGATCGGTCGACGAAGATCCTCATTTACGACCGAGACCGGTCGTAATCGGCGGAGGGAGTCCAACATCCTGGTCGAATCTCAGCGTCGGGCTGCGTCATACCTGCGGTACGAGCGGCACCTTCATTTTCTGCTGGGGCGACAACAACGACGGAAAACTCGGCGACGGAACAGCGATTTCGCGATCAGTTCCTACGAAAATTCAGTCAAATCTAACGTTCGTCTCAGTAAGCGCCGGCGATTTATTCACATGTGCGCTCACCGCCGATGGCTCAGCGTATTGCTGGGGACAAAACTTCAGAGGCGAGCTCGGCACTGGGGGCACAGTTCAAAACCAATTCACTCCAGTGCCGGTCGCGGGCGGTCTCACGTTCAAGCAAATCAGCTCGGGCGGTGGACACACGTGCGGAGTCACATCGAATACTGCGGAGATGTATTGCTGGGGGCCGAACGCATCGGGTCAGCTCGGAGATTTAACGAACATAGAACGGACAGCGCCTGTCCTTGTCGCCGGCGGAATCTTGTGGGAATCAGTGAGCGCCGGGTCAGATCACACGTGCGGTCGCTCGACGAGCACGATCGTTTACTGCTGGGGGAACAACTCTGCTGGTCAGCTCGGGGACGGCACGTCAGTCAACCACAATATTCCGATACGAGTCGTCGGCCAATAGTGAGGATTAGCAACATCGAAGGCCGCAGCGTCGTTTACTGTTGTAGTTTGTTGGGGAACCTCAGCAGATTTGCCGTACCTCATTTATCGTTGATGTGATTCGCTTTTTTCTCTTCGGAAACCTCCACCTGCGGAATGGAGATGACTCCGAGCTCCATTCCGTGCTTGCACATTCCAAGCACACCGCGCTGCTCGCCTATCTCGCGCTCGGAAATCGCGGAGCGCACCGCCGCGACCGGTTGACTGCTCTCCTATGGCCGGATCTCGACGATGTTCGAGCCCGCAACGCACTCAGCAAAGCGATCCATCATCTCCGCCGCGCACTTGGCAAGAATGCATTGATCGTTCGAGGAAACGAAGCAATCGGCATCAACCGCGAACAGATCTGGTGCGACGCGTGCGCGTTCGACGACGCGATCAGCAACCAGAGGTACAAGGACGCGCTCGATCTCTATCGGCGCGGACCACTGATGGAAGGCTTCGCTCTGCCCGAAACTGGCGAGTTCGAGCAATGGCTTGAGTCCGAGCGCCGCCGAGTTCGACAAAAAGCGATCGCTGCCGCAACGTCTCTGGCGAATGCTGCCGAACGGGAGGGTGACTTTGCCGGCGCAGTGACGTGGGCTCGCATGGCATGCGAGCTCTCGCCACACGATGAGACAGTGCTCCGAAGATTGATCCTCGCGCTCGCGCGCACTGGTGATCGCGCGGGAGCGCTCAAAGCATATCAGTCATTTTCAGATCGACTCGCACGCGATCTTGAGATCGAGCCATCGAGTGAAACGAAAGCACTCGCTGATTCGTTGCGAATTGCCTCGACGAATGGATCACCAAAATCGAACGGGCCGACGCCGTTCACGGTCACGCAGATTCCCCCTCCGGTTATTGCAGGCGAGCCCGAAGCAGTCGCGAAAGAAATTGAACCTCGGACTCAGCGGAAGATTCTCGTATCGGGAATCGCTCTCGCAGGCATTGCCGCAGTGGGGGGTTTCTTTTTCATGCGCAACAGTGAAACCGCTCGCGCGCTTACCCCAAAACCGGGCATAGTCGCTATCGGGTCGGTGAGGAATCGAACCGGTGACGCGGGTTTGAATTCAGTTGCGCAGATGGCGACCGGAAATATCGTGCAGCAACTGTCCCAGTCCGGACAGGTTGGTGTTGTGGAGCTTCGCGGTGCCCAAACCGCCGAGAGTACAGGCGCGGATAAAGTAGTTCGCGGTGACATGTACCGAAAAGACGACAGTGTTTTCGTTCAAATGCAGATCGTCGACGCGAAAGACGGGAGGGTCCTGCAACAGCTCGATCCGGTCGGCTCACCCCTGATGAATGCGTACAGTTTGCTCGATCGTATTCGTGACGGCGTCACCGGAGCGGTCGCCGCACTCGCCGACACACTGTATCTGCCATGGACGACGGCGCATAGCCGGCCGCCGAAATACGCTGCATTCCAGGAATTCATGCAGGGGCTCGACGCAATCGTGAATCAATCGCCGCCGGATGCAGTCGGTCATTTAAAAAAAGCGATTGCACTCGACACGAGTTTCGTCGAGGCAAAAATCTGGCTCCTCGAGCAAGCGGATGGACTTCCCGGCCAACAACGTCTCATCGACTCCGTAAAAGTCGCGGCGATGGCACAAAGAGAAAAACTTGGCGCCTTCGATCAAGTCGCTCTCGACCGCGAGCTGGCGTTTCTCGCCGGACATTGGGAGGAGGTATACACTGCTTCACGGCGCCTGGCGGCGATCGCACCTGAAACCCCCGACGCTCAACTTTATCTCGCCCACTCGGCAGTAGCGACGCGACGCTATACGGAGGCGATCGCCGTTCTTCATCATATCGATCGCTCGAAGGGATGGTTGAAGAACTTCGCGCCTATAACATTTTGGGATTTGCAGGCTCACCGTCTCAATGGCGACGCCGCCTCCGCTGTCGCCGAGTGGCGGCGCGCTCGCGCGAGGGATCCCCAGGATTTCGGGATTTGCAACAGCGGAGTGATGCTCATTGCTTCACTCGGCCGCGAGCAGCTCGTGGATTCTGTCGTTGCAACTTGTGCGAATTTGCCGAGTGCGCCTCCGTCCGCGGACCGTGCGTGGGAGCTAGCGGGGCGGGGTTACCGAAGTCGTGGCTATCTCACTGAAGCAAAGCGAGCGTTCGAGCGATCGGCCGCACTGCGTGCCGCCGCCGCAGCGAAGGATCCGCGGCGGCGCCGCGGGCTGGGACTCATTGAATGCGAGCTCGGAAACTGGAAAGACGCTTTTGAGAATCTTAGTGCGGCGATGGATACTTCGAATGCAGACGATCGTGTCGCGCTTGCGGTCGCGGCGGCGCATCTGGGCGACACCGCGACAGTGAATCGAACGCTTCGCTGGATCAGCGAATGGAAGACGCGTGAGAATCCTCGCGGCGCCGACAGTCAAGCGCGCGCACTCGTAGTGCTGGCGATGGGAAAGAAGGAGGAGGCCCTCAGCCTGTTACAACGGGCGATCCGCGAAGGTTCAGCACCGGCATGGAACGCGTGGTACGTTCGATTCGAGCTTGGGCCCCTTCGCGGCGACCCCCGCTTCGAGCAGCTAGTGAGGCCCCAGACTTAGATCCGCGTAAGAAAACGCTTTCCAACGATGATTTTTTTCTTTTCATCGATAAAGGAAGAGTAAAGCAAGAGCGCGGGAAGACCGTCTGTCTACAATCCCTCGACTTTCTCGCAATGAGGCGGGAAAAACCGGGTTATCCCGGGTCCATTTCAAGTCGAGGATCTTCAAAAATGAAGAGTGCCGTCTTCGGAACGCTCGTACTCGCCATCGCAGTGAGTTCATGCGGCGACCCATCCGCTCCCCAACAGCTCGTATCTAACCCCCAGATCCGGTTGGGGCGTTCAACCGTCAGCGATCCAGTTCCGACATGGAAGTTTCCGCTGACGGATGCCGCGTTGAGCGTCAAGAGCGACAGGCAATACTCCGACGGCTCTTATTCCGTTTATGCCGCCGGGGTCTGCGGACTCACCGGTGGGTTTTTTGCGACCACGGCCGGATCCAACTCGGGAGATGTAACGCTGAACCTTGGGTCGCAACGAAAATGCGGTAGAAAACTCACGATTTCGTATGACGATGGATTCGTCGAGACCAGCGCCGGACTTTTCCTCAATCTTCACGATGTCGAGAACTCCACATCGTCCATTCCGATCGGGTCGACAGCGCAAAAATTCCTGGCGATCCACTACACCGCTCGCTGCGACGTGCTGCAGTTCGGCAAGGACGCGAACAGTGACAACGTGCTTGTCACACGCGTTGATGCCCATACGTGGCATGCAGTTTCGCAGCCGACGCCGAACGACCGAGCGTATTGCACCACCACCGGCCAATCGTATCACATGCAAGTCGACCTTGTGGTCGTGTCTAATAGGGATCTTCCGTGATCGGTTCACGGGTGGGACGCTGGTGTTCCACGGCCGCACTGCTGGCGATGATGATTGTGCTTTCGTATTGCTCTGACGGATCGCCGACGGAAGTGGATGATGGTTCTCTCGAATCACAGATACGATCCATTTTTCCGGCGGGACCGGTTCGCGACGATGCGCTTTCAAAGCTCGCGACGATTCGCCAGCAGGTTGCGGCAAATGCAACTGCGAGCGCGCGAGTTCGAGTGTTCGAGCTAGTCGATGTTACGCTCACGAGTTTTGAAGCCGGCCAGCTGACCGGCGGAAAGTCTACAGCGACTGGCAACAGCGTGGCGAAGCTCGTTGGCGGACTTTATCAACTGGCAGGCATGGACCCGCCGCAAATTCCCGATGGTTCGCTTGGCGCCGATGGTACTGCCAAAGTCGTGGGACCTGCAGGCGGAGTCGTCGTAACTCCGTCAGGCGCTGCCGGCGTCGTTATTCCCGCCGGTGCATTGCCGGAGCAGGTCGTCGTGACGATCAATCAGCTGCCAACTACGCCGACGCCTGGGAGCGGTCCGCTTCCGACGACCCTCAAGCAATACCCGCCCTACTACGATTATGCGACGTACCCCGCGGTTGCACAATTCGGAGATTCTATACGCGTGGGAGTTTGTCAGGTGACCGACCCGTCGAGTCCGCTTTATCCGCCTGAGCCGCACGAGCGTTTGAGGCTTGCACACGGAGTGGGTACGACCATTCAGATTCTCGACCGTGTGGATGTCAACGATTTCCTGAAATGCACCGGCGTTTCCGCGAGCAGATCGGTTGCGCGAGAAGGTTGGAGAGCACTGCTTGCGTCAGTTACCGATCGGGTGCGCGTAATGATTCAGCCGACGGAGCTGTACGCCGCACACGGCGGACTCGGCGGTAAAGTGAAGTCGTTTAGTCCGTTCGGCGCCGTTGATCCTGGCGCGCCCTCTCTCACAAACAGACTTGTCACATCCGCGTTCACCCCCTGCGCACTTGATGCCTCGGGAGTCGCATCTTGCTGGGGAGAAAAATTTGCCTCGGGAACAGGTCCAATTGTCGCAGGAGATGTTGTGGCAACTCCCGAGCGTGTTTCTACTGATTTGAAGTTTTCTGCGCTTACTGCCGGCTCCGGAATAGTTTGCGGCGTTACTTCCGTTGGCGCGTTGCATTGCTGGGGCGACAATCAGAACGCTCAGTACGGATACGGGCCTGGCGATACTGCCACCAGCTTCACTCCTCGTCCGGCTGCTCCCGGGCTCACCACGACCTACGCGTCGGCGGGCGGAATCTTCATGTGCGGCATTCAGTATTCCGGTTCCACCTTGTGTTGGGGACAGAATGCAGGAGGCAACCTCGGCAACGGAGATGTGTCGACCTTCTATTCTGCGCCGGTCAGGGTGTCGACTTCACTCTCCTTTACGAGTGTGACGGCGGGGTTTCAGCACGCTTGCGGTCTGACTGCCGACGGCACCGCGTATTGTTGGGGGTTTGCACTCAACGGCGCGCTTGGCAATGGAACCACAACAAACTCGGGCACACCTGTACCCGTATCCGGTGGCTTGAAATTCCGAAAAATCGCCGCGGCCTTTTTCTACACTTGTGCTATTGCAACCGACGGCGCGTACTGCTGGGGCAGAAATCGTTTTGGAAACCTCGGATCGGACACAGGGATTTGCACGGATCAAGGTGGGCCAAACGCGCTGTGCCAATCGAACGTTCCGCTCAAGGTTTCCGGATCGCAGACTTTTGTTGATATCGCAGCCGGAGTTCGTTTTGCTTGCGGCCTAACGGCAGCCGGTGCTGCATGGTGCTGGGGCGACAATTCATTCGGTGAGCTCGGAAATGGAACAACGAGCACGACCCCAAATCCAACACCAGTAGCTGTAAGCGGTGGACTGGCCTTTACCACAATCGGCGCCGGGTCTGGATATGCGTGCGGTGCAACTTCGGATGGAGTGATTTACTGCTGGGGACAAAACAACTTTAGTCAGATCGGTCAAGGCTCGACCGCGACGAGTTTCTATTCGACGCCGCAGCGAGTGAGCGGCCTAAGTTTGAAGTAGGAACGGTTATGTAGTTTCGGCCCAGAATCGTTTCAAAAGATTGATGGAGACTTTGCGCCGATAATCGGCGGACGATCTTAGGTCGTCTATCGGCGCGATTTCTCCAGCAAGAATTCCAGCTGCCTCATCGATCGATACTCCTGATGCAAGCGCGGACTCGGTGCGAGGAACTCGAATGACTGTCGGCGCAATACTTCCGAACGCAATCCTCGGCGACGACGATCGCACGGCAGCAACAACAATTTTCGAAATTGCCTGCGCCGCCCTCGTTCCCACCTTTCGAAACCACTGCTTCCCTTCCATCGGCTCGACCTCTACTGCGACTATCAGCTCATCGGGTTTCATTACTGTCGCGCGATATCCAGTATAGAACTCGTTGAACGGCACTCTTCGCTCGCCCGCTGCATTCCTCAGGACGACAATCGCATCGATTGCAGAAAATACCGGCAGCGAATCGCCAGCCGGTGATCCGTTGGCGATGTTGCCGCCGACCGTTCCCCGATTTTGAATCTGCGGTCCACCAATGAGTCGTGATGCATCGACGAGCATCGGCAATCGCTCGACGATTATCGGCGATCGAATGAGCGCGGTGTACGTCGCGAGCGCGCCGATGACGATCGTCTCTCCTCGCAACGAAATTTCCCGCAGCTCATCCAGTCCCCAGATGTCGAGCAGTCGCTTCGGTGCAAGCGTTCCGAAATTCACCGCGACGTACACGTCAGTCGCGCCCGCAACGGGCATGCGCGGCTCATCGCGCAAAATCAGAAGCGCTTCATCCAGCGAAGCGGCGCGCCGAAGATCGAGATCGGAAATCGCCGTCTTCACTCGTTAGTCCACTTCATGATCGCGCGATAAATCGCGGAGTAGCCGGTGCAGCGGCAAAGATTTCCAGCGAGCGCAACTTTTACTTCATCGAGCGTTGGATTCTCGCCGAGTGCCAGTGCAGCCATGATCATTCCCGGCGTGCAGATGCCGCACTGTGCGCCGACTTCCTGCATAAAGTGATGCTGAAGCGGATGATCGTCGCCGAGTCCTTCGATCGTCAGAACTTCGGAGCTCTCGACTTGCGAGAATGGAACGAGGCACGAGCAGACCGGTTCACCATCGATCAGAACCGTGCACGCGCCGCATTCGCCCTCACCGCATCCTTCCTTGGTACCGGTGAGCATGCACTCCTCGCGCAACACGTCGAGCAGTCGCGCGGCGGGAGATGCATCGACATCAGTGACGAGGCCATTGAGCGTGAAACGCATCAGCTGGTGTTGATGATGGCGGATGGAGTGGGATGTTTTTCAGAAGTTCCTTGCCAGTATTGGCAAGCGTGCTTCGATGTCTTGTCAACGCGACGGTGGCCCTCTTGCCAATACTGGCAAGAGGCTCCTGAAAAACATCCCACTCCGTCCGCCATCATCAGCGCATGATTTCCGAAGAAGCGAGAAGCTCAGGAGTAGCCGGGATATCTCGCACGTCGAGTCCAAAATTTCTCAACGCATTCACTACGGCGGGAGCAGGTCCGTCCATCGGAAGCTCACCGAGTCCCTTCGCACCGAATGGTCCGCCCGGATATGGATTCTCCATCATCACCACATCGACTTCGGGCATGTCGAGCGTCGTCGGTATCACGTAATTCGTGAGCTGCGCGTTTGCCATCGCGCCATTGCGCATCACGACGTGCTCGAGCAATGCGTATCCCATTCCCTGCGCGGTGCCGCCTTCGATTTGTCCGCGCGCAAGAGCAGGATGAATCGGCCTCCCGAATTCCTGTACCGCCGTGATCTTGATCGGATGCACCTCGAACGTATCGGGATCGATCTCGAGCTCGACGACGTCGCATCCCCATCCGAAAGTCGCGTAGGCATCACCGCGGTAAAGCTGCTCGTCCCACTTTATCCAATCCGGCGGCTCGTACATTCGCTCGACTGAAAGCGCACCGTGCTTCGCGTAATACTCCGCCGGCGAAACGCCATCGAGTTTCTGCTTCATCTCTTCCGCGCATTCCTCGAGAATTTTTCCGACGACCATGCACGTTCGTGAAGCGACAGTCGGTCCGCTGTCAGCAACGCGTGACGTATCGGGCTGCATGACTTCAACCGTCTCGTATGGAATGCCGAGTGCGTCGGTGACGATCTGCGCGTGCATCGTGCGCGTTCCCTGCCCGATCTCCGTACTCCCCACCGCGATGCGAACTCCAGTCGGTGTGAGATCGAGTCGCGCTTTCGATTTGAGAGTTCTCTCCCCGCCGCCGGTGAAGCCCGCGCCGTGATAGAACAATGAAAGTCCGATCGTCCGATTGGTGCCGCGATATTCTTCACGCTTTCGTTGGTAGTCGGTGCGACGAACTGCTTCGTCGAGCACCATGTGCGCGCTGCAATCTTCGCGGAGAATCTGACCGGTGGCGGTCGCATCACCGGGGCGAAGCGCGTTGATGCGTCGAATCTCGACTGGATCGATTCCTAAAGTCTCCGCGATGCGATCCATGTGAACTTCGACAGCGAACTCGGTTTGCGGCGCGCCGAATCCGCGGAATGCGCCATTCGGCGGCGTGTTAGTGAAAACTGCGCGGCCGTGAATGTGAATATTGTCGCAGCGATACGGACCCGCCGCGTGAATGCATCCGCGGGAAAGGACAGTTGGGCTCAACGTGATGTACGCGCCGCCGTCGAGAAGAACGTCGATGTACATCGCCACAAGGCGACCATCGCGGGTCACCGCAGTGCGATGACGAACGATCGACGGATGACGTTTAGTCGTCGCGACCATGTCCTCGACGCGATCGTAAATAATTTTCACCGGCCGCTTCGATTTGAGCGCGAGCATCACCGCGTGCCCCGCGATCATCGACGGATACTCTTCCTTCCCCCCGAATCCGCCGCCGGTTTCCGTTTGAATCACGCGAACGTTCGGATGAGCGGAGCCGAGTAGGCAGCGTAGCGCCTTGATTACGTAGAATGGGCATTGGGCGGAGCCGTAAATCGCAACACCTCCCTCTTCGGGAACCGCAATGACACCATTCGGCTCGATGTAAACGTGTTCCTGGTGTCCCGTGCGATACGTTCCCTCGACGATCACGACGTCATCGCTTGTCGCAAGCGCGCCCTCGGCATCGCCCTTCTCGATATCGATCGTTTTGAAGACGTATTCGGATTTCTCGGGATCGAACAGCGGCTCTTCTTCGTCGTATTCGATGACGACGTTCGCCGCGAGCAACTTCTCTTTGTCCTCGTGCGCGAGCAAAACGATCGGCTCGGCCATGTGCTTCACTTCGCTTTCGGCGAGGAATGGCTGATCCTGCGCGATCAAATCGACAGCATTTTTCGCGGGAACGTCGCGGTAATCGCAGATCGTGAAGCCGGTCGTGTCGAAATCGTATCGAATCGATAGCACGCGGCCGCGCGGAATTGTCGAGCGAACGGTCCGGCCATGGAGCATGCCCGGAAATACGATATCGTCGGCATACCGTGCTGCTCCGGTTGCTTTTCCAATTCCGTCTTTTCGGGGGACACTCGTTCCTACTGCGGGCATATGATGTCAGGCGTGCTGTTGAAATTAACGTTCGTCGAAGTGAAACCGTGCGGGGTACGAACCAACTGCTATTCCGAACTTCTGACTAAGTACGGATTGGGGAACCTACTACGAACTACAGACTCAGGTCGAGCGGGAAGTACGTCGCCGGTAGCCGGTAGCCGGTAGCTCATCTTCGAAGTCTCGCATTGGAGGCATAAGACTCCTTTTAACCGGGGTCAATGTCGGGTCTCGGCGAGATCCTGCGTACGAATAGGGACCGGTTCCTCATCCTTCGCAGGAGTCTTCCATGAAGAAGAATCTCATTCTACGCACCTTACCTCTCGCCATTTTGGCGATCGCCGGATGTCGCGACGCCACCGGGCCGTCGCTCCAAAACCGATCGCCTCTTCTCGCAAAACAACCGAGCAACGGCGTTTGGACCGTCAATTCTCTTGACGATCCCGGCGTTGGAAGTTGTACGAGCGCGTATTGTACGCTGCGACAGGCGATCGCGGCTGCACTGGCAGGCGATGTCATCACCTTCAAGAGCAGCCTGACCGGAACGATCAAGCTAACTGCGGGAGAATTCCTGATCACCCGCACTCTCACAGTCGATGGAGGTTCTCGCATCACCGTGGATGCACAGGGCGGAAGCCGGCTGTTCCATATCACTGGCGGAAGTGTGGCGTTGTCCGGTCTCACCCTTACTGGCGGTGCAGAGAGCATTGGGGGCGGAATCTTCAACGGTGCAACGCTGACCCTCAACAATATGACGGTTTCCGGGAACGCCGCGATTGACGGAGGGGGCCTCGGCGGCGGCGGAATCATAAGCCTGTCGGGAAGCACCCTGACGCTCATCAACACGACTGTCGCGGAAAACAGCGCCGTCTCGAACGGCGGCGGCATCGACAACTGGGGTGTCCTTACCGTGACCGGCAGTACTATCGCAGATAATTCCACCGCCAACGGCGGTATTGGCGGCGGCATTTCCAATCATGGTGTCGGCGCGTCCGTCGACATCCGGAACAGCACGATCTCCGGAAATTATTCAGGAAATGGTGGCGGGATCTACAACGAAAGAACGCTGTCCGTCCGGAGCACAACGGTGACAGCAAATCAAGCCGGGACTGCTGCAGGTGGCGTGTTCCAGCAAGCCGGGGGGTCCGGTATCGTGGAAAACACAATTGTGGCTGGAAACTCGGCGGGTGTCGGCAACACTGACTGCGTTGCAGGCTGGGCATCGGAGGGGCACAATATTACGAGCGATGGCAATTGTGGCTTCACTGCTACGGGCGATGTTGTTGTCGCACCATCGCAGGTATTCACGGAAGTCCTTTCTCCGACACTGGCGAACAACGGCGGTCCGACGAAAACGCACGCACTGATCGAGCGCGGGCGCGCGGTGGACGCCGGCTACTGCCCGGGTGAAACAGCGGATCAGCGCGGGTTCGTGCGGCCATATGACGACACGCGCATGCCCAATGCTCTGGATGCCTGTGACATCGGCGCGTTCGAGTGGCAGCCCGCTAGCGGGGGGAAGAGTCCCAAGCACTAGTAGTGCTTCTGCGTTCAGGAGTGAATGAGGGGCCGGGTGAATCCGGCCCTTCGTTTTTCCGCGCGAACATTTGCGTATTCCGGGGCTCAGCGGTAATTCATGGGAATGCCGAAGCTCACCGCAGACGAGACGTACGCCGCGTTTTATAAAGAGCTTAAACGAATCGCTCACCGCTGGCTCCGTGCGAACCAGACAGCAACGCTGTCGACCACCGAGCTGGTTCACGAGGCATTCCTCAAACTCGGTCACGGACCTGAGTCAGGCTGGGAAGGTCGCGCGCACTTCTTTGGAGCAGCATCACAAGCGATGCGGCAGGTGCTCGTGGACTTCGCCCGAAGGCGGAATGCAGCGAAGCGCGGCGGCGGACTCGAGCGAGTTTCGCTCAGCGACGCCGATGGTGCTCTCGAACTACAGATGGACGAGATCATCACTCTCGACGCCGCCCTCGACCAGCTCAACGCTGTCAATCAGAGACTTCGGGAGATCGTCGAGCTGCGATTCTTCGGCGGGCTCGGCGAAACGGAGGTGGCCGAGATTCTCGGCATCACTCCGCGCACTGTCGAGCGTGACTGGTTGAAGGCCCGCGTCTTCCTTTTGCGCGAGCTGGAGCCGGAGCAATCGCAGGCGCGATGACCCCGCTGAATCCGGAAGTCGGGAAGGTCGATCGATTGCGCCGCGCGGAACACGTTCTCGACGCCGCGCTCACACGCGAGTCGACTGAATGGCCGGCATTACTCGATGAGACATGCAGCGGTGACCCGGAGCTGCGGCGAGAAGTGGAAGCATTGCTCGCTCGTCTTCCCGCTGCGCATCGCTATCTCGAATCGCCCCCGGCAGTAATTGCGGCGGCTCTCATCGACGACGCTCGCGAAGACGACGAATCCACACGCGCGATCGGACGGCGGATCGGCCCATACCGAATAGTGAAACAGATCGGGCGCGGTGGAATGTCAAGGGTTTTTCTCGCCGAGCGCGCTGACGGACAGTTCGAGCAACAGCTTGCCCTCAAGCTTCTTCGTCCCGGTCTCGATTCCGACATTGACCTGGAGAGATTTCGCGCTGAGCGGCAGATCCTGGCGTCGCTGAATCATCCGAACATCGCTCGTCTCCTCGACGGCGGCATGACGGATGAGGCCCAGCCGTACCTCGCGATGGAATACGTCGATGGCGAGCCGCTCGACCGCTACTGTGCCTCGCGAGACTGCACGGTGGCCGAGCGGCTACGGCTATTCCTTACGATCGCGGAAGCGGTTCAATACGCGCATCGCAGTCTCGTTGTGCATCGCGATCTCAAGCCATCGAACATTTTCGTCAGGCCCGATGGCGCGGTGAAACTCCTTGATTTCGGATTAGCGAAACTGCTGCAGCCGGATTCCGGTGAACGCGCTCGAACAACGCACACCGGACATCGTTGGATGACGCCGGCGTACGCGGCGCCGGAGCAAATCCGCGGGCAACCGATTACGACGCTCACCGATGTATTTCAGCTCGGAGCCGTACTGCACGAGCTGCTCACTGGTCGCCTGCCTTTCGGTCCTCGAAGCGCGAGCGTGTACGAGCTCGAGACGGCGGTACTCGATCACGAGCCCGCGCCGCTCGGCGACGCCTTAGGACGCGATCTGAATTGCATCGTACAGAAAGCGCTGCGGAAGGAACCGGAGCAGCGCTATGCGTCGGCGCAGGATCTCGCCGACGATATCCGCCGACACCTGGCTGGATATCCCGTTCTCGCAGGGCCGCAGACCGCGTTGTACCGCGCGCGCCGATACGTTGGACGACACCGCATGAGTGTCGCCGCCGGCGGTGCCCTTGCATTGCTCCTCGCTACATATGTCATCACGGTTATCCGTGACCGCGCGGAGATTGCCCGCGCGCTAACCGAAGCTACGGCCGGCACACGCAAGGCCGAGCAGACGACGGACTTCATGCTGGGCTTATTCGAGGCAGCTGAACAAGGGAAGTCGCTCACCGATACGGTGACGGCGCGCGAGCTGCTGAACCGCGGCCTCCAACAGGCTCGGGAGCTCTCGGCACAACCAGAGATGCAAGCACAGATGTTCGATGTGATCGGCCGTCTTCACACGCAACTTGGCAACTATGATGAAGCGCAATCGCTGCTCGAGCAGGCACTGGCCATGCGCCGGCGATTGCACGGTAACCGTCACCCGGACGTTGCGACCAGTCTCGAGAACCTCGCGAACGTAGCGACTCTGAAGCAGGACATTCCGCGAACGGTCGAGCTCCGTCGTCAAGCTTACGCGCTCCGCCAACAGCTCTCCGGAGTTTCCGATTCGAAAACGATGGATGCGCTCTATGAGCTCGCGTTCGCACTGCATCAGTCAGAAAATCGAGAGGAAGCCGATCGATTATTCAATCACTGGATCGCGCAGATTCAGAGACAACCGCCAGTCGTCACGGCGACGCGCGCCGATCAACTCGCCGCGGCAGCAGCACTTGTCCGAATGCAAGCGCGTCCGGCTGACGCGGAGGCGATGTATCGCCACGCCCTCTCGATCCGCCGCGCCGTTTATGGTGACAATCATCATGTCGTCGCGGGAACGCTCGTCGGGCTCGCGCTCGCGGTGAGTGATCGCGGGCGTCCTGACGAGGCCGATTCGCTCCTCGAGAAGGCTGTTGACATGTTGCGAGCCACGTATCCCGGCGGCCATCCGGAGCTGGCGAGTGCGCTGCGGTTCCACGGATCGCTTCTGATGCGGCACAAACGATTTGCGGATGCGATTCCTCGACTTCGCGAAGCGCTTGCGATGAAAAGGCATTTCCTCGGACCGGATGCTCTCGATGTGGCTAACACGAGTGTTGACTTGAGTCACGCGCTGGCCAGCACGGAACAATACCAGGAAGCCGAGGAGATCGGGCGCGACGCGCTCCGTATTTATCGCAAACTGTTCGACGATCGGAATGCGATGGTGTACCTCGCGCGCATATCAATCGGTGACGCACTGACCGGCGAACATCGCTTTGACGAAGCGGAGCCGTTACTGCTGGCGTCGTACTCTCGCTTCCAGCACCCGAACCCAATCACGAAGGCGTGGCGCGCTGATGCTTTATCGGCCCTGGTTCGGCTGTACAACGCCGAGGGAAAGCGGAACCTCGCGATGAAATACAGCGCGCTCGCCGATGTTGTGCCGGCGCGACCAGCAGCGCGGTAAAACGCGTCGCCAGGGCGCTCTGCGCTGGACCAGCTCTTGCCCTCCCGTCACATTGAATTTCCATGACAACTCACCGAGCAATCGTCGACGGTCTCACTCGAGCGTCAGCAAACGGCGAATCCGTTGTGCTGGCGACTGTAGTTCGAGTCACTGGCTCGAGCTACGGCGGCGTCGGCGCGCGCATGCTCATTCGCGGCGACGGTTCGACCGTAGGACTCGTCAGCGGCGGATGCCTCGAATCGGATTTGGCCGAGCACGCGCGACGAGTTCACGAGGGTGGGCGTGCTGAGGTTGTGCGATACGACACACGAGACGACGACGACGCCCCATGGGGACTGGGACTTGGCTGCAATGGACTGATCGACGTTCTTCTCGAGCCGCTGCCGCCCGCACGCGCGAATTATCTCGCCAAGCTCATCGATCGCGCGCTCAGAGCAGATAAACCGTCAGTCCTGACCACGGTAATCAAGACGCGCGAAAGCGAAGGTGCGCCGGGAATCGGTGCGCACGCGTTGATCATCGGCAATCGAATCGAAAAAACCGGCGGATGGGGAACCGGTGACATCCTCGCGAAAGCAACGAGCGACACCAATGAAGTTTTCACCGCCGGGCGACGCGGACTCGTGCGCGAATTCGGCGGAGTGGAAGCCGCTTACGAGGTGCTCACGCCGGCGGTTCCCCTCGTGATTTGCGGAAGCGGACCAGACGTTGTTCCACTCGCGCGATTGGGGACTGAGCTCGGATGGACGGTGACCGTCGTCGATCATCGACCATTCGATCAATCGCACGCTTCGCGTTATCCGGGCGCGCGCATTGTCGAAGCGCCCGAAGCGGCGGAGCTCGGCGAAGCAGTGACGCTCAATGAGCGAACTGCCGCAGTGGTGATGTCGCACAATCTCGCACGCGATACCGATTATGTCGGCGCACTTCTCGCTGCGAACGTGGCGTACATCGGAGTGCTCGGCCCTCGCGGTCGCACGGAGAAAATGTTGTCCGATCTCGCATCGCGGTCGAGTGAGCCGCTCGAGAATGCAGTGCGATTGTTCGCGCCGGTGGGAATGGACATTGGCGGTGATGGGCCCGACGCAATTGCTCTTGCCATCGTCGCGGAAATCTCAGCCGTCGTGAATCAGCGAGCGGGTGGACACTTACGGAACAAGAAGGGCCCACTCCACAACGACTCCGGATTGCGAACTTCTGGCTGACTGCGTAATCCGCAGTTGTCGCTTGATAGCTAATTAGCTATCATGATAGCATGAAAGCTGTCACCGTACTTCGCGAAGCGCGGGCACGCTCCGGGTTGACTCAGCGGGATCTCGCTCGTCGAGCGCGGACTGCGCAATCTGTCATCACGCGTATCGAGAGCGGTCAGAGTAGCCCAACCATCGAGACTCTGTCGCGCCTGCTCCTGGCAACCGGCTTCAGCCTCGACGTCGAGCTCGTTCCTCGATCTGCGATTGTCGATCCTTTGATCGAAGCGTACAAGGGAGACATAGATCGGACGCTCCTTCGTCGAAATCTCGATAAAACGGTGGACGAGCGCGTGAAATCACTCCAGGCACTAACCCGCTTGGCGAACGAGGCGCGGCGGGCCGGCCGATCGGCTCGCGCCGCTGGGAAAAAGAAGTGACCGACTTCGTCCGCGTGTTCGCCACCCTTCACAACGCTCGCGTCGAGTACATCATTGTCGGCGGTGTCGCTGCAACGGTTCATGGATCGAGCCGACTCACGCAAGACATCGACATCTGCTACAGCCGAACAAGCACGAATCTCGACCGGATCGTTCGCGCGTTGCGTCCTCTGAAGCCCTACCCGCGTGGTGCTCCCCGCGGACTCCCGTTCGGGTGGTCGGCAGCGACTCTGAGAGCGGGTCTCAACTTCACCCTTACCACCACCGCAGGCGACATTGACCTTCTCGGCGAGTTAACCGGTGGCGGCACCTACGGCGATCTCATCCATCATACGATCGACGTAACGTTGTTTGGGCATCGCGCAAAATGCCTCAATCTCGAATGGCTTATCGCAACCAAACGAGCTGCGGGAAGACCGCGCGATCTCGAGGCTATCGCAGAATTGGAAGCACTGAAAGAGATGACAGATTGATCGGCACCGTAATCCTCGCGGCGGGCGCATCGAACCGTTTTGGCTCGCCCAAGCAGCTGCTCGTTCACAAAGGCCAATCACTTGTGCGCGTCGCGGCAAAAGCAGCAACTGCCGCGCGCACCTCGCCGGTTATCGTCGTACTCGGCGCGAACGGAGCGCAGGTTGCCGCCGAGCTCACGAGACTTCGCGGCGTGCGAACGGTTGTGAACGAGCATTGGGCGACAGGACTCGCGTCTTCCCTCTCGGTAGGATTGCGCGCACTGATGGAAATCTCCGGATGCGACGCGGTGCTGATAATGCTCGCCGATCAACCCGGTGTAGATGCAGCTGCGCTAAAGAAATTGATCGCTGCGTTTGACGATGATCATCGAATTGTTGCAGCCGGCTATGCGGGGATCGCCGGAGTACCTGCGGTTTTCGGTTGCGAGCACATCAAGGAATTGATGCGCATCACGGGGGACAAGGGCGCGGGTCAATGGCTTCGCGATCATCTCGATCGAGTTACGACCGTGCCGCTTCCCGAAGCGGAGCTCGACATCGATACCACGCAAGACGCCGAACAGCTCGGATGACCGCGATCGAAATCGCAGCTGACGAAGTTGATTTGTGGGATGCGAATCTGGCGGTCGACAAGGATGAAATCGAGCGCAACGAATCGCTTCTCTCGCGTGGCGAGCTGCTTTACGCAATGAGATTCACGGATCTTCGCGCGAAAAATCAATTCATCGTATCGCGCGCGAAGTTGCGCGAGCTGCTCGGCCATTACGCCGGTCAATCACCACGCGAGCTGCAATTCGGAATGACGCGCGAGGGAAAACCATTTCTTGCGAGCGCGAAGGAATTCGAATTCAATCTCACGCATTCCGGCGACATCGTTCTCTACGGAGTCGCCCATTCGCGCCACGTCGGAGTCGACGTCGAGAGAATCAAGGAAATCCCGAGAGCGATCGAGCTCGCGAAACGATTCATGTCCGCCGATGAGCACGAGAACATTGCGTCTGCACCGGCAGAGACGAGAGATCGGGATTTCCTGTCGTTATGGGTAAGGCGGGAGGGCTCCGGAAAAGCTTATGGTGTCGGAGTCTGGAAGGTCCTCGAAAACGGCGGTCGAATGGCCGGCGCGAATCCACTCTTCGCGGAAATCACACGGGATTATCTGTGTCGAATCATCGATTACGCGGACGGGGAGTATGTCGCAGCAGTCGCGGCCTTCGGAGATGATTGGCGGTTGGTACAAAAGGGAACAGTCTAAAAGCACCGCGGAACGCGGACCGCGGGTTACCGCGGACGGCGGACGGCGGCTTACGTCGGAGGCCGAGGGACTGCGGACGGTTCCGTAGTCCGCGGTACTACCGCGGTCCGCGTTCCGCGGTGTTTATGCAATATCAATAATCTCGACTTCCGCTTCCCCCTCGACGATGGTGAGAACTCCGACGCTCGGATGAAGATCGAATCGCCTCGGCCCCGCTGATCCCGGATTCACGACGAGCCTCGATCCACTTCGCATGACGAGTGACCGGTGCGTGTGGCCGTACACGATTATGTCGGCGGCGTAAACCTCCATCAGCTTTGCGGGCGTCGGAGTCCCGAGCTCATTGCCGTGACTCAGGTGAATCATCAATCCGCCAATCTCGAGAGTCACTGCGGGAGGAAGCATCGGATCATCGTCCGGATCGACATTCCCCTGAACCGCCTTTACCGGTGCGATCATTTTCAGCTCATCGAGAACTTCCTGCCCGCCGACGTCGCCCGCGTGAAGAATCATCTCGACACCAGCGAACGCTGCGTGAACTCCAGCTCTCAATTGTCCGTGCGTATCGGCTACGAGTCCGATGACGTGCCGGTCCGGCGAAGGGACTCCGGTCATGGACTTATATTAGCAGGTAATGTCGTGGGGACGTCTTTCTCTCGCGCTCGCCGCCCGATCACTCGTTAATCCCGCGATCGCGGTTGATCTCGTGAGCGTCGCCTGGCGGTTCCGCGCGCGCGATTGGTACCGGCATGCTCCGTTCCTGCCGCTCCCGGATCCCACTTATTTGCGCTGGCGGATGTACACGGCCTACGGAGATTTTGATGCTGTACCGAGCGCAGACGAGGTGGTTAGGTACGCGCGATGGGCCCGCCAAAATTAATCGCTGCGGAGTGCGAACCAACTGCTATTCCGAACTTCTGACTAATTGAGGATTGGGAAACCCACTGCGGGCTGCGGCGCGCGTGGTCGATTCGAAGTTCGTAGTAGGTGTCCCAATCCGGAGTTAGTCAGAAGTTCGGAATAGCAGTTGGTTCGTGGTCCGCAAGATTGACGGGCGCAATCGTAGCATGCGTTAGTTTTTTTGAGGATGCTCTCCAACCTCATTAAGGCTCACGCCCTCGAGCTCGGCTTCGATCTCGCGGGGATTACACCACTTGGCCCTGTTGAATCGGCCGAGCGGTTCGATGCGTGGCTCGCACACGGCTTCGCTGGCGAGATGGCATATCTGCCTCGCGGTGCGGAGAAGCGCCGCGACACGCGACTTCCCTTCCCCGGCGCGAAGAGCGCGGTTGTCGTCGCGCTGAATTACGATGGAACGACGCCGAGTGGGCCGATCGCACGCTATGCGCGCGGTGATGATTATCACGACGTGATGCTCGCGAAACTCGACACGCTTCATCGCTGGATCGAATCGCATCTCGCGCGCGAAGTTCCGGGCAAAGCGTACGTCGACACCGGCCCCATTCTCGAGCGCGACCTCGCGCACAAAGCCGGACTCGGCTGGATCGGAAAGAATACGAATCTCATCAATCCCGATATCGGATCGTATTTCTTCATCGGATCGCTGCTGCTCGATCTGGAGCTCGAGCCCGATGCGCCATTCGACGCCGACAGATGCGGAACATGTACGCGTTGTCTCGATGCGTGTCCCACCGGCGCGATCGTCGAGCCACGCGTTCTCGATGCGACGCGCTGCATCTCGTATCTCACTATCGAATCGCGCGGCGCGATGCCAATCGATCTACGCGAATCTGTGGGGACGCTCGTCTACGGATGCGACATCTGCCAGGAAGTTTGTCCGTGGAACGTGAGCTTCTCGCGCGAGCTGAGCGCGCCCGAGCTCGCGCCGCGTAAAGAGATCGATTTGAGGGAAGCACTTCTCGATGACGAAGACGAATTCAGGAATCGGTTTCGGGGATCACCAATCAAGAGAGCAAAACGCCGGGGGCTTGCACGCAACATTGCAGTCGCCATGGGCAACAGACGAGATCGATCAGATAGCGATGCACTGACCGCAGCACTCGATGATCCCGATGAAATGGTTCGGGAACATGCTGCCTGGGCGCTAAGAACAATCGCGGACTACGGACCGCGGTAGCACTACGG
>JBHELX010000016.1:0-84506 GCA_046262875.1 Gemmatimonadaceae bacterium | reverse complement strand
CGTTTCACTGAGTCGGCTTTTGCGGCCACTACTTTTTTCAGCGAGTCGGCTTTGGCAGCGGCTTTCTTTGCTGCTGCAACTTTCTTGAGAGAGTCGGCGACAATCTGTGAATCAGTCTTCGGAGCTGCTGCGGCCAGAGCCTTAGTACTTTCAGGCGTTGCCGCAGGTAGAGTTGTCGCTGCCACGACTGGCGGAGGCTGCACCGATGCGGAATCAGTGAGTGCAGGAGTGATCGTCGGCGGCACAACGGTACCTGAAGATCCGCTCGAACGCGTCAACATGAAAATTGCGCCTGCTACCACCGCCACAGCCACGACAATGCCGGCCACGAGCGGTTGCTTTCCTTTCTTTTTCGGGGGAGCGTAGCCGATGGGCTCGAGCTCGTCGGTGTGGACCGGTTCTTCGATGACCGCCACTGGCTCGGCCGCTTCTTCGGCGACAGCAGGTTGCTCGGTCCGTTCTTCGACGACAGGAGCCTGCTTCGTCAGTTTGGTGACAGCAGGCTGGTCGGCAGTCGGCGTGGTGGGCACCGGGATTGTAGACAATATCGCTGGAGGCCCCGGCGCTTGAGGCACGGGGGGTTGGACCGTGCGCGGAGTACGCGGGACCTTGTGCTCCATTGTCCTTATCTCGCCTGAGGCAGTCGAGAAAATATCGAGCTCGTTAATCAGGTCCCTGGCACTGGCCGGTCGACCGTCCGGCTCCTTGGCAAGGCAGCTCATGACAATGTCCGACAACGATCGTGGGACATCCGGCCGCACGTCGATCAGTGGCGGCGGATCCTCAGTTAGAACCGCTACGAGAACGCGCTTTGGAGTAGTCCCCGCATATGGCGACCTTCCGTTGAGTAACTCGTAGGCAAGGAGTCCGAGCGCGTAAATGTCGATGCGATGATCGGCGGCCCCGTCGCCGGCCAGTTGTTCGGGGGCCATGTAAGCAGGCGTGCCGATCGCCATGCCCGTCGCAGTCATTCCTCCCTGCGTTGGCATCGACGCATTGAGTGCCTTGGCCACGCCGAAGTCTGTGATAAGCGCGTATGTACCGGACCGGAGAATATTCGCCGGCTTGATGTCGCGGTGAATCACACCCGCATTATGAGCGTAGTCGAGCGCTTCGCCAACGTGGTACATAACCCGCACGACGTCAGGGACCATCATGGGTCCGTTCCTCTCGACCAGATGCTTGAGGGACTCGCCCGCAATGAACGGCATCGTATAGTAGACGAGATCTCCACTCTCACCGGCGGAGAGAAGCGGGACGATGTGCGGGTGCTGAAGCTGCGCGGCGACCTGGATCTCGCGACGGAACCGGCCGCGGTTCACGTCGGCGATCAGCTCCGGAGACAGAAGCTTGATGACGATCTTTCGTCCCAGCACGCGGTCAGTTGCGACGAACACGCGGCTCATCCCCCCTCCGCCGAGCTCGCGTTCGATGTCGTAGGCCTGGGAGAGGACGTCCTTTAGTTGCTGTTCGAATTCTGTCATTTCAGAGGTGCGAGGTGGCTCACGGGAAGGAATATTGTACCCGCCAATGCAGGCGGGCGCAATTTTGACCTTTGCCGTTAAACATCAGATGACACTCGCCGAGCTCTCAGGGCTTCTCTCGAATCAGAAAATCAGGAGTCGGCAGCTCGTTGAAGAAGCCCTCGCGAGAATAAAGGACCCGCGAGGCGAGGGCGCGCGCACCTTTCTAATGGTATATGCGACTGAAGCGCTCGCTGCCGCTGATCGAGTCGATTCGCAGAGACGTAGCGGTGTGAATTTGCCGGCGCTCTCGGGAATTCCGATTTCGATCAAAGACCTGTTCGATGAAGCCGGCGTTGTTACGCTCGGCGGATCCACGATTCTGGCGGGAGCACCGGCAGCGGAACGTGATTGCACGGTTGTGCACCGATTGAAGAAAGCCGGTATGATCATCATCGGTCGCACCAACCTCACCGAGTTCGCCTACTCGGCCCTCGGCATCAATCCACACTACGGCACACCGAAAAATGTTTTCGATCGTATCACGGGCCGAGTTCCTGGTGGCTCGACGTCTGGTGGAGCAATCTCGGTGACTGATGGTATGGCGGTCGCGGCAATCGGCACCGACACGGGCGGATCGGTTCGGATTCCTGCAGCTCTGAATGGACTCGTTGGATTCAAGCCAACTGCGCGGCGCATCCCACGCGACGGTGTTTTGCCTCTTTCTACATCGCTCGATTCTGTTGGTCCGATTGGAAATAGTGTCGCCGACTGTATGTGGCTCGACATGGTGATGGCGGGTGAGCACGACGTGATTCCGTCGCGTGACAGTGTGAGCGGATTGCGTTTCGCGGTACCGACGACGGTGGTTCAGGATGATTTGTCACCGGCGGTTGCCGTTGCATTCCTGACTGCGCTCACTCGGCTCTCTGAAGCAGGCGCGAGAATCGTCGAGGTTCCGATGAAAGAATTCGCGCGTGCAGCAGAAGTAAATCCGCGTGGTGCGATTGCAAGTTACGAATCGTATTCGTTCCACCGGCAATGGATAACCGAAGCGGCCGATAAATATGATCCGCGTGTCATTGCGCGGATTCTTCCAGGCGAGTCGATCACTACCGAGAAATACAAAGAACATCTGCAATTGCGCGAGCAATTCATTCGGTCAATCAACGCTGCTGCGAGTGGCTATGACGCTATGCTGATGCCAACGATTCGGGATGTAGCACCGACGATCGCCGAAGCGACGAAGGACGACGAAAGTTATTTTCGCCTGAACGGGCGGATGCTGCGCAACCCATCGATTGTGAATCTGTTCGACGGCTGCGCGCTATCGATTCCCTGTCATGAACCGGGGAGCGCGCCGGTCGGTCTTACGATCGCTGGCACTCGAGACACCGACCGCGCGATTTTAGGGATTGGACAGGCAATAGCGAAAGTGATTGGAGAATCTTCTAACTCTGCTCTACTATAGAATAGCAATGCCGCCGACACTCATTTATAAGAACGCAAGCAACTGGGTCGATCGCGGCGAGCCGCCGAATGCAACGATGCGGCGCGTTCTCGCTCACTTTTTCGAGCGATTCGATCCGTCCGATGAGGACTGGCTCGAAGAGCACGTTTTGATTGTCATCGGTATGGTCGATGCCGATGCCACCGAAGTTCATATCGCGGGATATCTTCGAAGCGTCGTACGCCAAACAGGATTCCCAACGCGTGAGCCCCTCGGTGCTCGTAAGACCGCGATCGCTCTGTGGCACATCGCTAAAGCGGCGCTTGTTCGAGACTTCGCCGAGCGAGTTCTGCGCGGGGAAGTTCCTGTGAATGAGCCAACGACGGATTCGTTCAGCCATTGGGTTGCGAGTCGCCTTCTCACTGAAGAAGAGTTGGCGCGCTTCGAAAAAGAAGGAGAGCGGGACGAGTGATGCAGTTCCTATAGCGACGCCGAATAATGGGACGTAATAGGAAGAGAGCCATTATGAAACGTTACAGAATTTCACCGCGATGGTTTCTCTTATTCGTGTGCCTGTTTCAACCGTCATGCTCTCACGCGCAGGACGACCACACGGACCATCACGTTCGCACGGTCGAAACCAGAAAACTCGGCCACGTAGTATTCCCCAATTCGGGTAACGCTGCTGCGCAGAAATCATTTCTCGAAGGCCTCGCGCTTATTCACAGCTTCGAGTACGACGATGCACAAGCCGCGTTCGAAAGCGCCGAGCGTGCGGATAAAAACTTTGCGTTGCCGTACTGGATGGAAGCGTTGACGAATACACAGTTGATATGGGGAATCGACAACGTAGCTGCGGCGCGCGCAGTGCTGAATCGGCTCGGCCCGAATGCTCAGGCGCGACTCGCGCGTGCGCGTACTCCGCGAGAGCGAGCGTTCGCAGGCGCAGTCGAAGCGTTCTATGCTGATGGCTCTCAGAAAGATCGCACTGTCGCCTTCGCCGATTCGTTGCGTCACTGGGCGCAGATGATGCCGACTGATCTCGAAGCGCATGCATTCGCATCGCTCGGCATTCTCTGGCAGTCGCAGTTCGTCGAAGGAGATGCCGCTCAGCGACTGAAGGTGGAGGCGGCGAAGCAAGCGCAGTATGTGTTCGATCGAAATCCGCTCCATCCCGGCGCGGCGCATTACATCATACATGCGACTGACGCGCCGGCGACCGCTCGACTCGGATTGCGCGCGGCACTCGAGTACTCGCGCATTGCACCGGACGCAGAGCATGCGGTTCACATGCCGTCGCACATTTTTCTTCCACTCGGGATGTGGGACGAGCTCGTAATTGCGAACGAACGTGCATGGAAAGCATCGCGCGCTGCCGCGGCGAGACAGGGATTCCAGCCGTGGGGAAGCGACTGGCACGGACTCAACTGGCTTCAGTACGGATATCTTCAACAGGGGCGCTGGAAAGCTGCGCGTGCTCTCATCGATACTGCGCGCCGGCTGACGAAAGGAATCGGCGATAAAGTAAAACCTGCCGATGATCCGGATGCATCGCTCGCGGTGGAACAGCTTGCGTTTCGCTATGGTGCCGAGACTGGGGATTGGTCGGAGTTTCCGTCCGTGCCGATGACGTTCGATCTCAATGATCCGAATATCTCGCAGCGAGCGAGAGGTATGGCGACAGTATCACTGTATCAACGCGCTGTCGTCGCTTTCAAAACTCGGCACGACTCTGCTGCTGTGCGAGCGGCAATTGCAACAATCGGCAACACACGTCCCGCAATCCGACGGATACTGGAGTCGGAGCTGAGCAACGTCGGCGCGACAAACTCGAAGAGAATCGAAACCCTCGAAGCGCTGCGGCCTCTCACGCGTGTTGACCGGTACGCCTCAATGACCCCGAGTCCGTTTGTGAATGTCGACGAAGCACTCGGCGCCGCGCTCGTGGCTGATGGTCGTGCGACCGATGCAGTCCGGATATATCGGGAAGCGCTCGAGGATCGCCCGCGGCGTGCGGCGTCACTGCTTGGTCTTGCGCGTGCGCAGGAGGCCGCGGGAGACAAGGCCGGTGCGCGTGCGACGTATGCTGAGTTATCGAAGATGTGGGTGCGCGCAGATCCTGATGTTAGAACATTACTGCATTAACAACCGCATTTCATTGCGGACTATTGGACTAACTGCCAGTCCGAACTGCTGACTAACTACGGATTGGGAAACCTACTCCGCAGTGCGGACGAATTACGGAATGCGGCAGCGCAGTTAATCCGAGCTTCGCAGTAGGTTTCCCAATCCTCAATTAGTCAGAAGTTCGGAATAGGAGTTGGTTCGTGCTCCGCAGACTTTAGTCAGCAGCTCGGAATAGCAGTGGGTCCTTACTCCGCAGCGTCTTAATGAAAGCCCTTACAAAACTCTGAAGTTTGCCCTCTCTTCAATAAGTCACTCGAAGGAGTAAGATTGGCCACATGAAACCCAAAGAGCTGACCCTTCGCGGCCTCATACTCGGCGCACTCATCACGACGATCTTCACGGCGGCCAACATTTACCTCGGCCTCAAGGTCGGACTCACGTTCGCGTCATCGATTCCCGCGGCGGTTATCTCGATGGCGATTCTGAGTGCGGTGAAGGATTCATCGATTCTCGAAAACAACATCGTTCAAACTGTCGCGTCCGCAGCGGGAACGCTTTCGGCGATCATCTTCGTTCTTCCCGGTCTCGTGATCGTTGGATGGTGGACCGAGTTTCCATTCTGGGAATCATTTTTCATCTGCGTCGCGGGCGGCGTGGTCGGGGTGCTGTTTACAATTCCACTTCGACGCGCGCTCGTTACCACATCTGATCTTCCTTATCCTGAAGGCGTCGCTGCAGCGGAAGTTCTGAAAGTCGGATCGGGCACTCGTGGCGAAACGAAAGACGAAACCGGCGAAGCAAGAGAAGGACTCGTCGCCGTTATACTCGGCTCGATCGCTTCGGCGGGACTCGCAATCATCACGGCTACGCGGATTGCAGGCGGGGAGCTCACCGGATTTTTCAGAATCGGAGCAATAGCGTCAACAGGATACGATTTCGCGTGGTCGCTTGCGCTGCTCGGAGCCGGTCATCTCGTCGGATTGTCAGTCGGCATGGCAATGCTCGTTGGACTCGTGATCTCGTGGGGAGTTGCGGTGCCGATTCTCACTTCGATGCATCCGGCCGCAGCGGCAGATCTTGCAACGAACACGCTCACTATCTGGCGCACACAGGTGCGCTTCATCGGAGCAGGCACAATCGCAGTTGCCGCGATCTACACACTTGCGAGACTTGCGAAGCCAGTCCTCGGCGGACTTGTCAGCACCCTCGCTGCGTCGCGCGCTCAGGCAACAAGCGACGATCGCGATCGCGACATCTCACCGGGATGGATCATCGCGCTGACTGTTATATGTCTCGTCATATCTGCCTGGCTCGCGTTTTCTTTCGCGCGCTCGACAGTTCTGGCGCCGTACGCGGTGAGGCTCACGCTCATTGCAGTGCCGTTCGTGCTGATTGCCGGATTCCTGATTGCTGGAATCTGCGGGTACATGGCGGGACTCATCGGTGCATCGAACAGTCCAATTTCCGGCGTCGGCATTCTTTCCATAGTTCTGTGCGCGTCGGTGCTGATCATCGCGGTACCGGCGACCACAGTGACACAACCGGCTCTCGTCGCATTCGCTCTATTCGTGACGGCGATCGTCTTCGCATGTGCGACAATATCGAACGACAATCTTCAGGATTTGAAAACGGGGCAGCTCGTCGGTGCGTCACCGATGCGTCAACAGATTGCCCTCATCGTTGGCGTTGGCGCGGGTGCGGCGGTGATTCCATGGGTGCTCAATCTTCTCGCAAAAGCGTACGGATTTGCGGGAGCTCCGAATCTTCATGTCGTCGCAGCGAATCCATTGCCGGCACCGCAGGCAACGCTTATTTCGGCGCTCGCCAAAGGTGTCATCGGCGGAAATCTCGAGTGGAATATGATTGGGATCGGCGCACTCATAGGCGTCGGACTTGTTCTGCTCGACGAGGGACTCGGCGCGATGAAGAAATTGCGGATTCCGCCGCTCGCTGTGGGAATCGGGATTTATCTCCCGATGTCAGCAACGTTTGCCGTTGTTGTGGGCTCGGTGGTCGGTCACTGGTATAATCGCCGCGTCAAATCTGCTGCAAATCCGGAACGTTCAGAGCGGTTGGGAACTCTCGTCGCGTCGGGATTGATTGTTGGCGAGAGTTTGTGGGGCGTGATCAACGCGGGATTGATCGTCGCTCTCTCAAATGATGCGCCGATCGGGCTCGTTCCTGAAAGTTTTGCTCCTGCCCCCTGGCTCGGAGTGCTTGGCTTCGTTGGCTTGATCGTTCTTTTGTATGGATGGATGCTTCGGAGGTCGAGAGCAGCTCCTCTACCTTCGTAGCGTTGCACCCGCGAGCTCGGCAACTGCAGCAAAAGTTGTCTGAGCTGCATTCAAGCCGAGTTTGAAATCTTTATCGTTGTAAGTCGCATAGAGATCCGTGGGCTGATGCCATTGCGGATCCCACCCCGCGCCGATTTGCGTACCTCGCTCGTTCTCACGCAGGCTGATCGATGGAACGATGTCCTTGAAAGGATCTGAATCCGTATTCGTCATGTGTTGCCCGACTGACGCTGGATAGTCTGTCGCGAATTTTTCGTTCGCATTCGCAAAAAACCAGGCGAGCTTCTCTGATTCCGCCGCCATCTTCGAGTTCCTCTGGAACTCGATGTTGACGTCAGCCTCCGGTCTTTGCTCCGGACTCATCGTATGGTCGGATCGCGGCATTCCATGATCGAACATCATCATGTCGTGCTGAATCATGCCGAGCCATTTCGGTTCGTCCTTGCCCTGCAACGGCTGGCGCTGCGCGACATACGCCCTCGACCCATTCAATCCACTCTCTTCGTTGTTCCAGAGGATAAATCGAATCGAACGATCGGTCACGACGTCGGGACTGCTGAACACACGCGCCAATTCGATCACGAGTGCAGCACCTGATCCATCGTCATTCGCGGCTTCGCCCCAGCCGATTCCATCCATGTGACCACCGACGATGTACATCTCGTCAGGATGCGTCGCGCCGACCTTCGTGCAATAAACTTCCTGCCTCTCACCCGGCACACTCTGCGGAGTGTCCAACGCGCGCAGTCTGGGATCAGGTTGCTTGAGTGAGTCGTTGTTCACGCCGGTACGATTTCGAATTCCGCGATATCGTCCGCCGCCCTGAGCGAGAGTCGAGTCGCGAACCCCTGCTGGTCGCGGTGTCGGGGGTGCGGGCTGGTAGTCATAAGTGATGCGCGCAGTATTCGTGCATCCGTAACTTTTCAGCTGCTGCTCGATCCAGTCGACTGCTGCGCGGTTTCTGTCAGTTCCCTGTCGGCGATCGCCAAATTGGGTGAGTCCCTTGATCGTCGCCTTGTAACGCTCGAGATCGAGTCGTGCCACCAACATTCGAATAGCCGTCGTATCACCCAGAGCGACCACAGGCTGTACGGGGAGAGGTGCAGTAGACGTCGCGCGGGAACACGCAGCGAAGGTAATGAGTGGGATGACGACGAAAGTTCGTCTAAATCGCATGATCGAGTCGGACATCTTGGAATCACCAGTGGTTGATTGTCCGAAAATTAGTGCATCGCCACCCTCGCGAACTACAAGTCGATGAGAGTAGTGCTATTGGCGCAACGCGTGTATCCACGCCCATTGGCGATTTGCGTGGAACAGCTCGCTTACCCAATCTCGCGTGAACACGCGAACATGCGCGAAATATTTCGTGTAGAGGTGCACGAACAGCAACTCCGCCACCGTCGGAACGCCCGGCCCTTCCGGGTGCAAGCTGATAGATGCCGTGCTATCTGGTCTGGCTCCCTCGAGTCGGCCGACGCGAACGATGGAATCCTTCACCGATCTCCCGGAACCGTCGAGGATGTACTGAAACTCGGCGCCATAGACGATCCAGCCGTTTTGCTGCCACGCCGGTACATACCACACGTCAATGCCGCCATCCTCGCGCTCGCGAACATACGAGTTGAAACGAAGACCAGCCTTTTGGATCTCAGGAGGAAGTCGGCGCCTTGTGGTAACGAGCGCTCGTCCGAAACGATTGGCCAACGCGGTATCCTCAAATGGCGGCGATCGAACAATCCCACCATGACCAGTCGACGTGTAGTGGGCTACTGCATCGTACCTGTCAGCGGCTTCATCGAATCTTCCATAAACCGCGTGCCACGTCGAGTCGCGCTTGAAGCAAAACCATTCTTCGCCGAGTCGTCTTGCCGCGTCTGATCCGATTGTCGCGACCTGCGCAGCGAGCGTATCGCTGGTGGCCCATGCGAACGAATCATACTGCCACAGATAGAAAGCGATTCGATCGAGTGAATCGAATTTCGCGGCGGGGAACTCAGACCCTGATTTTGGGCGCGGCTGTCCATGCGCCGAATCAACAAAGAGCAGCGACACCACAACTGAGAGCGCGAGGAGTCTCGATAAGCGCATCATTCAACTGACGCGTTGTATTTTCAGGCGCAACCACGAAGCAATGGCGTCAGCCACGCTTACGAAATTCAGGGGGCAAGGCAGTCCAACGCTCACGTCCCTTGAAATATTTCCACGGCTTGTAGCCGTTCTTTCGCACAAACTCGCGATAACGCCGGTGCCGCTCGCGAAATAATCGATCCGACGATGCAATGGGACGATGCGGCCAATCCTGAAGAAGTCGCTCGACTTTCCAGACGTTGTTTTCTGACAATCTCCAGTCATATGGATCGAGTACTCTCAAATCGAGCACCGCGTATCCTTTGATTCGCCCAGTGTGATCCACGTATCCCTCGGCATAGCTCAACGCGAGCGCACGTGGTGTGGCGAATACCGGCTTGCGTCCGTGTAATCCGGGATCGCGCGAGCGTGCAACCGATCCCCAACCAGTACTCGTGCGATAGACGTAAATCACGTGATCGAGTAAGTCGATCGATTCGAAGCCGAGTATCAGCGGTGGATATCGGTGCTGCTCGAGAACGGTTGCGGCGAAGAGTGCGGCTTCAAGGCAATGAACGGTTCGCGTGCGAACGACGCCGCGAAATCCGCGCATCGTAAGGCCAGCCGGCTCGCTGTTATATGGAAGATCATTCAGCCAGTGCTGAACTGCTGCAGGGGTGCGAAGCTTATGTACGATCTTTCGCTCGGTTGCAGTCAGTCGCAAGCGAGGTGCTTCGACTCGGCTTGTGTCGGGAAGGCGGGTCACGTAGAAACCGCTACCGGCCATCGGCCACCGGCTACTAGAAAATATTCGCGATAGCCAAAGCTGTTTCATATGGCGGCGGATCATCTCGATTGGTCAACATCACGACTGTCAGACGTCTTGATGGATATCGAATGATGACGTTCCTGAAGCCTGATGTCTCTCCGGAATGCCAGAGACTCTCTCCTGTGATGCGCCAGCCGAAGCCGTACTTCACATCAGGTTTGTCGGTCGCAGTATGCGGAGTGAATGCGAGCCGGCGCGACTCCTCACTCAACAGCCGCGAGTCGTAAAGCGCGGCATCCCACTTCGCCATGTCGTCGATTGACGAATAGATCCCGCCGTCGCCGAGTACTGCGCTGGTAGTACTCTGATCTTTTTTGATCCACGTACCCCCTTTCATCGTGTAGCCAAATGCTCGATTCGATACCGTCGAGATCCCGTTCTCGTATGCGACGGTGTGGCTCATCCCGATCGGAACGAAGATGCGATCGTGAAGAAAAGTCGCAAAGCGTTTTCCTGATGCGCGCTCGACGATGAGAGCGAGCAAAGAATAGCCACTGTTGCTGTACTGATACTTCGAGCCAGGGGTGAAGTAGGTGCTGTCCGCCGACTCGAGAAGGCGTAACACATCCGCATCGTGAACCTGCGTTGTCGTTCCCTTTGGAATGAGATCTTCGTAATCAATGATTCCCGACGTATGCGTGAGAAGGTGCTCAATGGTCACCGAATCGAGTGCTTTGGGCAGCGACGGAAACCAGGTTCGCACGCGATCGTCAAGCGCCAGCTTCTTATCTTCTCGCAATAGGAGAATCGCGGCTGCGGTGAACTGTTTCGTCACCGAAGCGAGCCGATAATTCGTTGCAGGCGAAGCGGACACATGATTTTCCAGATCGCTCATTCCCCACGAGCGACGGACAACGGCAGTGCCATCCTTTACAACGAGTACCGAAGCGCCGGGTACCTGGCCATCGTACTTTCTCATCAGCGCATCGACTTGATCGTTCATCGTGTGATTGTAGCTGTTGGTTGCGCAGGCCGCAGGGACGATCGAGAGGGAGAGAAACAAGATTGCCTTGGACGCGATAGTCATAACGGCTAATGACGCTCGAGCGCCGCTTCGATGTCCTCGATTAGAACGTCGGCGCCCTCGAGGCCAATCGACAGCCGAATCAATCCATGCGGAATTCTCTGCGCATCGAGAGACGACTGATTGTCACTGCGAAGGGGTGAGATCACGAGGCTCTCGACACCGCCCCAGCTCACGCCGATTCGAAATCTTTTCAATCCGTCGATAAATCGACGCACGTTGTCGAGCTCTCCGTTCTCGAGCTCGAAGCTGAATACTCCCGAATAGCCTGTTAGAGATTCCGATGGTTCACCGAACGCGGGATGATATACAGCGCTCACTTCAGGACGGTCACGCAAATACTCTGCGACCTTCAAGGCATCGCTTTCGTGCTGCTGCATTCGTACGGGCAGCGTGCGCAGGCCGCGCAACAAAAGCCACGAATCGAATGGATGCAGTATCCCGCCATTCAGCATATACGCGCGATAAAAAATCTGCTCCATACGCTCGGCATTTGTGATCAGCGCTCCGGCAACGACGTCGCTGTGTCCGCCGATGTATTTCGTCGCGGAGTGAACGACGATGTCCACACCGTGAGTAATTGGTTTTTGAAAAACGGGCGACGCCCAGCTGTTGTCTATGCAAGTGAGCGCGCCGTGTTCGCGTGCAACAGCGGCGATCCCTTCGAGATCGAGTGTGCGGAACAACATTGTTCCCGGGCTCTCGAGCCAGACCAGCTTCGTATCCGGTCTGAGAGCGTTTCGTACGTCATCCGTAGCAAGATCGAGAAGCAGCGTGTGCTCGATTCCGAATTGCTTCAGATGATTTGCCAGCTGAAGCGTCGGACCATATGTGTGATTCACAAAGAGGATGTGATCGCCGACACTCAGTAAGCCCATGATCACAGCGCTCACAGCTGCGATGCCCGAACCAAAAGCCTTGCACGCCTCCCCGCGTTCCAGCGCAGCAAGCTTTCGCTCCAAAACTTCTACAGTTGGATTCTGCCCTCGTGTATAGACGTAATTACGACTCTCGGCAGAGTGCGCCGCGACGAAGGCGTCGAAATTTGGAAACGCAAAGAGCGACGTCTGGACGATAGGCGTCGCCATCGGCTCGACATCCACTAGCCGAGCAGGCTGGTCCTCGAGACAGATCCGAACGTCTTCCGCGGCGATTGGCATAGAAATCGGTTGGGCGGATTATGCCGGATTGGAAACGGCATTCATAGGGGCCGAGCTGCTCGCCTCTTCAATAGAACAAAAGAAATCGTCGAGAGTGCGCCCACTCCAGCCATGGCCAGAAATGCGCCGGTGTTGCTGCCCGTTTTGTCTTTGAGAAATCCAATCAGGTAAGGACCGATGAAGCCGCCCGTGCTACCGAGAGAGCTTATCATCGCGATGCCCACCGCGGCTGCGCTTCCGCTAAGAAACATCGACGGAATGGACCAGAAGGCGGGGAGCATTCCGTTCGCACCGAGCAGAACGATTCCAAGAAAGGTGACGCGAAGAATTGGCTGCGTGATCAATGCAGCACCCGCATAACCGATCGCGATAAGCGATACGTTCACCGCTGCGTGATAAAAGCGCTCGTTCCTTCTGTCTGAGCTCGCGCCCACAATCAACATCACGACCATCGAGCAAACCGCGAAGAACGCGGTGAGGAATCCGGTTTGAGTATTCGTTATGTGCAGCGTGTCGCGAAATACCGACGGTGACCAGAACGTGTAACCGTAACCCGCAGTTACCATGAGGAAATACGGAAGCGTCACCATCCAGAGAATCGGCTGCTTCAATACCTGCAACGCCGACATTCCTGGTCTTGCGCTCGCGATCTCCCTGTCCTCACGCATTCGGTTCTCGAGCCAGGAGCGTTGTGAGTCAGTGAGCCAATGGGCATCACCCGGCTTGTCCGTCAAATAAAAAAGAACGACGATTCCAAGAAGAGCTGACGGAATACCTTCGAGAAGAAAAAGCCACTGCCACCCGGCAAGGCCGAGTTTTCCATCGAGTCCCAGGAGAAATCCGCCAACTACACCACCTAGAACTCCGGAGAGTGGAACCGCGATCATGAACCGCGATGTGGTGCGCCCGCGATGTGTCGCAGGAAACCATTCGGTGAGGTAGTACACGATCCCCGGAAAAAATCCTGCTTCAGCGATGCCGAGCAGAAGTCGAAGCGCGTAGAAGTGAACGGGAGTTCGCACGAACATCATCGCTGCTGCGATGATTCCCCACGAGATCATGATCCGCGCGATCCACCGTCTCGCACCGATGCGAACGAGAACGATGTTGCTCGGTATCTCGAAGACGCAGTAGCCGAGAAAAAATATTCCCGCACCCAGGCCGAATGCCGTAGAGCTGAAGCGCAGGTCGCGGTTCATCTGCAAACCCGCGAGCGCGATATTCGTGCGATCGAGGAAGTTGAAGAGGTAAAGAACGAATAGAAAAGGAATGAGGCGGAGAGTTACTCTCCGCATCGTCTCACTTTCGATTGCCGACTCGCTCGGCGCCAAGTCAAACAAGAAATGCGGAACGAGGGGTCCGAGGTCTCAGGTGCACAGGTATCCAGGTACGAGGTGAGGTTTCAGGGAATGATAATCTGTCGCTCGAACCTCACCTCGCGCCTGGAAATCTTCGCTTGCTCAGACCCGGGACCTGTTCTTACGCTTTGCTAAGCACTGGGCCAACAAGCGGCATTACGCTCTCACCAAAGCGCTCCATTTCCTCTAGTTGCGGGCTGAACTGGAGAAGCAATAGACCGACGCCTGCCTCCTCCAACGCGAGAATCCTGTCGGCAACCTGTTCAGCCGTTCCAACGAGGCCTGCTCGCAGACCACGATTCGAAACCGAATAATCCTCGAGACTCACCTGTTGATCGAGTCGAGTGTGCGAAATCCAGTCCTGGTAATTCCCGTAACCAGGTGATCCCGGGCTGACGTTCGTGATTCGCGACAGCTCACGTTGAGCATCCTCTTCGGTATCACGAACAATTGCATAGGCAGCCATGCCGTAGAGCATCGGCTCGAGTCCAAGCGCTTCCCGACGTTGCTGGATGTCATTCACCTTGGGAATCACGCGCTCGACCGGATCACCGTGTGTGACGTACGCATCGCAATCACGCGTGATCAGTCGCTTCGCCGCTTCGGATTCGCCTCCAGCGTAAATCGGCGGCCGAGGTTTTCGAACGGGCTTCGGCTCGAGCACCGTCTCCTCGACTTTATAGTGCTTTCCGGAATGACTGAAGCGCTGCTCTGTCCACGCACCGTTCAAAACCTTGAGCCATTCTTCTGTTCGAGCGTAGCGATCGTCGTGTTCCTCGAAATGGATTCCATAACGGCGGGCCTCGTCGGCCCACCATGATGACACGACATTCAATGCAAGGCGTCCATTAGAGATCTGATCTATGTTCGCCGCCTGCTTCGCGAGTATTGCCGGCTCATGAAAAGTCGGACGCACTGCTACCATCAGCTCGAGTCTTTCTGTAACGGCAGCGAGCGCCGCGGCAGTCGACCATGCATCGAGCGAGGGTGCATCAATTCCCTTGATGTCGTTCATGAACAACTCGGCGATCAACGTGATGTCGTAACCAATTTCTTCGCTGCGTTGCGCGAGCCGCTTCACCTCCGACCACGTCGCGGCCATTCCCTCGTCTTCGACATTGCGGAGCCAGCCGCCAAAAACGGGAAGCCAATAACCGTACTTCATACAGGCACTCCTGCTTCGTCTGCGGTAGCGACCGCAATCCCTGAACGCTCGATCAAATAATCGACGAGCCTCTCGAATGGATCGAAGCCGATGACGTTGCGGGCGTCGGCAACGAAGTTCGAGAGCGCATTGATGTCATAGAAGTAGTGACGACCATCGCGTTGATCGATCATGTACTCGATTCCACCGACATCGAGCTTCACGCGACGAGCAATACGCTCGACCTGCTCGATTATTTCGCGTGGCGGCGTGTAAGGCTCGACGCGCATTCCATTCTTCGGCGCATCGAGCGCACATGCTGATCGCGAGAGAGCAACGCCTTCGGTGGTTTGACATGCGTCGGCGGGACACAGGTTGAACGAATCCGCTGCCGGATAAACGTTGATCGCGTAGAGAAATTCACCTCCCAACGTCTCGACACGTGTGATGTGCCCGTCGGTGTAGGGAACGAGCTCCTGCACGAGTGCGACGTGATCGACGCCCAGATCGAGAGAGGCGCTACCAGCTCCCGGCTCCCGGCTGCCGGCTGCCCGCTCCAGCGAATCGAGTGTGTCGAATCTCGTGATCCCTGCACCGCTTCCTCCGATATTGGCTTTCACCACAACGGGGAAACGCAAGCCAGTCGCAGCTCGCGGTGCGAGCTTTGGGTTGTTGATGACGCGACTGGCTGGATAGGGAAGTTCCAGCTCCTCGAGAATATCGAGCTGAAACGCTTTTGAGATCTCCATCGAAAACGCATCCGTTCCGTTTACTACTGGAACGCCAAGTCGCTCGAGATGCCGAAGCCACTGGAGAGTATAGAACGTGGATTCAGCTTCGCTCCTCAGATACGCAGATGGACTCGCGCGATTGAACACCAGCGAATAAGGCGATTCCTCTTCCGATGGATCGAAGCTGTGTGCGTTCGCATCGAGCAGCACGAATGGAATCTCCCTTCGTTCGAGCTCTGCAAAGAGCGGTCTGAACCAGTCCGGGTGCTCGTAGAAAATTGCAATTGGCTTGTAATTCCGTGTTGGCATGTCTCGATCTCTGTTGAGGTGCGAAAAACAAAAAAGCCGCGCTCTGGAGGGAGTCGCGGCCGAATCGGCTTCGAGGGCATCGTGCCCGCTGGTTTATCTCATTCGCTTATGATCGCGACGTAACGCCCAGCACTCCCGCTGAAAAGAAGGGTGCCACCAACACATGCAGACCTGGCGCTCAGCGATCATCACGAGCGGAAGGTATTCAAGGAACTGTCGGGGGCGCAACCCTCTACGGTCAGAAGCTGATTTTTAGGCCGCCGGTTATTGTGCGTCCGGGAACTACGGTGATGTTGTCGGGCTCACCGGTCTGATTGTCGAAAAGGTTCTCGCCGTGGAGATTGACCGAGAGTCCGCCGCCCAGAGTGTAGTTGAAGTTTCCGCCGAAGCGGGTGACGCCTTCGTACTTTCGCCAGTAAGTGCGCAGCTGCGAGCCCCAGAATTCGCCGAGCGTGTGCGTTTGATTTTGAAACGCTGAAGCAAGTGCAATGCGATCGTAGTTCATCCAATCGCTCGCGCGGGAAAGGCTCCATGATGTGGACCAACGCTTCTGTGTCACCGATGCGCTGATGCCAAGCGTCTTTGAGGGGACCTCGAGCATGCGGTCCCCGACGCGCATATCGCCGGTGTAGCCAGTCGCCAATTTCTCTACTCTGCTTGCGACGGTGGAATAATTTGCACCGAAGGAAAATTGTCTCGCGGTGATTGCTCCCTCGAGCTCCCACCCGCGATTCGTTATCTCGCCGACATTCTGAAGCTCGTAGACAATGCGGCGTGGCCAGGTACTATCGCCGAACTGTATCGGCGGAGCGATGCTCACCGGTTGGATCAATCCGGACGCGCGCTGATCGAAGCGCGTTGCGTGGAACGCCATTAACCGCCCGACAAAAAGATCTGCGCCGGTTTCTATGCCTGATTGTTTTTCCGCTGAAAGAGGCAGACTGAAAGGCGATCGGGGGAGGCCGATCAATGTTCCAGCCCGGCTGGACGTTTCCGCCGGTCGAATCCCCATGCCGTACGCGCTGCGAATTTTCACACTCGCGGGGCCGAGTGAACGAACGAACGCTGCGCCAAACATTGGCAGAGTTTCCCACTCACCGATTCCAGTCAAGCCTGTGTTGCGCTCGAGCCTCAATCCGGTGTTGATGAAGAATTGATCGCGCCACGAGGCGTTGGTCTGCGCAGTAATTCCTGTATTGCTTCGCATATCGATAATCGAAGTCGTCGGACTTGGCGAAGTTGGTGGACCCCCATCACTCCCATTCATGGTGGTGCCTCGGGGCCGATAATAAGCAAACGGCGCAGTCGTATCCGTGTGATCTCGAATCAGCGAAGTCTCGGCCGCAAGTGTCACTGTCGCCGATACAGCATCAGGATCGCCGAACTGTCCGGCAGTGCTCGCGCGAACGGTTCCTCGAATGGCGTTTCCTTGCGCGGCGCGTAGAGCAGAATCACTCGCTGACGGAAACCCACCGTCGAGAACAGTCCCACTCTTCAATGTGTAGCCGTCAAAGCCTGCAACGAACGAGTTGGTCCAGCGGTCTCCCGGTCTGAACGTCGCGACTGCGCCGACGGTGTACTGCCGCACCGACTGACGATCTGTCGAATCCGCGAAACCTGCAATGTTACTCGTGAATCCCGCGAGAAGCGGACTCGACGGAGTGTGTGCGTCCTGCGCGAAAAGTCTGAACGTTCCGGTTATGACACTGCGCGCACCGACGAATCGCACGCCGCCATTCGCTGCGAGCTGGCGACTGTATGCATCGGGAATGAACGCACCAAGAGTCGTGACGCTCATGCCGAGTCGGGCGGAGCGAACGCCCGTGCCGTCGCGGAATGAGAACGAATGATTTTGTGCGAGAACACTGCCGCCCGCGAACTGACTTGCGGATGCGCCTCCCGAAGTTGTGAGTTGAGCGCGCGGTGCTCCACCTTCGGTGCCTTCCTGTCGCGTGACGATGTTCATGACGCCGCTGATTGCATCAGCACCGTAAAGCGCTGCGCCCTGCGGGCCGCGAATTACCTCGATGCGCGAGACTGACTCGGGGTCGAGCGTCGTGACCAGAAGAGAATTCGCCATTTCGATTCCATCGATGTAGACCTTCGGGTAACTCACACCGAATGAGCTCGCACCGCGAATGCTTCCGTAGCGCGCGAGAAGATTGAGCGGCGACTGGTCCCACAGCCAAAGGCCGGGAACGCTGCCGTCGAGCATGGTCGAAAGCGATCCCGCACCGCGCTCCGAAATTTGTTGTCCGCTGATCACGTCGAGCGCAATCGGAAGCGAGCGCTGCGATCCACCCGCAGCGCTTCCGGTAACGACGACGCGGTTGAGAACACTCACTGCATGTAACATCGTCACGGTCGGAGAAATTTCCGCCGTCATTGTTGCAGGCTTTGGCGCGAGCACCACCTGATCGTTACCCGCATCGATTGGATGCAGCGAAGTCCCGTCGAGGAGATCGATCAGAACGTCACCAACAGATGTCGCCTCGTACGCCAAACAAACCGACCGTGAAAGCGGTAGCTCCTCGGCAGTGTATGAAAGGCGTACATGCGCTGCAGCGGCGAGGCGATCGAGCGCTTCCAGCAGGGAGACATCACGGCCATGAAGGGAGACTCTGCGGGCAAGTGCCCCATCCCATTCTGTTGCAGACGTAGCGGATGCGCCACGGGCGGACGGTGGACACGTGGACTGCGCACCGGCTGCCCGTGAAATCAACGAGGCGGCAACAGCAAGGACGCACCAGAGCGTGTATCTCGCGCCGCTGCGTCCGAGACGAGTTATTTCAATCGTCCGGTTCCTCCGTTAATGCCTACCTTTTCGCGCGCACTATCGCGGTATCGCCATGCCGCTCGATATCCGCGCCCAACACCAACCGAATTACATCGAGCACGCGCTCCGGCGATTCGCCTGAGAACGTTGCAGTAAGATGTCGCGCAGCAAGTGATGCATCCGGAACCTGCAGATCGATTCCGTACCAGCGATTCAGCGAAGCCGCCACTTCAGAAAGCGGAGCTTCACGGAACACGAGCTGGTGTCGCATCCATGCAACGTCATCCGGACCGGCGCGCTCTCTGATTGTCTGACCATCAGAACGCACAACGCCTTTCTCACCAGGTTTTAGAACAATTGCACCGCGCGGCGCATTCCCGCCACTGCGAATTGGACTCCTGCCTTGTAGAGCAACTGAACCATCGGTCACCGATACTGATACACCGTCCGCCGCATCTGTTCGAACGGCGAACTTTGTCCCGAGATCCTGTATCGTCGCGCGAAGAGCGTGTGCGGTAAATGGTCTTGACGGATCGTGTACTACGTCGAAGTAAGCATCGCCGGTCACCTCTACTTCGCGACTCGTCACACCATATCCGGCTGCGACTTTGACCGAGCTCAGCGGACCAATGACAATTCGAGTTCCGTCAGGTAGCCGAAGCGAATCGAGAACGCCAACACCGGTCGCGACCATTGGAGCGGAGGGCGAGACCGGGAGCGCGCTTTTTGGCGTTCGCATCGTGAGATAACCAGCCACGCCGACCGCGAGCAATGCGGCCGCGGCCAATGCCGGAACCGGCACGTGCCAGCGTACCGGTCGCCGTGCGTCGACGATCGGGCGCCTGAATTCAAGCGGCCGGGTTGCGGACTCTTTGCGCCGCACTTTCACTCTGCGGAGCGCGGCTTCGACGTCGAGATCAGTCGGAACTGCCGATGCCATTTGTCGAGTGACCGCCGCGAGCGTATCGAGCAATTTCTTGTCTGCCGGCTGCGCCGCGAATCGTGCCTCGAGTCGCTCGACTTCATCGGGTGAACTTTCGCCGGTGATATAGCGAGCGAGAGCCTCCCAATCAGCGTCGTTCATACTATCTGCCATACCCCAATTAACACCCCGGGCCGGGTATACCCTAAGGTTCAGATCAGCGATACCTGCGGACCCGGTCGCCGATACCCGCTGGCCGATACGCGATTTCCGAGGTCCGAATCTCGGACCTCTGGGATCGGCTCTCAGCTAGCGGGTATCAGCGACCTGAACGTGGGTAAATTGTGCGAATGCCAGCGGATGACCTCATCGAACGCCTTCGCAAGGGCGATGAAGCAGCATTCGATGCGATTTTCCGGACATGGTACGCATCGCTTGTGAGATCTGCTGAATCCATAGTACGCTCTAGTGCAGTCGCAGAGGAAGTCGTGCAGGACGTCATGCTCGAGCTCTGGCGCCGGCGTGAAAAATTAGCCGATGAGAGCTCTCCGCAAGCTTATCTCTTTCAATCAACACGCAACCGGGCGCTTAACCACGTTCGCCATGAGCGAGTCGAGCGAAAGAGCGAGCCTGAGCTGGTGCGGCAGAGCGCGATGCGCGAGCCGGCTCCGTCGCAGCTTATCGACGAAGAAATCGAAGTCGCACTCAAATCAGCGGTCGCGGAATTACCGGAGCGTTGCCGAGAGGTGTTCGAGCTGAGTCGTACTCATGGACTTAAATATTCGGAGATTGCGACGACATTAGGCATCTCGGTTAAGACAGTGGAAGCGCAAATGGGGAAAGCGCTGAAGACACTCAGAGTTAAACTCGCACCTTGGTTACCCCGGAGCGAAACGCTCTAGTGCAGTTACGGGCTACCGGCTACGGGCTACCGGCTATTGGCTAGAAACTGTGTAGTAAGCCGGTGGCCGGCTGCCGGTGGCCGTTAGCCGGTAGTGGTTATCTTGTCCGCGTGTCGAGTCTTCGAGTTCTCACTGCAACGAGATACGTTCAGCCTCTCCGTGAAGGTGGGTCGCTTCCCGCAATAGTCGATACAGATGCAGGGGATTTATTCGTCGCGAAGTTTCGCGGCGCAGGGCAGGGAGCAAAAGCTCTGATCGCGGAAGTGATCGTCGGTCTCCTCGCGGAGGAGGTGTTGCCTGTTCCCGAGCTTGCTCTGATAGACATTCCGGAAGCGTTCGGACGATCGGAGCCCGATCCGGAGATTCAGGATCTTCTCCGTGCGAGTCACGGAATCAACTTTGGAATGCGTTACCTCGATGGCGCGTTCAATTTCGACAGTGTTGCAGCAAGGGATCTCATATCACCGGATCTCGCGGCGCGCATTGTGTGGTTCGACGCATTCGTGACGAATCCTGATCGAACGCATCGAAATCCCAATATCCTGATTTGGAACAGACAGCCGTGGCTCATCGATCATGGTGCTGCGCTGTATGCCCATCATGACTGGCAATCAGTGAATGAAGCGCGAACGCGATCTCCGTTTCCTTTGATCAAGGATCATGTGCTGCTGTCAATCGCCAGCGACATCGCGAAGGCGGATGATGAAATGTCCGAGGTCTTCACTCGGGAGCTGATTACGCGCGCTGTAGACGGAGTGCCGAATTCACTGCTCATGGATAAGACAGTCACAGCCGATTACTCGACACCAAAGAAGACGCGTCAGAGATATGTCGAATATCTCGAGACGAGACTCGAGACTCCGCGCGCATTTGTTGGCGAGGCAATAGAAGCGCAAGCTCGCGGTGCGCGGATGCCGCGTCAGCGTCTGGCTGCGCGACGATGAAGAAGCGAGTGAAGGCGTTGTCTCTCGATGACAATCAGATCGCGTACAACTTTGCAATGCTTCGCGTCGTACCTCACGTGCATACAGGAGCGTTCTCGCCGGTGGGCGTCATCGTGCATGCGCGAACGACGGAATTTCTCGACATGCGCGTTATTACGAACAAGGATGAGCTCCGCAATCGTGCGCACGGTGTCGACGTTGCGTTGCTCGTCAAATATCTCAAGTCATGCGTAGCGATTTGCAAAGGAGACGAGAAGGCAGGACCAATCGCGCTCGCTCCGCCATCGGAGCGCTTTCACTGGCTGACGTCACCGAGATCGGATGTGATCCAATGTGGACCCGTGCACGAGGGTTTGAGTAACGATCCGGAAGCCGCACTCGATGCTCTATTCCGGTCCGAAGTTGCTACCGGCTGACGGCCAACGGCTGCCGGCTAAAAACTGAGTAGTCAGCCGGTAGCCCGGAGCCGTCAGCCGGTAGCACTCATTTGGGGGGCGGCTTCAAACCTCTCTCTTCCAGCAATGGTTCAACGCTGGGATCACGCCCACGGAATGTGCGGTACAGCGTTGCCACATCCTGCGTGCCACCGTGCGACAGAACCATGTCACGGAAGCGCTGGCCGTTCTCGCGCTTCAGTCCGCCGTTCTCCTTGAACCACGCGTACGCATCGTCGTCGATGACTTCGCTCCAGAGATACGCGTAGTAGCTCGACGCGTAACCGCCGCCCCAGATGTGCGCGAAATAAGATGTGCGATATCGCGGCGGCACCTCGTACATGTCGACGTTGAATTTCTTTAGTGCTGCGGTTTCGAACGCGTCAACGTCCTGTCGCGGTGAGCCGGGCGGCAGCGTGTGCCACGCAATGTCGAGCAGCGATGCAGCGAGATACTCCGTCGTAGCGAATCCCTGATTGAAAGTCTTCGCTGCTTTGATCTTGTCTACGAGAGACTTCGGCATCGGCTGGCCGGTCTGATAATGTTTCGCGTAATTCGCAAACACTATGGTATCGAGTGCCCAATGCTCGTTGAACTGCGATGGGAACTCGACGAAGTCGCGCGGCACATTGGTCCCCGAGAGCGTCGGATAAGTCACCTTCGAGAACATTCCGTGCAACGCATGGCCGAACTCGTGGAACATCGTTGTCACGTTGTCGAACGTGAGCAGCGCAGGCTGTCCCGCTGCGGGCTTCGTGAAGTTTGCGACATTGTATACAACAGGCAGTGTGCCCATGAGCGCTGACTGATCGACGTATGAATCCATCCACGCGCCGCCGCTCTTGTTGTCGCGCTTGAAATAGTCGGCGTAGAAAAGCGCGAGTGGCTTACCATCAGCGTCAGTCACCTCGAAGACGCGAACATCGGGGTGATAAGTCGGAATGTCCTTTCGCTCCTTGAACGTCAGGCCATAAAGCTTGTTCGCCGCGAAGAACACACCATTCTGCAGAACATTGTTGAGCTCGAAGTAAGGCTTGAGCTGCGATTCATCGAGATCGTACTGCGCTTTCCGCACCTGCTCCGAGTAGTACTGCCAATCCCACGGTGCGAGCTTGAATCCACCGCCTTGCTTGTCGATCAGTGCCTGCATCTGCGCCGCCTCCGAGCGCGCTTTCGCAGTCGCTGCCGGAACCATGTCAGTCAAAAGCTTCAGTGCCTGACTGGGCGTCTTCGACATTTGATTATCGAGGGCGTAATCCGAGTAGGTCGGGAAGCCAAGCAGCTTCGCTTTGTCCGCGCGGAGTTGTGCGAGGCGTGAGATTGCAGCTCTGGTGTCGCTCGAATCGTTGTGCTCGGTGCGAGTTGTCGAAGCAACGAAGAGGCGCTGGCGCACCGCGCGGTTTTTCAGTGACGTCTGCGCCGGCTGCTGAGTGGTATTCTGCAATGGAATCACCCACTTGCCGGTGAGGCCACGCGATTTTGCAGCGTCTGCAGCGGTGGCGATCTCGCTCGGGCTCATTCCGTCGAGATCAGCAACGTTATCGATTACCAGTGCCCCCGTCTTGGTTCCCGCTAGAAGCTTGTTCTGGAAATCGGTCGAGAGCTTGGCTTCTTCCTGGTTGAGAGAGCGAAGTCGAGTCTTGTCAGCTTCAGAGAGCTGCGCGCCCGCGCGAACGAAATTCTTGTAGTAAAGCTCTACGAGAAAATTCTGCTCGGGATTGAAACCGGCCTTTGCTCGATTGTCATAGATGCTTTTGACTCGCTGAAAGAGCTTGTCGTTCAGAAAAATCGCGTCGCTATGTGCCGCGAGCTTCGGTGCTTCCTGCTCCTGAACTCGTTGAAGAATCGAGTCTGTGTTTGCGCCCGTTACTGCATTGAAGGCTTTCGACACTCTGGTGAGTATTGCACCCGATTTCTCCATCGGGACGATTGTGTTGTCGAAGGTTGCAGGCGCTGATTGATTGGCGATCGCTTCGATTTCGCCGATCTGCTCTTTCATTCCCGCTTCGAGCGCGGGCTGGTAATCGGAATCCTTGATTCGGTCGAACGGCGGCGCCTGAAAAGCCAGCGTACTCGGCGCAGCGAACGGGTTGGACTGCGAAAGTAAGCTTGCTCCGTCCGAGGTCGATGCCGTCGTCGACGGATATTGGGATGTAGTCGTCGCGCAACCGGCAAAAGCCAGTGACGCCGCTGACCAAATAACAACGCGATAGTTCACCATGCGTGGAGATCTCCTGGATTTGTCAGTGTCATAACGCATAAGTCATACACCAAAAATGGCAAAGGGTTAGTATCGAAAGGCTACTAAATTGCCAAAGACTCTCGTAATATCGCAGGTTTAGGAATGACGCCAACGGGCACACTGGTCTTGCTCTTCTCTGTAGCCACTGCCGTTGCGATCGCGACGCGACGAATTCAGGTCCCTTATACCGTCGCTCTTCTCATCGCCGGCCTCGGGCTCGGAGTACTCGGTGTAATCGAGGCGCCACATCTCACGAAAGACGTTCTGTTCGTCGTTTTCCTGCCCGGGCTCTTGTTCGAGGGCGCGTTCCACATCGACCTCAAGGATTTCCGCCGCAACTCGATTACAATCACGGCGCTCGCGCTACCCGGAGTCATTGCTGGGATCGGTTTGACTGCACTCATCGTGACAGGAGTTTTCCGTGTCTTTGGTTTGCACGACACATTCACACTTCGTTACGGTCTCGTACTCGGCGCATTGCTCGCGGCGACTGATCCGATAGCCGTGATCGGTTTGTTTCGAACGCTGGCTGCGCCGAAGAGGCTCGAGTTGTTGGTCGAGGGCGAGAGTCTGTTCAACGACGGCACCGCGATCGTGTTCCTCGCACTCGTTCTTCGTTTTGTCGAAGGCAGCGACGTGAGTATGCTGGGCTTGGCGCTCGACTTCATTCTGATTGCGGGCGGAGGAGTACTTATCGGTGGTGCCTTCGGGATAATCGCGTCGCTCGTTGCGAAACAGATCGACGACGCGATGATCCAGATCACGCTCACGGTCATTACGGCGTACGGATCATTCGCCCTCGCTGACAGTCTTCAATTGTCAGGGGTCATTGCGACTGTTACCGCAGGAATGATCTGTGGCAGTTACGGACGACGTTCTGAAACATCGAAGGAAACGAGAGTCACGGTAATCGCTTTCTGGGAGTATGTCGCGTTCGCTCTGAACTCTCTCGTTTTCCTGCTGATGGGATTTCAGGTGCTTCCGCTCGCTTTGTTCGCAGCATGGCAAGAGACGAGTGTCGCGTATCTCGCTGTGACCGTTGCGCGAATCGGGATCATCGTCGTTGTCGTCGCGCTACTGAGCGGGACGAAGGAGAGAGTGCCGAAGAATTGGAAGTGGCCGCTGAGCTGGGGCGGATTGAGAGGAGCGCTCTCGATGGTTCTCGCGCTGAGTCTTCCCGCTGATTTTCCTCAGCGAAATCTTCTCATCGCAATGACGTTTGGAGTCGTTGTCATTTCGATACTGTTGCAGGGATTGACGATTGCTCCAATGCTGCGCCGCCTTCGCATCAGCGAAGAGACCGAGGCTGAAACCACTACTATAGGATAAACACACTTCGCCAACCGGACATGTTCTTGATAGTCGTCTCGTGTGCGCAACGCGACATTGTCGCGTGACCAGGATGCGCACATGAGCACGCCAATCATTCAGCTCGGAATCATTCGTGCTGCAGACGCTACTGATGCGGAGCAGATCGCAGCGATTTACGATCCAATCGTTCGAGACTCTGTCATATCGTTTGAGCTCGAGCCGCCAACAACGGCGGAAATACAGCGGCGCATCGAGACAGTTTTTGGGTCCGGCATGCCGTGGCTCGTATATGCTTGTGAAGGAACAGTGTTCGGTTATGCGTATGCTTCACGCCATCGCGCACGCCCCGCGTACGGTTGGTCGGTTGACACTTCGGTCTACGTGGCAGAGACTACGCGCAAACGCGGCGTAGGAACGTGCTTGTACTCAGCACTCCTCGCAATTTTATCGATCCAACGTTTTCAGAACGCGTACGCTGGAATCACACTTCCGAACCCAGCGAGTGAAGCATTGCACCGAGCGCTCGGGTTCGTGCAAATCGGGACCTACGCCCGTGTAGGATTCAAGCTTGGTGAATGGCGAGACGTGGCTTGGTACGGGCGCACTCTTGGGGGATATGACACGCCGCCGCTTCCACCTATTCCGGTGTCGGATCTGATCGGTTCTGAACTCTGGGAAGAGCTATGCAGACAGTCAGCACGATGATTGTGCCTGATGTTGTAACGCTTCAAGGCTTTGGCATTAAACTCGAGCCTCTTTCACTCACTCACCTGAAGGATCTCGAAGTCGCTTCAGCTGACGGAAAGCTCTGGGAGCTTTGGTTTACTGCAGTGCCCGACCCCGGTAAAATGGAGACGTACATCTCCGAAGCTCTCAGGGAACAGCGCGCGGGACGCATGTTGGCATGGGCGGTCCGCGAGATGAGCTCTGGCACCATTGTCGGGAGCACTCGCTTCCACGACATCGAGCCCGAGGTCGAGCGCTTATACATCGGATACACGTGGTATAGAGCGACGTGGCAGCATACTCACGTGAATACCGCTTGCAAGTTGGTCTTGCTCGAGCATGCGTTTGGAACACTGGGCGCCCAGGTTGTGGGCCTTCGAACAGACTCCCTGAATTTTGCGTCACAACGAGCAATAACCGCGCTGGGCGCAAAGAAAGAAGGCGTGCTGCGACACCACCAGCTCCGACGTGATGGAACAGTTCGAGACAGTGTGATGTTCAGCATCCTCGCAGTCGAATGGCCGGACGTTCAGAGGCACCTGAAGTCTCGGCTTGCGAGGCTATTGCAACAACCCGATGTCAGGCGACGACTCGGCTCGGAGTTAGTGCAAGAATTTGATAAAAAATAGCGGGTCGATTTTTCGCTCTAGATCTGCGCTGTCCTGAACGTCGGCTGTCCTGCCAAAATGGATGCAAGCGTTGTCAGCGCCGACTCGACACCTTTCGAGTTCACCGGCTGACCAACCGTCAGACGAACAGCATGTGGTGTCGCGCGCGGTGTCACGGATGAAATGGGCGTTATATACCACTCTGCCGGAGCGACACGGACGCCTCGGCGCAGTGCCTCTGCGACGAAAGCAGCAACCGTCCAATTCGTTGGTAGTTGAAGCCACGCGTGTAATGATCCTCTCGGCATCCTGACGTCAACATTTCCAAGAGTGCTGCGGATCAACGCGCCTCGAGTCACAGCCTCGGCACGAATTGAATTGACCGCGCGAGCTGCAGTTCCGTTGTTGATCCAGTCGCACGCGACTGCAAGTGGGAGCGGGGATAACATCAGCACAGATGCGTTGACTGCCGAGCGAAGCCGGTTCGCATCCTCGGTCGTTGGGCATGCGACAAATGCGACGCGAAGCCCGGGAGCGACGCATTTGGAAATACTGCCGATGTAGTAACACACATCCGGTGCGAGAGCAGCAAGCGGTGGCGGCGCATCCGCGAGCAGTGGTCCGCAAATGTCATCTTCGACAATTCGCACATTGTGACGCGCAGCTACTGCGATGATTTCATGTCTGCGGGACAGTGACATCACCGCTGTCGTGGGATTCTGGAGCGTCGGAACGCACATGATTGCCTTCGGCTTGTGCCGAGTGCAAAGCGCATCCAAAGCGTCGGGTAAAATTCCCTCGTCGTCCATTTCGACACCGATCAGATTCACGCCACTGCTCGCTGCGGCGCTCTGCGTGCCCGGATAGGCAAGGGCCTCGACGAGAACAGTGTCACCAGGTTTCGCCAAAGTCGTGAACAGAACCGAGAGTGCGTGCTGGGCACCGTTCGTGACGACGACCTGCGAAGCGTTCGCATCCACGCGGCGACTCGCCAGCCATATCAGCCCCGACGAATTAATTGCGGCCTCAAGCTTCGCTGATTCGTAGCTGAGGCCTTGCTTGATCAGGGTTTCATCGTCGCTCACTCTGACCAGAGTATCCGTGAGTGCACGGTACATCCACGCGGGGATGGGAGGAGTGTTGATGCTCAGGTTGTAGGTGCTCGCATTGGCTTCCTCGTCACGCGAATCAACGGAGCGAGAGGAAGTGACGAAGGTGCCGCGTCCGACTGTCGCTCTGATGAGTCCGCGTTTTCGCGCTTCTGCGTATGCTCGCGTGATTGTTGTGAACGCCACACCGAGACGTTTTGCCAACTCGCGCTGGGTGGGGAGCAGCTCGCCGGGGCGGAGTTTTCCATTCGCGATGTCGTTCTCGAGCGCGTTCGTAATCGCGTGATAGAGTGGACCCGCGGATTTTTTGAGGGCAGGCGTCCAGGAAGTCGGCTTTTTCATTTGCTGATGGGTTGCGCGCACAGGTTGCGCGTACTACAATCTAGAAACGGAGACGTACAAAAATAGATACAATCTCATATTGTATGCAAGCTTCCCCCGAAAACTAGTCGTTTACGAGAGCATCGTGTACATCCCTCACGCCTTCGCAGAAACCCGCCCCAGGTTCTGCTCGATTCCATCGAGAGCCGCTCATTTGGTACGCGTGTCACACATTCGCCCGAATCAGGCCTGCTGATCAGTCATGTCCCGTTCATTCTCAGAAGATCCGAAGGGTCCTGCGGAATGCTGGAAGGGCACCGTGCACGAGCGAACGAACATGCTGCCGCTTTAATCGAAAAACAATTTGCAGCGACCGTGATCTTTCATGGACCTGACGCCTACATCACGCCGACGTGGTATGAATCAAAGCAGCGTCATGGCAAGGTTGTTCCGACGTGGGAGTACGTTGCGGTCCATGCCACCGGCACCGCCTCTGGTGCAACCAGCAATGCAATGGCCGATGTCGTCGAAGCAGCTGGTTTGGTTCAGGGTGTGAGGAAGTGATTCATCTATTTCCGCGAGTCTTATTCAGTGGGACGCTCGTGTCGGCGGCGGACTTTCGCTGCCGAGCTGGTGCGGGGATCGAGACGATTGAACGGTTTTCAGCTGCGCACCATTTGGTATTCACACGAGCGGGAACATTCATGCACGGTAGCGCGCGCATGAGTTCGGTTGTCGATCCAACTCAGGTATTGTTTCTTGACCCCGGCGAAGAGTGTCACGTGCGTCATTCAGCTGCGGTCGGCCACGATTGTACTACGTTCGCGTATTCGCCCGAGGCGTTAGCGACGAGCGCGTTTCGAACGACTCGGCCTCGCCAGGCAATGGTTAGTCCGGAAGCGCTGCTTCGTTATCATGCATTGCGCGCGATGGCGCTTCAACAGACTGGTTGTCCTTTTGCAGTCCGTGCGCTGGAAGAGGACGCGGTCGCTCTGCTCGCGCTGCTGCTCGAACAGCACACTGAAATTGACAGCGCACAACATCGACGCGCTTTCGTCAAGCAGCGGGAGATGGTTGAAGGCATAAAGAGCATCCTGGCGGAACGGCCCGGTGACGAACACAGCTTGTTGGATCTCGCCGCGACGTTTGCCGTGTCTTCATCTCAGATCGCGCACGTATTTCGATCGGTGACGGGAGTCCCTGTGCACCGTTATCTGCTGAATCTCAGAATGGCTGCGGCTCTCGAGCAGCTTTCAGGTGGTCAGCGTGACTTGAGTCGTCTCGCGCTCGACCTTGGCTTCACGAGCCACAGTCATTTCACCGCGACATTTCGAAAGTGGTTTGGCGTGAAGCCGAGCGCAGTGCGTGTGAGATTGCTCCGCCCGACGTCTCTGAGAAGGTCGAACGTGCTGCGATGACGACAATGATCTGGAAACACTTCGTCAAATCATTGTAAAGTTCCGCACCGGAGAGCTCGAGTGTTCCGGTGTTGGGTACCAGTGAACGACTGACGGCGCGCCGAAGAAATTCACGGTCTCACCAGGAACCGCGCCCAGAGACTGCGCGACGCGAATCGACGCGTGGTTGTCGGGACGGATGATACTTGCGATCTTCGTCCGCCCCAAAATCTCGCGTGCGTATTGGAGTGAAGCAGCCGCCCCTTCACGCGCATATCCGTGACCCCAAGCTGAGCGCGTGAGCGTGTATGCGATCTCGAACGCCGGGAATCCCTCGGGCTCGAGACATCCAATCCGTCCGATGAACCGGCCAGTCGACAATTCCTCTACCGCCCACACACCAAACCCGCGGAGTGCCCAATGGCCGATGAACATCGCCATTTGCCGCCATGCCTCTTCGCGGCTAAGCGGGCGCCCGTCCATGAGGTGAAGTGCGACATCGGGGTGACCCATCATCTCGGCGTATGTTTCGAAGTCGTCGGGCTGGAAAGCGCGCAGCAGAAGTCGTTCCGTCTTGAGACGTGGAATGTCGATCATTGATCAAGGAACGGTCAGGTGATGCACTGCTCGCTCAAAACAGAGTGCGTCCGGAAGTAGTCCAGCGCGGTAGTGCGGTATCGGATAGAAACCAAGTTGTGCATAGAGCGCCCGTGCGGCGAGAAGCTCCGGTGCAGTGTCGAGTCTCACACGCTCGAAGCCGAGCGTGCCGGCCCAGCTGATGAGCTCGCGCGTGATTGCTTCTCCGATTCCACGCCGGCGTGCATGCGGACGCACGTAAACACGTTTTATCTCGGCGACCGCAGGTTCTCTCGAAATAAGAGCGCCGCACCCCAATGCCGTCTCAGGAGGCGGATCTGAACGCTCATCTGCCAGCGCGATCAGGAGTACGCCAGCAGGAAGAACGTAGGGTGCGGGGAGTGCAACAATGTCACCCACGGCAGTGGGCCACCGACCAGTCGTGTGTGGTAGCGCCGCGTATTCTGTCATTAGAGTGCGGGCGATGTCTACCAACGGAGATGTTTCCGCGACCCGCAGCGCAAACGGAGAATTCACTCGACGGAACGTAAGTGTCGAGCGGCATCTCAACTGTCGAGATCTTGTCAGATTGCGTCGGCGTCCGAGCGCGCGATCTATCCTGTCTTCTGTTTCGGTGCGAGTAGTACTTCTCGCCCGGTCAGGTACAAGACCGCGATCAGGATCGCAAACGGAATAAGCGACCATAAATCAGCGGCTGGTCCACTCCTCAATGGATTCGCTTCACCGAAAGCTTCAATGCTCTTGTTGAATCCGGCCATTGAAGGAACGCCGGCTAGGAACGCGATGAGAATTCCAGCGATTGCACCGCCCGCGATGTAACCCGACGCCATCAATACGCCCCCGCTCTTGTCCCCTTCAGCGATGAGCTGATCTTGCGTGAGTCGAGCACCGGCGTGCTTGCGCGCAATCCATTTGTCGACAGCCAAGCGGACTAGACCGCCGATGAAAATCGGCGACGATGATGACAACGGCAGGTACACACCCACGGCGAATGCGAGTGACGGGATACCCGACATCTCGAGAACGATCGCGATAAACGCTCCAAGCAGCACCAGGCCCCACGGAAGTTTTCCGCCGAGTATTCCCTTGATTATGTAGGACATCAGCGTGGCTTTCGGAGCATCGAATTTTGGAATCGCCTGGCCATTCGGCAGTGTACGAATCGATCCGTTGATGCCGCGATCCACGAAGTACACCGGCGTTCCATTGTCGTCGACTAAATACTTCTCGGCGTTACCACCGTTTGGATCCTGTCTGTGCCAGACGAAATATTCCTTGTTGTCGGGCGCGCCTGTCGCGAGTACTCCCTCGATTTTTTCGCGACGATGAAGAGTGCGCACGTCTACTCTTTCGCCTGGCTGTATGCCGCCAGTTGTAAGTCCCTGCACAGTTGTGCCGACTGGAACGTAAACCGAGCCGGCTGAGTTGAGCTTGAGTAGAATCGGACCAAGCGCGAGCGCAGACACTGTCGCGCCAATGAGGATCGCGATCTGCTGATTGCGCGGCGTAGACCCGACGAGAAATCCAGTCTTGAGATCCTGCGACGTGGTTCCGCCGTTCGATGCGGCGATGCACACGATCGCCCCAATCGAGAGCGCGGTGACGAAGTAATTGCTTCCAGTCCAGCCGAGTATGACGAATGTGAGACACGCGAGAAGCAGCGTGGCGACGGTCATTCCCGAGATCGGGTTTGATGACGATCCGATTTCACCCGTGAGTCGTGATGACACGGTGACAAAAAGGAATCCGAAAACGACGATTAGAATTGCAGCAGCGATGCGCGCCGCGATTCCAGTTCCACCAACGTAGAGTGGACTGGCAAAGGCAATAGCGACCACGAGTGCAATCGAGCCGATTAGAACGATGTTGATCGGAATGTCCCGATCGGTTCGCAGCTTTGTGCTTCCACCGGCGGCTTTCGACGCGGAGTAATCGCTCAGTCCACCACGGAGTCCGTGCCAGATAGTCGGTAGCGATCGAAAGACGCTTATCAATCCACCGGCAGCGACGGCTCCCGCTCCGATGTAGAGCACGTAGGAGTTACGAATCGCCGACGGGCTCATGTCCTTGATAAGCGCCGTGCTCTCCGGCGGCAGCGGCGCGGTGAGGAATTGCCCGAAGTAGCTGATCATCGGGATGAGGACGAGATACGCGAGGACACCGCCTGCGCACATGATTGATGCGATACGTGGACCGATGATGTAACCGACGCCCAGCAGCTCCGGAGAAATCTCGGCGGAGATCGATGCGTTGCGGAAAGGCGCATTGAAAATTTTCTCGGACACTTCCTTGAATGCCTGGAAGGCGACATTCGCGGTTTTGTAGACAAGTCCGATCCCGAAACCGGTGAAGATCGTTTTCGCGCTCGTGCCGAGACCAAGCCTTTCCTGTTCGCGCTTTGCTTCCGGTGACGCAGCGGCGCGAGACTCAGCGGATGCGCCGGCCTTGAGAACTTCAGCGCATGCCGTGCCTTCCGGGTATTTCAAGACTCCGTGCTGCGCGACAATGAGAGCACGCCTCAGCGGAATCATCATGAGAATTCCGAGAAGTCCGCCGAGTACGGCAACGAGCATCACGCGTGTTATTTCGAGATCGAATCCAAGAATGAGAATCGCCGGCATCGTGACACCGACGCCGAATGCTATTGACTCACCAGCAGAGCCGGCCGTTTGAACGATGTTGTGCTCGAGGATAGTTGCGTCGCGCGCACCGAGCTTTGAAAGAAGTCGGAACAGCGTGATCGATATGACTGCGACTGGAATCGATGCGCTGACTGTCAGACCGACTTTGAGAACGAGATAAAGCGAAGAAGCGCCGAAGACGAGGCCGAGTATCGCACCGACGATGATCGGTATGGGCGTGAGCTCTCGGAGATTTGTTTCCGGCGGTATGTACGGGGTAAATGGTGGAGCTTCGTCGACGAGAGCGATGCGGTCCGGGTATTCCTGGGCTGGAAGTGTCATGCAGGCTTACCTCTTGGGGTTGACGAGCATTCGGTACACCGTGGCAAGCGACGCGCCAAATCGCGGCGGGAAATGTACGGTTTTACTCGGCTGCGCGACGAAGTTACAGGTGGTAAACGCGAATGGACCGGTACAGGTTACTCGAATGGCGGTGTCCGCGACCAGGATTTTAACGCAAGATGTTCCTCCAATGGATGGGGAAGGCAATCGCACCGTTATCATTGCGATCGCCGCCAACATCGGCGTTGGAATCGCAAAGATCATTGCCGGAGTGATGACCGGGTCGAGTGCGATGTTGGCGGAAGCGTTTCACTCGATCGCGGATACGGGAAACGAAGCGCTCCTTCTTGTCGCGCAATGGCGCGGGCGCGTGCCACCAGACGATGATCACCCGCTGGGCCATGGTCGCGAGGCATACTTCTGGTCGCTGCTGGCTTCGCTTGGAGTGTTTCTGACGGGTGCCGGATTCTCGTTTCGACAAGGCATCAACGAGCTGCACCACCCGACGGAGGCAGATCATTTTGGAATCGCCTACGTGGTGCTCGTGATTTCGTTTTTTCTCGAAGGTTTCTCACTCCTTCGAGCTTATCGGCAGATCAAACGAGAGGCCGGAATTCTGAAGCGCGAATTCTTCGAGCAATTCGCACTCTCGTCTGATCCTGTCGCACGCGCGGTATTTGCGGAAGACGCGGTAGCAGTTCTCGGAAACGTTATCGCTCTCATTGGAATTGCATTGCATCAGGTGACAGGATCTCCGGTGCCTGATGCGATCGCCGCAATTCTGATTGGGTTGACGCTGGCTTTTGTTGCCTACGATCTTGCGAGGCGAAACCGCGATTTCATAATCGGTCGACAGGCTTCGTCCACTATAAGACAGGCGATCAGGGATACGATTTGCTCGCAGCCGGGAATCATTTCTGCCCCCGAGCTCATCGTCACGTTTCTCGGACCGCGTCGCGTGTGGGTTGTCGGACGGGTGAACATCGAAGATGGCATGACCGGCGCGCAGGTGAAGGAGCTACTGCACAATGCAGAGGCTGAGCTCAAGAACCAGTCGCCTTACATCGCTCGTGTTGATTTGACGCCGAGCAGCGCAGATGCTACCAGGCTCACCGGCGATCGCGACGCGAACGCGCCGGCGATGGCGTAAAGCGCGCGAGGGGAAAACCGCGAAGAATTCTGGATTGCGTAAACCGGTTTCCAGCTCTGGGGATGGAATTTCGATTTGAACTTCTCCAATCCTTCGAAGTTGTAGAACCTTCGACCGTGGGCTCGCAGTAGAGTCAGCGTCGCATGCAACCATGCGGATTCTGCCGGGCGCATAATGTCGCGCTTGGCCAGAGGAGCAAGACCAAGAGTAAGGAAGCGTCCACCGCCCGTCGCAACTGCTCGTGCCGCCGCTCTTAGAAGCAGCTCGATTGTCCCGTTAGGCGCAGCAGGAACGCGTGGGAATTGCTCGATGAGCCAACCAGCACGCGCAGGAATTGGTGAGAGAACGGCAAACGCGACGATGCCTTCATTTTTTCGCGTCGCCACGAAAACCCGCCGATCGTCGAGCCGCTCCAATGTCTCGGGCTCGATGAGGAAATGGAGTGGCGGAAGTTTGCGCGTCCGCAGCCATTTCTCGAGAACCTTTTTCAGCTCACGCGAAGTCGCTGCACGCGTCGATGGCCATTCTTCGATCGTGACACCCTTGTTTTTCGCTCGATTGAATTGCGCTCGCAGCGATGCATACGATTCGACGCTCGTAATCCACTCTGACAGTTCCCATTCCGGCTGCGCTCCGAGCAACGCCAGCGAATATCGTGGACTGTCACGTATTGCGGTCTCGAGTCTCTCCTCGGCGCCGAAATAACACACTCCTTCACGGGCGCGTTTTGCATCGCGCTCGAATTCTGCGGCTACTTCTGCAACTCGATTCGCAGAACAAACCGGCGCACCTGCGACGATGCGAATTCGCGAATGAGCCACGTATCCAACGACGGCGTCTCCTCTTTCAGCGAACCAGTGATGGATTCCGGGATTGACGATCTGGTAAGAAGTTGCATTCCATCCATACTGCATTACCAGATCGCGTGCTCTTCGTACGGTGGGAGGCCACTCCTCGATCAGAGCTCACTCCAGAATGTGGTCAGACGCACGCGGTGGCGCTGTCGCATCGCTTTGAGTCGCGATCGATGCGCGGACAACAGGTCGCTCCTCGAAATCATCCCCACTACCACGTGCGGATCTTCGCGGGTCACCACTGGAAGTCTTCCGACTTGCTGCATTACCATGTGATCGGCTGCTTCTCTAACGGAATTATCCTCGAACGCAACAGCAGGCGCACGGCGGATTAGCGCTTCGACTCGTACCCAATCAGCGATTGACGGCTCGACGATATCCCGTCGCGTCAACACGCCAACCAGCCGTCGGTCGTCGTCGAGTACGGGAAACCCTTGATGAGTTGCGCCTCCGGCGCCGGAAGCAAGCCACAATCGCACTCTGCCCAATGGATCAGCCGCGTTGAGAGCGACAACTTCCGACGACGCCACTTCCTTCACCGGCAGATTCGATAAATGATCGACGGTGTACTCGGTTCGAACTCGAATTCCGCGTCGACCGAGTTTCTCGGTCATGATCGAGCTTCTACTCATTAGCAGAGACACCAGATACGCCGCGCTGCATCCGCCGAGTAGCGGCAGCAGCCCCAGGGGCTGACGCGTCGTCTCGAATGCAAACACGATGGACGCGAGAAGAGCGTGCGTTGCTCCCGCGAAGATTGCAGCCATGCCGACGAGCCCCGCGACACCGATCGATATTCCCGCGTCGGGTATAGCAGACGCGAGCAGCGCGCCGAGCCATGCTCCCAATCCACTGCCGATCGTGAAAAGCGGAGCGAGCGTTCCGCCGGAAGTCCCGCTGCTGATGTAAACCGCCCACGATATGAGTTTGAGGATTACGAGGAAGAGCAGCGCTCGGCCAACGATTGTGCCGCTGAGTGCTCCGGTGATGTTCGAGTATCCGATGCCGAGCGTTCTCGGCTCGAGAATGCCGCAAATGCCGACTGCAACGGCTCCGATTGCCGGCCACCACATCCAATGAATTCGAAATCTTTTTCCGAGTAACTCGAAACCGTCTTCGATTGCATATGAGAGCTTTGTCACAGCTGCGGCGAAGGCCCCCATCACTGCGCCGAGCAGAACGTATGCGACGAGTGCTACATCTCGTGTCTCTGCGATGTGCGGGATCGCAAATACCGGGTCGCTTCCGTTGAACGCGACGTGCACTGCAGTGGCGACTACTGACGCGAGTGCAACTGGAATAAGCGACCGAGGATGGTACTCGAACAGAAGAAGCTCGACTGCGAGGAGAACAGCGGATACAGGACTTCCGAACGTGGCAGCCATGCCTGCTGCAGCGCCTGCGGCGAGCAGGATTTTTCTCTCGTCTGTCGTGACGTGTACGAGCTGACCGATCACAGATCCGAGTGCGCCGCCGGATGCGATGATTGGTCCCTCGGCGCCGAACGGCCCTCCGGTGCCGATGGCGATTGCGGCGGAGAGTGGCTTGAGGACCATGACTCGTGGTTGAATCCGGCTTTCGCCGAAAAGCACTTTCTCCATTACTTCGGGAATTCCGTGGCCGCGAATGGATGAAGATCCATATCTCGCGAGAACTCCTACGATCAATCCTCCGACGACTGGGACGAGAAGGAGTGTCAGCCAACCGGCATGTGCATCACCAGGAGTAAGAAAGGCAATCGAGAAGCGGTGATAAAACGCGATGTTAGTAAAGAGTCCGATGAGATGAATGAGAAACTGCGCGAGAAGGCCGGCTCCAATTGCGATGAGGATTGCGTATGCGGAAATGAAAACAGTTCGCTGGTCAACGAGTCGTGTTTCGCGCGGCGGAATGATGTCAGGTTCGGCTTGTCCGTTGGATTCGATTGTTAATTTTTTCACAATCGCAATCTATACAAGCCGGACGCGCGACCGAAGCCATGAGGTTTGGCTTCGGGCGCGCCGTTGTACTACTCGATGTCGAACGGCAGCTCGAGCGTTTCGCCGGGCGCTACGTTATCCCACATCGCGAACAATTCGGCTCGTCGATTACGAATCAGCGCTAGCTGATCATCGGTGAGGTCGACTACCAGGTCGCTGTGGTGCGTGTCGTTGTACAGAGCAACTTTTTCTTTCAGCTCTGCAGCCGTCCATCGAACATTTCCTGCTCGCTCTCCGTCGAAGAATCCAACGATCAGCTCTGAGGGATCGGCATCGGCTGGCAGTGGCCCGCGCGGCCATGGCGTGCCGAAATCAGTCATGTCCCAACCTTCGGCAACCAATCCGTAAAATCCGCGACGATGTTTGAGCAGCGTCTCTACCGCATAGTGCGTCAAATCATGTCGCGGGAAAAATCGGCCCACCGCTCCATGGTTGCTCTGCCAGGTTACCGATCCATCGGCACGCGTGCAGCTCAACGCTGAAGTTCCGTCAGTGTTTTTCTTGATGCGAATTGTCAGCGCAGCCATAGCGTTCATCAATACCGATCGAGATCGTGTCCCACTGCGAGTTTTCCAGTATAACCACCTGATCGGATGCCACCGATAAGAAGGCTGTCCGCAACTCCAGTCGGCACGATGTGCGAAAGGACCAACAGCTTTGGCTTCGCGCGCGCAGCTAGCTCGCCGAGTTTCTTATCCGGCGTGTGAAACGAGCTCATGTAACGAATGATGTTTCCGCCGAATCCTCCGGGCGGCTGCTTTAGCGCGGATAGGACAACGACCTCGTGCACCAGAACATCCACGCCTGCCGCGGCGCGAGCGAGCGATTCGCTTTCGCGGGTATCGCCGGAGATCACAACTGAACGCCCCGGCGTGTCGAATCGGTAGCCATACGCATACTTCCAACCTCCGTGCAGCACGGGGAAAGCAGTGACACGCACACCAGCCGAATCATAAATCACGCCGGGCTTCACCTCTCTCGCGCGCACCTTGTATCCGTTCGGCGCTTCATGCTCGAAACCGTTTGTGCGAACGGCGATGTCTTCCGCAAATGCAGCAATCAAGTGATCGGTCATTCGCGTGAGACCCGGCGGACCATAAACACGCAGCGGTTTTTCCCTCCCAAAAATCCACGAGGTAAAAATAAGATCCGAATACCCCAGCACGTGATCTGAATGCAGGTGCGTGATGAACACTCCTTCGATGTCGGTGTTGGAAAGTCCCGCCGCACTCAGTCTCCGCTCCACACCCGCGCCCGCATCTACAATGAAGAGACGTTTGCCGACAACGACTGCTGTTGCCGGGCCGGCCGCGTTCGGATCTGGAACGGGAGTGCCGGTTCCAAGCAGAATAACCAGCGTGCTGTCGACGAGTAATCGTAGAAGCATCATCGCGCGTTACCCGGCTTCAGGTACGTGTCGAACCAACGAACTGTGCGCTGCACCAGATCACGCTTGTGCACAGGATTCTGAAATGCATGACCTTCGTCCGGATAAACAACCAGCTGCGTTTTCACGCCGACATGCTGCAATCCGCGCCAGAATTCGAACGACTGCGGTGCCGGACACTCCGCATCGCGCTCACCAACCACGAGCAACGTCGGCGTTCGCGCATTGGCGATGTAATTGATGGGTGAGCTTTGCGCATACACCGCTTTGTCCTCGTACGCAGTTTTGCCGAAGAACGGAACCATCCATTCGCTGATTCCATTCTCACCTGTATAGCTAAGCCAGTTCGAGAGACCTGCGCCCGACACCGCCGCGCGAAAGCGATTCGTTTGAGTCACCGCCCACATCGTCATGAATCCGCCGTAGCTCCAACCTTTGATGCCGAGTCGATTTCCATCGACAGGGAATCGACGAATCACCGTATCGATTCCCGCCATGATATCGCGCAAATCGCCGTGACCGAAATCCTTGACGTTGGCTTTCGTGAATGCTTCGCCTTGACCGTAGCTACCACGGGGATTAGGCAGGAACACGAAATACCCGGCCTGTGAAAGAGCGATGAGCTGTTCCGTGCTTCCTTCGCCGAGGAAATTCGACGACACCGCGGACGATGGGCCACCATGTACATGAACGATCAGAGGATACCGCTGATCCGGATTCAATTGGCGCGGAAAAATCAAAAAGCCCTGGACGTTGTAACCTTCATTTTTCCAGTGCACGTTCGCCCACTTTCCCCACGACGGAACAACGCCGGCGTTCACGCGAGTGAGTTGTGCGAGGTGGCTCGGCGAGCCGGCCCAAACTTCCGGCGGCGATGTGAGTGACTCGCGCACGAATGCAATCGTATTACCGTCCTGGCTTGCAGCGACAATCGGATTACTCGTCAGTGTGCCGAGTGAAGCCCATTCGTCACCCTGCCAGAGTTGAGTGAAGCGGCCGGTTGCTGCGTCGACAATCGCAACCTGCGACGCGCCTTGCGACCAGGACGTCGCGAGAAGTGATGACGGTCCACGCCACTGGAACGAAGAGACAGACACCCCTGTTTGCGGAGTAATGTCCTTCGGCGTTCCGCCGGATGCAGGGACGGTGTAGAGATCGCCGCCGGTTACACCCTGATCGCTCATTAGTCCACCGATATAGGCAATGCGAGTACCGTCAGGCGACCATGTTGGCTGCGCAATTTGATGTGACGGTCGCGCGATCTCTCTAAGCGCGCCCGACTCCGCATCGAGCGAGTAAAGTCGGGCAACCCACCAATTGTTGTTTCCGGATCCAGTCGCCGCGCTCAGCACAAACTGCCGGCCGTTAGGTGACCAGTCGTATTCATATACGTAGAGATCGCGGGGTGATATCAGATGCTGTCGTCCCGATGCGAGGTCCACGATCGCCAGATGCTGACGATCGATGTGTGTATCCATCACGCCCGTATCACGCGGAGTCGCGGCGAGCGGATTATTTGCTTGTTCACTCGGCGATGAGTAAAGAATTGCGACTCGCTGTCCGTTGGGAGAAAACCGCGCACCATGAACCGCACCGGGAATCGTCGCGATTCTCTTTGCATTTCCACCCGCGGCGCCGACTACATAAAGAGCGGGTGTACCACCGTTTGTTGTCGCGAGAATCGTGACCTGTCGCCCATCCGGCGACCACGCTAACTCAGCTGCGCCTCCCGGGTCCCCACCGGGGAGCGGAACGATATTCGTTAGTCCCCCCGATGACGCATCAGCAAGCACAACGCTATTGACGGCAGTTGTGCGCGCTCTCGATGGAGGACCGATCCACGCAACCCTGCGTCCGTCAGGAGAAATCGCGAGGTGGACGAAGCGCCGAACGGCCGACACCTGACCTGTTGCAATGTGGCTCATGGTAAACACGGCGGCGACGAAAAAACGACGCAAGGTCATGGCAAGCCCTCGTTGATGTTCAGTGCGGAGAATCGACTCGCTGCTACGTTACGGCTCCCCGCCGAAAACGCTAGCGTCGCAGGTGTGGCACACCTACTTTCGAATCCCTTTCCCTCCCCGTAACGAATGCGTTCACGCTCACGAAAAATTCTTTCGCGCTCGCTCCTCGCGGCTGTTCTTGTGTCATCCCCACTCGGGGCGCAAGCGACCAGTGACGCAGAGGCGATTCGCTCCGCAGCGCATACATATAGAAGCACGCACGAGCCGGCGATTCTTCGTGAGTTCAATGATCTCCTGTCGATCCCGAATCTCGCCAGCGATAACACCAACATTCGTCGCAATGCCGATCGATTGGTGAAAATGCTCGAGCATCGAGGAATCACTGCGAGGTTGCTCGAAGTTGAAGGCTCACCACCAGCGGTACTCGGCGTTCTCAACACACCCGGTGCCACGCATACGCTGGTTCTATATGCCCATTACGATGGACAACCCGTAGATCCGTCGCAGTGGGTAACGCCTCCCTGGACGCCAACATTGCGAAGCAAGTCGCTCGCGGATGGTGGTGCACCGATCGCTCTCCCGAAGGATGGCGATCCGCCGACAAGCGGCGAAGCCCGGCTTTACGCGCGATCGTCGGGAGACGATAAGGCGAGCATCATCGCGATGCTCAATGCCATCGATGCGCTGAGGGAAGCGAAGCTTAGCCCGTCGGTGAATCTGAAATTCTTTTTCGAGGGTGAGGAAGAAGCAGGCTCGCCTCATCTCGAGAAAATGCTGGAGCGTTACCGCGATGCATTGCGCGCTGATGCGTGGTTGTTTTGCGACGGACCAAATCATCAGAGCGGACAGCAGCAAGTACAGCTCGGCGTTCGCGGTGTAACCGGAGTGGACATCACGGTGTTCGGCCCGACGCGGCCGCTGCACAGCGGGCACTATGGGAACTGGGCCCCGAATCCAGGCGCATTGATCGCTAATCTCATCGCGAGCATGCGTGACGACGATGGTCGAATCAAAGTCGCTCATTTTTACGACGACGTTCGGCCAATCTCCGCGAGTGAAAAGAAAGCCATCAACGCGATTCCGCCGGTCGATGTAGAGCTTCGCCGATCGCTCGGGTTGGCTCAAACGGAGGCGAACGACGCTCCCCTGGCCGAGCGTATCATGCTACCTGCCCTGAATGTGCGCGGGATTCAGGTCGGCGCAGTTGGCGATCAAGCGGCTAATGCCATTTCGAGCGAAGCGCGCGCATCGATCGATTTCAGGCTCGTGCCGAAGCAGACTCCGCAAAGAGTTCACGATTTGATCAACGCTCATATCGCTCGTCAGGGTTACTTCATTACATCTGACAGCGTGACGATGGCAATGCGTCTCGCTCATCCCAAAGTCGCCCGCGTCAGATGGAGCGCCGGCGGATACCAGGCGACTCGAGCGTCACTGGAAGATCCGTTTGCGCGAGCGGTTGTTCGCGCAGTCGCAGATGGACTTGGAAAACAACCGCTGCTTCTTCCAACGATGGGTGGCAGCGGACCTTTATATCTGTTCGAGGAAGTTTTGCATACGACGATTATCATTCTGCCGATCGCAAATTTCGATGACAATCAGCACGCAGCGAACGAGAATCTCCGGATACAAAACCTGTGGGATGGAATCGAAGTGTATTCGGGCTTGATAGGTCGTCTCGGGAATTACTGGAAATGAAAAACTTCTTCGCCGGTGTGCTTCTGACTTGCGCCGCATGTGCGTCTGCTCCGGTGAACAGCGGTAACGCGCGCGCCGATGAGCCACTCGCACCCGGTGTTCCGCTCGCATCGTTCGACACCCTGTGGACCGTGGTGCAGCGCACATACGTCGATACCGCTTTTGTAAAAACCAGATGGAAGGCGGTTCGCGATTCGCTTCGACCAAGAGCCGCGGCTATCACGACACGCGGTCAGCTCGATGCTCTGCTTGCGGAAACGCTGTCTCGAATTCCTGATTCCCACTTCTATATCATACCGGCGCGAGTTGCGTCCGATGTGAGCTCCGATCGCGAAGGAGGCGAGGGAACCACAGGAGTTTCTGTCAGGATTTCAGGCGATCGCGCGGTCGTGTGGCGAGTCGAGCCGGGTAGTCCCGGAGCAATCGCCGGAATCAGGCCGGGTCAAACCGTCGTGAAAGTAAGGAATCGTGTGGCTGCTGCATCCATCAAACGAGTGATGTCGTTGCCGGACGCTTCACGGCAGCGCGCGTTGTCGGAGGTCGATTTCAATTTGAATGGATGGCTGTCGCCGTCGGTCGGTGACACCGTTCGCGTCACACTCTCGAATCCTGGAGAGAAATCAACGTTCGAGCGCGTTCTCGTCGGAGTGCCGAGACACGGAACGGTGTCGAAGTTTGGAAACCTGCCACCCATTGCAGGACTCGTTCGCTCATCACGACTCCCGCTTCCGGCAAATGCAGCAGGTGCAGGCTGCATCGGATTTATCTCATTCAATGTCTGGCTCCCGGCTCTCGCGCCCGAGCTGGCAGACGCAGTACAAAATGTTGCCGATTGCACTGGAATAGTTCTCGACCTGCGTGGAAATCCCGGCGGAGTGGGAGCAATGGTAATGGGCTTTGGCGGGTACTTCGTCGATTCGATGGTTTCACTCGGCACAATGCGAACCCGCGACCTGGCGTTGAACTTTACGATTAATCCGCGCCGTCTTCGGGTGAATGGACGCGACACCGGCCCGTTCAATGGAAAGCTTGCGATAATCGTAGATCCAATGACGGCGAGCACGTCGGAAATTTTCGCAACGGGAATGCAGCGCATCGGCCGCGCGCGCGTTTTTGGTGAGCGAAGCGCGACAGCGGCACTGCCAGCTCTGATGCAACGTTTACCATCAGAAGATGTGTTCGTTCATGCCGTTGCCGACTTCCGTGATCCTTCGGGAGGTCGAATAGAGGGAGCCGGTGTAATACCCGACGAGGTTGTGCCGCTAACGCAGGCTGATCTCTCGAACAACGTCGATGCACCACTCCAGGCTGCAATTCGGTGGATAGGTTCCAGTGCTGTGTCACCGAGCGTAACTAGATGAGCGTCCCTGTCGTCTTTACTCCACACTCCTCAATGAGAAAATCAATGATTCGTAATCACGGTCTTCGTCTAACTGTCGTGATGTCTGCGCTTGCCGCCGTCAGCGTCGGCGCGCAAACGCCGGCCGCAGCGTCCGCTGCACTTCCACCCGCCGCTACGCTAATGGCGAAATATTCAGCGACTATTGGCGGCCCTGCAATTTTGAAGGCACAGCAAATCACAACCAAGGGCGGCATGATGATGGCCGCTGCTGGGATCAACGCGACCTTCGAAATGGTTCAGCTCGCGCCGAACAAGATGCAAATGCTGACCACGATTCCCGGTGTCGGCAACATTCAGCTCGGCTATGATGGAACGACTGCGTGGTCGATGGATCCGATGCAGGGCCCTCGCATTCTCTCTGGGAAAGAGCTCGATGAAGTTCGTGAGGAGGCTGACCCTCGCGCATCAGCGCGAACGCCGGATCTTTTCACGGCAATGCAGACGGTGGGTGATACGACGATGGCCGGCGAGCGGTGCTACCTTGTGAAGCTCACATGGAAGTCGGGCCGCGAGACGTACGATTGTTACAGCGCCGCGTCGGGCCTGATGGTCGGATCGAAAAGCGTGCAGCAGACTGCGATGGGAGCAATTCCTGTTACGACTGAGTACAGCGATTACAAGAAATTCGGCGACTTCATGATGCCCACGAAGACGACACAGTCGATGATGGGACAGCAGCAGGTCATGACCATCAGCTCAGTCGATGTTGGCACCGGAGCAGGAGTGACCATCGCCCCGCCGCCCGAGATCACCGCGCTGATAAAGAAGCAGTAATAGCCCTGGCAGTCACTGATTCTTCGCCGAGTGTACTGCGGTTGCGGCACCTTGAGGATCCGTCGCAATTGCCACCCAATCGCCGCCCGGAACCTCCATCGGCCCCATCATCAGCTTTCCGCCTTCACTCTTGATCGTCTCGGCTGTTGCTTTCGCGTCGTCGACGTTGATGTAGCACAGCCAGTTTGGCGGCGGCATTTCCGGAGTCCGCGTCATCATTCCACCGTACGGCACTCCGCCTTGACCGTACATCTGATAAATCCCCATCGGCGCGCCCATGTCGAACTCGCTGGTTTTCTCCCAACCGAAAATCTTGTTGTAGAAATCGAACGCAGCGACGCTATCCGACGTCGTGAGCTCGTGCCACGAAAAATTTCCCTTCTTGGGCATTTCTCCCGGCCCCGACATGCGAGGGTTCGGGCTGAAGATTGAAATGGTCGCTCCCTGTGGGTCCTGAATGACCGCGTACCTTCCGGTGTCCGGTATGTCCATCGCGGGTGCAATCGTCTTTGCTCCGAGCTTTGTCGCTTTTGCAAGCGTCTCATCGACATTGTCAACGCTCACCGCAGGAAGCCAGTGCGGCGGAACGTGTTTTTTTTTCATGTCATCGCTCAATGATGACACTCCGCCAATCGGAACGCCGCCAGTGGTGAACATGGTGTAGGGCATTTGACTTCCTTCAAAGGCCTGAGTGCCCCAGCCTGCAACTTTACCGTAGAATTTTTTTGCTCCCTCGGTATCGGTCGTCATGAGATCGTGCCATACGAAGCGTCCGGATGCATTTGCCATTGTCTTACGACTCGCTTAAAAGTGATGAATCAGAAGGGGGGATAATTTGGGGAAGAAATTGCCTGCATGCGGTGGACCATCCAATCCCGAAGTGAGTTCTTTTACGATTTGCTGACATGAGATCATACGACGCGATTGTTGTCGGCCTCGGCGCAATGGGAAGCGCCACGCTCTTTCATCTCGCGAGGCAGGGAAAGCGTGCGATCGGAATCGAGCAATTCGAGCAGGGCCACAGCCTTGGCTCTTCGCACGGCGACAGCCGCATAATCCGCGAGCAGTACTTCGAGCATCCTTTGTACGTTCCGCTGATTCAGCGCGCGTACGAATTGTGGCGTGATCTCGAGGAAGAAAGCGGACAATTACTGATGACATTGGACGGTGGGCTGATGATCGGACCGCCCGACGGGATGGTTGTTGCCGGCACTCTTCGGAGCGCGAAAGAATACAAGCTTCCACACGAGGTGCTTTCACCGTCGGAAGTGCATCGACGGTTTCCGACATTCGAGCTGGCCGATCATCTCATCGCTGTACTCGATCCGCGCGCCGGTTTTCTCAAGCCGGAGCCGTGCACATCGGCGCATCTTCGCGGCGCGCGCGATCGTGGCGCAGCGACACATTTCGATGAGCCAGTGATTGAATGGAAGGCAGAAGGCGATGGCGTTCGTGTAACGACGACGAAAGGTGAATACGTCGCCGACCGCCTGCTTCTCTCCGGTGGCGCGTGGACAAAAGAATTGGTCAGAGATCTCGATCTTCCGTTGATGGTCGAGCGTCAGGTAGCGTTCTGGCTCGAGCCCGATGAAAGCAAAGCATCCTACGAGTCACGCGAGTTTCCGATATACGCGCACGAGTTCACGCCTGGAATTCTGTGTTACGGATTTCCAAGGATGCCACGCGGCGTAAAGGCCTCGATCATGCACGCGGGCGAGCTGACGGAATCTCCGCGTGATGTTCGTCGCGAAGTAAACGCGAATGAGATCGAGCCGCTTCGCGCGTCACTACGCCCCGTTCTTCCCGGCCTTGCCCAGGCACCCGTGCTCGAAACGAGCGTCTGTTTATTCACGAATACCCCGGATCATCACTTCATCATTGATTTCCATCCGGATCATCCCCAAGTCCTGATATCAAGTCCGTGCTCGGGGCACGGATTCAAATTCGCGAGCGTAGTCGGAGAAGTTCAAGCCGATCTTCTGGTTTCCGGCGCGACGAGATTCGATATCTCGGCATTCCGGATAGATCGATTTCAATGACCGCTGCCGTTAGTCCGAAGTTCGCAATCCGCAATCGTGGTCAATGTATTTTCGGCTAAAGAGACTCGAGCAAGCATGGAATCGCCTCTTCATTAGAGTCCTCGGGCGACTCATGCCTGCCGCTCCATCCGAACAGCCGGATTGGGGAGCGCGGCCGCATCGCGTTCTCTATCTGCGACACGACAAGATCGGCGACATGATTGTCTCGACGAGTCTCATCGATGCAATCGCAAAGTCGCATCCGACGATCACACTCGACGTGCTCGCATCACCTGCGAATGCTCCCGTGCTCGAGGGGAATCCGAACGTCGCGTCTGTTATCGTCTGGGACAAAGCGCGACCAGGCGGCTACTCGCGATTGTTTCGCGAGCTGAGACAAGCCCGATACGATGCAGTGATCGACTGCATGATCCTCGCTCCATCAACGACTACGCTGTTGCTCATGCTGGCGAGTGGAGCGCGACATCGAATTGGCGTCGGCGGCCGGATCAATGACTACGCGCTTACGCTACGCGTACCACCTGCCTCATCCGCAGTTCATCACATCGAACACTCGGCCGTGCTGGCGACAGCGTTCGGTGTGAACGTCACCGATGTCGACTGGCGACCGCGGATTTATCTCAGTGAACCTGAAACACGGCGAGCGGAAAATCAGTGGAATGGAACGACAGCGAAGCGAATTCTCGTTAACATTTCCGCGGGCAGGCCAATGCGTCGCTGGCCCGATCAAAATTTCGTGGGCTTGCTACGTCATCTCCGCGAGACTGCGCCCGACGCGAACGTACTTGTCATCTCCGCTCCGGATGATCGCGAGCGAGGGTCTCAAATCGCAAAATCCGGTAACGCTCGATACGCTCCGACGAAGGCGTTGCGTGACGCACTCGCCCTTGTCGCAACGACCGACATCCTGATCACGCCCGACACGAGCATTGTGCATTCAGCATCCGCTTTTGAAAAACCGGCCGTGGTTCTTTTTGAAAGAGGGAAAGAGGCGCTCTGGAGTGGCTACAAGATTCCAGGTAGAAACGTCGTAAATGACGACACCACTCTTGCAACGCTCCCGATCGAGCCAGTGCTGGCAGCCGTGGATGAAGTGCTGCAGAATACCTCCTCGCATCTCCAACGGGATTCATATGAAGACACCCATCATACTTCTCGCATTCCTAACCGCGACTCAGCTGCGGGCACAGGCGGTCGCGACTGAAGCAAATCCACTGGTCGCAACAGCACGGGCTGAGTGGCAACCCCTTATCGGCTACATCACCAAGGCTGCCGAGCAAATGCCGGAAGCTGACTACGCATTCAAGCCAACGCCGGCGGTGCGCTCGTTCGGTCAGTTGATTGGACATCTAGCGGACGGACAGACGGTCATTTGCGGCGCAGCACTCGCGCTCGCTTCAAATGCTGCCGAGGGAGATGTAGAGAACAAAGTGACGGCGAAGGCAGACTTGATTGCGGCGCTTCGCAAATCGACTGAGCTCTGCACGCGCGCCTATGCACAATCCGATGCATCTACAACTGGGATGGTCAAGCTCTTTGGACAGGACAAAACGCGGTTCGCGGCGCTCGTGAGAAACACTGTCCATGATGGCGAACACTACGGCAATATCGTCACATACCTGAGGATCAAGGGAATGGTGCCCCCATCGAGCCAACCGCCTCCGCAATAAGGGTTGTGGCTTCGCCTTCCATACATAACGACGAAAAAAATCAGCGATTTGTTTTGTCGGTAACGACTGAATAACAGCCAGCAAACGCTCCTTCGACAACTTGCGTCGAGATCACTGCTGGGGTCGGCTAGAGGTCGGCTCTGCAGCGCCGCCAATCAACGGAGGAGATGCAATGCGCACCAATCCCCCAATCCGCTCAGCTCGGAACGCCAGACCTAATGCGACCTACACTGTCCAACGCGCGCCGGAAATCGGACGAGCGCTTGGCAACAATGGTGTTTGTGAGCGCGCTTTGAGTATCGCACCATGGTCATCTACCGACACTCCTGCCGCGGCGTTCATCACTTTCATTCCAAATGGAGCCACGACATCAGCGACGTTCACGACATCGGCATCGGGTGACGGAATGCTGGACTTTGAATTCTGCGTCCCGGTGATTCCCAAGGACACGAAGTTCGATGTGATGTTTCGACTGGTGGATGACATGGCGGCTCCGGCGAGCGTGCTCCTCAGCCAATGTGTCACGGCTACTGTAATTTAAGCTCACCACCGACGAGGCTGAGGAACACATCATGAGGCTCGTATCCCGTTTGCACGCAACCAGGCGAGGGCTGGCATGTCTTGCGGTCATAGGCGGTGTCGTTTTCATACCACAGAAGGCGTTCGCACAGGGTTGAATGCCCGTTCGCTTCACGTCTCCCAGTTTGGGCGGACAGCGCGACAGCTTTTTCAAGAAAGGAGAATGGCAGGTTTCCGCTTCGTACCGTCGCCTGGAGGCCGACCAATGGTTTGTCGGAACGGACGTCAACGAAACGGCAGCCCCATTCGGCAAGCCGCTTTACCTCGATATAAACACGCTCGACCTGAGCCTGACGTACGCGTTGACTCGTAGAGCAAGCGTTACACTCACCGCTCCGTTGTCTTATGGCACACACTCGCGGTTCTACGCCGACGGAGTGAGGCACATGGTCAGCGGTCGAGGCATTGGAGACGTAAATGCGATCGGCAATTTGTGGCTGCTCGATCCTAACATGCATCTCGACGGAAACATCGCATTGGGGTTCGGCATCAAGCCGCCCACCGGCAACAACCACATCGAAGACGATTTTTTCGCAGCCGACGGATCAGTCACGAAGAGAGTAGTGGATCAGTCGATCCAGCCGGGAGACGGAGGATGGGGATTCATTGCCCAGGCTCAGGCTTACCAGCGGATCGCGTCGCGAATCAATGCATATGCATTCGGATCCTATCTCATCAGTCCGAAAAAGAAAACGGACGTACCCTCTCCGCTTGCCAATGTGGTGCTATCAGTGCCTGACGCTTACTCGATGAGGGCGGGCATTGCGTACGCGCTTGCTCCGTCTCACGGATTATCGGTCAATCTCGGCGCGCGGATCGATGGGATTCCATTGCGCGACGTAATTGGCGGAGGCGATGACGGTTTTCGGAGGCCGGGTCATACACTCTATCTCGATCCCGGTGGAGCGATGAGGATCGGCAAGCAGGAGTTCACTCTGAGTGTTCCAATCAGACTGCGACAGAACTTTTCACGGAGCTTGATTGACCGCGAACTGAACTCCAAAGGCGGCGGTGACCTTGCCGACTACCTTGTGTTCGCAGGTTACTCCATGCGGTTTTGAAGAGCATGGACCGCATCGGTGCTGCGTTCCATGCTCTTCCTTTGATCCGCCGAGAGTTACTGGCTGACTGTAAACTGATAACAATCACTCGTCAGTACTACTGCCGAGCTGACCGCATCGATCACTTGGAAACGGATGTCGAACGTCGCGCCGGGCGCGAACGCTCCGAGATTTCGGAACAAGTCTTCTCGCCCTGTGCCTCGCGAATCAGTGACGATATCCTGGGGAGTCGTTCCCTTGCCAAGAGTCAACCAGCTCGAGCTTGTGCAATTATCGTCGACGTTGGTATCGACGGCCCGCTGCAGCTTGTAGGAGGTATTGGGAGCGAGGTCGCGCACCCACACATCGAGATAAACGATCCGGTCAGCATCGTTGGGCTGACGGAACTTCACCAACCCGAACCCCTCGCCACGTAAGATAATCTCATCATTGAAATGCGGCGTTTCAGGCCCCCAGGGAGGCGAGGTTTGAAGTGCGGGCGTTCGCGCCGACAGCGCTTCGGGATTCGTAGCTTCGTTGCCCGCGCAAGCGGTCAGGAGTAAGACTGTGAAACTGATTTCCAGTGCTGGTATGCTGCGCATGTTGCCTCCAAAGGCAGAGAATGAATGGCGTGATTTCGCCACGATTTCCCCACCTTACAGCGCGTGTGTGACTAACTCGTGATTCACGCGTTACCCGGATCAACGTGATCGAACTTCGGACGCTCGGCAGCGTGGATCTACGATCCGCGGATAGTGGAACAGTGCTGCAGCTCGCTGCTCAACCAAAACGGCTCGCCCTGCTGGTTTATCTCGCACTCGGCGACTCATCGGGTTTTCGTCGGCGCGATTCTTTGGTCGGATACCTATGGCCTGAGCTCGATACCGCCCACGCTCGCGGAGCTCTACGTCAGGCACTTCATTCCCTGCGCCGGATTCTTGGCGACGGAGCAATAATTACGCGTGGAGAAGAAGAGATCGGCATCAACCGCGATTTGCTTCAGTGCGACGCAGTCGCCTTTCGTCAAAGTGTTGCCGCGGGTAACCACGATGAAGCGCTCAAGCTCTATCGAGGTGATTTCCTCGAGGGATTCTTCGTTTCCGATGTCGCGCCCGAGTTCGACCAATGGATAGGTGAGACACGCGACGATCTTCGGCGCAAGGCGTCTGCGAGCGGATGGTCACTCGCGAACGCACTTCGCGCGCAGGGTCATCCGACGGAAGCGGCTACGTTTGCTCGACAGGCGTCGGCACTCGCGTTAGCAGATGAAAGCGGTGTCGCCCGCCTGATCGAATTCCTCGATCAGCTCGGTGATCGTAGTGGTGCTCTCGAAGCTTATGACGAGCTCGCGACACGTCTCAACGCGGAGTACGATGCAGAGCCTTCTCCCGAAACACAGGCTTTGATAGATCGTGTTCGGAAGAGAACCGTCGCAGTCACAGTGCGTCCGGCAGATGAAGCGAGCCTCGAACCAGGAATCACAGCCCGCGCCTACGTTACTTCTGATGCCGTTGCTCCTACGCCAACTACACGTCGCAAAACAGAAAACCGTAGACGTATGCTCGGAGTCACAGCGATTATTGCTGCGACGTTGGTGATCGTGGCAATCGCGAAGCGTGGACCTGGCTCCGGAGCAAGAACCTACTCCGTCGCTGTGGTTCCTCTCCAGGATATCGATCGCGACACATCGCGAGCGTATGTTGCCGATGGCGTCACAGACCAGTTGATCACAGACCTCGCGCAACTCGGCACGCTTGAAGTAATAAACCGAAGGACGATGATGACGTACCGCGGTTCTCGAGAGACTAACGGTCAAATCGCAAACGACTTGCACGTTGATGCAGTGATCTCGGGCACGGTTCAAAGCATTGGTGATACGGTGCGCATGACGGCAGAACTCGTTCTGGCGAAGGATGACCGAGCGATCTGGGCGCAAACTTTCGAAGGAAGTCGTGGTGATCTGCTGAGAATGCAACGTGAGGCAGCTCGCGCAGCCGCACAGAGAATGGAAGGGGCTCTGACGCCCGCACAACAAACAAGACTGCCGCGCATTCGTGCGCTTGATCCCGAAGCTCTCGATCTCTACATAAAGGGGCGCTACTACTGGAACAAGCGTGGGCCGGGACTGCTCAAGTCGATTGGACTTTTCACCCAGGCGCTGGATATCGATCCGACATTCGCGCTCGCGTATTCCGGAATGGCAGATGCCTACGTGCAGCTAGGCTATGGCAATGGTCTACCACCCGGTGACGCTTTCCCGAAAGCACGAGCGGCAGCAACGCGCGCACTGCAGCTCGATCCCACACTCGCCGAGCCGCATGCGACGCTTGCTTTCGTCCACATGTATTACGACTGGGATTGGCCAAACACCGAACGAGAATTCCGGCGCGCGATCTCTGTTAACCCGAGTTACGCGACGGCACACGAATGGTATGGATTGTTTCTCGCCGCAATGGGGCGATTCGATGAAGCGCAAGCGCAGGAGAAGCGCGCGGAAGAGCTCGATCCTTTGTCGATCCCGATCGAGGGAACTGCAGGTTGGGTTTTTTACAATTCCGGAGACTACGAGGCGGCAAAGAGAGAATTGCAGATTGCCTTGCGGCAGGATAGCAACTTTGCGCTCGGACATCTCTATCTTGGTCGCACCTATCAAGCCACCAACCATCTGGACAGCGCGATGGCACAGTATGAATCAACTGGGCCGCTTCGCGACTGGGTTCCGACTGTGGCAGGCAAAGGCTACGTGTTCGCTTTGCTCGGAAAAAATGTGGAGGCTCGAGCGACGCTGGTGGAGCTCGATTCCATGTCGCGCAAAGCGTATGTGACCGCGTACGGAGTCGCGCTCATATACGCGGCCCTTCGGGAGCCGGACAGCGCGTTTGTCTGGCTCGACCGTGGATTCGCTGAGCGGACGAACTGGATGGTGTGGCTTAACAGAGATCCGCGATGGAATGTTATCAGAGCGGATCCACGATTCAGTGCGCTCACGCGCAAAATCGGGCTTCCGAAGTGACGGACGACTAAGTCTCAGATTTTCTTTTTTTTCCGCTGATCATCGTCGCGGCGACGAGCGCACCAATTCCGCATAACGCGGCGCTGATGATCATCGCTCGCGTGAATGCAGTGGCGAGTGCCGGGCCCGTCGGTTTTCGTGAGCCACCGAGTCCGGCGGCAACCGGGATCGCTGCTGTTGCGAGAAGTCCAGCAAGTCGAGCGGTCGCGTTGTTCACACCGGATGCAATTCCCGCACGTCTTTCGCCGAGGGAACGCAAGGCGACGGTCGTCAGTGGAGCGACTAAAACGCCGAGTCCGATTCCAAAGACGATCAACGCCGGGAGCAAGGTCGTCAGGTAATTCGCGCCCGGACGTACACGTACGAATAAGAGCATTCCGATCGCAGCGAGGAGAGACCCGAGTGCCATCGGAAGACGTGGCCCTATTCTCTCGGCGAGATGTCCCGACCTCGGCGACAAGAAAAGCAACAGCGCGTTCACGGGAAGAAGCGATGCGCCTGCAATGAGCGCACTGTAGTGGAGACCATTCTGCAGCTGCAGCATCAGAAGGAAGAAGAGTCCGTTTAACGCAGCATAGACGAACAGCGTGTTCAGGTTGGCCGCGACGAACTCGCGATGTTCAAACACGTCCAGGGGAAGCAGCGGCGGTTGTGCGCGACTTTCGACAAACAGAAAAGCTGCGAGACAAACAATTCCGCCCGCGAGCGTCGCGAGGACGATAGGACTTGTGAAACCAGCATCCGGTCCGGTTATCAACGCCCCTACGACACCAGCTAGACCGAGAGTAGCTAGTATGGCGCCCGTGTAATCGAGAGATGAGGCTTCGTGCCTTTGTTTTCCTGTGGCACTCTCATGTCGAAACGCAATCCATGCCGCAGCTACCGCAAATGGAACGATGCTGAAAAAAACAAATCGCCAGGATGCTGCATCGACGAGCCATCCACCTGCGAGCGGACCGAGCGCGGTGGAGACGCCTGACCACGCAGCCCATTTTCCAATGGCGGCTCCACGCGCTTCAGCGTGAAATGTCGTCTCGAGGAGAGCAAGGCTATTAGGCACGACCAGCGCGCCGAAAATTCCCTGAATGACTCGCGCGGCGATCAATAGAATGACATTTGGTGCAAGACCGCAGGCCACTGAGCTAATTGCGAATCCGATGAGACCGATCCCGAATACGCGCGGCCGCGATCCACGGTCGCCGAGTGCGCCGCCGAAAAGCATGAGCGCGCTCAGGGTGAGGAGGTAGCCGTTCATCACCCACTGGAGTCCCGCGACGCCGAGTCCGAGGTCGCGCCCGATCGATGGGACTGCGACCGACACGACGCTGCCCTCGAGGAAGACTGCGCCGGATCCGAGAATCGATGCAGCGAGAATCCATCGTCCGGCTGGCGACTGTACCGCTTTAGCGGCTGCTGTCACGTCAGAAAGGTATCATTGCTTGAGTGGCTGGCCGAGGATATGCTCCTCGTCGCCGCCCAGGAGGAAGCGACCACGAAGACCACGAAGAGGACGAAGAAAAACAAGAACTACGCCTTTTTCCCTAATTGGAACTCATCTCGCGGCGAGAGTCTGTCGTCGCGCACGCAGTTCCCCCTAAAAATGCAGTTCCTGTTTTTCTTCGTGCTCTTCGTATCCTTCGTGGTCGCTTCCTTGTCATCGTGCGCGACGCCAGAGAAAAAGGCCACGCCGGATACGGCTGCTTCGGCTGCGGGAACTACAGTCGAGGGAACACGAATCGCTGTCGCCCACGCCGGCCCACCGGGTGAATGGCAGATGCCGGGCGGAGATTACGCAAGCTCGCGCTACAGCTCACTCAACAGCATCACACCGGCAAACGCAAAAAATCTCCACGCGGCATGGGCCTTCTCGACCGGCGTACTTCGCGGTCACGAAGGGCAACCATTGGTGGTCGGCAATACGATGTATGTCATCACGCCATATCCCAACGTCGCATACGCGATCGACCTGACTCAGCCAGGTCAACCGCTCAAATGGAAATTCCGTCCCGACAACGCACAGCAAGCCATCGGTCGTGCGTGCTGCGATGTCGTCAATCGTGGCGCCGCGTACGCTGACGGAAAAATCTTCTACAATCTTCTCGACGGTCACACGATCGCAGTCGACGCAGCGACAGGTCAACAGGTGTGGCGAACGCAGATGGGAAACCTCGCGCGCGGCGAGACGATCACTATGGCGCCGATCGTTGTGAAGAACAAAGTCATCGTCGGATCGAGCGGCGGCGAGATGGGAGTGCGAGGATGGATTGCAGCTCTCGACGTCGCGTCCGGAAAAGAACTTTGGCGCGCGTACAACATCGGTCCCGATCGAGACGTGAAAGTCGGACCGAAGTTCAAACCGTTCTACGCACATGATCGCGGCAAAGACATGGGCGCGACCACGTGGCCCGGCGATACATGGAAAACCGGCGGCGGTGCAGTGTGGGGTTGGATCTCGTACGACCCCGAGCTGAATCTCATCTACCACGGTACCAGCAACCCGGGCCCATGGAATTCAGACCAAAGACTCGGCGACAATAAATGGACTGCGTCGATTCTCGCGCGTGATGCCGACACCGGTGAATTGGTTTGGTCACTGCAAACCACGCCGCACGATCTCTGGGATTACGACGCAGTCAATGAAAACATTCTCGTCGATTTGCCGATTAAAGGCGTGACACGAAAAGCGCTCGTGCATTTCGATCGCAACGGATTCGCGTACACGGTCGACCGCGCGACCGGCCAGGTAATTCTCGCCGAGCCGTACGTACCGCTGAATTGGTCGACAGGCATCGACATGCAGACGGGGCGACCAAAGATGGTTGCTGCAAAGATGACGTCGCAGGGAAAGAAAGTTGCCGACATCTGTCCGAGTCTCGAGGGTGGAAAGAATCAGCAACCCGCCGCGTTTTCGCCACAGACGGGATTGTTCTATGTACCGACAAATAATCTCTGCATGGATTTCGAATCGCATCAGGTGACTTACATCGCGGGTACTCCGTTCATTGGTGCGCTTGCGCCGGAGAAAGGCGGACCTGGCGGATACCGAGGTGAGTTCATCGCGTGGGACGCGACGACTGGAAAGAAAGTCTGGGGAATCAAGGAGCCGTTTCCTGTCTGGGGTGGGGCGCTTGTTACTGCCGGTGGTGTCGTCTTTTATGGAACGCTCGATGGTTGGTTCAAGGCGGTTGATGCGCGCAACGGAAAAGTTTTGTGGCAGTTCAAGCTTGGATCGGGCGTTGTTGGAAATCCGGTCACGTATACAGGCCCAGATGGAAAACAGTACGTCGCGATTTACGCGGGGATCGGTGGCGACATGGGGTTGCTGATTGCCGGCGATGTGGCAGCGAATCTGCCGTACGATGTTCGTGAGCGCGGGACAACGTTGCCCGATCTCGCGCGGTGGACAAGCTGGGGCGGAGAGCTATTCGTGTTCTCATTATGAAACGATTGTGCGAATTAAGCCTGATCATTCTCGCATCGATCACACTAAGCTCATGTGGTCGAGAGTCCGACGCGGCTCAGGCACCACCGGCACCGCCCGGTCGCGGATACGTCGATGGCGGCGACAGCATGAGATTCATCGACCATGCTGAAAATCTTCCCGTGGGATTTCCGCCGGGTGCACGAGCGTGGACGCTCACCAATCCGTACGAAGGAGACAAGAAAGCAATCGCAACGGGCGCGCAATTATTCATCGCATACAATTGCATCGACTGTCACGGCGCGGATGGATCGGGCGCCATGGGGCCCGCGTTTTCAGATGGTCGTTGGCATTTCGGCGGAACTCCTGGCGAAGTTTTCGAGTCGATCTATGAAGGTCGACCCGACGGAATGCCGCAATGGGGCGGGCGTATAACGAACGATCAGATCTGGATGCTCACTTCATACGTTCGGTCCCTCGCCTCGCATGATGTGAGCACTGAGAACTTTTCCGGGAAAACAGTAGAGCGGACTGGACATTAGGTAATGATGGGGATCGCCAGGGTGCGCATCGCGGCGACCTGTTAATTTTTCGGGTCGCGATGTAACCGCAGAAACCGCCCTCCCGTAAAGAGAGGAGCCATGCAAGCCACCACCGTCCAGAACGCTCCTCCGGCGCCTGTCACCCCGGTCGCTCCTGTAATTGCGGGTGCGCCAACAGCTGCGGCGCCAGCCATCGCGGGCATCCCGCAGACAGTAGCAGACGTGAGGTCGCTCCGCGCCGAACGCAGTGAGCTGTCGAGCCAGCTCGAGAACGTCGGTGCTCGCCGCGCGCGATTGGCTCAATCGCTCAAGGGGAAAGACGGTGTGGATCGAGCGGGCGTCGAAGCGAGAATCAGCGTCCTCGATAAGCGCATGCTGCAACTGGAATCACAGCTCGATCAGACGGGACAGCAGCTCGCAATGGCGCCAAATGCACTTGTAGCAGCTTCAGACTCGCGCCAGTTTAATCGTATGGACCCCGACGCAGTCGCCGCACTCGGCGCAGTATTCATGATCTTCGTGCTCGCGCCGATTGCGTTCGCGGCAGCGCGCATGATGTGGAAGCGAAGTAATCGTGCAGCGGCCGCGCCACTTTCGGACGACGCGTCGAAACGTCTCGAGCGATTGGAACAAGGGATGGATGCGATCGCAATCGAAATCGAGCGCGTCTCGGAAGGGCAGCGATTCGTGACGCGTCTTCTTTCTGAATCCCATGGCGAGCCTCTTCCGGTATCGCAACGGATCGCTGAGAAAGCCAGAACAGAATAGTCGCAATTCGATACTATTCCACCAGAATCGAAACCGAACGTCTCGTCCTCCGAATGTTCACCGAGGATGACTTCGAGCAGTACGCGAAGATCTGCGCAAATCCCGATGTAATGCGCTTCCTCGGCGGTAAGACATTCGACACCACTGAAGCATGGCGACACATGGCGTACATGGTCGGACACTGGCAGCTCCGAGGGTACGGCTACTACGCCGCGGAGGACAAGCAAAGTGGCAAACTCGCTGGACGAATCGGATTTACGAATAGCACTGGATGGCCGGGATTCGAGATCGGGTGGACGCTCGCGCCGGATTTTCAAGGGAAGGGATTAGCTACTGAAGGCGCGCGACGATTGCTTCAATACGCGTTCGAGGAGGGGGACCGCACTCACGTCATCAGCCTCATTCATCCGGACAACACGCCATCGATTCGAGTTGCAGAGCGGCTCGGCGAAAAGCTCGAGGGCAAAGCCGAAATCTTTGGTATGACGGTTCACATCTACGGCATCGACCGGGAGAATTTCAAATAGAGCCGCCAACGATCTTATCGACCTCTCGCATTTCTTCTTCGGTCAATTTCCAATTTGCCGCACCGGCATTGCCTCGTACCTGCTCGGGTCTCGTTGCGCCGGCGATGACGGATGCGACGACGTCGTGAGATACGAGCCACGAAATCGCAAGCTCGAGAATCGTGTGACCCTTCGATGTCGAAAACGCGATCAGTGATTCGACAATCTCGAGATTACGATCGGTGAGAATGTCGCTGTTCCAGCCTGAGCCGATGCGACTTCCGGGCGGAGCGTGCTTCCCTTTCCTGTATTTCCCGCTGAGCACTCCGCTTAAGAGAGGAAAGTACGGAATGAACGCGATGCCAAGTCGGCGGCACTCGGGAATCACTTCCTTTTCCGGCTCCCGGTGGAGCAGACTGAACTCATTCTGCACACTTACGAAGCGCACACTTCCTGCGGCGACCGCCGAATTCGCTTCGCGTAATTGCTCGGCGGAGAAATTCGAGCAGCCGATCTCGCGAACTTTGCCTTCGCGCACCAACTCGCCCAGTGCTCCAAGAGTATCGCTTATCGGAGTGGATGGATCAGGGCGGTGAAGCTGGTAGAGATCGATATGATCGGTCGCGAGTCGCTTGAGACTATCATCACAGGCGCGGCGGACATAGTCGGGCTTCGCACCTTTCCGCGAGTCGTCGATCCTGGATCCGAACTTCGTCGCAATCAAAACCTCGTTGCGACGCTCCCGCAAAGCTCCGCCAATGAAGTCCTCACTCTTCGTTCCGCCATAAACGTCGGCGGTATCGAGAAAGTTTATGCCAGCGTCGATCGCTGCGTTTATGACAGCGACAGTCTCGTTATAGCGGAGGCGCTTTCCGAAATTGTTGCAGCCCAGTCCGACGACTGAGACTTCGAGCGAGCCAATCTTTCTCTTTTCCAACTTTGCTCAGTCTCTCGGCGGCGGGACTCCGCCCCAGGCTTTCACGATTGCCTCGCCCATGCGCGCGAGGGTGACGTTCCCCTCGTTGTCGATAACCCACTGTGTGTCTTTGTTGTCCTTGGTGAGCACGCAGGCGATGATGCGATTGCGAAGATACCAGAGGGTGCATTCCGTGCGAACCTGATCAGTCTCACCGTCCTTGTGCGCCGCGCGTGCACCGCCGGCGTATCGCTGAAGCATCATATCGTTGCCGTTGTGCTCCATGATGTCGAGCATCTCCGAATCGGCTTTGGGATTCACCGCCTTACCGCGCGCGAGCAGCTCCAACAGCTTCGCCATCTCGTTCGGAGTCGTAACGCCGAGCCCGTATTTCACGGAGCTGTCCATGGCGACGCTCGAATTTCTTCTGAAGCTCTTCGAGTGAACTTTCGTATGCTGAAGGCCGAGCGCTTCCATCTTGTCCCAGACGCGCCTGATGATGATGCGGTCGAGAAGAAGATTGGTAGTGGTGTTGTCGCTGATCGTTATCATCAGCCATGCAGCATCATGAACGGTGAGGATCGTTCCGTTGTGCAGGTATTGAGCAATACCAGATCCTGGAACCTGATCGATTTTCAAAACGGTCAGAGGATCGTAAAGTGAGAGATCGCCTTTCGAGGCGAGATCGTAAACGGTAACGAGTATCGCGACCTTGATCAGGCTCGCTGTTGGAAATGTCTCGTCGCCTCGACGGTTGAGCCGTACGTCGTTGTCGAGATCGATGACGCTGTAACCGACGACTCCCTGATGCGCGTCGGCTATTGAATCGAGTGTGTGCCGGAGAGCTGTAGTGTCAGCGCGCACAGGTGGCAGCGGCGCAGGCTTTGTAGCTGCTGGCGATTGAGCCGCTGTGACGTGGGCACAGCCGCTGACGATAAACAAGAGAACAAATAGCCTCAGTCGCTTGGTCCGTCGCATGTCCCGTTACTGAAAGGTCCGGGACAAATGTACCCCGTGGCTGCGGACTTGCAACGAATAGAGAATACGGCTACGTTCAATGTGTACTAAACGAATTATATGACAATAACAGCCAATAGATCTTCACCGCCGCACCGCCAGTCCGCTGCGCGCACCAGATGTACTCGAGAGGACTTCGTCGAGCGGTTCGCACTCGCCAAGGAGGGGGACGGACTTCCAAGGATCGCCGGCCGAATCTTCGGCCTCCTTCTCACCGGCGAGCGCGATCTCTCCCTTGACGAGATTGCGAAAGAACTGGGCGCAAGCAAGGGAAGCGCAAGCGTCAACACCCGCCTCCTCGAGCAGAACGGATTCATCGAGCGCGTGAGCAAGCCCAGTGACCGGCGCGATTACTATCGGATCTCGCCCGATCTGTTCGAGAGCACGATGGTAGAGCGGCTCGCCCGCTGGCACCGCATGCACGACGTCCTTATGTACGGACTGACAGCCTCTGATCTTTCTCCGGCGGTGCGCAACCGCCTCAGAGATTTCGAGGCAGCGCACAACAACGTCCGCGAAGTCATCGAGACCGCGCTGGCGAAATGGCGCACGCGGAGAAAGCGATGATGCTGTCACGGTTCGCGCTCCTTGCTCTCGCTTCCATCATCGTAAGCAGCAACCTCGGCGCGCAGCAAACAGCGCCGACGGCACTCACACTCGGAGACGCAGCTCGACTCGCGGCAAAACAGAGCACGCCTGCGCTCGCAGCGCAATTTCGCGCGCGTGAGGCGGCAGCGCGTATTACAGAGACGCGGGCCGACCTGCTGCCGACTTTCAGTACGTTCGCTCTGCAAAGTGGCCACACTATCAACTCAGCCACATTCGGAATCGATTTTCCTACGCCCGCGGGTGAAAAGCCTTTCTTCGACCCGAACGGACAGGTTATCGGTCCGGTAAATACCCTCGACGTTCGCGCGCGAGCGACTGTTCCGGCACTTGATTTCGCTGCGCGTGAGCGAGTGACGAGCGCGCGCATGGCGTTCAGCGCGAGTGAAGCAGCGGCGGCGAGCGCGGGAGAAGAAGCGGCAGTCACCGCAGCGACAGCGTATCTTCGTGCGGCGCGCGCTGACGCAATCGTTGCGGCGCGGGCAGCTGATTCTCTTCTCGCTGATTCATTGGTAGGGATAGCTCGCGATCAGCTCAGCGCAGGCGTTGGTGTCGCGCTCGATGTCACGCGCGCGCAATCTCAGCTTGCGGGAGTTCACGCACAGCTCATTTCCGCTCGCGGTGAGCAGGCGCGATCACGTCTCGAGCTTGTGCGCACGATTGGTGCGCCGCTCGACGCGCCGGTAACGCTTGCCTCTCCGCTCGACGCGATGCAAGTCACCGAAGCAGTACCGAGCGAGGCAGATGCAGTCGCGGTTGCACTTCGTACGCGACCCGATCTCGTTGCGGCTCAACGCGCACTCGATGCAGCTCGGCAAGGCGCGCGCGCGATTCGCGCCGAGCGTCTGCCGTCGATCGCGGCATTCGGCGATGATGGAGCGATCGGAACGACTCCGTCGCATTTGCTCAACACATACAGCTGGGGCGTTCAGCTTTCGGTCCCGGTTTTCGATGGGTTTCGTCGCGAAGGACGCATCAACGAGCAAAGCGCGGTTGCGTCAGGTCTCGAGCTTCAACGACGCGAGCTCGAGCGGCAAGTGATCGTCGAGGTGCGAACGGCGCTTCTCGATCTCACATCGGCGAATGAGCAGGTTGTTGCCGCGCGGGAGCGTCTCAGACTCGCGCAGCAGGAATACGCGCAAGCGCAGGATCGATTCAGGGCGGGAGTCGCCGGCAACGGCGACGTGGTGACTGCTTCGCTCGCGCTCAACGCAGCGCGCAATCTCGTGATAGATGCGTTGAGCTCGTATCAAACGGCGCGAGTCGAGCTTGCGCACGCTCAGGGCACAGCTACTGCGCTTCCTTAATAGAATTCACAAACGGTACAGCAAATGGCAACAACAGTAGAGAAAGAACGACAGGCCGCAGCACGATCAGGTGAAACGCGAGAGTTTCGCACGACTGACGCGCCGCCACAAAAACGCCGCAACCTTGCAATTGGGATCGGCGCGGTCATCGCGATACTCGTCATCCTCTGGGGCGGGCAGAAGTGGCTTTACTCCCGTGGGCACGAATCGACCGATGACGCAGCCGTCGACGGACACATCGTTCCGGTGGTCGCAAAAGTTGGCGGGTACGTTACAAGAGTCACCGTTGCAGAAAACGACCACGTTGCATCAGGTCAGCTTCTCGTTCAGCTCGATACGTCGGAGCTCGCGGTGAAGCTCTCGCAAGCGGATGCAGACCTGGCGGCAGCGCGCGCTGCGTCCGGCGGTCCCGGCATAACCGGTCAGGCCGAAGCGCAGGTGCAAACTGCGGCTGGACAGCAGGGCGCACTTCAAGCGCAAGTCGCAGCAGCTCGCGTCGACGTCAACCGATCCCAGGACGACTTGCGCCGGATGCAGCAGCTCGCCGACAAGCAGATCATTTCGCAGCAAGCGCTGAATGCAGCAAAGGGAAAAGCACTGGTGGCAGAAGCAGCGCTTGCCGCTGCACAGAGACAAGCAGCTGCCGCAAGTGGAGCAGTTTCGGGCGCACAGGCAGGGACGCGTGTCGCAAGCGCGCGATTCGAGGCGATGGACGCCGCGCGAGCAAATGCGGCACTTCAACTCTCCTATACGAAAATCACCGCACCGGAAACCGGAACTATTTCTCGAAAGACAATCGAAGTCGGTCAGCTCGTGCAGCCTGCGCAGCAGCTGATGGCGATCGTCGCTGATACCGGAGCGTGGGTTACCGCGAATTTCAAGGAAACTCAACTCGCGAAAATGAAGATTGGTGAGCCCGTGGAAGTGGACATCGATGCTTATCCCGGATGCAAAGCGCTCGGAAAAGTTCAGAGCATCAGCGGTGCTACCGGATCGAAGTTCTCGCTCCTTCCCCCGGAAAACGCCACCGGGAATTTCACCAAGGTCGTTCAACGTATTCCAGTCCGTATCGCAATCACTCAGGGATGCGGCGCCAATCGTCCTCTCAGGCCGGGTATGTCAGTCTCGGCACACGTGAAAACCGGATAGAGCGAAGTCGTGGCAACAGCTAACGGACTGCCGACCCACAAATGGATAATCGCGGGCTCGGTCATGGTCGGGACGATCATGGCTGTGCTCGACTCGACGATCGTAAACGTCGCGCTGCCGAGCATCAGCGGGACAATGGGCGCCACGATCGAGCAGATCACCTGGGTGGTTACAGGATACATCCTCGCCAACGTGATCATCATGCCGCTCGTTGCGTTGTTGAGTCAGCGCTTCGGCAGAAAGAATTTCTATCTGACGAACGTCGTAGTTTTTACGCTCGCCTCGATGGCGTGTGGGCTCGCGCGCAATCTCCCGATGATGGTGTTCTTCCGCGCGCTTCAGGGAATCGGCGGCGGAGTTCTTCTCACTGTGTCGCAGGCGATTCTCCGCGAAACGTTTCCTCCGGAAGAGCAGGGGACGGCGATGGGAATTTTCGGCCTCGGTGTCGTTCTCGCGCCTGCGTTCGGACCAACGCTTGGTGGATGGATCATCGACAAATATTCGTGGCCGTGGATTTTTTACATCAACGTTCCAATCGGAATCATCAACCTGATTCTGGTCAGCAGATTCGTTGAAGATCCATCGTACCTGATCAGAAAAAAGGGCGACATCGACTGGCCCGGACTCGCTCTTATGATTACCGGACTCGGCGCATTGCAGCTGATGCTCGAGGAGGGACAGAAAAATGACTGGTTCCAATCCGGATACATCATTCGTCTCGCGATGATTGCCGTCGTCGGTCTCGCGCTGTTTATCTGGCGTGAGCTGACGGCGCGGAATCCCGCGGTGAATCTTCGAATATTGAGGAACGTCTCTTTTGCCTCGGCAACTGCGCTAGGCGGAATACTCGGCATCGCACTCAACGGCAGTCTTTTTTTGTTGCCGCTGTTTCTTCAGAACCTCCTCGGATATCCGGCGATGAAGTCGGGACTCGCGCTCATGCCGCGCAGTTTGGCAATGGCCGTGATCATGCCGATCGGTGGACGATTCTACAACAAGCTGGGACCACGCGTGCTCGTCGGCGCAGGTCTAATCGTTACCGGACTTTCATTCTGGGATCTTTCTCACCTGACGAGTCAGGTCGGATTCTTGGACATTCTCTGGCCGCAGGTGTGGCAGGGTGTTGGATTCAGTTTGATTTTCGTCGCGCTCAGCACAGCTGCACTGGCAACCATTCCGAGACCTGAAATCACAGCGGCGACTGGATTGTACAATGTGTCGCGCCAGGTTTTTGGAAGCGTTGGAATTGCGGTGGCAGCAACGCAGCTCACGGCGGGTGTCACTACCTATCATGCAATTCTCGCCGAGCGCGCGGGGCAGGCGAACGCGACGGCTATTGGCTGGTTGTCGCAGACGACTGCGGCAATGATGGCGCGCACGGGGGCCGACTTCGCGACTGCGCGCATGCAGGCGCTCAAGCTTCTTGACTTGATGGTTACACGTGAGGCGACTGTTCTTTCCTACAATCGTGTTTTCGTTCTGGTGTCGATGCTCTTCATCTTCGCGTTGCCGCTTGTGTTCTTATTGAAGAGAGGGCATGCGGTTGAAGGAGAGATCGTAGCGGATTAAAAAAACTGAACAAGGTCTCAGGGAGCCTGAGACCTTGCTCTTTTCGCTCTAGCTATTACCCGAGCGGAATGCATCCCGATGCCTTTTGCTCGGGTGTCAGCACAGATTCGAGCTGATCGTGCAGTGTTTTTCTCGCGGTGGCGAGACGATCGATTGCCGGCTTGACCGCATCGAGAATCGCCTGAACCTCGGCCGCAGTTTTTCCTGCGCGGATGGCGGCTTTGACGTCGTCCAGCGCTTTCCTCACAACTTGCAGATCGGCTTTGTTCCCAGCTTCGAACGCGGCTTCGTACGCCTTCATTTGTATTTTCTGCGCATCCGTCAGCGGTGGGAAGCTTCCCTTCTTGCAATTCTTTGGAGCGTGTGATGCGAGCCACGCGAGCTGATCAGCGGTGAGCACTGCATCGATCGCGGTGTTGAGATTGGTCGCTGCTGTTGCGAGTCGACCAGCGATTGGCGCTCCCGTATCGAGGATTGCTTTCACATCGGCGGCTGATTTATGCGCCCTGACGGCATCCCGTGCCTGGCGGAGCACTGCATTCAACGCGTCGCGATCCGCTTTTGTCGCCGCGTCGTAGGCATCGACAAGAGCTTTGATCCTTGCTTCCTGATCTGCCGACAGTTTGATGCTGTCGGGAAGCGCATGAAGAAGACGCAGCTCGAAAAGGTCGGCGTCGTAGCCACCGGCCGCGGTGAAGACGTCACCAAAAGCCGAGTTAGTGAATTGTGTGATGAGATCAGTGGCGGCTGCGCTGTCGGCGGGAGAAGTCGTCTCACTCGAGCAACCGACTAGTGCGGCAGCAGCAACGACTAGAGCGATCCTGCGCATGGAACCTCCAACGGGTGGGCGTAGACGATACACGGGAGTATGGGCTCCCGTCCAGTCCGAAGTTGGACGCTCAAGAAAGGTGGTCGTTAACATGGTTCGCGCCCCCCCCCGTTATCGCGATTCGGCTAGCGTTACCGGTGACCGGACGCGTTTCGAGTCCGAATCTTGCCGTAATTGCGCGGGCTACGGCAAAAACTCGCAGTACCAAACTTTCTGGGGGTGGAAATGTTGATGGGATCAAAGCGCGCCGGGCTGGCACTAGTCCTCGGCGCTGCGGTCGCCATGGCCGCGTGCAAGAAAAGCGAGAATTACGCGAGCGACACAGGTGCGGCAAAGGCTGACACGGGGATGGCGGCAACGACCGACACTGGCATGGCAGCGGCGCCAGCCGCTCCGGCCGCGCTCACTGACGCCAACATCGTTTACATCCTCGACAACGCCAACAATCTCGACAGCGCAGCTGGGGCAATTGCGGCGACAAAGGGAACAAACTCCGAAGTACGTGATTTCGCAAAACGGATGATGCGCGACCATCATGCTTTGCGAAAACAAGGTCAGGATCTCGCGAAGAAGCTCAACGTCACTCCGGAAGCGCCGGCGAACGATGACAGCAAAGCGTCATACGACAAAACAATGTCGATGCTGAACGGCGCGGCGAAGGGCAAGGATTTCGACAAAGCGTACATCGACAACGAGGTGACGTATCACCAGGCCGTTTTACAAACGGCGACGAGCGCGATGGCCGCTGCGCAAAATGCCGAGCTGAAGAATTTGATTCAGAAAGCGGCTCCGGCGATTCAGGCGCACCTGACTATGGCCGAGGGTATTCAGAAGAAGCTGCAGTAACCAAAGGAGTGCTTCGAGGAGTCATCTTTGATATCGACGGGACCCTCATAGACAGCAACGCAGCGCACGCCCAATCGTGGGTGGAAACGCTCGGCGAGGCCGGCTATGAGGTTCCGTACGAAATTGTCTGGCCGATGATGGGAATGGGCGCAGACAAGCTTCTCCCCACTGCCACGGGAATCGATTCAGAAAGCAAACTCGGAAAAGAATTGGTCAAGCGACGCTGGGAGTTATTTCGAGAGAAATACCTCCCGGCTTTGCGTCCGACACCTGGCGCACGCGCGCTTGCGGAGAAATTGAAGAGCGATGGTTTGAAGCTGCTCGTGGCTACTTCGGCGAAAGGTGACGAGGTGCAAATGTTACTCGAGGCAGCGGGCGTTGCGGATTTGATGGAACAGCGCGCGGAGGCTGGCGGCGGAGAAAGCTCGAAACCCGATCCTGACATAGTTCAGGCCGCAGTGCGAAAAAGTAGAATGAAGCCCGAAGAGTTGATAATGCTCGGTGACACGCCATACGATGTTCAGGCATCGATTGGTGCGCACGTAAATCTCGTTGCTCTTCTATCAGGTGGGTGGACGATACTCGAGTTGAACGGAGCGACTGCGATTTACGACCATCCAGCCGATTTACTTCGCTGGTACGAGGCCTCGCCTCTATCGGTCAAAGCGCTCGCCGACTGAAGACGAAGCACTTTCATCTCCGCTCGGTTGTCATCCTCATTCCGTATTTCGGCCGCAACGTGATGAGCGGTTGAATGTCCACGACCTGATTGGGCATGAGTCGCATTCGCCAGTGCTGCGCGATCGTTGCGATCAACAAGATCCCCTCCATCCACGCGAACTGCTCGCCAATGCAAACGCGCGGACCGCCCCCAAATGGGAAGTAAGAAAACTTTGGACGTTGCGCTTGTGCTTCGGCTGTCCAACGCTCGGGGTCGAATCGCTCGGGCTCCGGAAAAAATCGCGGATCACGATGCATGATGTACTGACTCATCAGTACCACAGATCCTTTTGGAATTTCGTAGTCTCCCGCTTTGAAACTTTGAAGCGCTCGCCTGCCGATTGCCCACGCCGGCGGGAAAAGTCGCATTGACTCCGACAGAATCATGCGAGTGTAAGGAAGATTCTGGAGATCATCAACCGTTGGACTTCGCCCGTCGAGTACCGAATCGACCTCGGCACGAAGTCGCGCTTCCGCTTCGGAGTGCTGCGACAGGAGATACCACGTCCACGTCAGCGCGTTGGCTGTGGTCTCGTGTCCCGCGAGAAAAATCGTGAGAGCCTCATCGCGAAGCTGCGAGTCGCTCATTCCGGTTCCGTCGCCTTCCGTGTCCTGAGCGAGCAGTAGCATCGAGAGTAGATCGCCACGATCCTCGCCACTCGAGCGCCGCTCGCGAATCATTCTGAAAATCGTTCGATCGAGACGATCGCGCGCTGCATTGAATCTCCGGACTGCCGGTATCGGCACATGGTCCAGATACTCGGTGAACGGCAGCATCGCATAATTGAAAGACTCGAACGCCGTCGTCATCGCTTGTCCGATTTCGCGAGCCTCTGAGTCAACGTCCGCGTCGAACAGCGTTTTCGCGACAATGCCCAGCGTGAGCCGCATCATCTCGGAGTGCATGTCGACGGTATCGCCATCGCGCCAGCTCGCGCGCGTTCGCTCTGCGAAATCCACCATCGTAGTTCCGTATGACGCGATCCGCTGACGATGGAACGCCGGCTGCGCGAGCCGACGCTGCCTCAGATGAAATTCATCTTCGCTCGTGAGAAGGCCATTGCCGAGTAGGCGCTTTGCGCGCTCGAGGCCGCGACTCTTGTGGAAGTTTTTCTGACTCGTGACGAGGACGTCGCGAATCAAATCGGGGTGGTTGAAGAAAAAGAGGTGCTGCGGTCCGATCTTGTAGTGAGCGATGTCGCCATAATCACCCGCCATCGCGACCATCATCGCCAGCGGATTGCGTGCTACCTCGACGAGAAACTGAAACGGGTACCTCGGCTTCGGGCCAGGAGGGAATCCGTTTGCCGGATGCGGGGCGCGTTTGAATCGCGGCACCCGCATCGCCGCTCTATCGGTCAATCGCTCAATCGCTCTATGGCTCAATCGCCTGTCGCTCTATCGCTCTGTCGCTCTATCGCTCTCGGGTGTTCCTAATGTTAACATTTGTGGCCCTTATACTCACAAATCCCCAGGTTTGTACTCTAATGAAAGCACGAGTTGTCATTTGCTCGACATTGTTCGCTCTCACCGCCGCCTCCTTTCCTCTAAGCGCACAAAAAACTTCCAGGACCAAACCGGCGCCTGCGGCGAAGACTCCTCCCAAAACAGCATTCAACGCGGCGACCTACGATTCCGCTATGCTTGGCGAATTCGCCTGGCGGCCAATCGGTCCGGCGGTAACTAGCGGACGAGTCGTCGATCTGGCTGTAGCAGAAGGTCCTGAATCGCGAGTCGGGGATCGTCTCGGAAAAATCATGTACGCCGCGGCTGCATCGGGTGGAGTTTGGAAATCGGTCAATGCAGGAACGACATGGGAACCGGTATTCGATAAGCAGAGCACCTCATCGATTGGCGACATAGCGCTCGCGCCATCGAATCCTGAAATCGTCTGGGTTGGAACGGGCGAAGCGAACAATCAACGTAGCTCCTCGTGGGGCGACGGAGTCTACAAGTCCGAGAACGGCGGAAGAACGTGGACCAACATGGGACTCAAGACGTCGCAACACGTCGGCCGAATCGTGATTCATCCGACAAATCCAAACATCGTTTATGTCGCGGCAGTCGGCCCGCTCTGGGCCGACGGCGGTGAGCGCGGATTGTTCAAGACTACCGACGGCGGAAAAACGTGGACGAACGTGCTCAAGATCAGCGAGCACACCGGCGTCACCGATGTCGCAATGGATCCGACTGATCCCAACATCATGTACGCGGCTGCGTTTCAACGTCAGCGCAAAGCATACAGCTTCGTCGGTGGTGGACCCGAGAGCGGGATTTACAAATCCATCGATGGTGGCTCGACATGGACGAAGCTCACTGAGGGATTACCCACGGGAGATATCGGCCGAATCGGACTCGACATAAGCCGCTCACAGCCGCGCACGATCTACGCGACGATGGAAACGAAAACTCCCGAGCTTTATCGCTCGGATGATTACGGCGCGAGCTGGAGAAAGACCGGCACGTACTTCGAGTATCCCTGGTACATGAGCCAGATTCGCGTCGATCCAAAAAATCCGGATCGCATCTACCTGCTCGGCGTACCGATTTTCGTTTCTGAAGATGGTGGAGCGACATCGAAGCCCACTGCGACTTCCGCGCATGTGGACTATCACGCGATGTGGATCGATCCTACGGATCCGGATCATTTCGTCGTGGGAAATGATGGTGGCGTGTACATCACGCACGATCGCGGACAGACTATGGATTTTGTCAGCAACCTGCCGATTGCTCAGTACTACGCGATCGATCTCGATAATCGTCAGCCGTACTACTATGTGTACGGCGGACTTCAGGACAACAACAGCTGGGCAGGGCCGAGCCAGACGAGAAATCGGCAGGGAATCACAAACAGCGACTGGTACGTGACAGTCGGCGGCGATGGATTTTATTCAGCGGTTGATCCAACTGATCCGAATGTCGTTTACGCCGAGTATCAGAATGGCGGCGTGATTCGGTACGATGTGAAGACCGGAGAACAGAAAAGCATTCAGCCACAGCCGAAATTCGGCGCGCAGAATCTGCGCTGGAACTGGAGTGCTCCGATTCTCGTCTCACCGCACGATCACAACACCGTGTACATGGGCGCGAATTACTTATTCCGCAGCCCGAATCGCGGGGACAGCTGGACACAACTCGGCGGCGATCTAACGCGGCAACTCGACCGCGACAAGCTGCCGTTGATGGGAAAGCTTTGGACAAAAGACGCAGTTGCGCGTCACGCGGGAACAGCGGACTTCGGCAACATCAGTACAGTCGATGAGTCGCCTATCAGGAAGGGACTACTGTATGTAGGGACAGACGACGGGCTGATTCAGGTTTCGCGTGATGACGGCGCGACATGGATGAAGATCGACAAGTTCCCCGGCGTGCCCGACATGACATACGTGAGCCGAGTGGTTGCATCGAGTCATGATGAAGGAACTGTATACGCGACGTTCGACGGACATCGCAGCAATGACTTCAAGCCGTACGTATTGAAGAGCACGGACTATGGCAAGACGTGGACTTCGATCTCGTCGAATCTTCCGATCTCGTCAGTGCAGGTGATTCGTGAACATCCTCGTGCACCATGGCTTTTGTTCGCTGGCAACGAGATGGGTGCGTATTACTCGGGGAATGGCGGCAAGAGCTGGTCGAGACTGCAATACAATCTTCCAACTGTTCCTGTTCACGACATAAAAATTCATCCTCGTGAAAATGATCTTGTGATCGGAACGCACGGGCGCGGCATCTACATCATCGATGACATCACGCCGCTCGAGAAACTTTCAGAGGCAGATCGTGCCAGCCATATCTACCTCTTCCCGGTGAAGCAAGCGACGCTGTTCAATTACAACAGCTCGATCCCGGGTGGCGCGCGCGGAGCCGGCTCGCTTGGGGAACGTTCATTCAGTGCGCCGAATCCTCCCTATGGAACGACGCTCACGTATTATGTGAAGGACAGTTTGCCAAAGGGTCGATCGTTGACGCTCGCGATTTATGATTCGACGGGAAAGAAGATTCGCGATCTGACGACGAACACAAAGCCGGGAATGCATCGCGCGACGTGGGACTTGAGGCTCGGTCCGCCGTACATCAGTCCGGCCGCGCCAGGAGCGCAGGGCGGGCGGGGAAACCGAAATCAGCCAACGGGCGCATTCGTTCTTCCCGGCAAATACTCGGCCCGGCTGTCGCTCGCAGGGCGCGACACTGCCACAACGCAAATGTCTGAGACACAGGTTGTAGTAAATCCTGATCCGCTCGTTCCACTCAGTCCGGCTGAGTACCGCGCGTTGTGGGAGATGCGCGTAAGCTCAGGCTTGCAGCAGGGACGAGTACAAGCTGTTGTGCGCACCGCGGAGTTGCTGAAGGAACAGATTACGGAAGCAAAGACAGCAATCAAGAATAGTGGCGCGCCCGATAGTCTCACCAGGCAAGCGGACGCGATAGACAAAGATCTCGATGACATTCTCCTCAAGACTCGAGGCCGCACCGGCCCGGATGCGAACGACGTCGACGATAAGAAATTCCATCCGTCGATTCAGGATCGTGTGAATGGCGTCGCGGGAGAAATTGGGGATGTGACTTCGCCGCCGACGCAGATTCAGCTAGAGACTCTCGACCTGGCGATGACGGACCTCGCGCGCGAGGCAGCGCGACTCAGCGCATTGCAGTCGACGAAAATCCCGGCGCTCAACCGTGCGCTCGATGCGGCGGGAGTTCCATGGACGGTTGGACGAATTGTACGATAGAGGAAAGCAATAGAGATCGCTCACACTTAACCCGATGGACATGATGAAAAGCATTGTATTGACCGGCTCACTGGTCGCGCTGGCGACAATCGGTTGCTCGCATCCCGCACCGAAAACCGCACCCGCTCCGACGACGCGCGGTGCGCGCAATGGAACCTCTCCCTCTGCCAATGCGGTCGCAGGCGGCGGCGCGACGAGCGACAGCTCGAAATCAACACCGACTGGACCACGTCCATATCCACGCGTGATCACGAAAGAAGCGAAGACCCGCGTCGGAATGTTCAAGACTCACATCGTCGGCGACAAGCTGTACTTCGAGATTCCGGCAAAAGAAATGAATCACGACATGTTGATGGTCGGACGCTTCGAGAGATCCGCTGTCAACGCTGGTGATTTCGATGGATACGGCGGCGATCAGTTCACCGAGCGCACTTTGCGCTGGGAGCGCTCGGGCAATCGTGTGATTCTCAGAAGTCCATCGTTCGCATTCACCGCGGATTCGACGCTGCCGGTTTATCGCGCGGTGCAGGAATCGAGCAATCCCGCCATCGTAGCGATTTTTCCTGTAGAAGCGTACGGTCCAGACAGTGCAGCGGTCATCGATGTTACGCGATTGTACACAACGGGCGTTCCTGAATTCGCTTCATCTCGCGGCTCGATAGACGAAAAGAGGTCGTTCATCGAGAGAGCGGTTGCGTTTCCGGAGAATGTCGAAGTGGAAGCTACGCAGACTGCGACGCCCCCTCCTCCAACTGGACCGACACCGGGAGGTCCCGGCGGTGGTGGTCAACAGGCGCCTCGGCTTGCACAGAGCGTTGTTGCGCACTGGAGCATGGTGCATCTACCCGACCATCCGATGATGCCGCGGTATTACGACGATCGCGTCGGGTATTTCTCCGCACAACAGATCGATTTCGGAACCGATCAGCATCGTTCAGTTCCGCGCAGCTACATCACGCGTTACCGGCTCGAGAAGAAAGACCCGAACGCCGCGCTCTCCGAGCCAGTGAAACAGATCGTGTATTACGTGGATCCGGCGACTCCGAAGAAGTGGGTGCCGTACATAAAGGCGGGAATCGAAGAATGGGAGCCTGCGTTCGAGGCAGCGGGATTCAAGAACGCAATCGTCGCGAAAGACGCGCCGAGTGCGGCGGAAGATCCGGATTGGTCGCCGGAAGACATCAGGCACACCGTTGTGCGGTGGCTTCCTTCGACCGTCGAGAATTCTGTCGGTCCGCACGTGCATGATCCTCGCACCGGCGAGATTCTCAACGGCTCGGTGCGAATGTTCCACAATATTCTGAATCTTCAGCGTGACTGGTACTTCACGCAGGTCGCACCACTCGATCCGCGCGCGCAACATCTTCCGTTCCCGGATTCCTTGATGGGCGAGCTCGTTCAGTTTGTAGTCGCGCACGAAGTCGGGCATACACTTGGGTTCCAGCACAACATGAAAGCGAGTGCCGAATATCCGGCGGACAGCATTCACAGTGCGACCTGGGTGGCGAAGATGGGGCATTCCCCCTCGATCATGGACTATGCGCGATTCAATTACGTCGCACAGCCCGAAGATCACATCGCGCTCCACGATCTCATTCCGAGAGTCGGAACGTACGATCGCTTTGCCGTGATGTGGGGTTACACGCCGATTCCTTCGGCGCACACTCCGGAAGAAGAGCGTCCAACTCTCGACATGTGGGCGCGTCAACAGGATTCGATTCCGTGGTATCGCTTCTCGACGTCGAACAGCAACGGCGCCGATCCGGGCGAAGAGACCGAGGCAGTGGGGGACGCAGATCCGGTGAAATCAACTGCGCTTGGCCTCAAGAACATCAAGCGCATCATGCCGATGCTGATGACAGCCGGTGTACATCCGGCCGATGACAATGATGATCTGACCGAGCTATACACGCGATTGATTGGGCAGTGGAGTCGTGAAGTCGGTCATGTCGCGAACGTAGTCGGCGGATCGTCGTCGCAGGAGAAGTATGGAAATCAGCCAGGCGCTCGATTCACGCCGTATCCTCGCGATAAGCAGCGAGCAGCGATGGAGTTCATCAACGATAACGTTTTCAAGACTCCTCAATTCTTCATCGATCCGGCGCTTCTCAGACGCATAGAGCCAAGCGGAGCGATGACGCGAATTCGCAACGCGCAGGCCGCTGTTCTCACTTCGCTTCTCAACAATCAGCGGATGGCGCGATTGATCGAGTACAATGCTATGGCGACTGACAAGGCGAATACTTATTCGCTGCGACAGGAGCTCGACGACATTCGCGGCGGAATCTGGACGGAAGTATCGGCGCCGAGTGTGAGGATCGATGCGTTCAGGCGAAATCTTCAGTATGCGTATCTCGATCAGGTCGGGACGAAAATCAATGGTCCATTCCCGACTGCGCCCGCAGGTGTGCCGCCACAATTCGCGGCTCAGTTTGCACCGCCGCCTGATGAAGCGCGCGGATTGTTGAGGAATGAGCTGCTGACGCTCGATTCAGAAATCCGCTCAGCGATTCCTCGAGCTGGTGATCCCGATACTCGTGCGCATCTGATCGATGCGCGGCATCGGATCGATGTAATTCTATATCCGAATAACCTCAGGCAAGGGGGAGGTTGAGAACGCTAGAGGACTTGCGAGGAACAGATTTCGATAACGCCGCTCAGTTTGCGAGTAGGGAGGGTTCAGTTATTGAGTTTGGCGTTATCAGTAGCATTGCCGAGCGACACATCATTGCGCCACTCGTAGGACGAGGAGCGTCGCGATGTGTCGCCACGGCAATGCTACTCGAAATGCCAAACTCAATAACTGAATCCTCCCTACTCGCAAACTGAGCATTTCGCCGAGGTGCCGACGGTGGAATTAGGTGATCTTCAGACGCCGTGCCTGGTGTTGGACGAGGGAATTCTCAAACGCAATCTGCATCTGATGAGCGAGAGGATGCACCGTCATGGTGTGTCGCTCAGGCCTCATCTCAAGACAGCGAAGTCAGCTGATGTCGGCCGACTTGCTGTAGATGGTGAGGCGGGCGGGATCACGGTGTCGACGGTTGCTGAGGCTGCGTATTTCGCTCAGCGTGGATTCCGTGACATCACGCTCGCGGTTGGTATCACGCCGGAGAAGCTGCATCGTGTCTCGGTGTTAATTAGTCGCGATGTGAAACTAAATGTCCTGACCGATGACGTCGCAGTCGCGGCAGAGATCGCGAAGGAGCGCGACGGCATCAAAGCGTTCATTGAAATCGATTCCGGCGAGAGACGAGCCGGAGTCGATCCGCATAGTGAAACACTCCTCGAGATTGGAAGAGCCCTCGGCGACAAACTCGCTGGGGTCCTCACGCATGCCGGTCATTCGTACAACTGCCATACCGTCGAAGAAATAAAGAAGGTCGCGGAAGACGAGCGACTCGCGGTTACGACAGCGGCGCACAGGCTTCGTGCCGCAGGGATGTCATGTGATGTAGTTTCTGTCGGATCGACTCCGACGATGTCTCACGTCGAGAACATGAAGTGGGTCACCGAGGCGCGGCCCGGCGTCTACATGTTCCAGGATTTATTTCAGGCAGCCATTGGCTCGTGCACGCGCGATGACATTGCAGTCACTGTGCTTTCGTCGGTGATTGGATGTCACCCATGGAAGAATGAAGTCCTGATCGATGCGGGCGCATTGGCGTTATCGAAGGACAGAAGCACAGCTGGGTCGAGTCAGGATGCCGGCTACGGTCTCGTGTTGGACATAGATGGACGGCCGACATACGGCGAGGCGATCATCGAGCGCGTGTCGCAGGAACACGGTGTTTTGAAAAGCGAGGTATTGCCGTTCGAGAAGCTCTCAGTTGGAACGAAAGTTCGCGTTGCTCCGAACCATTCGTGTCTCACCGCCGCAGCATACGACAAGTACTATGTCGTCTGGGGCGGGAGGCAGGTGATAAATGAGTGGGATAGGGTAAATGGCTGGTAAAGCAAGACTGAACCCGTTACACTGTCACCCGCAGCTGGAGGGAAGATGAATCATATTCGTTCGCGATTTGTCCGACTGTCTATTGTTTCGGCCTTATCGGTTTTCGCGGTTGGGTGCAATAGCACGAGCGCACCCGGGTACGCTATCGGAGAAGTCGGCATAGTAGCGACAGACGACAACGGCGCTCCGGCTGATCAAGTTCATGTGAATCTCATGCTGCCTGACAAGGCGACGATCTGGAGAACTGCTGTTACGGGATCCGATGGAAAGGCGCAGTTCGGAACAGAAGACGGCGGAGTGCTCGTGCAGGATTATCTCGTCTTCTTCCCGATACAGACTCAGTGGGCGCTGGCTGCGGATGAGACGAATTACAAACCGGCAAATGCTGTCGAGAACCAGACTGTGACGGTCCAGTTCAAAGTTCACAAGATCGAGGTAAATCCCCGTTGAAGAAGTTTTTATCCGTTCAATCGATTTTCTTCAACTTGACGCTTTTGATGTTGACGAACTCGCGAATCCCGAACTCGCCAAGCTCTCTGCCATAGCCTGAGCTTTTCACACCCCCGAATGGAAGCGCAGGCTCAGATGCGACCATTCCGTTGATGAAAATCAAACCGGCTTCGATGTCCCGGACAAAACGCGCGCGCTCCCCTGCATCCTCCGTCCACGCACTCGCGCCCAATCCGAAGCTCGTTCCATTCGCCCTCTGAATCGCCTCATCTATAGAAGAGACTCTCCAGACTGACGCGACTGGTCCGAACAATTCCTGCGACTCTGCCGGCGATCCTGCAGGAATATCCGAAAGAACCGTCGGCTCGTAGAAGTATCCGGCGCGATCGATTCGCTTGCCGCCGACGTGCACACGAGCTCCAGCCTTCACCGTCGCCTTCACCTGCTTCTCGAGATCATCTCTTATCTGCGCTGTCGCGAGTGGGCCCACCTGCGTCTTCGGATCCATCGGATCTCCAACGCGCAATGCTTTCACCCCGGCAACAAAGCGATTCATGAAATCGCTGTAGATCTTTTCGTGGATGATGAATCGCTTCGCGGCAATGCAGCTCTGACCGTTATTGATCATCCTCGCCGTCACCGCAGTTTTCGCAGCGTTCTCGAGATCCGCGCTAGGCATGACGATGAAGGGATCGCTTCCACCAAGCTCGATCACCGCTTTCTTGAGATTCTTCCCGGCGGTGCTCGCCACTTTGCGACCTGCGCCCTCACTTCCCGTGAGTGTGACAGCAGCGATGCGACGATCAGCAATTATCTTGGCTACCGGCGCAGTTCCGATCATCAGAGTCTGAAAAACTCCATCAGCGAATCCAGCACGCTTGAAAACGTCTTCGATCGCGAGCGCACACTGCGGGACATTCGACGCATGCTTGAGAATTCCGACATTTCCGGCCATCAACGCGGGCGCCGCAAATCGGAACACCTGCCAAAACGGAAAATTCCACGGCATCACCGCGAGCACTACGCCAAGGGGCTGGAAGGCAATCCACGCTCGGCCATCCTTGACGACAACGTTCCTGTCAGAGAGAAAACTCTGCGCGCACTCGGCATAGTATCGACACGCGAGCGCGCATTTTTCGGCTTCAGCTATTCCGGCCGCGATGGGCTTCCCCATCTCAACCGTCATCAATTTGCCGAACTTGTCCTTCTCGTCCTCGAGAATCTCGGCAGCACGCGTCATCAAAGCAGCGCGATCCGCGAAGGAGAGCAATCGATGTTCACGAAATGCGTTTTCCGCGCGAGTCAGCGCGTCATCGATTTGCCGATTGGTTGCGGGCTTAAAAGTCTTGAGCGTATCTCCCGTTGCGGGATCGACCGTTGCAATCATCCAACTGTTACTGGTACTGGATGTACAGAGGCGCTGGAGTCAGACGTAAAACTTCACCGGGTGTCAAAAGGGGCTCGCCCTTTTTCGTGTCATTGTGGTAGAACAGCTTGAATCCAGTGAACTGCAAAGGTTCGGCCTCGACGTAATCCCGGTACGAATCGAACTTGAGCCATGGATTTCCCCAGCCGTCCATATTCAGCACGAGCTGCACACGCGGATCCAGGTGAATGTTCTTCGCGTCAGTCAGCATGTTGCGCGTGAAGCGATGAACGATCAGGATCTTTGGCGGAAGATTGTTCGCGGCGACCAGGTTCGCGAGATACTTGATGGCGAAGTTCACATCCTCTGAGCTCATCGTTCCAATCTTCGTTCCCGGTTTCTCGCCGTGCTTCATCGAAAACTCGGGATCGATTCCCAAATGAACGTTTGGACGCTTGAGAAATTGCTCGAGCCGCGGGATCTCTTCCTGAACTGTGCTTTTTCCAACCTGGACGTCGAGAAAGAGAATCGCATTTCGCTGCGCGGCCCACGAGGAAACTTTTTCAACGAGAGTATCGGCCATTCGCAATCGATACTTCCCGTCTCGACCAGGGTAACCCTGGGCCACCACTACTATAAGATGTAGCGCCGGCTGAACCGGGTGCGTCGGATCAGCCTTGTTCCACGCCGCAACTTCCTTATCGAGACGAGCCAGCATCTCATTCGGTGGATACTCGCCGAGCACTCCCATTTTCTTCGAGAGAGGATTGCCGTAGTAGGCCACGATGCGGTGTGCCGGAAGAATCGACCCGGGCAATGGAGTTACGGTATTTACCGGCCATCGCGTGTCTTTCATTCCAGCGCGGATCGCGGCAACGAGCGCGAGGCTGTCCTTCTTGCTGCGGCCGGGAACCGATGGAACGCTGATACTCGGTTTTGTAGCCTTGGCTGTATCGGATTTCGTGACGGCCGAATCGGGCTTGATCGCATTCAGCGCGCTTCCCGCGCTGACCATCACAGGATCGAGTTTTGGAGTTGAAGCCTGCTCGATCGATGGAGCAGGTTTCGCTTCATTCACAGCGCAGCCGGCGAGCAGCACGACGAGGCTTATGCCCATCGTGCCGAAACGGGAACTAAAGGACATCTGACTCATTGATTGTAGGGTTGCTGCTGAAAGTTAATGGGTGATGTAAGAAAATCCTCTTTGGTATTCTTATTGAATCCCCCGTCTAGAAGCTTGAGCGATATAAGACTCCGGCCATGGAATAGTCCCTGATGTTTTCGAAGAACCTTTGCGTTGGTAGATCTGTTTTCGTTTCTATACTGTTGATCGTTACGAGCTGTACGGGATCAACGTCTCCTGATAATGCTCGAATTGCAGGCGTGTACGTACTCTATGAGGTCGATGGCAAGCCTCTGCCAGCAGCTATTGAAGCAGGGAGCTGCCCAACAGCAATCGTGGACGGACAGCTTAGCCTCACACCGCAATTGGGGGCAACAGAGCCACTCTACACAACAATCATCGAAACCCGAAAGACTTGCATGCCATTTAGTGCTGCTCCTGCACCAGATATTCTCAGCATCGATGTAGGAAGCTGGGATTCGGGTATCCCCCTCCAGCTCCATTCCGAAAAAGGTCTCGGCACCTTGCGTGCTGACGTTTACCTATCAAGCAATCCCATAACGCTGACATTTTCTTCCGGTAGCTACAGGCTCGGATGGAAACGAGTCCGAGATGTTGATCCGCAGCTAGCGTTCGTGACTGTCCACATTGTCGATATTCAGGGCCGAGCAATCAACGGAGCCTTTGCCGAGCTTGAATCAGCGGATGGCATTTATGGAAGGGGTGTGACCAATAATGATAGACCATTCAGTGGTAGTGCATCTTCGGGACTAGCAACTATTCGGGTAGCACCGCCGACGGGATATATCCTGGCTACTGGTCAATCAGAGACGACCACCGTAGAAGTCGTCGCAGGTCAACGGTACGACGTCCGCGTTACGTTGCAGAAAACGAGTTAGAAGACGCTCTTCGACGGCGCGCCGCTAGGCGGGCGGCGCCATCGCAAGACCAGGCATACTGTCCGGTATTCCGACATCCGCCGCCGATTTCAGTCGGCGAGTGCGATACCATTGCTGGCGCGAGAGGTTGACCTGATCGGCGCGATTAACCCATAGCTGAGTCGCGAGGTCGTAGCGCACGAGAACGTTGTGAAGCCAGTACGGTCTGTTCTCTTTCAACCACGCTTTCTCGTACTCGTCGCGAATCAGCGAATATCCATCGCGTATATCTTGAAGCCGACCATTGATTCCAGTGATGTCAGCAAGGTCCCGACTACTCGATTTATTGGTCGTGTCGCTTGCCCGCGAATACATCTGCACGACTTCGTCGGCGAATTGAAACTTCATGCCGATGAAATCGATCTTTCGCGCGCCGAGCGCCAGAGCATCGATAGCGTCCTGTTCCATTAGCGGAGCACGATCCGCCTCCGCGACATAGACCATTGCTGATTCTGCGAGCATTCGAAGGTCGTGTGTCGCGGGGCGAATCTTCTGCGCGGTGAGTTTTCCTTCCTCGCTCCAGGGATCGAGCCAGAAGAGATAATCGCTAGCGTCGCCCACGCCCGCTCGACTCAATAACGCATGCGCAGCGCTGAGCTTCTCTTGCGCCTTGTTTATGTAACCGGTTGTGTCGTCGTGAAAAATTTCACCGAAGCTGTTTTCGAATTGAACGATGCTGCTTTCGCCGCTTTGCCATCCCGCCGCTGCGCCGAACAATGTTCCATACCAAACCTGATTGAACAACGACTCACCGTCGTCATCCCACGAAGTGTTGAGCAATCCCGTTGCTCCCAATCGCTGTCCGTCTCGCACGAAGCGCTGGATGTTGACGAGTGCGACTGCGTTGTCGGGATACACGCGGTTCCAGCTGCTCACACCGGGTGCGACCCACGTTTCCATTCCGGCGTTGCGAAAGGGAAGAATGAACCTCGCGTACGAAGTATCGACACCGTACGTCCACGCAACCGGCACAAGCGATTTCGGTAGTGTCTTCACGAGATCGGGCGAATTCATCGCAACGTCGCCCCAGAACAAAAACCGTTTTCCGCTGGGGCGGAGCATCACTTCGATCTGCTTCAGGAAATCCAAATAGACAGCGCCGATTCCCTCAGCACGGACGCGCTCCGCTGTCTGGCCTCGCCCGAGCTCGAACGTTTCGTCAGCGCCGATGTGAATGAATCGACTCGGAAACAGTGAGTCGATGTGTGCGAACATTTGACGAATGAGTGGTAACGAGCCGGCTTGTCCCGGCGCCAGCACGTGACCGTGTTGTGTTTCGCCGAGTGAGGAGTAGAGCTCGTACTTCAGGACGTGATGCAGATGTCCGAACGCTTCCTGCTCGGGGATTACATCTATATGGTAGCGACGGGCGTACGCGACGAGCTCGCGAACCTCCTTGTCTGTCATCGCGCCGCCCGGCGGAGCGATGAGTGGATTCGACGGGTACTCGAGTGTGTGCTCGAAATACGGCGAATACACGTTGATCTTGTATGCAGCGAGAGTCCGCATCTGCTTCTTTTGAAACGCAAGAGTCGGTACCGGTCCGCGAGAGAGATCATCGTGGAATCCGCGATACTTCATTGCGGGCCAGTCTCTGATCGTTGCGCGCTCGAGTCGAGCCGTAGGACCGGATCCTCGAATGAGCTGCTTCACAGTTTGCGCGCCGTAAAACATTCCGGCTGCGTTCGGCGCGATGACGACAATGCCATGCGCGTCAGAAATGATGACGTAGCCCTCGTCCTGCATTTCCGCGGTGATCTGAATCGAGTTTTTTCGAAGTAACTCTTTCGCTTGCGGCCGATCGCTTCTAATGAATGCGACCCGGACAGGAGCGGACTCTCGCACGACGATGTGGCGATTTCTCAGAGCATAGATGAGATCGGTCGCTGCGTTTCGATCATCCGGATCGCGTGGCACTCCGACTCGAATGCCATCGCTGAGTGGTGTCGCGCCGCCCTCGCTGCGAATCTCGCGAGGTTGAGGGATGAGATGCAGACCATCCTGCGCGAGTGCACTGAGCGTCGGCAGTCCAATGCAGATGCAGGCACAGATAGTTTGGATTCGCATAGTGCGAATTTAGTCGTTCAGGCAACATGTGGGGAAACCGTCGATCAGAAAGCACTTGGGCTGGTTCGGAGGTGTTGGCCCTGGGGATACAAATGATTTTTTTTAACAGCGGAACTTCGGAAAAGCAGACCGCTGTTCCGCAGTTTAATAAGAAAAACCCCCGCAGTTACGCTGTTCTCGGTGCCCCTCGGTGTTCTCGGTGCTTCGGTGGCCAACTAGTGATATCTCAATGTCCACCGCCACCAAGCTCGCGCCGAGTCCCGCCGTCGATTGTCTTACAAAAGAATTACAGTTTGCTGCCGCTACATTTCAGATGAGCCTCCAATAGCTTTCCTCTTCTATGGCTTTGCAATCGATGACCGCTAAAGCGCATTCATCTTCGCGCGAAAATCTCCTCGCTGCGGCATCTCGGCTGCGCGCCGAAGTCGGCAAGCGCATCGTCGGCCAGGAAGCGGTCATCGACGAGATTCTCATGGCGCTCCTCGCAGGCGGCCACGCACTTCTCGTAGGAGTGCCCGGACTCGCCAAGACATTGATGATCCGCAGCGTCTCTGAAGCCATGGATCTCGATTTCAAGAGAATTCAGTTCACTCCCGATCTCGTTCCAAGCGACATCACCGGCACGGAGATCATGGAAGAAGATACGGCGACCGGATCGAGATCGTTTCGGTTCGCGCGTGGACCAGTCTTCGCGAACATTCTTCTCGCCGACGAAATCAATCGCGCACCACCGCGTACTCAGGCCGCTTTACTGGAAGCGATGCAAGAGCATCGCGTAACCGCCGCCGGCGATACGATGAATCTACCCGAGCCATTCTTCGTTCTCGCCACGCAGAATCCCATCGAGCAGGAAGGAACGTATCCGCTTCCGGAGGCGCAGCTCGATCGATTTTTGTTCGATATCCGTATCGGTTATCCCGATGAGGACGCGGAAGTAGGAATTCTCCGCGCAACAACAGGCGCCGATCCTGATCCACTTACTCCGGTAATCAGCGGAGAAGAGACACGCGCGCTTCAACGAATGGTGCGCGACATTCCAGCTGCCGAGCCTGCGCTTAGATTCGCCGCGAATCTCGTTCGCGCGACTCGTCCGTCAGAGAGCGACGCCGGCGAGATGGTGAAGAAATACGTTCGATGGGGAGCCGGCCCACGCGCGGGACAAGCACTCATACTCGGCGCAAAAGCACACGCGCTTCTCGCCGGACGATTTGCAGTCGCGCCGACGGATATTCTTCGCGTTGCGCGACCGGTGCTGCGTCATCGCGTCCTTCCGAATTTCGCCGCTGAAGCCAAAGGCATCAGTGCCGAGCAGATCATCGATCGCCTTCTCGAGGATGTGAAGCCGCCGAAGAGCGACATCAAGGTTTAGCGAGCTCGAGGAGTAGCGGGATGGCTCGTACCCGACTGGCGGAATGGCTCGGCAAAATTGCATCGGACGATAGCATGCTGTCGGACGTCGACTCTTACGACGACTACGCGCATCTCCTCGACGCAGTGCGCGGAATCCGGTGGCCCGCGCGGGCGGCTGTTCGCGGAGGAATTCCAGGCGCGCACACTTCGCGCCTCAGAGGAATCTCGGCGGAGTTCACCGAGTATCGGCCGTATCGACAAGGTGATGATCCGCGGCGAATAGACTGGAAGCTTTTTGCGCGTAGCAATCGCGCGTACATCCGCCTGTCCAACGATCGCGCAATTCTGCCGACAATGATTGTAATCGATGCAAGTGCATCGATGGCGTTTCCAGTTGCGACCAGCGCAAAGTGGAAGCTCGCGGCGCAGCTAGGTGTTGGACTCGGCGCCGTAGCTCGGAACAGCGGTGATCCGGTCGGGCTCGTGATTGCAGGTGGAGATGAGCCAGTCATGCTCTCTCCGCGCATGCGCCGAAGCGTCATTCAGGAAATCATTCGCGCTGTATCGGCAACTCAGCCAGGTGGAATTACTCCTCTTGCTCCGTCGGTGTCGATCGCTGCGCAATCGGGTGGACGGCTTGTGATCGTCACCGATTTTCTCGGTGATGCTGCCGACGTTCTGGCAACCGCGAGCAGCTGGGTTGCTGCGGGCCGCGAGGTGCACGCAATTCACGTGGTCGCGCAGGAAGAGATGGATCCTTCGCACGAGAGCACGATGGTATCGGATCCTGAGATCGTTGAGATCAGGCGACCGATGATCGGCGAAGCGCGTGATCGATACGTCGAGAAATTCGCGAGTTGGCGAGATGAGATTGCTCACGAGTGGAGCGATGCGGGAATTTCGTATACGCTCGCAGTGACAGGCGCGGAAACAGTGGATCACCTGATCAGAAGAATCGCGGCCGTTCGATCAGGCGGCGCAATCGTATGACCTTCCTTGCCCCTGGTTTTCTCTGGAGCGCGATTGCGCTCGCGGCGGGAATCATCGCGCTGCATTTGATCGTCACGCGACAACCGCGATCGACTGTGCTTCCGACTGCGCGCTTCGTACCCGATTCTGCCGCGACTGCAACCGTGCGCGATACTCGCCCATCTGATTTGCTGTTGATGTTGCTCAGAGTATTGGTCGTTCTTGCCGCAGGCGCGGCACTCGCTCGTCCTGTGATTAAGCCGAGTCGCCAGGTGTCGGGAAGAGTTTTTCTAATGGATGATTCGCGCGGCGTTGCGAATGTCGGCGAGGCAGCCGACAGCGTGAAGCGACTCTATCGCGCGGGCGATGCGGTTGTCGTGTTCGATTCAATAGCACGCTCACTCGGTGCAAAAGCGCTGGATTCGCTGAGCGTTGCCCGCATGGTAGACGCCCGCGGAAATATTTCTGCTGCACTTATCGCGTCATTGCGTGAAGCGAGCGCGCTCCGCGACAACGTCGATTCGATAGAGCTGGTGATTGTTTCGCCGCTCCTCGATGAAGAGCGCGATGCCGCAACGGATTCGATTCGAGATCTGTGG